>JBGAFW010000002.1:0-285127 GCA_044227045.1 Labilithrix sp.
GTGCTCTTGTCGGCGCCGTCGATCGCGGGCGCGGGCTTCAACGTCGCGTTTGGTCCGTGGCTACAGATGGGCCTGTCCGTTCACGTGGCCTGCACATCGGCGATCCTGATCGCGGTGATGTGGCGCCGGGATCGTCTTGCGCGCACGGCGCTCGAGCACCTCCTCCGCACGGAGCAGCATTGGCTCGAGCGTAGCGTCGACGGAGTGGACGACGCGGGAGGGCGCGAAGGGCGCGAGAACGAGGCGACTGCGTTCGGAATGGACCTCGGCCTTGGCCGCGAGCAGTGGGGAAGGCCGGGGATCGCGACGTACCGGACGATGTCCTCGACGAACACGCACGAGGTGCTCGTGCGTGGATCGATCCAAGAGACGCTCGAGGCGTTCGACGACGCGTTCGCGCGCCGGCGCCGATCCCTCGTCTTCGCGATGCTCGTGCTCGTCGCCGTCTCCCTCGCGGTCGCGGTCGGCGTGAACGAGATGCCGTCGTCCTTCGCGATTCGGCTCTGCTGAGAAGACGGATGCTCGTCGGATTCCAGTGGCAGTCGTAAGTCTGGCGATTTCTTTGAATACGACATCGTCGCTCCGTTCTCGGCCCACCGAGAACGTACGTTCTCTCTCGACGGGCGGCTCTGCCTCACGATCCGTCGAGAATTCCGGGGTCTCCCCGCGATGCGCCCGCCGGCATCCCGGTTGCACGGGTGGTCGTCGTGCTGCGTGCCTCTCTTGTTTGTCTGGGTTTGGTTGGGCTTGTCGCGAGCTCGATCACCGCGATCGCCGGCTGCCAGCCTCCCTCCGAGACGACCCGCGAGAAGGCGACGACGGACACCTCCGGCTACGCGCTGATTCACGCCGCCGCGCCAGGCGACAACCATCACTGGAACATCGACGTCGCGATGAAGAGCGCGCCCGTTGGGACGTACGCGCTCGTCTTCTCGACGACCGAGCCCACGAGCGGCCGTCCCGTCATCGACGCGAACGACCCGGCGCTCCGCTGCGCCGCCGCGCACGGCAAGTCGTGCACGCTCCGTGATCACGGCGACATCGTCGCGAAGGCCGACGTCGGTCCTGGAGGCACCGGCGTGCTTCGCGCCGCGTTCGACGTGGGACCTGGCGGCTGGTTCACGCTCGTCCGCGTCGAGGGCGCGGGCGCGTCGACCTCCGTCGCGTCGCTCGACATTCAGCTCGTGAGCGAAGCGCTGTCGAAGGACGAGGAGCCCCATCGCTTCGTCGTCGTCGTGCGCTGACGAAAACCGACGTTCCGCCCGGCGAGAGGGAAGATCGAAGCCGGCGCGGCGTATCCCGGCAAGAGATGAGTCGCCTGCTCCACGCCATCGTCCACGGCTTCGGCTTTACGCTCGGCGCGCGCGCCGCAGACGCCGCGATCGAAGAGGTCGCGGAGCACGAGGCGCGTGAGGCCAAGAGCGCCGAAGAGGCGAGGGCGCGCACGAAGGCGCTGATCGAGACATCGGCGCGCGAGGCCCGTGAGTCGGCGCGGCAGCGCGCGAAGCTCGAGAAGGACGTCCAGCGCGAGCTCACCGCGATGAAGAAGCGACTCGCGAAGGAAGCGAAGAAGAAGGGCTAAACCTTCAGTTCACGCCGGGCCAGGGCTGCGGGCCCTTCGTCGGCGTGCCGTCGCCGATCTTTGGCCAACCGTCGGCGCCCCATGTGATGCGGTCGACGAGGACCATGCGCCCCTTGGCCGCGAGGTTCGTGCCGTTCCCTGCGTTCTGCCATGCGTGGTAGACGAAGTAGTCGACGCCCGGCTTGACGGTGACGACGGAGCCGTGACCGGGTCCCACCCACGCGTCGTTGTTGGCGAGGATCGGCGCGCCCTTCTTCTCCCACGGACCGTTCACGAGGTTCGTCGTGCGCGCGACGCCGGTGCGGTAACGGTGGTCGTACACGTTGCCGCTGTAGAACATGTAATAGGTCCCGTTGCGCTTCACGACCCACGGCGCCTCGACGACGCCTCCTTCCCACGTCGCGCCGTTGTTCACGATCGTCTGCTTGGGCGTGCTGCCCGCCGCGAACGATCGCCCATCGGCGGCGAGCCTGCGGACGAAGATCGGCGTCGGGTCGCCGTGGGCGTTGCCGTCGATCTTGTAAAAGAGGTAGCGCGGCGCGGCGCCTCCATTCGCGGGAGGATCGTCTTCGAAGAACGTCGCGTCGATCACGCCTGCGGGATCCTCGACGAGCGGCGAGCCGCGATCCGTCCACGGGCCGGTCGGCGACGGCGCGTGGGCCATGCCGATCGACAGCACGTTCGCGCCGTTGACGCTCGTGTAATAGGCGAGAAATTCGTTCCCCGCTTTGTGGATCTCCGGCGCCCAGTCGCGGCCGCCGTTCGCCGCCCAGCTTGGCTTGCCGTTCGGGAGGAGCTTCGCGCCTTGCACGTCGCTCCACGTGACGAGGTCGCGTGAAGATCGAATCGGAAACGAGCCGCCGGTGCACACCGCGTAGAACATGCTCTTCGCGGGATCGGGATCAGGCAGCGCGAGGACGCCCGGATCCGGGCAGTCGAACCCGATGACCGGGTTCGCGATCGGCGGCTTGGGTCCAGGGAGGCCGCTCGCCTGGTTCGTCGTCGTGAAGCACGCCGCCGGGATGGTCTCCTCCGGCGATCCCGCGACCGACCACGTCAGCTTGATCGACGCGTCGAGGTCCGCCTCGAAGTACTCGACGCGAATCGACACGGGCTCGCCCGCGACGAGGTCGACGGACGCCTCATGACGCTCGACGAAGTGGGCATGCCAATCATTGATGAGGAGCTTGTCGTTGATCCAGAGCCGCACGCCGTCGTCGGCCGAGAGCGCGATCGTCGTCTTGCCGGCCTGCGAAGGCGTGAGCGTGCCGACCCATCGCGCCGAGAAGCGATCCTTGCCGACGCCAGGCGCAGGCGCGGCGGCCTTCCAATCGTGATCGAGGTTGGGCTCGACCTGCGTCACGACCTTGTCGTGGTACGCGCTGAAATACTCGGCGTGAAGCCCAGGCACCGGCGCTCCGCCGCCTTCGCCGCTGCCACCACCGCCGCCGCTCGATCCGGAGCTGCCCTGCGGGTCGCCGCTCGAGGCGCCGCCGTTCGAAGAGGAAGACGCCCCGCTCGATCCAGCGCTGCTTTGGCTCTCGGTCGTGGACTCGTCCGCACATGCAGCGACGGCGAGCAGCGAGAGCACAGAGGTGAAGGCGAGGGGACGAAGAACGTGGTGACGAGGCACGCGTGTTTCATGGCATGCACGTGCGATCGTCGCCAGATCCTCGACCGATCCGCCCCCGCGATCCACCCGCCTGCGCACGCGAGGCCGAGCGCGTGACCGAGGAATTTTCGCGCCGCTCTGCAGCGCGCGAACAGGACCATGCGAATCCTCACGCGAGACCGCACGCGAACGCAGCCGTCGCTTCGCAGAACGCGCCGCACCTCGCTCGGAATGCGCAAAATGCAAACCAGGTCGATTAATCCCTCCGAGCGCGAAGCACTGACCAAGGCAGTGCGAACGGACGTACCCCTTCAACGAGTGTGTCGATCGATTCCGATGATGCGGGTGGCACGCCGCTCGGTCGGACGGCCACGTCGCGCGCCATGCACGGTCTTCAGCGGGCTGGCGCGAGGCGGTAGGTGCTTACGGCGGGGAAGCCGCTCGCGTCGCCGCTGAACGTGATGTGCAGGTAGCCGTCGCGCTCGCTCACCGAGAGGCGTGAGGCGGTCGCGGAGTAGGTCGTCCCGCCGCCGAGCCCGGTGAGGCCTTTGACCTCGACGCTGTTCGCGCTGGCGCCCGGCTTCATCGCGACCGCGTGGAGCTCGCGGACCTCGCGGCGCACGGCGTCGATCTCCGCGACGACGAGGTCGGCGGACACCAACGTGGCGACGCTCGTGCTGCCGCAGCCCGGGCTGCATCCGAAGAGGTCGCAGAGGATGCCCGTGTCGGCGGGCTTGAGCGTGTAGTGACGCTCGCGTGACACTTGGCGGCGCACGAAGACGATGAGCATCCGGCCATCGGTCGTGCGCGTGAGCGCGAAGTCCGACGGATGCACCTCGGCGTTCGTCTCCGTGCACGTGTTGCTGCATTTCGGCTCGGGCTTGCAGTGCGTCGCCGCGGGGACGATCTCCACCTCGGCGAAGGACGATGCGTTCTTCGGGACGAAGACGCGAAGCGAGCGGTCTTCGTGCTTGGGGACGTCACCGAGCACGAGGACGGGAGGGTAGTCGGCGATCCCCGACGAGAGCGCCAGGACGGTTTGGGCGGCGTCGAGATCGAGGCGGTCCTCTTTCAGCGTCGAACGTCCGCCATTGGCGCGCATGTGCACCGACGTCGAGACTTCGCTCTTCGTGATCAGGATCGGCTTGTCGTCGTCGCCGAGCACGAGGCCATTGCCTGCGTTCAGATACGAGTACGACGCGAGATCCGGCAGGTCGACGACGCGTGCGGCGCCCGCTCGGGTGCGAAGGAGCGCGGCGCGATCGGTCAGCGCGAGGAGCGTCGAGCCCACCGCGTTCACGCTCGCCCGCGCGCCGCGAAAGACGCCGAGAGAGTCGCTCGACGCGGCGACCGGGAGAGGCTCGGCTGGGAGGTCGCCGTCCTGCGCGTAGAGCGTGTTCGGAGGCGTCGCGGTGTTCGATGAGCTCGAGACGATGAACGGCTGGCCGCTCGGGCCGGTCGACCCGAAGTGCGCGTTGCTCGTTCCATCGTTCGCGAGGTGATCGAGCACGCGTGACGTCGCCTTGTCGGTGCTCGTCGTCGTGATGACCTGCGCGCGGATGCCCGCGCCGAGCACGTGCACCTCGCCGCCGGGCGCGGCGATCGCTTCGAGCGTCGTACCCTGACGGCACGCGACGACGCGCACGCGATCGGCGGCCCATCCCGGTCCTCGCGCGGCCGGCCCGTCGCTGGCGTCTGCGTCTGCGTCGCTCGGCTCGACGCTTGCGTCGGACGAGGCGTCGGGGCTCGCGTCAGCCATCGCCTCCGAGCTCGCGTCCGCGTCGACACCCGCGTCACGGACGAGCGCGTGATGAACGGCGTCGAGCGCGTGGCCGGGATCGGTCAACGCCTCGCGCGCGGTCAGCGTGCAGCCGGGATCGTTCGGCATCTCGCGTGGAGGCGGAGGCGCGACGTCCCGTGCGTCGTCGTCGCAGCCGCTCGTGCCGAGGACAACCGCCGCGCCCGCGAGCGCTGCGACCGACGACATGGCCATGACCCCGGCGCGAACCCACCCGATGTGTCGGCGCATCCCTTTAAGGATAGCATCGGTCGGGATGATCGCCAGCCAGAGCTTCGTGGCGCGAAGGACGCACGGCCGCGCGGCTTCGGGCGGGCGCTAGGACTCGGCGTCGTCGGGCGGTGGGGTGCTCGAGCGGAAGCTCGAGAGCGCCTGTGACGTGCCTTCGTCGATGCCGGCGAGGAGGTCGATGAAGCGGGGCGCGAGCTCGCGTACGAGCACCTCTTCGACGGCCTCGGCGCTGTCGCATTCGAGGGCGAGCTTCGCGATCGCCTCGGCCTCGGGGACGGTGAGGCGACGAATGGCTTCCTTGATCTCGGGGATCGCCGCGGCCTCCATCGAGAGATCGCGGAGGCCGAGGCCGACGAGGAGGCAGGCCGCGAGCGGATCGGACGCCATCGCGCCGCAGAGCGAGACGGGACGATGGAACTTGGTCCCCACCATCGACACGTTCTGGATCATGCGGAGGATCGCCGGATTGAACGGCGAGGCTTGCGCTGCGAGCGACTGGCTCGCTCGATCGATCGCGAGGGCGTACTGCACGAGATCGTTCGTGCCGATGCTGAAGAACTCCGCTTCGCGGGCGAAGACATCGGCGAGGATCGCGGCCGCGGGGACCTCGATCATCATGCCGAGCGGAATGTGCTCTTCGAAGGCGTGACCACGCGCCTTCACTTGCTCGGTGGCTTGGGCGAGCAGTCGCTTCACCTCGCGCATCTCGTGCACGCTCGCGACCATCGGGACCATGATGCGGACGTCGCCGTGCGCGCTCGCGCGGACCATCGCGCGAAGCTGCGTGAGGAAGACCTCGGGTTGCTTGAGCGCGAGACGAACGGCGCGAAGGCCGAGCGCGGGGTTCATCTCGGCGGGCATCTGGAACGTGCTCGCGAATTTGTCGCCTCCGATGTCGAACGTGCGGAGCGTCACGGGCTGCGGCGAGACGGCCTCGACGATCGCGCGGTACACCTCGTACTGCTCGTCTTCGCCCGGCTGCGTCGTGCGGTCGATGTAGAGGAACTCGGTGCGGTAAAGGCCGATGCCTTGCGCGCCGTGGTCGACCGCGAGGATCGCCTCGGCCGGGAGCTCGACGTTGGCCTTGAGCGCGACGGGGACGCCGTCGGCGGTGAGGCATGGCTTGTGGCGGGCGGACAGGAGGCGGCGGGCGAAGGCGAGGTGTTGCTCGGATCGCTGGCGCGCGTCGCGGATCGACTGCTCGCTCGGATGCACCGTGACGAGGCCGGTGAGCCCGTCGACGACGAGCGTGTCGCCGGTGCGGATCTCCGCGATCGCTTCGGCGACGCCGACGACGGCGGGGATCTCGAGCGCGCGCGCCATGATCGACGTGTGGCTCGTGCGCGTTCCGACGCACGTGACGAAGGCGAGGGCGGGCTCGCGCACCATGCTCGCGGTGTCTGCAGGCGAGAGATCGCGCGCGACGACGATCATGGGCTCATCGAGGCGCACCGAGTGGTGAGCCGACTCGCCGACGAGCGCACGAAGGAGGCGGTCGCAGACGAACTCGACGTCGTGACGGCGCTCGAGGATGTAGGCGTCCTTCTCGGCGGCGTCGGGCGGCCCGAACAGGCTCACGATCTCTTCGCTCGCCTCCGAGACGGCCCACTCGGCGCATTTTTTGTCGTTTCGAACGCGCTTCTCGATGCGCTCGTGCAGCGTCGGGTCAGCGAGCATCAGCTCGTAGGCCTCGAGGATGGGCGACGCGTCGTGCATCGCCTTCGGCATGCGGAGGCTGACCTCGCGGAGCGTCTGCTTCGCGTCGTGCACCGCCTGCTTCACGCGATCGAGCTCTTGCTGGATCTGCGTGCTCTGCACGTGCCGGCGTACGAACGACGCGCGGAGATCGCCGAGGACGAGGGCGGGGCCGACCGCGACGCCGGGCGAGCCTGCGATGCCTTTGAGGATGCGCGGCTCGTGGCGCTCGACCTCGGTGGAGCTCGGCGGATTCGACGGCAGGCGATTCACCGACGCGGCCTCGAGCCTGGTGACCGAGTCACGGATCGCCGCTCCTGAGCTCTCGGCAGGAGGCGCGGTGCTGCTCACGCCGCGGAAGGGAAGCGGCGTACCGGATCGGGGCTTGGGCAAGCCCCCATCGGATCGCGGGGGCGGGCTCTTGCGGGTCGCCATCAGCTCGGCTCCCCAAAGCGCTCGGCGATGAGCTTGCCGATCGCGTCGACGCATTCCTGCGCGCGATCTCCGGTGGCGGTGACCTCGACGACCGTACCCTTCGATCCACACAAGAGGAGGACGCCCATCACGCTCTTGGCGTTCGCGTTCTGGCCTCCGTGCGAGACGATGACCTCACAGGGATACCGCGCGGCGAGCTGAACGAGCTTCGTCGCGGCGCGGGCGTGCAGCCCGAGGTCGTTCACGATCTTGAACTGGGAAGTAGCGCGCTCACTCACAGGGCTGTCCCCTTCGATGCTCGAGCGGACGCCTCGGAGGCGGTCGATGTCGAAGCCGGCGGCTTCGAAGGTGCGGAGGTCGGTGGATGTCGATGCACGTCGCGATGCACGACGGCGATCTCGATGCGCGCGCGAGGCACGCCGAGCTCGTTCGTGATCGTCGATGGAGCGAGCGCGGCGTCGAGCGCCGCGGCCACGTGTTCGGCAAGTACCACACTGCGGTGCATCCCCCCGGTGCATCCGAAGGCGATGGTAAGGTAGCTTTTGCCTTCGTGCTCGTACTTCGGCACGACGTACTGCAAAAGATCGAGCGTGCGGGTCAAGAGCTCGTGGGTCTCCGGGAGGCCGAGGACGAAGTCCTTCACCGGCATTTCGGTGCCCGGTATGCGCTTCAACTCAGGCACGAAGTACGGGTTTTTCAGGAAGCGGACGTCGAAGACCAGGTCGGCGTCGGCAGGCGCGCCGTACTTGAAGCCAAAAGACATCACCCGAACGGTCATTCGTTCGGCGGTGCCCGAGGCGGGGCCGAAGTGGCTGACGACCGCACGTCGCAATTCGTGCGCGGTGAGGCTCGTCGTGTCGATGACACGCGTGGCGCGGGCGCGAAGCGGCGCAAGGCGTTCGCGTTCGAGCGTCACGCCATCGAGGACCGACGACGCAGGGCTCAGCGATCCGGAGGTCGCGAGGACATGCGGCCGGCGCGTCTCGCTGAAGCGATGAAGGATCGTCTCGTCCGACGCGTCCACGAAGAGCACCGACAAATCACGACGACCGCCATCTTCGAGCTGAGAGAGCACGCGACCGACCTCGCCGAGGAACACGCGAACGCGCACGTCCATTCCGAGGGCGACGCGCGTCATTCCACCACGCTCGCAGAGCGCGACAGCGTCTGGCGCGAGGACGGTCGGGAGGTTGTCGATGCAGAAGAAGCCAAGGTCTTCGAGCGCGTGGAGGGCGGTGGTTCGTCCGGCGCCCGACAAGCCGGTGACGACGACGACCATCGGACGGCGGACCGCCGGCGGCTTGGGTGACAGAGGTCCGGATTCATTCATAAGCGACCGCTCGCTCATGTCTCGTTTCCTCCTTTCGGTCGAAAGGCAGGAATCCATGCGGAGCTCTCGTTCGAGCTGAAGGGCTTCGCGGCCGGCTGCGATCGCTCCGAGTCACTCCATCGAGGATCGTGCGCGACGCTGCTGTTCGGCGGCGGGATCGCGGCGGTCTTCGACGAGACCGGCGCGGTGACGACGCTCTCGGGCTGGTCTTCGATCGCCATCTCCTGCGCGATCGCGACGTTCTCTTCGAGGCGCGCGAGCAGCTCGCGGGCGCTGTGGCGTCCTGCGCGGCGGAGCAGCTCGTTTCGAGCGGCCATCTCCAGCATCGCGCCCATGTCGCGCCCCGGACGCACCGGCACGGTCACGAGGCGGATCGGCGTCGACAAGATCTGGAAGTGCTCGTCGTCGACCCCGAGGCGATCGTACTCCTTCATCTCGTCCCACTCGTCGAGGCGGACGATCATGTCGATGCGCTTTCGCTCACGCACGGCGGTGACGCCGAAGAGGTCCTTGATGTTGAGGAGCCCGAGCCCGCGCACCTCGACGTGGTGGCGAAGGACGTCGGCCGGCGATCCGAACACCATCCCAGGCGGGCGCCACTCGCAGCGAACGACGTCGTCGGCGACGAGGCGATGCCCTCGCAGCACGAGCTCGACGGCGCACTCGCTCTTGCCGATGCCGCTCTTGCCGAGCAAGAGGAGCCCGATCCCGAAGACGTCCACGAGCACGCCGTGGAGCGAGGTCGACGGAGCGAGCTTCTCGTCGAGCAGGGCATGCAGCGCGTTGATCGTGCGGCTCGAGCGCGCCTCGCTGATGAAGAGCGGCGTGCCGGTGGCCTCGGCCGCTTGAACGAAGGCGCGCGGCGCCTCTTCGCGACGCGTGATGACGACGCACGAGAGACCCAGCGAGAAGAACCCGCGCGCCGCCTCTCCGCGTTGCTCTTGCGTCAGCGTGTCGAGATACGACAGCTCCGTCTCGCCGACGACCTGCACGCGCGTCGGGACGACACCATAGAAATGTCCTGCGAGCGCGAGGCCGCTCTTCTGCACGCGCGGATGGCGGATCGGTCGGCCGAGGCCGCTCTCACCCGCCAAGCGCGTGAGCTTCACGCTGAGACGCGTGTCCTCGATCACCTCACCGACGGTCACGTCGACCATCGGCGGCGGTGCGGACTGCACCGGCGTCGACTCGCTCACAGGCCCCCCTTCTTCTCCTCTGACCTCGGACCGTGGGAAGAGTGTGAGGCGGGGGGGCTCGTGATGTTCGTGGCGGCGAGCTCGCTCGGCGAGCTGCTCGGGATCGAGACGCCTTCTTCGCTCTTGATCAGATCGAAGACGCTCTGGGAGTCCGCGGCGTTGATGAGGCGCGAGCGGAAGTCCTTGTTACGGAGAAGGCGCGAGACGCGGGCGAGCGTCTTGAGATGCTCGCCCGTCGCGCGTTTGGGTGTGATGACGCCGAACAGGATCGTGACGGCGGCGTCGTCGATCGCCTGAAAGTCCACGCCTTCGGGCACGATGAGCAGCGCCGCGACTTGCTCGCTGAGCTGCGGCAAGGCCCCGTGAGGGATCGCGACGCCTTCACCAATGCCCGTGCTCTGGAGCTGCTCGCGATCGAGAAGCGCCTTCTCGATGTCCTGCACGGTGACGCCGTCACGCGTTCCAATCAGGTTCGCGAGCAGACCAATGGCCTTGGCTTTGTCGAACGGCTCACCGTTGGCGCGCTTGATGCCAACGCGCCCCGGCGAAAGTAAGTCGGTGAGACGCATGTTGGGGTTCGAGGTGATCAGACGAGACCTCTGATCGCGAGAGAGTCTTTGGTAGAAGTAACAGAGAGTTGAGCAGCTTCGAGCGCGCGTGGGGGAAAAACCAACCCGCCGTTCGATTCGATGGGGGCTTTCCCCGAGCCGCCGCCGTCACTCCTCGTCGGGGAGGAGATGATCCGAGGCGCGTTCGGCGCCTTTTTTCTTGTGCGTTCCGTGGCCGTCGCGGATTTGTCGTTCGAGCTTGTCGATGACCTTGTCGATCGTGGCGTACATGTCCTCGCTCGACTCGTGTGCGTGGTAGTGATGCCCCCCTGAGTGAAGATCCACCTCGGCCATGTGGATCGTCTTCTGACAACTCAAGGTCACCTGTCCGTGAAGTGGCTGCCTCAGGAACTTCTGTAGCTTCGAAACCTTCTCCGTCGCGTAGCCCTTGACCGCATCGGTCGCATCCATCTGTCGGAAGGTGATGGAGATGTTCATTCGTCGCTCCTTCGCTTTCTTCGCGCTTGGCCGTGTCTGGTGTGTCCGCGGGTCGTTTCCTTCGTAACCCTCGAGACGGACGATGCTTATGTGTTTCCGCGTCGCTTCGATTTGGATTCCGCACAAGCATCAAGCGTTCGGATCGATCCTCTTCTCTTTCGCTGATTTGACTTCACGTGGTTGTCTCGAAGTTTATCCCCGAAATGAGAGGAGGGTCGACAAGGTAAGACGTTTTCGGTGCGGCGCGGGGGAGGCGAGCCTCGCGACCCTCGGGCTCGGTGGTCCGGCCTTTTCGGCGTCGGGTGTTGGCACGAAGGCTCGATCATCGGGTGGGTTCGCCGCCGATCGGGAAGCTCACGGGCGGTCCGGACGCCAGCGTGGCCTCGTCATCGAACGCTCGCGCTGAGAGGGGCGCCAAAAGGCGCGCCGCCATATCGACGAGCGAGCTGTCGTTCCTGCGAACGAGCGCCGCCACTTGCGCGACGTATTCGCGCAGCTGCATGTGCGTCTCGTCGAGCGCCCGCCGAACGAGCGAGTCAGGCTCAGGCGTGCTCCCGGCGCCCGTGATGTGGAGCGCGTCGCCGTACGCGCGATGGGCGCGCCGGATCTGCGCCAAGAAGGCCGTGCCGCCGAGCTCGTCGATGAGCAGATCGTAGCCGTGCGTCGTGATCTGATCGATTCGATTCTGCGACTCGGTCCACTCGTCCTTGAAGTCGAGCGTGAGAAACTGCAGGCCCTTCGGAAAGAGGCTCGAGTAGAGGCGTCTCGTGTCGGCGACGCGCATGTGCGCTCGGTCGGGGAGCCTCGTCCAGCCGAGGAGCCAGCTCTGAAACGCGCCCCACGCGTCGTCGAGCACTCGATCGGCGGCGCGCGCCCTCGGATCGGCGGCTGACCCCGATCGCTCGCGCGCTTGGATCGCTTGCTTGAGGCTCGCGGTCGTCTCGAGCAAACGGGCGAGGGACGCGGTCGCGCTCGAGCCGAGCTTGCCCGGCGTGCGCTGCGCCGCGGCCTCGAGCTCTTCGACGAGGGTGAGCGTCCCCGCTTCGCCAAGTGGCGGCAGTTGAATGAAATCCTGCGGGGAAAAGCTCCTCAGTTCACGCCCCCTTCGACGCGTTCCGGTTCTTGTTCGAACCGATCATAGCCGACCCCGAAACGCACGGAAACAGCGCTGATTTTACGCCAAATTCGGCGGAAATCCGAGGGAAAGTCGCGCTCCCTCCGACCGGAAGAGCGCGCGAGTTTCATTTTTGGGGGGCGCGACTTCCTTCGGAAAGATCGCGCGATTTCCCTGTGCTCTCAGAAGAGCTTCTTGCGCTTCGACGACGCGAGGATGCCCAGCATCTCGCGGTACTTCGCGACGGTGCGGCGGGCGATCTGGATGCCGTCCTGCTTGGCGAGGATCTCGACGATCGCTTGATCGCTGAGGGGGTTCTGCTTGTCCTCGCCGTCGATGATCTTCTTGATCGCCTGCTTGACGCTCTCGGAGGCGATGTCCTCCTCGGCGACGCGGCGGATCGAGCTGTTGAAGAAGTACTTCAGCTCGAAGAGGCCTTGCGGGGTGTGGACGTACTTGTTCGTCGTGACGCGCGAGATCGTCGACTCGTGCATGCCGACGGACTCGGCGACGTCGCGGAGGATCATCGGCTTCAAGAACGCGACGCCCTTCTCGAAGAACTCGCGCTGCTTCTCGACGATGCACTCGGTGACGCGGATGATCGTCTTTCGGCGCTGCTCGATCGCGCGAATGAGCCACTGCGCGTTGCGGAGCTTCTCGCCGATGAACTCTTTGGCGTTCGGATCCTTGAGGAGCTGCTTCGTCAGCGCCTCGTTGATGTAGAGGCGCTGCACGCCGCGGTCGTTGTCGGAGACGATGAACTTGTCCGACTCCTTCACGACGTAGACGTCCGGCGTGATCGCGATCTGCTTCTCGTCGGTGTCGGTGAAGTTGCGGGCGGGGCGGCTCTCGAGCTTCTGGATCTCTTTGACGGACTCGTAGACGTCTTCGACCGGCACCTTCAGGTCGCGTGCGATCGCCTGGTAGTTGTGCTTTTCCAGGTTGTGGAGGTGCTTGTCGAGGATCTGGATGTCGAGATCCTCGTAGCCGAACACCTCGGCCTGGACGAGGAGACACTCGCGAAGATCGCGCGCGCACACGCCGACCGGATCGAACTCCTGCATCATCCGGAGGACCTCGGGCGCGTCCTCGGGATCGACCCCCGCTTCGTTGGCGAGCTCTTCGATCGTGAGGTCGGGCGTGCGCGTCCCGTCCGGACGCTCGACGCCTTTGAGGTCGAGGAAGCCTTGATCGTCGAGGTTACCGAGCACGAGCTCCGCGAATCGCTTCTCGGAGTCGGTCATGTCGCTCATCTGGATTTGCCAGCGGAGATGATCGACGAGCGACTCGCCCTTCGTGAGGTTCTGCTCGATCGGGGGCATCTCTTCGAAGCCGCCGCGGTTGGCAGGGAGGGGCTGTTGGAGGGTGCGGTTCTCGAGGAACTGCTCCCAGTCGATCTCGTTGACCTGCTTCGACTCCGTCTTTTGCGCTTCGCCCGACTCCATGCGCTTGCGATCGTCGAGCATGTCGATGCGACGCTCGCCTTGCTCCATGGTCGTCGTCTGGATGTTCTCGGCGGCGTTCCCCGTATCGCCAGACCGCGCACGTGGCTCGAAATCCTCGTCTGCGAGCACCGGGTTGGCGTCGCATTCCTTACGGATTTCCTCGATCAGCTCGAGCCGCGACAGCTGGAGCAGGCGGATGGCCTGCTGGAGCTGCGGGGTCATGACGAGCTGTTGGCTGAGCTTTAGCTGTTGTTTGATTTCCATCGGGTTCTTCCGGCGGTCTGCTCGAAAAACGGCCCGAGCTTGTAGAGCACCGCCAGGAAAAGCTTACACACCGATTGGGGTCACGAAAGCGAAAACAGTGCCAGCGGGGAAATTAGCCACGATCTTTTCGCGCGATCTCTTCTGCAGTGGGGTCCGAAGACCGATGAGCTTGCCGCGAAACAAAGGATCGATCCCGATCAGATGGAGGCTCGTTCGCGATCCGTTCCATGGATTCCCTGAATTTCGGGCGGCCCTCACGTGTTCTCGGCGCTTTTCAGTTTCCGAGGAGGCAGGGCAGGAGCGAAGCGGTCCGAGCGACCCATGTAAGATGCAGACAAAGGATCTGATCAGGTCCAATCGCGCTCAGGCCGAGTGCGCCATCTCCTCCAGGTCTTGGCCGTGGTCGAGGTCGATCTCGCTCTCGGCCTCGCTCGGGTCCTCCTCGCTCATCGCCGCCATCGCGGGCGGGAACTGGCTCTCGTTCGCCGCGATCTGGACGTCGATGTCGAGCACGTAGCCCCGGCGGCGGCGGACGAGCAGGCCGCGAAGGCCGAGGCGACGGAGCGAGTGCACCGCCGTGTAGACGCGCATCGCGGCGGCCGTCGCGCTCGCGCGCTCACCCGGCCAGCCCGCTTCGAACGCAGCGGTGACGGGGAGAACGGCGTTCGGCGAGCGCTCTTTCATCTCGGCGAGCGCGAGAAGAAGCCTGCGAAGAGGCACGCGCGTCTCGAGGATGACGCGTGAGCGTCCCGTGATTTGAAACCACTCCGCGCCTGCGGCCACGACGAGGCGCGGTGCGGCCATCGTGGGGTTGTGCGGAGCCGAAGACTCCGAAGACTCGCTCGCGTGGTGATGATGAAGCTTGATCGGCAGCATATCCATGACCCATCCCTTCAGCGCGAGGTCTCTTCCTCGCGTTGTCCAACGAAGGGGTGTGGTGCAGCTGGCGTGCCGAGCAGTGGATGTAGGCAAACCGCGATTTTCTGAAACGCCAAGGTTCGATCACCCCTCGCGCCGGACACACCACGTGAACCAAGATCATCCCCAAGAAGCGCCAAGAAGCGGGCGATTTCAGCGGAATTTCAGTTTTCTGGATTCTTCGGTTCGGCGTTTCTAAGGACGAAGCGACGCGGGTGGAATCGTCCGGGCCCAGCTTCCGAGGTAGCGACCGACGACCGTGGGGTGCTCACGAAACGCCTCGGGCTCCGCCTCGGCGGCGATCTCACCATCGAGCAGCAAGATGGCGCGCGTGCAGACGCGGAGCGCCTCCTCGACGTGATGGTCGGCCAGCATCACGCAGACCTTCTCGGTCACGGCGAGGAGACGAAGCATGTCGCCGAGCCGGCTCGCTTGCTGCGGATCAACGCCCGCGAACGGCTCATCGCAGATGAGGACCTTCGGCGGTCGCGTGAGCGCCCGCGCGAGCTCGAGGCGACGTCGCTCGCCGCCGGACAGCTCGCCCGCGCGCACATCCATCCGATCGTCGAGCGCCACGCGCAGCGCGAGCGACGCGATCGCTTCCTCTTCGCGCGCGGCGCTCACGCGCCCGTGCACGACGCGATGGTACGAGGCGAGGTTGTCGCGGACGGAGAGATCCCAGAGCACGCTCGGCGTCTGCGGCACGTACGAGAGGCCGCGACGTGCGCGCGCCCAGAGCGGGAGCGTCGTGACGTCCTCGCCGAGCAGCTCGATCCGCCCGGAGGTGACGCTGATCTCGCCGACGAGCGCGCGAAACAGCGTTGATTTCCCCGCGCCCGAAGGGCCGAGAACGCCGAGCACCTCGCCGCGGTACCCCGTCATGTCGAGGCCGCGGACGATCGTCTTGGTGCCGCGCGCGACGCGAACGCCGACGCCACGGATCGCGATGTCGTCGTCCGTGGGCTTCTCCGTGATCGATACGGAGCTCACCGCGTTGTCTTCGTCATCACTCGCCACGCAAGCTCACCGAGATCAAGGCTTCGGGACGGGGATCGAGCCCTTCACCTGCGTCGCGGTCACGCGGGCCGTCGCGAGCTCGATCGTCGCCTTCTCGGCTTGGATCCAACCCTGGCCGCGCGAGAGCTTCACGCCGCCGCGCATCTCGAGGATCTGCTTGACCATGTCGAGCTCCACCTCGGGCGCTTCACCATGCACGCCGCGGACATCCGCGACGACGCCGCCCGAGCCCTTCGCCCACCTGACGTGCGGCGTGGCGTCGAACTTCAGGTCGAAGCGCGGACAGCGGACGGTCATGTCGCCCTTGCTGAGGACGACCTTGCCGGTGAGCACCGCGGTGCCCGCCGCGACGTCGACCTCGAGCTTGTCGGCTTGAACACCCACGTCGCCTTTGCCGACGTCGAGCAGCGGGTCGGCGGTCACGCGCGAGACGAACGTGACCGACGGGAGCACGAACAGGGCGAGGCCGAAGGGCGCGAGGCGCATGGAGGCACGGCGTCGTCGCCTTGTCGTGGTCATCGTCCTCACGAGCCTATCATTCGGGCGGCCTTTTGAAATCAACGGACGCCTCGAGGGCACGGCCGAGCGCCTCGAGCTCGAAGGCGCGACCTTCTGCCCGCCCGCGATCGGGCGGCGCCTCGCGGGCCAAGTCGAGCAGGTGCTCGACGAGCGACGAGATCGCGCTGCGCGTCAGCGGAAGGAGGGCGTCGGCGCGGCCATTTCCTGCCGCGAACGTGCGGACGACGGCGTGGACGATCGGCATCAGGTCGTCGATGCGCGCCCCCGCGACGTCCGCCGTCGCTTGGCCACGCGCGATCGACGCGAGCACACGCGCGAGCGGCTGCGAGAGGCGCGAGACGGCGCGGTCGATCCGGTAGCGCACGAGCACGGGATCGTTCTCCGTCGACTGGCGATCGCGTCCGGTGACCACGACCTCGAGGTCGCGCTTCCAGTCTGCCGCGACCTGCGAGAGCGCGCCGGCCACGACCTGGGCCGCCTCGTCTGCCTCGCGCTCGAGGTTGGCCGCGCGGAGCGCGAGCTCTTGAGCACGTGCGCGGGCCGCGTCGATCGCGGCGCGCTCTTCGTTCGCGTGCTCGCGCGCGCGCTCGAGCATGAGCGCGACCACGCGTGCGGCGCGCCGGCGAAGACCACGCTCCTTGAGCTCGTCGCTTCGTCCGACGATCTGCTCGTCGAGGAGCTTTTGCACCGCGCTCCATCCCGATTTCTCGAGCGCGGCTTCGTCGCCGAGCTTTCCTTGCAGCGCGAGCCGGGCCGACAGCGACAGCGGCGCCGCCCAGGATTTGATCCCGGTCTCTTCGAGCGACTCGCCGACCGCGGTCATGACCGTGACGAGGTCCTCGGGCTTCAAGCGATCGGCCTTGTTGACGAGGATCTGCACCGGCAGGGACGTCGCCTTCGCCTCCTCGAGGATGCGCCGCTCGGTTTGCTTCAGCGGCTGGCCGGCGTCGAGCAGCCAGATCGCCGCGTCGGCCTCCTCGAACGCCGAGCGCGCGGCCTCGGTGTGCCGCATGTCGGGCGCGTTGAAGCCTGGCGTGTCGAGGATCTCGACGCGGGTGAGCGAGGCGATCGGCTGGAGGATCTCGACGCGCTTCACGTGCGCGGCGTCGGCCGCCTTGAGCGCCTGACGAAGCTCGCTCGACGGGACGATGCGCTCCTTGACGTCGGTGGGCGCGTCGGCGTGGAACTGGATCCGCGCGAACGGATCGGGCGCGTAGCGAAGGTGATGGAGCGTGGCCGTCGTCGGCAGCACGCCGGTGGGCGCGATGTCCGCGCCGATGAGCGCGTTGATGAACGTGCTCTTGCCGGCGTTGAACTCGCCGACGATCGCGACGCGCACCGGCCGCGACCGCTCCACCGCGAGCTCGGCCACCTTCGCCGTCGCGTCGAGCGCGTGAAGCGCGCGGGCATGGCGATCGAGGCGCGTGAGCAGCTTCGTCCAGTCGCTCGGCGCGCCCGACGTGGGGATCCACGTGGCGAGCGCCGCGGCGCGTGACGCGTCGGCCCACCCACGCACCTGCGAGGAGGTGACCGCCATCAGCTCGTCGAGGATCGCCGACGCCTCTCCGGCGTCGCGAAGCCGCGCAGGCGACGGGAGACGCCGGGCGTCTTGTCCGACCGGATCGGACTCGACGAAGCCGTCGCCGAGCGCCGTCAGCGCGACGTTCAGGCCGGCGTAGTCTTGATCGTCGAGCGACGAGTCGAGCAGGGGCTTCGCCGCCGACGCGTCGCCGCTCCGAACGGCGCTCATGAGCGCGGCGCGCGCCTCATCGCGACGTCCTTCGGCGCGCGCGAACGCCGCCTTCCAGCGCGCGAGGTCCGTCTCGCCGCGGCCGTCGACGACGACGCGGATCTTGTTGCGCATCGTCTCGTCGGTCGGGATCCACGCGAGCGCAGAGGCGAGGGCCTCGCTGGCGCCCGGCGCGTCGAGCACCATCGCGCGCAAAAGGAGAGGGAAGGCCGCCGCGTCGCTCGCGATCGCGAGCGCGCGGCCGCGGAGGAGCGCGGCGCGCCCGTCGGTCGGATCGGCCTCGAGGCCGTCGAGCACCGCGCGGACGCCCGCGATGTCGTTTTGAAGGAGGCGCGCCTCGGCGCGACGAAGCTGCACGTCGGCGTCCTTCGTCATCCCGAGCCGCTCGAGCCAAAGCTCGGCGCGCGCGCCGTCGCCGTTGGCGAGATCGAGATCGGCGAGCCAGAGGAGGGCCTCTCGTCGCGCTTCGCTCCCGGCCTCCGCCACCGCCAGCGCGCGGAGGAACGCGTCGCGCGCCTCGTCGACCGGGCTGCCGACCCGCTCGCGCGCCCGGCCAAGGCGGACCCACACCTCGGCGCGTGACGCGACGCGGCCGGCGAGCTCCTCGAGCGTGAGCGCGAGCTCGGCGTCGAGCCGCGCGGCCTCGCACGCGTCGGCGAGGAGCGCGAGGCCGAGCGGCGAATGCGGCACGCGCTGGAGCATCGCCTTCGCGGCCTGGCGCGCGCGCATCGCGTCGCCACGCGCGAGCGCCTCTTCGCCTTCACGGAGGTAGCCCTCGACGCCCGCGAGGACCACCTCGACCCGCCCGAACCAACCCGCAATCGTCTCGGCGAGGCGCGACATGCTCGTAGCTGCTGTTTACCACAGCTTCATCACGGGCGGTTCTCCGCGACGCGGCTCAGACGTCTTCGCGCTCGAGCAGCCCGCGCAACGTGTCAGGCTCGACGCGGAGCACGAGCACCTTCTCGCGATCGACCATCACGGCGCCTGCCGCCGAGCCCTTCGGCTTACGGATGTAGCGGCGCTCCGTGTATTGTACATCCACCACCTTCTCTTCGCGTGCCTCGGAGAAGTGCGCGGCGAGATGCGCGGCGTCGACGAGATCCGCGGCGTCGCAGGTGTGCCCTTTGTCGAGGAGGACGATCACGTGCGCGCCGGTGCGATCCTTGGCGTGAAGCCAGAGATCGTGCGGGCGCGCGATCTTGAGCGTGAGCGCGTCGTTGTCGGCGGCGCCCTTGCCGACGAGGAGCTTGCGGCCGCTCCGCGCGTAGAACGTGCGGTACGGCGTCCGCTCGGCCTTGGCGTTCTTCTTCTTTTTGACGGCGGCCGTCCCGCCCGTCGGGCTGCCCGGCGCGCCCACGGTCGTCGTCGGCAGGTTGACGTCGCGCGGCGCGGCCTTCTTCGCGTCACGAAGGACCTCCTCGAGCTCGCCGAGCGACGCGGCCGCCTTCACCGCCACCTCGGCGTTCGCGATCGCGTCGCGCTGGCGCTCGGCTTGCGCCAAGCGGTCGCCCGCGATCGCCGCGCCGAGCCGAAGGCGCTTCGCGCGCTTGAACATCGCCGCGACCTGGTCCTTCGGGCTCTTCGAAGGATCGAGCGGCACGTGCATCGTCACCGCTTCGCCCGAGGACCAGTCGGTGACGACGAGCTTCGTCGCGCCGCGAGGCGTACGCGCGGCCTCGGCGACGAGCCACTGCGCCTGCGCGGCGATCTTGTCGGCCTGACCGATCTTGTCGATGTCGCCGCGAATGGCCTCGCTCCGGCGCGCGATGCGCTCCTTCGCGCGCTCGAGCACCTTCACGATCTCGCCGCGACGGGCCTCGACGGCGTCGAGCGAGATCGCCTCGGCGATCGCGCGGCCGCGCTCTTCGAGCTCGCGTCGCTGATCGTCGGTGAGCGCGAGAAACGGGATGGCGTTCGGGGAGGCCCGCTCGTCGGTGACGACCACGCGGCCGGTCTCCGCGCGAACGACGCGCGGGTCTCCGTGTTGATCGATGAACGCCTCGTTCTCCCCAATCCCCATCACGCGCGCGCCCACCAGCGCGTCCTCACGCGCCCGCTGGCGCGCCGTCCCGGGCGGAAGGCGCCCGCCCCACATCGCGCGGCGCTCGTCGTTCGACGCGAAGAGACCCGCGCCGGCCGCGCCCGACCGCGGCGCGCCGACGATGATGAGCGACGTGCGGCCTGGCACGCGCACCTTCAGGACGATCACCCGCTCGGTGCACGAGGCCTCCTGCACGAGGGCAGACGCCGACCCGTCCTCCCGCGACTCGGGGAGGTCGTCCTCTTCGGGGGCCGCGTGGTCCTGATCCACGGGCCGATCCTAACCACGTCATCTCATCGCGTCATCACGTCCCGAGCGGACGGCATCCCACGCCCCGTCACGGCTCGACCGCGATGCCCGAGAGCGGAATCGGATGCATGATTTCGCCGCTCAACGTCGCGGCGCCGGTCGTCAAATCGACCATGTAGAGCCCTGTCGCGCTCGATCCGGCGACGCGGAGCGCCGCGTAGGCCTCGAGGTCGGCGCCTTCGCCGCGGATGTCGAAGCCGACGTGCGCGACGACGTCGACGCCGAGCGGCCCGATCGTCGTGACGGAGCCCGCGTTCGGTGGGTCGACCTTCGTGAGGAGGTTACGCGTCGAGTCGATCGCGTAGAGCACGGTGCTGGTGGCGCCGGCGACGTTGTTCGTGTACGCGCTGCCGACGAGGTTCGGGCTCTGCCCGACGTTCACGTCGGTCGGGCCAAAGGCGAGCATGCCGTCTTGTCCGACGACCGCGCCGGTGGACGGGTTGATGCGGAGGTTCTGGTCGACGTCCGACTGGACCCGCAGCAGATCAACGACGGGGTTGAAGTCGAACCCGTACGCTTGGCCGAGGACACGCGGCGACGTCTCTCCGCCGACGGGCGTGACCTTCGCCGTGACCTTGTCGATCGTGTAGAGGCGGCTCGCCGGCATCGTCATCGCGTAGAGCATTCCGTTCGACGGCCGGAAATCGAGGCCGATCACGTGCTCGGTCGCGGGAAGATCGAGCTGCGCGACGACCGCGACCTGGCTCGGATCGTCCGCGATGATGCGAAGGAGGTGATGCTCGGCGTCGACCGACCAGATGCCACGCTGCTGCGGCGTGAGCGGAGGCGGCGGCGTGACGGCGGCGTCGAAGTTGAAGGACGGCACGCCTCCGTCGTCGGCGGAGGAGGGCTGGCTCGTCGTCGCACCGAAGTCGAACGTCGGCACCGGTCCACCGTCGCGCCCATCCGAAGGATCGTACGCGCCCGCGTCGCCGCTCGCGCTCGCGTTTGATTCGTCCGCCGAATCCCTGCACGCCGCTGCAGACAAGGCCGACACGCTCAGCAAGACAGCGG
The DNA here is from genome assembly GCA_044227045.1 of Labilithrix sp. Classification (GTDB taxonomy): domain Bacteria; phylum Myxococcota_A; class Polyangia; order Polyangiales; family Polyangiaceae; genus Labilithrix. Next base: position 21,320 of record JBGAFW010000002.1, read on the forward strand.
CCACCGTCGTTCGTCGCTCCATCCTCAATTAGGCTCCTCCCATGCATGCCCGCACTCCCGCGGACGTTCCCGAAGGACCCTTACGCCGGAGCCAAGGCAGAGGATCGGCGGCACGGCGCAGAAGCCGAATTCTTCGAGAAAAGACCCACAATACGCACACACGCACCGGATCAAAGGTGCGCCATGGCGCTCGCTCGAAGGGTCGTCGTACTCTCGAGAGAGGACTCGTGAAGGCGCGTCATTCATTCCCGGCAGGACAGACGAGCGCGTCGCGCCTGAAGGCGCTGCTCTCGTGTCTCGAGGAGAAGAAAGGCGCGGCGGCCGCCGAGGCGTGGCTCACCAAGGTGCGGCTGGCGCGCATGGATCTCGACGACGAGACGCGCCTTTTGCCGCTCGTCGCGCTCCACTCGGCGACGAAGGCGTTCCTCGAGCTCCTCCCCGACGGGCTCGACGATGTCGCAGGCTACCTCGCGACGCGGGACAACCTCGGCGTCTGGGCACGCGTGCTCCGCGGGACGCGCGCGCCCGAAGAGGCGTTCACGCGCATCGAGTCGGCTGACAGCGAGCATGGGCGAACCACGCGCTGGGAGACGATCGAGTCGGGTCCTGGGTTCTGGCGAGGGCGCGTGCGCATCGGCCACGATCCGAAGCTCGAGAACGACGGCGAGCTCGCGCGCATGCGTGCGATCGAGCTCTCGGTCATCCCCACGCTCTTCGGCTATCCGCGCGGCAACGTCGCGATGCGCGACAAGAAGGAAGACGCGCAGGAGTTCGAGGTCAAATGGCCGATCCCATCGCCCGCGCGATCGATCGCCGCGGGCGCCGTGATCGGAGCGCTCGCAGGCGGAGCCGCGCTCGCGGCGCATCCATCGACGCCGTCGATCCTCGCCGCGCTCTTCACGCCGATCGTCGGCGGCGCCGCAGGGCTCTTCTGGGGACGCGATCGCGCGCGAAAGATCGAGACGGCGGCGCAAGCCGTCCGCGTGAGCGCGCTCGAGCGCAGCCTCGCGCTTCGCGAGACGGAGCGGAGCGCGGGCGCAGGCGATCTCGAAGGGAGCGTCGTCGCCGGTCAATACCGCATCGGCATGCGCATGGGGTCGGGCGCGAGCGGCGTCATCTACGAGGCGACGCGCATCACCGACGGTCTGCCTGTCGCGATCAAGCTGCTTCGCGCCGCGACGGCGCACGACGTCACCGCGTCCGATCGCCTCCGTCGTGAGTCCGAGGCGCTCGGTCTGTCGTGGCACCCGAACGTCGTCGAGGTCATCGATCACGGGCACCTGCCCGACGGCACGTCGTATCTCGTGATGGAGCTCTTGCAAGGCGAGACGCTCGCGACGCGCCTCAAGTACCGCATTCGGCTGACGGCGCAGGAGCTCTTGCCGATCGCGAAGCAGGTGACCGACGCGCTCGTCGCGATCCACGCGGCGGGCGTCGTCCACCGTGATCTCAAGCCATCGAACATCTATCTCGTCCCCGATCCCGAGGCCGAGGGTACCGCCGATCCGAAGGCCGAGATCGTGAAGGTGTTCGACTTCGGCATCGCCCGCGTGGAATGGGAAGAGATGCGCATCACGAACATGGGCGCGCCGCTCGGGACTCCGGGATACATGTCGCCCGAGCAAGAGAGCGGCGGTGAGATCGACGCGCGGAGCGACGTCTACGCCGCGGGCGCCGTGTTCTACGAGTGCCTCGTCGGTGAGCCGCCGCCGGTGGCGCCCGACGACATGTGGAAGCCGGGCACGCGTCCGCCGAGCTCGTTCGCGATGCGGCTCGCGGACGAAGCGATGCGCGCCGACTCCGGGGTTCAACCTGCCTCGCGACGCATGCCGAGCGTGGCGCCGGCGCAGCTCGAGGCGACGAGCCGCGAGCCAGGTCCGGTCGACGCTCCGCCCGAGTGGCGTGCGCTCATCGAGCGTGCGCTCGCCAAGCGCGCGACCGATCGTTACCAGGACGCGCGGTCTCTCCTTCAAGCCATCCGTGCGCTCGATCCGAACGCGCCACCGATGTCGTCGCAATCGCTGGGATCGAAGTGATCGCTTGGCTCAGCTCCGGTCTTCGACCGGCGCTGCTCGTCGTCGGAATCTGACCCGAATTCGGCCGATTTGAAGCGAAGGCGACCTCGTCCCGTCTCATCTTGTGGACGGCGGAACCTCTCTTTCGATACGAGTACGAGCACACCCCATGCGAGTCGTTGCACGAGCTGTCGCCCTGCTTTTCACTGTCGCCGTTCCTCTCGGGCTCGGGGCGTGCCGCACATCGACGCAAGCGTCGACGCAGCCGCCGCAGCAGCCGCCGCCGTACTACCAACCGTATCCAGGTCAGCCGTACCCAAACCAGCCGTACCCGAACCAGCCGTACCCGAACCAACCCTACCCGAACCAACCGAACGTCCAGCCCCAGCCGCAGCCCCAACCCCAACCGCAGGCGCAGCGTCCGCTGCTCGCGCCGCTCGTGGGCATGCCGGCGATGCAGCAAGAGACGCGAAACGTCCTCGCCGAGCTCGTGAACGCGCTCCCTGCGCAGAACCAGGCGCTCGTGCGCGGCATCCCGATGACGTTCGATCCGACGGAGGAGGTGAACGCGTTCGCCGGCTGCGATGACAGCGGCGCGCCGTTCCTCGCCGCGACCGCCGGGATCCTCGAGGCGATCGACGCGGTCGCGCAGACGAGGTCGACCGACGAGCTGTTCGGCACGCACACGTACGACGACTATTGCAACGCGGTCATGCCGGCGCTCGTGAAGAGCAACAACGCGCGCGCCGCGCTTCCTGCCGGGATCATCCCGCAGCAGTACGGCGGTGATCTTCGCCGCTGGTCACGCGCGCACGAGATCTTCGATGAGGTGATCGCGTTCACCTTCGGCCACGAGCTTGGTCACCATTACCTCGGGCACACCGGCTGCGCGCACGGACAGCCGCTCGGGCCGGGACCGGACCCGACGAAGCTCGGACGGCTCCTCTCCGTCGTCCCGCTCTTCAACCAGGCGAACGAGACGGCGGCCGACACCGCGGGCACGATCAACGCGCTCGACGCAGGACGCGCCCGCCGCCCGCAATACGAGTGGAACGAGTCGGGCGGCGTCCTGTTGTTCGACTACTTCTCACGCCTCGAACGAGCGTCGGGCAACGGCGGGCTCCTCGGCTTGCTCAACCCGGTGGGCTTTCTCCGGACGCATCCGAACCCGCAGCTTCGATCGCCGTGGGTTCAGACGGTCGCGCGCAACTGGCACGCGCAGCATCCAGGCTGACGCTTCGCCTGGATTCCGCTCAGGGAATCACGAAGAGGCGCTGGCGGTCGTCACCTGGGCCGGCGTGCCCATCTCTGCCACGTAGAGCGGGTACTCGACCCGGAGCGCCTCCTTGACGGACGGGCGCTCGCGGATGCGATCGACGTAGGCGACGAGCGACGGGTACGCGTCGATCTTGATCCCGCCATACGGCGCGACGAGCAGCGCCCAGAAGAGGTAGGCGTCGGCGACGGTGAAGTCCTTGCCGAGCAAATAAGGCGACGCCGCGTCATCGAGATGACGCGCCACGTACGCGAGCGGAGGCGCCGCGGTCGTGGACGCGAAGGCCTTCACCGCGTCGGGTGTCTTCGAGCTGAACACCATGAAGAGGTGCTTTTTGTGGAGCTCGGTGCTGACGAAGTGGATCCACTCGATCAGTCGATAGCGCTCCGGCGTGCCCCACCGCGGGGCCAGGGACTTCGCAGGCGCGAGGTCGGCGATGTACTGGAGCACCGCGGCGGTCTCGGTCAGCACGCCGCCGTCGGGCAGGCGGATGGCAGGGACGATCGCTTGAGGAGCGATCGCGCGGTAGTCGCTTCCGTCTTCGAGGCGCTTCGTCTTGCGATCGACGCGACGGAGCTTGAACGCGACGCCCGCTTCGAGGCACGCGACGTGAACGGCGAAGGAGCAGGAGAGAGGCGAGATGAAGAGGTCCATGTCGTCACTGTGCCTTGCGCGGTGCTACCAGAACAGCTCATACTTCCCATGAGAACCATGCAGAAAGCGCATACACCGCCCACGGGCACGCTCGCGACCTGCCGGCTCGAGGTGAAGCATCTCCGGCTCGCCCTCGCGATCGTCCTCGAAGGCACGGTGACGCGCGCCGCGGAGCGTCTTCATCTCTCGCAGTCGGCGGTCAGCCATCAGCTCGTCGACCTCGAGCGCGATCTCGGGACGCGGCTGTTCGATCGGATCGGCAAGCGGATGATCCCGACGGCCGCCGGGACACGTGTGCTCGCGACGGCGGAGCGTATGCTGAGCGAGCTCACCTCGCTCGAGCTCGATCTCGAAAACAATGGTCGCCAGGCGCGCATTCCGCTCCGCGTCACGACGAGCTGTTACACGTCGTACGAGTGGCTCCCGCGGGCGCTCGTGCACTTCACGAAGGCGCACCCGCGCGTCGACATCACGATCGTGCTCGAGGCCACGCGGCGCGCGATGGAGGCCCTCCTCGCCGACGAGGTGGACCTCGCGATCTGTCCGCAGGCGCCGAAAGACCCGACGTGGGAGAGCCTCCCGATCGTCACGAGCGAATTCGTCGCGCTCGCGAGCCCGAAGAACATCGCGATGACGCGCGGCGCGCTCGAGCGCGGCGTGGTGAAGTGGCGTGACCTTCGCGGCGCCACCGTGCTCGTGCACGACATCTCCGATCCGCTCCTCGTCTCGCTCGAGAACGCCGTGCGCGACTCGTGGGAGCGAAAGAGCGGCGAGCGGCTCTCCCGGCCGATCGAGCTACGAAAGATCCCGCTCACCGAGGCGCTCGTCGAGCTCGCGCGGTCGAACAGCGGCGTCGTGATCGCCGATCGATGGATGCTCGAGCCGTACGCACGCCGCGTCGCCCGCCGCGCCCCCGAGCTCGTGTGCTTTCCGTTCTCCCCGAGCGCCGACCGCTCGTTTCACGTCGTGTGGCGAAAGCAGAACCCGCGCGCGCTACCGATGCGCGAGCTCGCCATGCTCATTCAAGAGGCCGGGCAGCGGATGGCTCCCCAACCAAGACCAAAGACCGCGAAGACGCGCCCCGCGAAGGCGGTCAAGAGACGACGGGCAGCACGCGCTTCGTCGTGAGCATCTCGTTGTGGCTGCCGGTGCGGTAGCCGCCGAGATCGAGCGTCACGTACGAGAAGCCGAGGCGCTTTCCGGCGAGGACGATCGCGTCGCGTGCCTCGAACGCCTTCATCATCTCCTCTTTGCCGATCTCGATGCGCGCGATCGTCGCCTCTTTCGCGGCGATGGCGAATTCGCTCGACGACGCGTGCCAGCGGACGCGCGCCTGACGGATCCCGAGCTTGTGGATCTCGGCCTCGAGCGATCCGATCTGCTCGAGGCGCTCGCGCGTGACGCGCGTGCCGTAGGGAAGGCGACTCGAGAGGCACGCCGCGGCGGGCTTGTCCCAAACGCCGAGGCCGATCGCGTGCGACAGCTCGCGGACGTCGCGCTTTGTGAGCTTTGCTTCGACGAGCGGGCTCCGCGCGTCGGCGTTCTTCGCCGCCTCGAGGCCGGGACGGTAGTCGCCGAGATCGTCGAGGTTCGTCCCGTTCGCGACGTGACCGAGCTTCCAGTCGACGACCTTCTTCGCGCTGACGCGGTAGAGCTCGCTCTTGCAATGAAAGCAGCGATCGACGTCGTTCTTCGCGTACGACTCGTCCTCGATCTCGTTCGACTCGACGAGCTCATGGCGCGCGCCGATCGATCGGGCGACGCGCACGGCGTCCTCGAGCTCGAACGGCGCGAGGCTCGGGCTCACCGCGGTCATGCCGATGCATTTGTCGGGGCCGAGGACGCGATGCGCGACGGCGAGCACGAACGCGCTGTCGACGCCGCCCGAGTAACAGACGAGCACCGAGCCCATCTCCTCGAAGATCCGAACCAGACGGTCGAGCCTCGGATCGGACGGAAGGGAAAGAGAAGGAGTTGGGAGAGTCTGCACGGAGCGTTACCTAGGGTCTGCCCAGTACTTAGCGCAATTCTCGCGTCGCGTTAGGAGACCGCGCGGGGAACCCAAAAGCGACATCATGCCGCACAAGACACCTGAACAAGCCCGTTTTCGTTTGCCTTTGCCGAGAGGGGTCTGGAGCGGCTGGCCAGCGGTCGATTCAAGGGTTAAATAGAGCTGTGCGCCGTCCTGGAGGGCTTGCGCGAGACCCGAAGCACTGTTAATGTGTTCAGTATGTCGGCGCTCGCTTCTCTGCCCCTCGATCGGACCGAGCTTGCGCGGTTGGGCGTGCTCGAAGGCACCGAAGCGCTCCTGCCGGCGCGATCCGTCCTTCGATTGGACTGGCCCGAGCTCGAGCAAGCGTTGCCCGATCACGGATTGCCTCGTGGCGTGATCGAGATCGCGGCGATGCCGCGCGTCGCGAGCACACGCTCACCGGTCGACGCGCGTCGCAAGCCGTACCCCGAGTCGATGCGTGGTGGCTCCACCTCGATCGCGATCGCCGCGATGAGCGCCACGCATGCCGCCGACGATCAGGCGTGGTGCGCATGGATCACGCCCGACGCGCCGTCCACGCGCACGCAGACGGGCGCGTCGATCACGCCGTCTCTTTATGCACCCGCGCTCGCGAAGGCAGGCGTTGATCTCGATCGCCTCCTCGTCCTTCGCCCGCCGGTCCAAGCGCTCGCGCGGACGGTCGTGAAGGCCGCGGCTTCGGGAGCCTTTGCGTTGATCGTCATCGACGCTCCCGACAATCAGGTGTGGGGGCGAAGCAGCGCGCCCCACCAGCACGTAGGAGGCAAGAACGTCGACGGAGGCTCCAGAAATGAGGGCGGCGCGCTCGTCGTTCGAAAGCTCGCGCTCGCCGCAGAGGAGTCGGGCACCACCTCGCTCCTCCTCACGAACGCGCTCTCGCCGCGCGGCGCGCCATGGCCGGTCGCTCTTCGTCTCGAGGTCGAGCGCCGTCCCGACTCGCTCTCGCTTCGTGTCACCAAAGATCGACGAGGCGCGGGCTCTTCCCAGCACGTCGTTCGGCTCGCGGGTTGAGGAGGCTCACGTGCGTATCTGCGCGATCAGCCTGCCGGAGCTTCGCATCGAGCTCGTTCGTCACGAGATGGAGCAAGCGCGTCGAAAGAAGCAGAGAGAGGAGCACCTCCCATCGTCGGGCCCATCGTTGAACCAAGAGCAGCAGGCCCTTCCGCTCGACTTCGACGAAGACGACGACCGCGAAGGCCAAGACGAGGTCGAGCCCCCGCCACCTCCCATCGCCGTCGTGGTGGCGCCGGCGCCGATGACGGAGACGAAGCTCCTCGGCAACACACGCCTGTCGGTCGTCTCGCGCGAAGCCCGCGCGCTCGGGGTCCTGCCCGGCCACACCATCGCGCAAGCGCGCGCGCGCGCGGGAGATCTCGCCGTGCGCGTCGTCCGCCCGGAGGCCGTGCGTGACGTGCTCGCGCGCATCGCCGAGGTGGGCCTCGCGTTTGGCGCCACCGTCTCCTTCGACATGACGGGCAGCGACGTGCTGCTCGCCGCCGCCACGTCGAAGAAGCGAGGAGGTCGCGCGGCAGGAGCCGGCGCGCTTCCCGAGCCTCAGGCCGGCGGCTCGGGGCAATACGGCGACGTCGTCTGGATCGACATCACCGGCTGCGCGCACCTTCACGCTCCTGCGCCGGGCGCGCACGAGCCGCGCCCGAGCCTGTTCGACGGAGAGACGATCTTGGCGTCGCGCCTCGCGGGCGTCATCGCGTCGCTCGGTCACACGTGCTCGGTCGCGATCGCCGACGGGCCCCGCATCGCGGCGATGCTCGCGCGCGCGTCCGCCGAGACCGCTGCGCGCGCCGCGGTGATGCGTGGAAGCCGAAGCAAGCCCGGCCTGCTCCTCCTCGAGCCCACCGTCGTCAAGCCCGGGGAAAACGCGGCGGCGATCGCGTCGCTGCCCGTGTCGATGTTGCCCATTCCTTCCGAAGACGTGCGGTGGCTCACGAAGATCGGCGTCCGCACGATCCAAGAGCTGAGGCAGCTCCCGCGCGAGGGCTTGGGCACGCGCCTCGGAGCACGTGCGCGCGAGGTGATCTCGCTTGCGTACGGCGAAGATCGCGCGCCGCTCACGTCGTATGTGCCCCCGGAGGTCCCGGTCGAAGAGGCGCAGCTCGAATACGGCATCGAAGGAACGCAGGCGCTCACGTTCGTCGCGAAGACGCTCACCGATCGCCTCGCGGCGCGCCTTCAAGGGCGCGCGGTGGCCGCGGCGCGCGTCGAGCTCGAGCTCAAGCTCGACGCCGCGATGTTGCGTGATCGCGAGCACGATCGCACGCCCGCGCGGCGAAGGGACGTCGAAGGTCCGCCCAGCGCGCCCATGCGCTCTGTCACGATGGGAACCAGTGCCAGGTTCCCAAACCCTCCCGCTGCCACGATGGGAACCAGTGCCAGGTTCCCAAACCCTCCCGCTGTCACGATGGGAACCAGTGCCAGGTCTGCGACCGTCCTCGTCGCGCTCGATCTGCCGGTGCCGCTCTCGCTCGCAAGCGATCTCCTGGCGGCGCTTCGTCCGAAGATCGAGCGCCTCGTCCTCGAGGCGCCCGTGCTCAGCGCGAGCCTTCGCGCGCCCGTGCTCGTTCAAAAACGCGCGGCGGCGCTCTCGCTCTTCGAGCCGCAGCCCAAAGCCGAGCGCGCGCTTCCGCGTCTCGTCGCCGAGCTCGTCTCGGACTTGGGCTCCCATGCCGTGTCGAAGCTCGTGCTCGGGGATAGCTGGGTGCCGGAGGAGCGTTCGAGGCTCGTCCCGTTTCACCACCCCGACGTGCGCGCGCGTGCGTCGGCTTCGGAGATCACGCAGAGAGAGAAGAAGCAAACGCGCTTCTTGCTCTCGAGCGTGCCCGAGCCCACGCGCCTGCTCGTCGAGCCGCGCCCTGTCACGCGCGAGAACGTTCGTGTCACGCGCCACCTCACGCGCGTCGAAGCGCTCGAGTGGTGGAAGTCGATCCCCTCGGCGGAGGAGCCCTCGGCGCGGAGGCGCCCTGTCGATTATGTCGAGGCGTGGATTGACGACGGCGCGGCTTGGGTAGAGATCGATCGCGCGACCGGCGCGATGCGCGTGCTCGGTCTGTTCGATTGAGATCGAGACCGAGGACGAGCGATAGAGACCTTGCCCGATAGAGACCTTGCCCGATCGCGGTTCGTTCTGCCTGTTGCAAAGCTGTTCGTAGCGTATTTCACGATGAGGCCCCCACGATGTCCCCGCCTTCTCCTCGCATCCGCATCGATCCGTCGACGCGCATGCCCTTCGAGGGCGAGGCGCACAACGACGTAGGCGCGGGGCAGGGGATCGCGGGGGAGCTGCTTCGGCTCCGGCGCACGCTCGAGTCACGACCGAGCCGCTACATCGAGCTGTCGGCGCGAACGAGCTTCAGCTTCCTCGCGGGCGCCACGCCGCCCGAGGTCCTCGTCGAGCGCGCCGCCGAGCTCGGCTACGACGCCATCGCCATCACCGATCGCGACGGCATCTACGGCATCGTGCGCGCGTGCGAGGCGGCCGAGAAGCACGGCACGCGCGTCATCGTCGGCTGCGAGCTCACCCTCGAGCAAGAAGGCCTCGAGGGCGTCCCGGAGATCCCCGGCAAGCCCACCACGATCACGGTGCTCGTCGAGGATCACGTCGGCTACACGAACCTCTGCCAGATCTTGACCGAGAGTCACCGGCGCCATCCGAAATCGATCCCCACGAAGCGCACCGACGACCTCGACGATCTCGAGCTCCCTCGAAACACGTTCGCGGGCGTGCCGCTCTCGTTCGTCTGCAAGCATGCGGCGGGGCTCTGGGCGCTCCCCGACGCGGCGCTGATCACCGAGAAGACGGGGCCCGAGCTCGTTCGCGCGTTTGGGTCGCGGCTGTCGATCGCCGTTCATCTTCACAAAGACGGCGAGGATCGCGTTCGCGTGGCGCGCACCGAAGCCGCCGCGCGCACCTATGGCATCGCCATCTGCGCCACCAACCGCGTCCTCTATGCACGTCCCTCGGACAAGCCGCTCCTCGATGTCCTCCACTGCATTCGCGAGGGCAAGACGCTCGACGAAGCAGGCCGCGAGCTCGGGCCCAACGCCGAGGCGCACTTGAAGAACGAAGAGGAGATCCTGCGGCTCTTTTCGCTTCATCCCGAGTGGGCCGCGCGCACGCGCTTCATCGCCGATCGCTGTCGCTTCTCGATCAAGGAGCTCGCCTATCGCTTTCCGTACGAGATCACGGATCTCGTGCACCGGGATTTTCGCAGCCCCAAAAAAGGCGACGGGAGCGAAGGCGAGAAAGAGACCGCGGAAGACGCGCTCCGCCGGCTCACCTACGAAGGCGCGCACGTCCGCTATGGCGAGACGATCCCCGAGAAGGTCGCGCAGCAAGTCGAGAAGGAGCTCGCGCTCATCACGAAGCTCGAGGTCGCCCCTTACTTCCTGAGCGTGCGCGCGGTCGTCGACATGGCGCGCCGGCGAGACATCCTCTGCCAGGGGCGAGGCAGCGCCGCGAACAGCGCCGTCTGCTACTGCCTCGGCATCACCGCGGTCGATCCCGCGCGCTCGAACATGCTCTTCGAGCGATTTCTCTCCGCCGAGCGGCGTGAGCCACCCGACATCGACGTCGACTTCGAGCACGAACGACGCGAAGAGGTGATCCAGGAGATCTACGAGACCTACGGCCGCGATCGCGCCGCGATGGTCTGCGAGATCATCTCGTATCGCTCGAAGAGCGCGCTTCGCGAGGTCGGCAAGGTGTTTGGCTTCTCGCTCGAGCAGGTCGATCGCCTCGCGGGCGTCGTCTCGTGGTGGGACGGCATGGGGGCCGTGAGCGAGTCGCGCCTCCGCGCGATCGGCTTCTCCGCGAGCGACCCGCGCGTCCGCCAGACGCTCGTGATGGCGCGGGCGATCCAAGGCTTCCCGCGGCATCTTTCGATCCACGTCGGAGGCTTCGTCCTCTCCGCCGCGCCGCTCACCGAGGTCGCGCCGATCGAGCCGGCCACGATGCAGGACCGCACGATCATCCCGTGGGACAAAGACGACATCGACACGCTCGGCTTCTTCAAGATCGACGTGCTCGGCCTCGGCATGCTGACGGCGATCCGCAAGTGCCTCGATCTGGTGCGCGTGAGCGCAGACGCCGACGCCGCCAGCACCACCGCCGCGAACGCCGAGCCGGCCAAAGGCGCGTACGCGCCTGCCTCGCTGACGTCGGGCACCGCGATCGAGCGTCTTGCGCGCATCCCGGCGGAGGATCCGAAGGTGTACGACGCGCTCTGCCACGCCGACACCGTGGGCGTCTTCCAGATCGAGAGCCGCGCGCAGATGGCGATGCTCCCGCGTCTTCGGCCGCGCACGTTCTACGATCTCGTGATCGAGGTCGCGATCGTTCGCCCTGGACCGATCCAAGGCGGGATGGTGCATCCGTATCTGCGAAGGCGCATGGGGGAGGAGTCGCACGCACCACCGCATCCGCTGCTAAAGCCCATCCTCGAGCGCACGCTCGGCGTGCCGCTCTTCCAGGAGCAGGTGATGCAGATCGCGATCGTCGGCGCGGGCTACACCGGCGGCGAAGCGGATCGGCTGCGACGCGACATGGCGGCCTGGCGTAAGACCGGATCGCTCGAGAAGCATCGCGGCCGCCTCCTCGACGGCTTCCGCGCGCGCGGAATCCCGGAGGAGTTCGGCGAGCGCCTCTACCAGCAGATCCACGGCTTCGCGGAGTACGGCTTCCCAGAGTCGCACAGCTCGAGCTTCGCGCTGCTCGTCTACGCGAGCTCGTGGCTCAAGGTGTATTACCCCGCCGAGTTTGCCGCCGCGCTCATCAACAGTCAGCCGATGGGGTTCTACTCGCCGTCGACGATCCTCCAAGACGCGCAACGTCATGGTGTCGAGCTGCTCCCGCTCGACGTCAACGTGAGCGACTGGGATTGCACGTGCGTGCGGGACCACGGAAAGACGAAGCTTCGGCTCGGCCTTCGCCTCATCTCGGGGCTCGGCGAGGAGGCAGGCAGGCGCATCGTCTACGCGAGGCAGGCCCGCGCCTTCGTGAGCGTCGACGACGTCCTCGCGCGTGCGCATCTCGACAAGAAGGAGTCGATGGCGGTCGCCGAGTCGGGCGCGCTCGACTCGCTCACGAAGGCGAGCTCCGCCGCGAATGGCTCCGCGCGCCGCGAAGCGATCTGGCATGTCGTCGCGCCGCGCGCGACCGGCATCTACGAGGGCACGACGGCTGACCCCACTGGACGCCACGCGCCGAAGCTAAAGTCGATGTCGCGGGCCGAGCAGCTCGTCCTCGACTACGAGCGCACCGGCGTCTCGATCGAAGACCACCCGATGAAGCTTCTGCGCCCTGCGCTCCCGAAGAAGCTGAAGAGCTCGCACGACGTGATGAGCCTCCGATCGGGCACGCGTGTCAGCGCCGCTGGGCTCGTCACGTGCCGCCAGCGACCCGGCACGGCGAGCGGCGTCGTGTTCGTGACGATGGAAGACGAATTCGGCTTCATGAACCTCGTCCTCTGGTCGAAGGTGTTCGAGAAGTACCGCCAGGTCGCCACCGCCGCGCGCCTCCTCTTGGTCCACGGACGGATCGAGCGCAGCGACGATCCCAAAGGTCTTCGCCCCGCCGATCCCAACGCACCCCAGAGCGTCGTCTACATCATCGCCGAGCACCTCGAACGCCTCGACGAGAAGCTCCCGTCGCTCGGCGCGATGAGCCGCGACTTCCACTGAGGGCCATGTGTCCCTGCAGGGATAGCGCCCCCCTTAATGCAGCGCAAACACAAGCCAGCCGTGCGTCGTCGTCCCTTCGGATGACGCGTGGGATTTGAATCCGTCGACTCTAGAAACGAGACAGGACTTTCCCTACGTTCGCCATGCTGGGGGAAGAGACCGATGACGATGAGAGAGGAGGGGCGCATGACCGAACGAGAGCGCACACGGGAACGCGATCTGGTGCTCGCACCGAACGAGTACGCATTCATCTCCGACGAGACGAAGGGCAACATCAACGCCTACGTCGGCCCGCACAAGACGAGCTTGGCGAACACCGATCAGCCCGTCGTCTTCAACCCGAGCTCGAAGCGCTTCGAGCGCGTGACGCTCGAGGAGGCGATCCATAGCTTCGCGGTCGCGCCGGTCGGTTGGTACATCCTGCTGAAGAACCCGGCGAAGGACGGCACGCATCCGAAGACGGGCGCGATCAACAACCTCGCCGAGCTCGAGGTCGGCCGAAAGCGAAACCTCGCCGGGCCGGTGTCGTTCGCGCTCTGGCCGGGGCAGATGGTGCGCATCATCCAGGGCCACCACCTCCGCTCGAATCAGTACTTGATCGTCCGCGTCTACGACGAGGACTCCGCCAAGGCGAACTGGAACAACGCCGTCATCAAGCCGCAGGTCGGCGGCGGGGCGACCGAAGGTGAGCCCGCGACGAGCGAGCCGAGCGGCGGCGGTGCCGGCGCTGGCGGCGGAGCGGGCGCAGGCCCGACGCTCGAGCGGCCGGACCTCACGATGGGCAAGCTGCTCATCATCAAGGGCACGGACGTGTCGTTCTACATTCCGCCCACCGGCATCGAGGTCGTGCCCGACGTCTCGGGCGTGTACGTGCGCGAGGCCGTCACGCTCGAGCGGCTCGAGTACTGCATCTTGCTCGACGAGGACGGCGAGAAGACGTTCCTCCGCGGGCCGGCCGTCGTCTTTCCGCGTCCCACGCAGACGTTCGTCGAGCGCGACAGCGCGCGGAAATTCCGCGCGATCGAGCTGAACGAGAACAGCGGCATCTACTTGAAGGTGATCGCGCCGTACGTCGAAGACGACGGCACGCAGCGCAAGGTCGGTGACGAGCTCTTCATCACCGGCAAAGAGCAGATGATCTACTTCCCGCGGCCCGAGCACGCGGCGATCAAGTACGGCAACCAGGCGATCCACTACGCGGTGGCGATCCCGGCAGGCGAGGCGCGCTACGTCCTCGACCGTCACTCCGGGACGATCCGGCTCGAGCGCGGCCCGCGCATCTTCTTGCCGGATCCGCGGCGTGAGGTGATCGTCCGGCGCGTCCTCGACCGCCGTCAGGTCGAGCAGTGGTTCCCCGGCAACGCCGACGCGATCAAGCACAACGAGCGCCTCGCGCAGATGCGTGAGACCGAAGGGCGCGACTACGTCCCGGAGCGCGACGCGCGCGCGGTGGCCCCTGCGGCCGCGTCGCCCGAGCAGGCCGTGTCGCGGACGGGGACGGGCGCGTTCGCCGGCGACGACTTCAACCGCAAGCAGAACTTCACCCAGCCGCGGTCGATCACGATCGACACGCGCTACGACGGCGCGGTCTCGATCGCGCCGCACACGGGCTACGCCGTGCAGGTGGTGAGCAAGACGGGAGACCGCAAGGTCGTCGTCGGCCCCGCCACCTACCTCCTCGAGTACGACGAGACGCTCCAGGCGATGGACCTGTCGTCCGGCACGCCGAAGACCGACGACAAGCTCCAGCGTACCGTCTACTTGCGTGTACTCTACAACAAGGTCTCGGACATCGTCGAAGCCGAGACGGCCGACCTCGTCACGATCCGCATCCGGCTCTCGTACCGCGTGAACTTCGAGGGGGATCCGAACCTGTGGTTCAACGTCGAGAACTACGTGAAGTTCCTCACCGAGCATCTGCGGTCGCTCATCCGCGCCGCGGTGAAGACGTACCGCGTGCAGGATCTCCATCCGCGCGCCGTCCCGGTCGTGCGCGACGTCGTGCTCGGCCAGTCGGTCGAGGGGAGCAAGCGGCCCGGTCGCCTCTTCGCCGAGAACGGCATGCGCGTCTACGACGTCGAGGTGCTCGACGTCGAGATCGGCGACGCCGACATCGCGAAGCTCCTCGTCCAAGCGCAGCACGCCGCGGTCGAGCAGACGCTCACGCTCGGCGCGGAGCGACGCCGGCTCGAGCTCGTTCGCGAGAAGGAGACGATCGAGCTCGAGGTGCAGCAGATCCTCGCGACCACGGGGCGGAAGCGCGCCGAGGTCGAGATGGCGGGGATCCAGGACAAACGCGAGGTCGAGCTCTCGCGCATCGCCGCCACGGCGGCGGCGACGAAGGAGAAGCTCGCGGCGCAGTGCGCGGAGCAAGAGGCGCTCGACACCGTCAACAACGCCGAGATCGGACGAAGGCGCGCGATGAAGAGCGCCGAGACCGACGCGGCGGAGAAGGACCTCGCGCTCCGTCTCCGCGCCCTCGAGGCCGACGTCCACGCCGTCAGCGAGAAGGCGAAGGCCGTGTCGCCTGACCTCATCGCGGCGCTCCAGGCGTTCGGTGACCGCGCGCTCGCCGAGAAGATGGCCGAGACGATGGCCCCGCTCGCGATCCTCGGCGGCGACAGCGTGAGCGACGTGCTCGCGCGCCTCCTCAAGGGGACGAAGCTCGCGAAGGTCCTCGCCGAGGTCACCCCGAGCGAGAACGGCCACACCCCGCCACGCACCCTCCCGCCCGCGGAGTGACGAGCGTGTGACATGCGAACGAGCCAGATGACGCGGGCGAAGGAAGAGCCTTCGCGAGGCGCTGACAGGCGTATCGTGAAATAAAAGCTCCTCCAGATGCATGGCGTTTGAGGCGGCCCCGGGCATCTCGCGCTACGATAGAGGTAGCGAATTTGGGCGCGAGCATGCCGGCAACACCGCTCCGTGATGCGCAGAGGACCCTCGAGATCCTCCTGCAGCTCACGGCGCAGCTCACCGACGACCGCCCGCTCGAAGACTTCTTGAAGGCGGTCACCGACGCGTCGCTCGAGATGCTCACCGCCGAGCACGCGAGCATTCGTCTGCTCGATACGTCGCGATCGATGTTGCTGTCGGGATCGCGCTCGGGCGTCGGTGAGACCGGACGCCCGATGGACTTTCGGCGGGGGGAGGGCGTGCTCGGGTGGGTGGTCGAGCACGGCCAGCCGGTCCGCATCGACGATGTCGAGAAGGACCACCGCTGGGTGCCTGGCAAGACGCAGGGGTTCGAGGTGCGTTCGATCATGGCCGAGCCGCTGTGGTCGAGCGGGGAGGTGATCGGCGTGCTCGCGATCACCTCGGCGAGCGATCACGCGTTCACCGAGGACGATCAGCTCATGCTGCGGCTGCTCGCGAACTGTTCGGCGCCGCCGATCGAGCGTGCACGACTCCGCCGGCTCGCGATGTTCGACGACATCACGATGGCCTTCAACCATCGATACCTCACGCCTCGCATGGTCGAGGAGATGGAGCGCGCGAGCCGCGCCGGCGGAGACGTCAGCATCCTTTACATGGACCTCGATCACTTCAAATCGGTGAACGACAAGTTCGGTCACGCCGTCGGCGACAGCGTGCTCCGCATGTTCGCCGATCGCGTGCGCAAGGCGGTGCGGCGGGTCGACGTCCTCATCCGGCGAGGCGGCGAAGAGTTCGTCCTCGTCATGCCGCAGACCGGCGCGACGCAGGCGCACGCCACCGCGATGCGCATCCAACACACGCTCGCAGGCGAGGAGATGGAGCTCGAAGGCGGCCTCCGCATTCGGCAGACGGTGTCGATCGGCGTCGCGACGTGGGACCAGCGCGAGTCGCCCGAGCAGCTCGAGCGGCGCGCCGACGACGCGATGTACGAAGCGAAGCGGCTCGGTCGAAACCGCGTCGTCGTCGCCACGCCGCGTGAGGTCAAAGGCTGAGCTGGTCGCGCTCGCCGTGGGTCGACCCGCGCCGCGTCCGTGTAGGTTGCACCTATCGGCACGCGCGAAGAGTAGGAGGACAAATCAGGGTTCACCCCATGAACGGCCGTTCGTTCTGCGGCCCTTCGCTCACGGGGGCTGTGCTCACGGCCGTTCACAGCGTCTCGGCTTCGCCGTGCTCGCGTGCGTCGCGACGCCTTCCCCGGGCCTGGTTTCGGGGCTACTAACCAAATCGAGATAGGCGACCTCCGAGTCCTTGCACCGCTGCGTGGAGGGGTGCGAACCTTGCTTCGTCTCTCTTGCGGGCGAGCCCGCGAACCCAAACCCGATGGCGATCTGCCCGACCTGCTACCAGAAGTATCCTTCCGAGACGGGGGCGTGTCCGAACGACGGCACGGCGCTCGTCCCGGAGGAGACCTTCGCGCACGTCGACCGAGACGTCGCCGAGGGCACGGTGGTCGGCGAGTACAAGATCGAGTCGAAGCTCGGCGAGGGCGGCTTCGGGGCCGTCTACCGCGCCGTGCACCCGCTCATCGGCAAGATGGCGGCGGTGAAGGTGCTGTCGCGTCAGTTCTCGTCGAACCCGCAGATGGTCTCGCGCTTCGTCGCGGAGGCGCGCGCGGTCAACCAGATCCGCCACCGCAACATCATCGACATCTTCTCGTTCGGGCAGCTTCCGGACGGGCGGCAGTACTACATCATGGAGCTGCTCGAAGGGACGACCTTCGATCAGTACATCGCGCAGAAGAAGCGGCTCCCGATCGGCGAGGCGCTCCCGATCCTCCGGGCGATCGCGCGCGCGCTCGACGCGGCGCACGCGAAGAACATCGTCCATCGCGACCTCAAGCCGGAGAACGTGTTCCTCGTCTTCGACGAAGAGGGCCGCGTCGAGCCGAAGCTGCTCGACTTCGGTCTCGTCAAGCTCTTGAAGGCCGAAGGCGGCGATCACAAGACGAAGACGGGCACGCCGATGGGCACGCCTTATTACATGTCGCCCGAGCAGTGCCGCGGCCTCGACAACGTCGACGCACGCACCGATGTGTACTCCTTCGGCGCCCTCATCTTCGAGGTCCTCACCGGCGAGACGCCGTTCACCGGCGCGGCGGCGATGGACATCTTGGTCAAGCACATGACCGCGCCACCGCCGCGTGCGTCCGAGAAGGTCGCGGAGATCCCGCACGCGGTCGATGACGTGCTCGCGCGCATGCTTGCGAAGGAGCCGTCGGACCGACCCACGCGCGCCGGCGAGGCGATCGAGCAGCTCGCGCGCGCCGCAAACCTCGCGAGCGGCTCGCCGGCCATCGCGAGCTACGTGAGCCAGCCGTCGCTCGAGGCACCCGCGCTCACCGACTCCGATCGCGCGATCGCGACGACGTTGATCGCCGACTCTCAGCCGGGGTCGGTCTCCGCGCAGGCGACGTCGCAGCAGCCGGTGAAGCCGCCCGGGGTAGGGCAGACGTTCCTCGGCGGCGCCGATGTCTCGTCGATCGATCCGCCGCCGCGAGGCTCACGCTCGCGCGGGCTCATCGTGGTCGGCATCGTCGGCCTCGCGGGCGTCATCGCGGCCCTCGCGTTCGTGATCTCGCTGTCGTCGAAGCCAAGCGTGACGACCGGCGCTCCTCCGCCTTCCGTGAGCATCCCCGTCACGACCGCCGCCGCCTCCTCGGTCTCCTCAGCCAGCGCCGTCACCTCAGCGACGCCGGTGGCCAAAGACGAGGTGGATGTCCGCGTCGACGGGGCGCCCGAGGGAACCGTCGTCACCGCGAACGGCGTCGAGGTCGGAAAGGCGCCCGGTCCGTTCAAGCTCAAAGCCAACGCGCCCGCGAAGCTCACGTTCGCGGCGAAGGGCTACAAGACGAAGGATCTGACGATCACGCCCACCGAGAACGTCCTCTTGCCGATCACGCTCGAGAAGGCGCCCGCCGCGGCGGTCCCCATTCGAAAGGGCGCGAGCTCGTCTTCGGGCACGATCAATCGCGACCTCGAAGGCTTCGACAACAAATAACCCGCGCCCGCATCTCTGTGTAGGCTGAGACGAGAGCTGTCGCCATGCCCATGCTGCTGCGTGTCCCTTTCTCTCGCTTTGCCGTGTCGCGAGCGCGCGTCCCCGTCCTCATCGCGCTCGCGACGGCCTTCTTCGACTGCGCCTCGCTCGAGCCCATCGCGCAAGGCACGTGTGGAAATGGCGTCGTCGACTCACAGGCGGAGGACTGCGACTCCTTCCCGAGCACGTGCGGCAAGGCAACGGACGGCCTCAAGGCATGCCGGCTCACTTGCGATCGCAAGCAGGCGAGCTCATGCCCCGTCGGCTGGGGATGCAGCGTGGACGGCTTCTGCCGCGAGGCGACCGGCAACATCCAGAACGCAGGCGCGCCGCTCTCGGCGGGCGCTGCGGCGCTCATCACCGGTGACTTCGACGGCGACGGACGCGTCGACATCATCGGCGCTCCACCGTACTCGAGCGGCGGCGGCTCTCGCGTCCACTACTTCGACAACGACGCGAACCTCGCGACCTCGTCCGCGCTGTCGGTCCCGATCCGCATCCCCGTCATCAAAGACTTCACCCGTGACGGGATCGACGACGTCGGCTTCTCGGCGAACATCGTCAACGTCGGAGGCTTCGCCGCGATGGCGGGCCGCGGTGACCGCACGTTCTCGCCGATCCTGTTCCCCGCGATCACGCTCGAGAAGGTGGCCGCCGTGCCCACCACGCTGAGCGCCATCACGGACCGCACGTTCTTGCCCGGGTTCAACCGCTCGTGCGTCGTCGCGGTGATCCAGACGGAGAAGGGCAGCCGCCTCCACAGCTATTGCGGCGACGAGCTCACCGGTACGGAAGACCTCGACCTCGCGTCGAGCGCGAACCCCGCGACCATCGTCGGGACGCCGAAGACCGCGATCGTGTTCGATCAGTTCCCGATCAACGTCGCCACCTCCGTCTGCGGTGAGGTCATCACCGCTCACAACGAAGGCAACCAGGGCAAGCTCACGATCGTGTCGCCTTGCGAGGTCGTCAACGACTCCGGGTCGCTGACGGTGCGCTGGATCAAGGACATCGGGTCGGCGAAGAAGACGGTCGAGGTGACGACGCCGGGCAAGCTCGTCGAGGCGCCCTTCGCTGGCGACCTCACCGACGACGGCTACGCCGACATCGTGATTCACACGGAGAGCGGCTACTACCTCGCGAAGAGCACGCACACGGGCCTGACGAGCTGGGAGACGTTCACGTACTACAAGGTCCCGTTCCAGGAGGTCCCGCTCGCCGCGGCGGATCTGAACAAGGACGGCGCGGCGGACATCGTGTTCCCCTCGGGCGTCCTCTTCACGAAGCTCTCGGTCAGCACCGACGGCGGTCCCGTCACGGTCGACGGCGTCGACACGTCGCTCAGCTTGCCCTCGCGTGACGGCCAGCGTTGGGCCGACGCGCGCATCGGCAATTTCAACGGCGACGACATCCCGGACGTGCTCGTCTTCTACGAGGGATCCCTCGACGCGGAGCTCCTCACGAGCTCGGGCAGGGGGCTCTTCACCACCTTCGTCGTTCGATCCGATCAAGCCGTGCGCGCGATCGTCGACGGTGACTTCGACGGCGACCTCATCCAAGACATCGCGTTCTTGCAGTCGCCGCGCGCGCTCGACGATCCGAACGGCGCGGGCGAGATCGAGCTCGCGCTCGCGTATGGAAGGACATCCGGTGGGCCCGAGACACCGAAGGTCGTCGGGCGCTTTACGAATGCACGCGCGGTCACCGCGCTTCACGATCCGCAGTCGTCGGTCGACAGCATCGCCGTGATGGAGACGATCAAGAGCGCGCAAGCGGCGACGCTGCCGACGACGGCGATCACGGTCTTGTTCGGATCGGGCGGGCGCCAAGTGATCGCGCCGCTCTTCATGCGCGATGACGACGCCAAGCCGCCGTACGATCAGAAAGGCGTCAATCGTCGCGGAAAGACGCGCGTGTGGGCTCCGGCCGTGCTCGCCGCCGGCGCGATCCAAGCGCCGAACACGATCGATCTGATGTCGATCGCGACCGGCATCACGATCGACTACTCGACCCAGCCGGTGAAGCTCTTGCCGCCGTTTCCGACCGGCGTCTGGGTCGCTCCGCACAACGACACGGCCGCGGGAGGGATCGGCAGCTTCTCGGAGGTGCAGCGCATCACCGACCTCTTCGGTGCGGTCGGCGCCCGAGACAGCCAGCCCGACACGCTCGAGTCGGTCATCGTCGCGACGATCGGCGACATCGACGTGCCCAAGAACGGCCTCGACGAGGTGATCACCATCGCGCGCTTGCCGGCGGACGCGACGTCGTCGGGCGTGTACATCGTGCGACCCGGGGCTGGCGGCGAGCAAGCCGCGAAGCTGACCACGACGCTGGCCGGCGTGCGGATCAGAGGCGGCGATCCCGTCGACCTCGTCGACGTGAACGGTGACGGCGCGCCCGATCTCGTCGCGCTCACCACCGTGGCGAACAAGCGGAGCGTCATCGTCCTCTTGAACGACGGGAAGGGGAGCTTCAGCGCGTCGCCCGCGACCGTCGAGCTGCCGCCGCCGGCGTCGAGCTCGCCGACCTCTTCGGACGATCCGCTCGGCGTCGCGCACATCATCACTGGCGCGACGCCTGGCAGCGACTTTCCACAGCGCCAGCTCGTCATCGTCACGGATAAGCGCCTCTTCCTGGCGCAGATCAAGGCCGATGGCGCGTCGTTCGACGTGCGCGAAGAGACCGCACGCTTGGTCACCGACGCGAAGGTCGCCGGCGCGCAGCCGGGCCAGGCATCGGCCACAGGGACCATTCGAATGACCGCGGTGGCGGGAGGCGACTTCGACGGCGACGGCGTGCAGGACATCGCCGTCGCCGACTCGGGATCAATCCGCATCCTTCGCCAGGCGCCGAGGCTCAAATGACGACGATGATCTCCGAGGGGCTACGCCGTCTCGTTCGAACCCGTGCGTGGTACGCAAACGCTCGCGCGCTCGGCGTCGCGCTCGTCCTCGTGAGCGCGGGCGCTGCCGCGGACGCGCAGGCGGCGGCCCCGAACGCCACACCGAGCGCCGAAGACGTCGAGCGTGCGCGCACGTTCTTCAACGCTGGCGCACAAGCTTACGGCGCGGCGAAGTACGCCGACGCGGTGCGCTCGTTCGAGCAAGCGTACGAGCTGTCGCCGCGACCTCCGGTGCTCTTCTCGCTCGCGCAAGCGGAGCGAAAGGAATACTTCGACCACGGTGATGCTCGCGTCTTGAAGCGCGCGATCCAGCACTACAAGGACTACCTCGATCAGGTCACAACCGGCGGCCGGCGCGCCGAGGCGCTCGACGCGAAGATCGAGCTCGAGCAGCGCCTCTCGAGGCTCGATCCGTCGCAGGCGAACGTCTCGTCGGCGCCGAGCGAGAAGCGCAAGCCACGCGTGACGGTGTTCTCGCCGACGCAAGGCGCGCAGGCGTCGCTCGATGGTGGTCCGCCGCAGGACCTGCCGTACTTCGCCGACCTCGGACCCGGCAAGCATCGCGTTCGGGTCTTTGGCGAAGGCTACATCGACGCGGAGCAAGAGATCTCCGGTGACAAGGGCATCGACGTGCCGGTGAACCTCCCGTTGAAGGAGAAGCCTGCGCTCGTGACCGTCGCGCTCGACTCTTCGGCGGACGTGTTCGTCGACGGACGGCTCGTCGCTACGACGCCGTCGAGTCAGCCGATCGAGGTGCCGCCAGGTCCTCACGTCATCGCGATCGCGAAGAACGGCAAGCAGTCGTGGTCGCAAGAGGTCTCGCTGACGCGTGGAAAGCCGTTTCGCGTCGAGCCAAGGCTCACGACGAGCGGCCAGCGCTACCTCGCATACACGATGCTCGGCGCTGGCGTGGTGTCGCTCGCGCTCGGCGGCGGCTTTGCGATCGGAGCGGCGGCGAACGAGAGCCGCGCGAAAGATCTCGAGACCAAACGAGAGACGCAGAACCTCACCCCGAAGGAGCTCGACGACCACAACCGCTCGATCGAGCGGCGCGACGACCAACGCACCGCCTCGATCGTGCTCGCGTCGGCGGGCGCGGTGATCACCGCGGGCGGCGTCCTCTTCTACTTCTTCGATAAGCCGCCGGTCGCGCTCGTGCCTCCGCGGTCGGTCGAGCCAGGACCGAAGCCGCAGACGCCCGTCGACGTCACGGCGACGCTCCGGCCGTTCCCGGTGGTCGGGCCTGGCCTCTACGGCGCGGGCGTCGCCGCTCGGTTCTAACCGCCGCTCAGAAGTCTCCGCTCAGCGAGAGACCGCCGCCTTCGCCGAGCTGCACCGGCGCATAGCCGACCCAGACGCGGCGCTGCTTCGGATCGGTCGTTCGGTGGAGGTGCGAGACCACGACGCCGACGCCGGCCCCCGCGAGCGCGCCCGCGATGACATCGGTCGGGAAGTGCGCGCCTGCGCGCACGCGCTCGTAGGCGACGAACGTCGTCAGGCCCACGGCAGCGCCGAGCGTGATCCACGGGCGAACGCTGCCCTTCGGCGCACGCGCGAACGCGAGGTAGGTGGCGGTGCCGCCGATCGTCGCGGTGATGGCCGAGTGCCCGGAGAAGAAGGAGAGCGAGCTGTCGGTGTCCGTATTCGAGTAGGTCGGATCCGACTTGTGCGCCTCCGCCTCGATGTACGCCTTCGGTCGCGGGCGGCGGATCGAGATCTTCGTGAGGTTCGTCAGCGCGAGCGTGATCGACAGCGCCTCGGCGTACATGAACGCGTCGACGATGCCGGTCTGCACATCCTTCTCGCGTAGCCCGCTGAGGATCGGGTCGGCCGCGGCGAACACGGCGGCGACCGCGAGCCCGATGTTCGAGCCGGTGCCTGCGTTCTTGCTGATCGTTTGCGTCACCGCTGGGCGATCGATCGCGAGGAGCTGCGACGTACTGAAGGTTGGCGAGATCTGCTGCGGGCGAATCTCGCCCGTCGAGTTGATCAGCTCCGTCGTGCCGGCGAAGCCGAGCGCGACGGCGACGATCGTCCCGTCCACGATCGGATCGACCTCGAGCGTCGTCCGTCCAGGAGGCGCGGCCTCCGTCGGCTGCGGCTCGATCGACGTCTTGCGCTCGGGGTCGTGCGGAGAGACGACCTCGGGTCCGCCGTTCGCAGGCGGCGAAGACGGCGCCGTCGAGGGCGCCTGCGTCGAGGGAGGCGTCGTTGAGGGATCGCTCGCGTCCGGGCCCGGGGCTGGCTCGTCGGCGGAGGCCGACGGCGCAGCGGTGACGAACGCGCAGAGGAGGGTGAGGGAGAACGCGACGGAGTGGACGGAGCGCATGCGTGACCCTCTCGTAGACCGAGGTTTTGGGTGGTCGTCAACGGCTTCGTGACGGACAAGAGGCAGTTTGATGTCGCAGCGCCGAGGGCGGAGCGCGGCCTCGTCGAGCACGTGGTGTGATGCGCCGCAGAGACGTGCTAATCCGGGCCACCGAGAAGACACCATGCAGCCCCTTTTCGACAAAATCCTCGTGTGCAACCGCGGCGAGATCGCACGTCGCGTGATCCGAACCTGCAAGCGTCTCGGGATCGCGACCGTCGCGATCCATTCGGAGGCCGATGCCGGCGCGCCGCACGTCGCGGACGCTGACGAAGCGGTGCTCGTCGGACCCGCGCCCGCGAAAGACTCGTACCTCAACGTCGACGCCATCCTCGCGGCGATCAAGAAGACCGGCGCGAAGGCCGTGCATCCTGGATACGGCTTCTTGAGCGAAAAGTCTGCGTTCGCGCGCGCGGTCGCGGAGGCGGGCGTCGTCTTCATCGGTCCTCCGCCGGACGTCCTCGACGCTTTCGGCGACAAGATGAAGGCTCGGCACGTCGCGCTCTCCGCCGGCACGAGCCCCGTGCCCGGCACCGACGAGCCCATCGCGATCGACACGCCCGAGGGCATCGCGCACGCGAAGGAGATCGCAGCGCGCGTCGGCTATCCGATCGTCGCGAAGGCCGTCGGCGGCGGCGGCGGCATCGGCATGCAGGTCGTGAACGACGAGACCGGGATCGAGCGCGCCCTCAAATCGTGCTCGGATCGCGGCAAGGCGAGCTTTGCCGACGCGCGTGTCTACCTCGAACGCTACGTCTCGCAGCCGCGCCACATCGAGGTGCAGGTGTTCTGCGACACCCACGGCCAAGCGTTCGCGCTCGGCGAGCGTGAGTGCAGCGTCCAGCGGCGGCACCAGAAGATCATCGAGGAGTCGCCTTCACCTGCGGCGTTCTTCGCCGGTGAAGAGGGCGAGAAGCGCCGCCGCGGTCTGCTCGAAGCCGCGCTCCGCGTCGTCAAGAAGGTCGGGTACGTCGGCGCCGGCACGTGCGAGTTCATCGCCGACGACAAGGGCAACCTCTTCTTCCTCGAGGTCAACGCGCGCCTTCAGGTCGAGCATCCCGTCACCGAGATGGTCACCGGGCTCGATCTCGTCGAGCTGCAGATCCGCGTCGCGAAGGGCGAGAAGCTCCCCGATCTGTCCACCCTCGCGCGCAGAGGCCACGCGATCGAGGCGCGGGTCTACGCCGAAGATCCGAGCAAGGGCTTCATCCCGAAGCCCGGACCGATCGACGAGCTCGTGTGGTGCCGAGGCGAGGGCGAGGTCCAGTCGAAGACGGTGCGGATCGAGTCCGGCGTGAAGGCCGGGAGCAAGATCACGCCCTACTACGATCCCATGATCGCCAAGGTCGTCGCGTGGGGCGAGACGCGCGAGGCGGCGATCGCCGAGCTCGATCGCACGCTCGAAGGGACGACGATCACGCCGCTCACGTCGAACCTGAGCTTCCTCCGCAAGGTGCTCGCCAGCGACGAGTTCCGCGCTGGGAGCTACGACACGAAGTTCGCCGAGATCCTCGCGAAGCGTCCCTGAGGCTCATGGACATCACGTGCGTCCGGTGTCGTTCGAAGGGGCGACACCGAGCGCGGTTGCCCACCCGCTGCGGCAGGGCTATCACGAGTACATCATCGTGACGGACTGGTTCCTCTTCAATCAAGACGGCGCACCCCAAGGGCCATGGCCCACCGAGGTGCTCGCGAATCGGATCGTGGCGGGAGAGGTCGCGCGCGACGCGCTCGTCGCGATGGATGCGTGGTTCGAGAACCCTGGCACGAGCGGCTGGAAGCGCGCCGACGAGATCGAAGAGATCGCGCAGGCTGTGGTTTCACTCGCGCAGCACAAAGTGCGCGCCGCGATGAAGCCGGTCGACAAGACGCCGAAGCCGCCCGTCCTTCGCGTGGTCGACGGCGCCCATCGCTACGACCATCGCGGCACGCCCGACTTCGCCGCGACGATCATGATGGTCGGCGGCGCGAAGCCGTCGAGCGACGATCACGGTCAGAACGGATCGTAGCAGTCGTAGTTGCGCATCTTCTTGATGCGCCCGTCGTCGCCGATCTCGAGGAAGAACGCGAACTGTCCCGTGAGCGCGTCGCCCGGCGAGAGCTTCCCGAGCGGCACCGCCAGGACGCCTCGCCACTTCATCTCGATCGCGACGTGCTCGCCCGAGGCGACGACGTTGAGCACGTCGTAGGTCTGCGAGCGGAGCACCTTCTGGCCCTTCTCGGCGCTCTCGAGCAGCGTCTTGTGGTCGCGACGAACGCCGTCGGGGAAGAGTCGGTTCGGCAGCTCGTGTTGCTCGACGTCGTCGGTGACGAGCGCGGAGAGCGCTTCACCCGTAACGCCCCTCTCGACGGCCGCGATGAACGCTCGCGCGATGGCCTCACGGTCCAATGTGTCGTGGCTCATGGTGAGGACGTCGTAGGGTCAGCTGCGGAGATTGCAAGGCGTGAGCGGAGGCTCGCCTTGCAAGACGCGGATCACGTTGGCGGCCGCGGTGCTCGCCATCGCCTCGCGGGTGGGCCGATCGGCGCTGCCGATGTGGGGGGCGAGCACCACGTTCTCCCGCGCGAGCAGGCTCGGATGGACGCGCGGCTCGTCTTCGAAGACGTCGAGGCCGGCGGCCGCGAGCGGGCCGTGCTCGAGCACATGCGCGAGCGCGGCTTCGTCGATGAGCGGACCGCGCGAGGTGTTGATCAAGATCGACCCGCCTCGCATCGTCTCGAGCCGCTGCCGCGAGAAGAGGTGACGTGTCTCTTCCGTGAGCGGCGCGTGGATCGTGACCGCGTCGGACGTGCGGCATAGCTCGTCGAGCGACGGCACGTACGTGGCGCCGAGCGCACGTTCGATGCCTTCGGGCGCGCGATGGCGTTGTGTGTAGCCTACATGCATGCCGAAGCCGCGTGCTCGGCGAGCGACCGCCTTGCCGATCCGGCCAAAGCCGACGATGCCGAGCTTCATCCCGAAGACGCGCGTGCCGAGGAGAAACGTGGGCGTCCAGCCGGTGAAGCCGCCCGACCGCACGAGACGGTCGCCCTCGGTGATCCGCCGCGCGGCGTCGATCAAGAGGCCAAACGTCAGGTCGGCGGTGGCCTCGGTGAGGACGTCGGGCGTGTTGGTGACGAGCACGTTCCGCGCGGAGCACGCCGCGAGGTCGACGTTGTCGATCCCGACCGCGACGTTCGCGACGATGGCGAGCTTGGGCGTCCGGTCGAGCAGCGACACGTCGATGCGATCGGTCAGGAGCGCGACGATGCCGCGGACGCGCGCGGCGCAGGCGGCGAAGGCCTCCGAGCGAACGCCGCCTTCGTCTTGAACGACGTGAAAGGACTCCGAGAGGACGCTCACGGCGTCGCCGGGGAGCGTTCCACTCACGAAGACGACGTCACGTTCTTCCGTCATGAATCGATCCCGCGGAGCGTGCGTGGCGGGCGCGCTAGTCCGCGTCGAAGGGGACGACGGTGGTGGAGGCGAGGTCCGGGATCTTCGCCTTGACGCCCTCGAGCGTATCGGACGCGGTGCCGACGACGATGATGACGACGTCCTTCGACGTGAGGCGCGTGTTCGCCGCCGCGTTCGCGCGCTCGAGCGTGACCTCGCGGATGTGATCGATGTAGCGCGAATGGTAGTCAGCGGGCAGCTCGAGGAGCTCCGTCTCGATCGCCTGACCGAGCCGCTTCGGCGCGGTGTCGACCTCGAACGCGTACGATCGCACGAGGTAGTTCTTGATGAAGCCGAGCTCCTTTTGCTGGATGCCCTTGTCGACGAAGTCTCGGAGGAGCTCGAGCTCGAGCTCGACACACGGCGCGCAGTCGCCCGAGGCGGGCGCGGCGGACATCGTGAAGGCGTGACGCTTTCGCTCGATCGAGAGCCGAGCGCTCGTGCCGTACGACCAGCCGCGCTTGCTCCGGATCTCGCGCATCATTCGCGACGTGAACGTGCCGCCGAGCACGGCGGTGGCGGTGACGAGCGGGAAGTGGTCCTCGTCGTGTGGCCAGGTGCCGAGGCTTCCGATCAACGTCTGCGTCTGCGTGCGCTCCGGTTTGTCGACGAAGACGAGGTGGCGCCCCTCCTTCTTCACCGGATCGGGCGGTGACATCGGCACCTTCGGGCCCTCGGGGAGCGAGAGCGCGAGCTTCGAGCCGAACCGCTTGGCCTCGTCTTCGCTGATCGCTCCCGCGAAGCCGATCACCATGTCGGCGCGGACGAAGTGTTTCTTGTACGCGGCGACGACGTCGTCGCGCTCGATCCCGTTGACGGTCGAGAGCCTTCCCGCCGCCGAGCGCGAGTACGGATGTCCGGTGAAGAGGGCCCGGCGGAACGCGAGGTTCGCGAGCGCGCGGTCGCTGTCGCGAGACTCGACGAGCTCGGCGGCGGTCTCACGGCGGAGGCGTGCGATCTCCTGCGCGTCGAAGGCCGGGGCCTTGAGCAGGCGCGTGATCAGATCGATGAACGGCTCGACGTTGCGGCGGATGACCTGCCCGTGAAGGCTCATCGTCGAAGGGCCCACGTCGAGCGCGAGCTCGGCCCCGAGCCGGTCGATCGTCGCCTCGATCTCCTGCGCCGACATCCCGTCTGCGCCGCGACGAAGCATGCGCGCGGCGAAGCGGCAGACGCCGTCTTTGCCCTCGGGATCGGCGATCGCGCCGCTACGAATCGCGACGACGATCGAGACGAGAGGGACAACGGGCGAGCTCTCTACGAATCCAACTGCGCCACCTTCGAGATCGAATCGCGTCGTCATCGTCGTCGTGCTCACTCTTCTGCCGCTCCAGCCTCGGCCTCGTCGGCGCCGAGATCGTCTTCCGCGTCATCGCTTGGCTCTTTGTCGGGCTCCGGGAGGACGCGGATGATCGTGCGTGCGGTGTCGACGAAGTAGCGCCGCGCCGCCGTGCGAAGCTCGCCTGCGGTCACCCGGCGGTAGCGCTCGAGGCGACGAAACGCCGCGGACGGATCGCCGAGCACGGTGTCGTAGAAGCCGATCTGCTCGGCCTTGCCGCTCGTGGTCTCGAGCGACTGCAGAAGCCCGAGCTCGAGGCGGGCCTTCGCGCGATCGAGCTCCTCGGGCTCGACGAGCTCATGCCGAACGCGATCGATCTGCGCGTCGAGCGCGAGGAGGACGTCGTCGGACGAGATGCCAGGTCGCGCGGTGAAATAGAGCTCGTAGAGACCGGGATCGCGGAACGTCGAGACCCAGCCACGCACCTCGGTGCATGCCTCGCGCGTCGTCACGAGCTCGCGATAGAGGCGCGACGCACGGCCGCCGAACAGGATCTCGTTCAGCACGACGAGCGTGGCGTGATCGGCGTCGCCGAGTGCGGGTCCGCGGTAACCGATGAGGAGCTTCTCACTCGGGGTCGGCTTCTTGAACGTGAGCTGGCGCGTCTCGCGCTGCGGCGGCTCCGGCTGCGTGTCCTCTTCGGGGATCTCCGAGGCGGGGATCGTGCCGTAGGCATCGCGGATGCGCGTCAGCACGTCCTTCTCCACCACGTCGCCGACGACGACCACCGTCGCGTTGTTGGGCGCGTAGTACGTCTTGTAGAACGAGACGCAGTCGTCGGGCGTGAAGGCCTCGATGTCCGTCATCCAACCGATCGTCGGCCAGTGATACGGATGGCACGTGAACGCCGTCTTGTAGAGGATCTCGTTCGCGGTCCCCTCGACGTCGTCGTCCACGCGCATGCGGCGCTCGTTCGCAACGACCTCCTTCTCGCTCGCGACCTGCGGATCACGAAGGACGAGGCGCGCCATGCGCTCGCTCTCGAGCTTCACCGCGAGCTGGAAGCGATCCTTCGGGAGCGACTCGTAGTAGTAGGTCCAGTCGAGCCACGTCGCGGCGTTCGACTCCGCGCCGTTCTCTTCGAGCTTGCGATCGAACTCGCCTGCCTTGAGCCGCTCGGTCTCGTTGAACATGAGGTGCTCGAAGAGGTGCGCGAGGCCTGTCTTTCCAGGCTTTTCGTGGCGCGAGCCGACGCGGAACCACGTGAAGTAGCTGAGGACGGGCGCGCTCTTGTCGACGAGGACGAGGAGACGAAGGCCATTGCCGAGGCGAAAGTGGAGGACGCGCGGGATGGCCGTTCCGAGGCTCGCGGCACCCGCCGCGTCCCCAAACACCACGCTACCGTCGAAGGTCCATTTCGCATCCGCGGAGGGTGCGTTCTCGTTGATGCGCTCCACCAGCGCGGCGATCTTCGCGTCCGACATCGAAATTGCTTATCGCATCACCACTCGTGCATGTCGATGACGTTGAACGTGCCGTTTCGCCAGATCCAGGCGTTCGGTCCGCTCACCGCGACAATCGCCGATTCGCGGTGCGTGTCTTCGCTCGAGGCGGTCCCGCGGCCGCCGACGCGGACGAGCCGGACGGGGTCGCGCCCGTTTGGGATCGCGTGAAACAAGGGCTCTCCCGGCCCCACCGCGAGCACTCCGCCGTTGCTCGAGAGGAGGATGCCGCCATCGTATGCGCGGATGCCGGTGAGCGGTCGCGGTGTCCCGGCCTCGGTGAGGTAGGCCTGGTGGTAGGTCAAGAGCGCGACGGGCCGCGGCGGGCTCGCGCCATCGACCTTCCATACGCCGCCGTCGCGGTCGAGCACGTACGCGGTGTTGCGCCACACATCGAGGTCCGCGAGCGTCGCGTCGATGACCTGGTTCTCCGTGATGGGCTGCCACTGCACGGAGTCGAAGCGGGCGACCGCGCCGACGCGATCCCCGCAGACGAGCATCCACATCCGAAGCGCATGCGACGTGAGCGCGATGACGGACTCGGTGTCGTCGAGCATCGCGTCGGGTTGAAACGGAACGAACGCACGTCCGTCGAACTCGAGGAGCGCGCCGGTGCCCCACACGAGCACGCGGTCGTCCGAGCTCGACGCCTTGCGCGCGCCGCCGCCGATGCCGTACCACCACGGGCGCCCGCGCGTGGGACGTTGAAGTGGATAGCTCTGCGCGGTGCGGCCACCAGTGATGCGGACGGCGTGCGTCGTCGTGAGCCCCCACATCGTGCCGTCGCGGGCGACGAAGAGATCGTTCAAGGGCTCGTCGACGTTGTGCGAGGTCGTGACGGCGCCATCGACGATGTGGAGGATGATGCTCGGCGCGCGATCGCTCGTCGAGGCGGTTCGGCCGAGGAGGTAGAAGTCGGCCGCGTCCGATCCGCTCGCCGCGCGCAGCGAGATCTTCGTCGCGGGGAGGATCGCGACGTTGAGCACGCCGCGTTGGATGAGCGGAGGCTCCCGCGGCGCGCGACGGAGATCGCGCACGTTGTCGGGGTGATTCGGCACCGTGACGACGTCGCTGAAGAAGTTCTCGTCGCGGAACGTTCGGAGCCAACGG
Organism: Labilithrix sp.; assembly: GCA_044227045.1. Lineage (GTDB taxonomy): Bacteria > Myxococcota_A > Polyangia > Polyangiales > Polyangiaceae > Labilithrix. The sequence goes on from JBGAFW010000002.1 coordinate 52,563, forward strand.
AAGACGTCCTCGGCTTCGAACACGTAGATGCCCGTACGGAGGGATGCCGCGAGGGTGAACTCGTCGACGTTCAACGTGAGCGAAGCCTTGCCGCTCGAGTCGAACAAGCGGTCGACGTCCGCGCGGATGGTGCGGGCGAGCTCCTTGCCGATGAGCAGGGCGATCGCGTCGGCGTCGCCTGTCTCGAGGCGTCCGACGACTGGGTACTCGAAGCGGAAGCCGAGCTCGTAGAGGAGACGCTTGAGACGCGGCGGCATCTTCGCCGCGGTCTCGACCGACTCTTCGCGCGCGTCGGCGATCGAGTCGAGCCACTCCCCGAAGTGCGCCGCGACGGGGCTCGCCGTTCCGTCCCGCCACTCGACGATCGGGAGCTCGCCTTGGTGGCGGATCGAGGAGACGAGGCGCTTGCCGCCGCCCTTGTCGAAGCAGATGAGATGCTCGAAGCCCTTACAGAAGGGCGCGTACCGCTTGGCCTCCTCACCGCCGAACGTGACGATGCGGTCGCCCTCGTTCTCCATCTCGTGGGCGAGGAGGAACGTCTCGGGCTCGCCGATCTTGCTCGCGACGCGCATCGCCGCGACGTAGCTGGGCGGCAGCTCCGTGCCGAGCCACTGCGCCTGCGCCGCGAGCTCCTTCATCGACAGCGGCTCGCCGAGGCGGTCTTTGTGACCGGATTTGACGAGCACCGTCTTGATGCGCTCGAGCGCAGCTAGGGCCACGCGCGTTGGGTCGACGTTGCTACGCGGCCGAAGGCTGCGCGTGACGCGCTTCTTTGTCAGAGGCGTCTTCCTCACGGGATCGCTCGACCCGTGAGGGTACCTGAAGTCGGGGTCCTCGTGCTGAACATCCTGGGATTGACTCGAAATTGTGGCCGTTTTTCGGGTCTCGCCGCCACCCGAAACGAAGCCGCGGTCTTTTTCCCGGTCGTCGAAAGAAAAGACGCAACGGGTTCCGGCCCGAGCCGAAGAGGGGGCACCATGCACGACAACCACGCGTCGAATCGCTCAGCATTCTCCTCTTCTTCTTCTCACGCGCCGGCATCGCGGCGACCTCGCGTCCTCCTCGCCGTCCTCGTCCTCGCGGCAGCGGCAACGGCATGCGGGGCGTCGGAGACCGAGACCGGCTCGCCGCCGCCGCCGGCCACGCCCGCTCCCGGGAGGCCGAACGATCCGGCCGCGACCCCGCCTGCGCCGCCGCCCGCGCCGCCGCTCGACGGCACGCCGGTCGCGGACGAGATCAACGAGTCGTTCGGCATCTTCGTCGCGACGAGCGGCTCCGCCTCGGGTGACGGCTCGCGCAAGGCGCCGCTCTCCACGATCAAGGACGGCCTCGCCCGCGCGAAGGCCGCCGGCAAGCGCCTCTACGTCTGCGAAGGCACCTATGCCGAGACGATCAAGATCGAGAAGGGCATCGGGATGGTCGGCGGCTTCGACTGCTCGACGGACCCGATGCTGTGGAAGAAGACCCCGAAGAGCTCACGCGTCGACGCGCCTTCGTCGCCGGCGATCACCGCGACCGACATCGACGTGGCCACGCGCTTCGAAGGCTTCGACGTCTACGCGCCCGACGGCACCGCGGCGAGCCCGAGCTCGATCGGCCTCCTCGCGAAGCACGCGCCGTCGCTCACGATCGCCGCGTGCAAGATCACCTCGGGTCGCGGCGCGGACGGCCCCTCTGGCTCCGAAGGCCTTCAGCTCTCGAGCGGTCCTTCGCTGAACGGCAGCACGGGCCTTGGAGAGGCGACAACCGCGCTCGGTCAATTCAGCCCGCGTTCGGGCGCAGTCGGAGGAGCGGGGCAATGCCTCGGCGTGGTGGGCTTCGACGGCGGCAACGGAGGCACGGGTGGAAGCGGCGGCGTCTTCTACTGCCACGAGGCGAACTATCCGACGACGATCTATCCATACTGGACCAATTTGATGACCGTTCCCACCCCGGGCGTGGTCGCAGGAGGCGGCGCGGCCGGCGCTGCAGGCAAGGACGGCGTGAGCGCAGGCGCCGGGACCCTCACGGCGGACGGCTTCACGGCTGGCGATGGAGTCGGCGGAACCAACGGAGCGCCGGGTGCCGGTGGCGACGGCGGCGGCGGAGGCACGACGATGGGCACGCTGCGTTCGGCGCGACGGGCTCGGGCGGCGGCGCGGGTGGATGTCCCGGCCTCGCGGGCTCGGCAGGCAAGGGCGGAGGCGCGAGCATCGCGGCGCTCGTCTCGAACAGCGACGGGTTGGTGTTCGCGTCCACGAACCTGAACGCTGGCGTCGGTGGAGCCGGCGGTCGCGGCGCGCTCGGATCGATGCCTACGGCGGGCGGTCAGCCGGGCACGAAGATCGGCGGCAGCGGCGCGGCGCAACCTGGCGGCGCAGGTGGACGCGCAGGCGTCAGCGGCAGCGGCGCGGGCGGACCGAGCTACGGCATCGCGTTCAAGGACGCCGCGCCGAAGCTCACCGACGGATCGGTCGCGAAGGCGGGCAAGGGTGGTCCGGGCGTCGCCGCCGAGTCGGTGACCGATCCGCTCGGCAACACCAAGACGCGCGCCGCTTCGGCGGACGGCGCGACCCAAGACATGCACGACTTCTAACAAATTGACGAGCGGGAGAAGTCGTGTGGAAGGGGCAGGGCGCATGGTGCGTCTTGCCTCTTCGCTATTTCGTCTCCGCGGCGTGGATCGCGATCGAACCGCTGGCGGGGCGGGCAAGAGAGGTGCGGGGTCGATGTCGCAAACCCAGGTTCAGCGATAGCGGATCAGGCTGTTTTTACGAGGTGACGTGACGTTTCGAGCGATGGCGTGCGCCTTGCGAAACGTCCCATCACGCGAGGGCCGGTGAGGACGAAGCAGTCCCGCGGCGCGCGATTCCACAGTCGTCCTCGCCGCCTCGCGCGGCGAGTCATCCACCACGGAGCTCGTAAAATCATGATGTCCCTCTTCTCCACCCTCTCGTTCTCGTCTTCGACCCGCACGTTCTCGCTCGCGCTCCTCGCCGCGGCGAGCGCTGCGCTCATCGCATGCAGCGGTGCGCCTTCGCCTGCTCCGTCCGGCGACGAGACCTCGTCGCAAGTCCGCGGCGGCAACAACGGCGGCAACGGCGACGGCAAGGCGGAGGACAACCTGACCGCCGACGCAGGATCGACCGGTAAGGGATCGAGCAACAGCGGCAGCACCGGCAGCACCGGCAAAGGCGACGCCGACGGCGGCAAGGCAGGCGGCGGCAAGGGCGATCCTGGACCGGTCGACGCGGACCCGGCCTGCGTCGCGAGCTGCAACACTGGGCTGAAGGCGAAGTGCGACGGCGACGAAACGTTCTGCGAGGACGTCTGCGCGTCGATGCCCATCGCGCAGGTGAGCTGCTTGGTCGCGGCCGCGAGCTGCGAGAAGAGCGAATGGATGCGCTGCGCGCAAGAGAACCCGGGACCCGATCCGGATCCGGGGACGAAGGGCGGAAAGTGAGGCGTCGCTCGAAACCATCCACCCACCACCGACGAAGATCGAACCCATGAGAACGCACCTCGCATCCTGCGGATGGCTCCTGCGCGCGAGCGCGATCGCCGCGATCACGGCGAGCGCGCTCGCGTCCACCGGATGCAGCGCCGAGGCCGCGACGACAGGCTCGCCGACAGGAGCCCCTGCATCCTCCGATGGACCTTCGAGCAAGACCGGCTCGCCGGGCGCGAAGGCGGGGGAGAGCTCACAGGCGACGGTCGACCTTGGCCAGGTGACGCCCGGCCAAGAGCTCACGTTCGATGTCCCCGCGGACGCGCTCGGATTCAACGTCACCGTCACCGGGAGCGCCGAGTGGCACGTCGGGATCGACGCCCTGACGAGCCCGTCGGGCGCAGAGGTCGTGCGCGGCTACTTCCCCCACGATGGACCGAGCGCGCTGGCGCTCGGGAGCCGAGGGCTCGGGTCGATCTCCGTGCCGCAGTCGGACGACACGGCGACGAAGCCGCTCGAAACAGGCACGTGGAGGCTCGTCGCCGGCGGCGTCATCGTCGACCCGACGCAGCCGGTCGACAAAGGCGCGAAGAGCGTCCCGCCGGGGACCGCGGTGACCGGCGCGCTTCACGTCGTGATCTCGATCCAGCGATCCGGCGACGGTCAGTTTCACGGCGGCGCGCTCGACATGCACGTGTACGTCCCGAGGGGTCTCCGCGTTCACGATCCGGATCCGGTTCACGCGATCGACGCCGAGCAGGCGAAGACGGACGCGTCGCTCGAGAAGCGCATCGGCGTCTTCTACGCCGAGCTCGAGCGCCTCTTCGGGATCGAGCGCGGCCAGGTCTCCTTTCATCCGATCGACGCGAGCTTCCTCGTCGCGGAGACCGGCGACACGCGCGCGGCGTTGATGGCGCAAGCCAACGTCGCCGCTCCGCAGGCCCTGCACGTCGTGCTCACGAATCGCCTCGCGTACAGCGACGGCGACGGGCTGCTCGGCTACAGCGTCGGACTGCCCGGCGCGCCGAACACTGTGTCGACGGTTCGGTCGTCGATCGCCGTCGCGCTCTACGACGAAGAGCCCGCGTCGAACGACGCGGTCACGTTCCTCCACGAGATGGGCCACTTCGTCGGCCTCATGCACACGACCGAAGAAGACGGCACGACCGATCTCCTCGCCGACACGCCCGCCTGCTCGCTCTACACCGGCGCTTCGGGGGGCGGCAAAGGCTCGGGCGGAAAAGGAAAGCCGAGCACGTGCGAGGACGTCGACAACCTCATGACGCCCGCCGGCCCGCTTCATCGAACGCTCGTGAGCCCTTCGCAGGTTCGTGTCGTCCGCGGCTCACCGATTTACCGCGCCCGTCGCCCATGAAAGCGCCTCGCGCAGCCTCGTTATTCGTCAACTGAAGGAGTCCTAGCCATGAACATCGCCCTCATTCACCGTTCGCTCATCGCTGTCGTGCTCACCGTCGCTGCAAACGTCACGCTCGTCGCATGCGCGGCCGACGCGACCCCCGAAGAACAAGGAGAGACGTCGTCGGAGCAGAAGAAGGCCGACTCGAAGTCCTCCTCCTCGAAGGAGTCGACGAAGGACGGCGCGAAAGATCCAAAGAAGAAGGGAGGCGACAAGGCCGGTGACAAGAAGGGCGACGACAAGGCCGGCGACAAGAACGGCGGCGACAAGGCCGGCGACAAGAAGGGCGACGACGGCACCTGCGACGACGACGACAAGGACACGAACGACGACCCGAAGGGAAAGGAGAAGGGGACGAAATGAACCATCCCCACGCGGCTCGAGTATCATCGACGGGGTGATGTCGTCGCGGCCACGGAAGACCCGTAACGTCATCGTGGCCGCGATCGCGTTGGGAACCAGCGCCTGGTTCCCAAACCCTCCCACGATCGCGAGCGCGCTCGCCGTCGCCGCTTGTTACGACTGGACCGTCGTCCCGAAGGCAGGCGTCAAAGAGAAATGCAGGAGCACGGCGGAGTGCGAGACCGGGCTCTTCTGTAGCTTCGCCGACCATCTCTGCGGGAAGAAGTCGGATGGGATCTGCCTCACGCCGCTCACCGACTGCAAGGTGGCCGAGACGGTGTGCACCTGCAGCGGTACGGTGGCGAAGACGCGCTGCGAGGCCGAGTCGCGCGGCGACGACGTCTCGATCGAAGCCTCGTGTGAGCTCGCGAAGACGTACCGATGCGGCTACGAGATGTGCCCGCTCTCCACCTACTGCGTCGAGACCGCGAAAGGCAGCGACGCTGACTACCGCTGTGAGGCGCTGTCGTGCGCGACTCCTTCCTGCAAAGAGTGCACGACCGAGTACGGAGCGTTCTGCGCGAAGCCCCAGTGCGAGGCGGTCACCTCGGGCGGCGTCATCGTTCATTGCCAGTGAGGTATCTTTCGGGACGGAACGCAACATGACGACGACGAAGCCGCAGAAGGGACGCGCGACGGCCACGCTGATGCGGAGCCGCATTTCGACGAAGCCCATCGCGGCGATCGTCAAGGTGACGCGCGCGAAGGCAAAGCCGCCGCTCTTTGCGCTTCGCGAAGGATCGTGCGTCGTCGGGTCATCGCCGAGCGCCGACATCGTGATCGCGGAGTCCACCGTCTCGCGAAAGCATGTCTCGCTCGAGATTTGCCCGCAGGGAGTGATCGTCACCGACCTCGGCAGTCGAAACGGGACCTTCTACCTCGGGCATCGGGTGGAGAAGATGACGCTCGCGCTCGGATCCAGCATCCAGATCGGCGGCGCCACGCTCACGTTCACCGCCGACACGGACGCGCTCGCTGGGATGGTCCTCGCGGAGGAGTCGTTCCGCGGGATGTGGGGGACGTCGTTCGCGATGCGTCGCGTCTTCGCGATGCTCGCGCGGCTCGAGGGATCGCTCGTCCCCGTGATGGTGCTCGGCGAGTCGGGCGTGGGCAAGGAGCTCATCGCGCGCGCGATTCACGAAGGGACGCACGGCTCGAATCCGCAGAAGGAGCTCGTCGCGGTGAACTGCGCGGCCATCCCGCGAGAGCTGATCGCGAGTGAGCTCTTTGGTCACAAGAAAGGCGCGTTCACCGGCGCGACAGAGTCGCGGCCTGGCGCGTTCGAAGTGGCGCACAACGGGACGCTCTTCCTCGACGAGATCGGCGAGCTCCCGCTCGCGATGCAGCCGGTGCTCTTGCGGGCGCTCGAGACCGGTGAGATCAAGCCGGTCGGCGAAGACCGCGCGCGCCGTGTGAACGTTCGCCTCGTGTGCGCGACGAACCGTGATCTCGGCGCCGAGGTCGCCGCGGGACGCTTCCGCGAAGACCTGTATTTCCGGCTCGCCGTCGTGAAGATCGAGGTGCCGCCGCTCCGCGAGCGCCAAGAAGACATCGAGGTCCTCGCGAACGCCTTCGCGCGTCGCGCGGGCGCGGTGGACCTCCCGCCGGAGGTGATCGACGCGCTCCGAGGGCACGATTGGCCGGGCAACGTGCGCGAGCTGCAGAACGCCGTGCTCGCGTATCTGGCGATGGGTGAGCTGCCGGAGACGACACCCAACCGATCGCTGCTCGACAGCGCGCTCGCGGACCTCGTCGATCTGAAGCGGCCTTACGCGGATCAGAAGGAGGAGATCGCCGAGCGCTTCACCAAGGTGTACCTCCAGACGCTGCTCCTCGAGACCGGGTTCAACCAGAGCGCCGCTGCGCGGGTGGCTGGCTTGGATCGAACGCATCTCGGCCGGATGCTCGCGAAACACGGGCTCACGCGCGCGTGAGCGGACAGGCCACCGGATGCCCCGCGGTGCCCCGCGGTTTGATCGTCACGAAGCCGAGTTGAGCTACCATTCCATCCAGTCGAGATCGAATGCCTGCACATGGGTCGCGGCCCTCGCGCTTAGGGATGGTGCATGTTCGATGGCGTCGCGTCGCGCTGTCGTCGGGCGCGCTTCTCGCGATCGTCGCGACCTCGTCGATCGCGCTGGCGGCCGACGGCAAAGAGGAGGCCGCCGCCGCCTACGATCGCGGCGCGAGCGCCTATGATCGCGGCGACTTCAAGACGGCCGCGACCGAGCTTGCGCGCGCCGACGAGCTGGCAGAGAGCGCGGTGACGCTGGAGCTCGCGATCAACGCGGCGATTCGCGCCGACGACGCCGCGCTCGGGATGACGCTCGCCGATCGCGCGACGCGACGCAAAGGGACGAGCACCGGCTCGGCGAAGGCCGACTACGCCGCGGAGAACGCACGAAAGAAGCTCGGCGCGAAGGTCGGCAGGCTCAGCGTCGTGTGCCCCTCGTCTGGCGCGCCGGCGTCTGGCTCGTCACGTTGCACCGCGGCCCTCGATGGCGCGTCGTTCGAGATCGGCAGCGCGAGGTACGTGACCGTCGGGAAGCATCGGCTCAGCGTCACGCGCGCGAGCAGCGCCGCGCCGGAGCTCTTCGACGTGACGATCGAGCCAGGAAAGACGGTCGAGCTCATCCCGGCCGCCTCGCCGCCCATCGACGCCAACTCCAAGGGCGCCGCCTCCGCTCCGGTCGCGCCCCGTGACGAACGTCGCGGGCTCTCGCCGGTCTGGTTCTGGGTCGCCGCGGGCGTGACCGCCGCCGGCGCAGGCGTCTCGGTCGTGTCGGGGCTCGACACGAAGTCGAAGCACGACGCGTTCGTCGCCGATCGGTCGAGCACACAGGCGTCGAACGACGGCAAGGCGTCGGAGCAGCGCACAATCCTCCTCCTCGCCGGCACCGGCGTCCTCGCGGTGGCGACCGCCGCGCTCGGCCTCTTCGCGGTCGATTGGCGCGCGTCTTCGAGCGTGGCGTCTTCGGCGCGGCCGAAGCTCGACGTCGCGATCGATCCGAGCCTTCAAGGCGGGCACCTCATGCTCGGCGGCGCGCTCTGATCATGCGAGGCGCCGCCGCTGCGCTCCCGCCGACCTCGCGCTACGAGCTGCTCGCGAAGATCGCGTCCGGCGGGATGGCGACGGTGTACGTCGGGCGCTCGCGGAGCCGAGGCGGCATCACGCGCCTGTTCGCGGTCAAGCGCGCGCATCCGCATTTGCTCGACGACGCGGTGTTTCGAAAGATGTTTGCGGCGGAGGCGCGTCTCGCGTCGCGTATCCATCATCCGAACGTCGTCGCCGTGCAAGACATCGAGGAGCTCGACGAAGAGCTGTTGCTCGTCATGGACTACGTCGAAGGTCTCGCGTTCAGCGATCTTCGCCACGCGTTACGCGGGGTCGATGAGCGCACGCGGATCCGGATCACGAACCGCGTCGTGCTCGACGCATGCGCGGGGCTCGAGGCGGCCCACGAGCTACGCAATGAAGAGGGCGTGCGCCTCGACATCGTTCATCGCGACGTGTCTCCGCACAACGTCCTCGTCGGCGTCGACGGCGTGGCGCGCCTCACCGACTTCGGCATCGCGAAGAGCTCGTTTCACACCGGCGGGATGACCGCGACGGGCGGCCTCAAAGGCAAGATCGGGTACATGGCGCCCGAGTACGTCGAGTCGAGCAAGGCCGAGCAGCGCGCGGACATCTTCGGGCTCGGCGCGGTGCTGTGGGAAGGGCTCACCGGCGAGCGCCTCTTTCAGGCGGCGACCGAGATCGAGCTGATGAAGATCGTCCTCGCGTGCCGGGTCGACGCGCCGAGCACCCGCACGCGCGCGATCCCCGCTTCGCTCGACGCGGTCGTCCTTCGCGCGCTCGCGAAATCTCCGCACGCTCGCTTCGCCACCGCGCACGATTTCGCGGAGGCGCTCGAGCACGCGGCGCGAGCGGAGGACCTCCTCGCGTCCCATCGGGAGGTCGGGCAGTGGGTGGGCGAGGTCGCGCACGACGCGCTCGAGGCGAGGCGCGCGATCCTTCGTCAGAGCCTGAGCGGCGACTCCGCGCCTCGCGACGAAGACATGCTCGCGGGCTACGAAGGACACGAGCGCACCGCCACGCTCGATCCCGGCGTGGGCTTGGACGCTACCGCGATCGACGAAGCCACGACCGTCGCGCTCAAGGGAAGTCGAAGCCAGCCGCTCCCAGAGCCAGCGTCGTTCGTGCTCGAGCCGCACGTCACCGCGTCGGCGTCGATGTCACCGCCGCAGGCGTACTTCACCGCGACGAGCCTGACCGGCGCGCCATCGCAGGCGCCGCCAGCGACGCGAAGGACCGCCTCGTCCTCCTCGACGTGGATGATACTCGCGATCGCCGCGATCACGGTCGTGCTCGTTTGGTTTGGCGCGCGACGCTTCCTAACCCCGTCCGTCACGACGACGTCGTCGGCTACGTCATGGCAGACGCAAGCTCCTCAGCCGCCGCCGACGCCGTCGATCACGTCCCAGATCGCCACGTCGCAGGTGCCGCCGTCGATCCCCGAGGCGACGCCGGCCAACAAGCCGCAACCGCCTACGCCCGCGGCGTCTGCCGGCGCGCGATCGCCGAGCGGCGGTCACCGCACGAGCGCGCCATCGAAGCGGCCGCCGAGCTCGCCGGCCACGACGACGTCACCGAACCCCGACGATCCGCCGTCGCACGCGCCGCCGAATCCTTACAAGGACGCCGGGTAGCGCTTACTTCTTGAAGTCCCACGCGCAGCAGACGATGCCGCCCGTGAGAGGGATGCGGAGATGCAAGCCGCCGCCGAGCATGAAGAGGCCGGCGTCGGACGGCAGGTGTTGGTAGCCCGCCTCGGCCCACGCCCCGAGCGCGAGCGCGCCGAACGCGACGCCGAAGTAGAAGCCTTTGTGATCCGCGGTCGCGACGGGCTCACCGTCCGCCGTCCCGAACACCTCGACCGACGCGCGTACGAGGCCGGCGTACGCGAGGTTCGGACCTTGCGGAGCGAAGTAGTACTCGGCGCGCGGCCCGACGAACGTGCGCCAGTTCTTCCCGCCCGCGACGCGCGGCCCGCCTTCGAGGTAGAGGCCGTGCACCGGGATGTGATGGTCGTGCGCTTCGCTCCCGGTCTGCACGTAGCCCGCGCCGACGTCGAGCGGGAAGTCGGGGTTCGGGATCAAGCTCGCGACGTGCGTGCCGACGTCGAACGTGTACCCCGCGTTGCTTCCTGGCCGAACCTCACCGCCGCCGCTGATCTTCATCGGCGGCGTGATGAGCGGAAAGCACCCCGACGTGAACGCCGCGCTGGCGAGCAGGGTGAGGAGAGAAAACGGAGGACGAGGCGGCGAAGACGAAGAAGGGGGAGGAGTGGTCGCCGGCCTCACTGGTCGACTTTGAGAATAGCGAGGAACGCCTTCTGCGGGATCTCCACGTTGCCGACCTGTTTCATGCGCTTTTTGCCCTCTTTTTGCTTCTCGAGGAGCTTGCGCTTTCGTGAGATGTCGCCGCCGTAGCACTTGGCGGTGACGTCTTTGCGGAGGGCGCGGACGGTCTCGCGCGCGATGATCTTGCCGCCGATCGCCGCCTGGATGGCGACCTCGTACTGCTGCTGCGGGACGAACTCCTTCAGCTTCTCGGCGAGCGCGCGGCCTCGGTTGTAGGCGCGATCCTTGTGGACGATGATCGACAGCGCGTCGAGCGGGTCGCCGTTGACGAGCATGTCGACCTTCACGAGCTGGCCGACGCGGTAGTCGATGAACTCGTAGTCCATCGAGGCGTATCCGCGCGACACGCTCTTCAGCTTGTCGTGGAAGTCGAAGAGCACCTCGGCGAACGGCACCTCGTAGACGATGATGTAACGGTCCGCGCTCGGGCACGTCATGTTGACCTGCGTGCCGCGCTTGTCCTGGCAGAGCGTGATGACCGCGCCGACGTACTCCTGCGGCACGTGGACGGTGAGCTTCACGTACGGCTCTTCCATCCGATCGATGTACTGCGGGCTCGGGAGCTTCGTCGGATTGTCGACGGTGATCATCTCGCCGTCGGTCTTGAACACGTGATAGACGACGCTCGGCGCGCTCGTGATGAGGTCGAGGTTGAACTCACGGTCGAGGCGCTCCTGGATGATCTCCATGTGGAGGAGACCGAGGAAGCCGCAGCGGTACCCGAAGCCGAGCGCCTCGGAGGAGTCGGGCTCGAACGAGAACGCGGCGTCGTTCAGATGGAGCTTCTCGAGCGCGTCGCGCAGCGCCGGGTAGTCGGACGCGTCCGTCGGGAAGACGCCGGCGAAGACCATCGGCTTCACCTCTTTGAAGCCGGGCAGCGACTCGGTAGCCTCGCGCTTCGTCTGGCTCGCGAGATGCGTGATCGTGTCGCCGACCTTCGTGTCGTGAACGCTCTTGATGTTCGCGGCGAGGAACCCGACCTCGCCGGGCCCGATTTCTTCGAGCGCGGTCGAGAACGGCGTGAACGTGCCGAGCTCGGTGACCTCGTATTGGCCCTTCGTGGCCATGAACTTCACGACGTCGCCCTTCTTCAAGGTGCCGTCGACGACGCGGAACATGACCATCGCGCCGCGGTACGTGTCGTACCAGGAGTCGAAGATGAGCGCGCGGAGCGGGGCGTCCTCTTTGCCGTGGGGCGCGGGGATCTTCTTGACGATCTGCTCGAGGATGTCGGGGACGCCGACGCCCGTCTTGCCGCTGCACGGAACGGAGTCGGAGGTGTCGAGCCCGATGATCTGCTCGATCTCTTGCTTCGTCTTGTCGAGGTCGGAGGAGGGGAGGTCGACCTTGTTGAGGACGGGAATGACCTCGAGGCCTTGATCGATCGCGAGGTACACGTTCGCGAGCGTCTGCGCTTCGACGCCCTGTGTGGAGTCGACGACGAGGATGGCGCCTTCGCACGCCGAGAGGCTTCGTGAGACCTCGTAGTTGAAGTCGACGTGCCCTGGGGTGTCGATCAGGTTGAGCTGATAGACCTCACCATCCTTCGCCGTATACTTCAGGCGGACGTTCTGCGCCTTGATCGTGATCCCGCGCTCACGCTCGATGTCCATCTTGTCGAGGAACTGCTCGCGGCTCTCACGCTGCGTGAGCGCGCCGGTGACCTCGAGGATACGGTCGGCAAGCGTCGACTTTCCGTGGTCGATGTGCGCGATGATCGAGAAGTTGCGGATTTTGGACTGGGGGATCGTGGGCATCGGGATGTCGGCGCGAGCGCCTGACCGTGGAGAGCTGACCGTGAGGCTCGTTCTGGCCGACGTGAGGAGGAGCGTCTACTCCATAGTCGACCGTGCGCTTGGCCAAAAGGTCTCCGCACGGCAGCGGAGGAACGGTTGACTACTTTTTGCCGCCTGCAGCCACAGAAGGAGGAGGCGGCTCCGACGCGGTGATGACCTCGGGTGGGCGAGGCGACTCCGTTTGCTCCACCAACGCGAGCTGACCAGGAAGCAGATGCGAGTAGTGACGCAGCACCAAGTCGATCCCCTCGCGGATGTACACGGCGACCGGAACCTTCGTGCGCTCGTGAAGGAGCTTAAGCTTGTCGGCTTGCTCCGGCGTCACGTAGATGGTCGTCGAGATCTTCTTCCGCATGGTCGTGAGTCTTGGGCTCGTTCGTTCTCTACCTGGGTTAACTCGCTTGGTTTCGCGTATTTGAAGACTCGGACCCGGGTCTTCTCCTCACGCTTCGTCGTGCACGCTAGTCAGAGATGGCACGGGTCACCAGCCCGTTTGGAGGCTTCTTGCGAAGTCCAATTTTCTGACCTCATGGATATACACTACGTGAACATACGTGACGGTCAAGGGCGACTGGGACCCATTTCCATGCGCTCCTTTTACCACCTTGTAAGCCGAGTAACCTCGCAGGTTTGGCCGCTGGTAAGACAACTGCCTACACCTGCGGCGCCGTGGTGGCTTGCTCTCGAGGTAACGGGGCGTTTATCGTGTCAGTCGCGATGACCCGGGACCGAATGTTGAAGGCGGCGATGTCGACGCGAGTCGCTGCCGTGGCAGTAACCAGTCTGGGGCTCGCGTTCGCGATCACCATGGGATGTGGTGGCGGCGAGGGAGGCACGGCGAAGGCGAAGCTCCCGGAAGGGGTTCGGTCCCAAGCGATCGAGCACGAGTCGTGTAGCGAATCAGGACACAAGGTCGAGAGCGTCGACGTCAACAACGACGGCAAGCCCGATATCCGCCGCGTCTACGACGGCACGCGCGAGATCTGCCGCATCAGTGATCTCAATCACGACGGCAAGCCCGACATGTTCGAGTACTACGACACGAACGGCCAGCTCCGTCGCCGCGAGGCGGACTACGACGACAACGGCATCGTCAACTCGATCGAGATCTACGAGAACGGCAAGCTCGTTCGCGCCGAGCTCGACACGACGAACCAAGGCCGGATCGACACGTGGGATACCTTCGATCCCGGCTCGGGCAAGCGCATCAAGCGTGAGCGCGACTCGACGGGTGATGGCCGCGTCGACCAATGGTGGACCTACGACGGCGACAAGGTCACGATCGCGATGGACAAGAACGGCGACGGCCTCCCCGACCCCGACTCGCAAGTGACGATGGGCGGCTCGTCGGGTGGACCTTCCACACCCACCGCGACGGATGCAGGTGCGGCGCCCGCGCCCGCTCCTCCGCCGGAGCCGGCCGCGACCACGGCGAGCAAGGACCTCGCGCCCACCACCTCCGATGCAGGAGCACCGAGCGCGCCGAAGCGCGGTGGTGCAAAGCGATGAACGCGAACGCAGCGCGAGCTCGAAGCGAGTCCAAGATGAAGCCCTTCAAGCGTTTGGGGATCCTCGGCGCGACCGCGCTCGCTGCGGCCATGGTCGTGATCGCCTGCGGCGGCGGCGGGCCCAAAGAAGCCGCGGTGAAGACGCCCACCGCGCCGGGCGGCTCGAAGGATCCGTCGAAGTGGCCCGCCGACGACAAGTCGATGTGCGACTGGCGTAACAAGCCCGAGCTCGAGGTCTCCGAGACCACCGGACCGGGCGCGCTCAAGCCCAACGTCCGCCGCGTCTACAAGACATTCGGCGAAGGCGAGAACCGCCACAAGACGCTCGCATGCCGGGAGATCGACACGAACCTCGACGGCATCAAGGACGTCGTCCGCACCTTCAACCAGAAGGGCGAAGCGCTTCATGAAGAGGCCGACCGCGACTACGACGGCAAGGTCGACGTGTGGCTCAACTTCGTCGATGGTCGCCTCGCGGAAGAAGACGCCGACACGAACAAAGACGGCAAGCCGGACATCTGGAAGTTCTACGTGAACGGACAGCTCCAGCGCATTCGGCGCGATCGTAACGGCGACGGCAAGCCGGACGTCTGGGAGATTTACTCGAAGGGTCGCCTCGAGCGCGTCGGCATGGACGAGACCTACGACGGCCACGTCGATCGCTGGGACCGCGACGAGCAGCTCAAGTACGAAGCGGACACCGCCGAGCGCAAGGCGCGCGAGCAGATGGACGCGCAACAAGACGGCGGCGCCTCGTCGAGCGCGCCGTCCTCCTTCACCGACAGCAGCAGCAGCAGCAGCAAGGACGCCGGCGCGCCAAAGAAGGGCGCGACGCCAGCGGGCTCCGCCAAGCCGGCCAAGCCTGCGGCCTCGGCGGCTCCGAAGAAGTAAGCGCGCGTCAGCGCTTCTTCGCCTTCGCTTTCGCCTTCGTTGTGGGCGTCTTCTTCTTCGCCGGCTTCGAGGAAGCGACGAGCTCGGGATGATGCTTCGCGACCAGCGTCTTCGGCGCGGAGTATGCCCACGATCCGATCATCAGCTCGCGAAGGAGCGCGGCGTCGGCCTTCGCGAGGCGAATCCCGAGCGAGCAGTTCTTCGTCGTCCAGCCGCCGAACGAGAAGAACACCTCGGGCTGCCCCTCGAGGAGCAGCATGAGCTCTTCGAGCGGTGACACGCGCACCATCGCGGTCGCGTCCTTCTCGAGCATGGTCGCGAAGATCTTCGTGCCGATCCGAAACGACGTGCGATCGAAGTGAGGCTCCTCGTGCGCGTCCGGCATCGAGAGCGCGAGCTTGCGAAACTGCGCGGGTGTCATGACGACTGGCCTCCCGTCTTCGGCTTGCGTGAACGGGCCGCGAGGACGCCCGCGATGGAGAGCGCGAGCGCGATCGCCCACGAGCCGCCGTCGCTCGACGCGCCGCGCGTGACCCGGCACCCGTCATCGTCGTCGTTCGTGCCGGCCGCCGCGTCCACGGCTTGGGGCCCGTTCGGGTCGCTCTTCAGCCAGATGTGGCTCGTGACCGTGCGCGGCTTGTCGTCGACGAGCGCCTCGGCGCGCCAGCGGTCTTCGCCCGACGCAGGCGGCGTCGCGACGATCTCGTGCACGAAGGGGTCGCTCGTGACCGCCACGGGATCTTCGGGGACGCCGTTCTTGACGAAGCGCACCGTCTGGCCGTTGCCCTTCGTGACGCGCGCGCGGAGCACGATCGATCGGACGCCGATCGTATCGCCGGGGAAGCCGAGCGCGTCCGGGCCAGCGCCGCCTTTGGCTGGCGCCGCCTCGAGCTCCACCATCGCGTCATCGGGGCTATCGAGCTTCACGACGGTCGCGCCCTTCCTGATCCCGTCGAGGATGCCTTGGACGCTCAGCTCGGTCGCGCGGACGAGCGTCGTCGGGCTGCCGATCTTCGCGGGGAAGAGGCCGGTGCTGAGGCCGGCGCGGTGATCGTCGCTCCCGCCGAGCGCCGGCACCTTCGCGCCTTTGTCGAGGATGGCGTCCCAGAACGCGATCGCGCGCGCGCTGAAGAGCGAGGCGCCTGCGGTGATGCCGAGCGTGCCGATCTCGACGCCGCCGATCTTGCTCGGGTCGAGCTCGTGCTTCCACGCGCAGCCGATGCAGAGGTCGCCGATGTCGAGCACCGGATGGTTGATGCTCATGATCGCGCCCTGCGCTCGGATCGCGTCGGCGGCGCCGGCGATCGTGACGTTGGGCTGGCCGATCTTGTGATCGACCCACTTCGTCGCGCCGATCGCGTTCGCGTGGCCCTGGTACGTCGTGTACTCGATGCCTGGGATCAGCAGAAAGCCGGGCTCCTTCGCCTGGATGTCGTTCATGAAGTCGAGCTGCGTGATCGTGTTGTGATCGGACAGCTCGATGAAGTCGAGGCCACGCTGCTTGGCGAGGGTGATGTTTGCCTCGATCGTCGCGTCGGCGTCGGTCGACTCGCGATCGTGAACGTGGAAATCACCTGCGTAATACCGCGTCTCCACCTTGCGCGCGGGCGCTGGCTTGTAGGCGCTGCGCGGGATGGCTTGGAGCGTCGGCGCCGTCCGCAGCTCCACCTCGACGTGATACCGCGCGGGAGACGCGACGACCTTGGCCTTGCCGACGACGACGCGCCACTTGCCGGCGACGATCGGCCCGGGCACGTAGGCACGCGTCGCCGCGGTCGCGTTGAGGACGACGTTCTCCGACGTGCCGCCGCCCCAACCGCGATAGCCGTTCGGATCGTCGAGGCCGAAGTCGAGGATGTTCGCGTCGGACTGGTCGTCGTGGCGAATCTCGATCTCCTGGGTGCCCTCCGGCACGTCGAAGTCGAGGAAGAAGTGGTCCGGGCCCGTGGCCGGTACGTCCGCGTCGAAGACGATCGGCGCCGCCAGGGCGATGCTCGGATACGCGAGCGCTGCCGCGATGCCCGAGCAAGCCGCAAATGCGACGAATCGGGCTGAAATACGGCGGGATCGAAGGGGGAGGGCGCGGAAGCTCACGCGTTCACTTTAGCTGTCCTGCCGGTCCCCGTGCTACGAGAGCGTCGTCGGCGCGCAAAGGCGAACCGGCGCGGCGCCGACAGCCCGCGAACGAATAGGGCGAAGAGACATATGGAACGCATTCAGAAGATCCTCGCGCACGGCGGCATCGCGTCACGTCGCGCCGCCGAGCAGCTCATCAAAGCGGGTCGCGTGCGCGTGAACGGGCGCGTCGTGACGGAGCTCGGCACCAAGGCGGATCCTCGTCGCGACCGTGTCGAGGTCGATGGCAAGCGCGTCGTCGCGGAGGACCCGGTCTATGTCGTGCTCCACAAGCCGCGCGGCGTCGTCTCGACGATGAACGATCCGGAAGGTCGTCCGACGGTGCAGGAGCTCCTCTCGAGCATCGGCGCACGCGTGTATCCGGTTGGCCGGCTCGATTTTGCGACGAGCGGCGTCCTCCTCGCGACGAACGACGGCGAGCTCGCCGACGGTCTCCTTCACCCGCGAAAGACCGTGCCGAAGAAGTACGTGCTCAAGGTGAAGGGCATCATGAGCCCCGAGGACATCGACGCGTGGCGCAAAGGCATCCGCCTCGAAGACGGCATGACGCTGCCGGCAGAGGCGACGCTCATCCGTCACGAAGGTGACAAGACGTGGCTCGAGCTGACGATCCGTGAAGGTCGCAACCAGCAGATCCGCCGCATGGGCGAGGCGACGGGCTTTCCGGTCATGCGCCTCGCGCGCGTGTCGTTCGCCGAGATCTCGGTCGAAGGTCTCGCGCCCGGCCGCTGGCGGCATCTCACGCGCGACGAGCTCATCGATCTGAAGAAGACGTACGGCGTGCCGCGATCGATCCCGTCGGCTGGGTCGATCCCGGAGAACCCTTCACGCGCGGCACGCGCACGCGCGATTCAGCCACGCAGCGCCGCGGAGTCGACCGCGGCGAGCTCTTCTTCTTCTTCGCCGCGCTTTGGCGGCGGATCGCCGGGACGCCGCTCCTACGACGTCACCGACGATTGGGGCGGAGGCGCAGGCCGCGGCTCCACGCGAAACGATCGCGCGGGCTCCAGCGGCTCGAGCACCGGCGATCGTCGAGGCGCGAGCCGGAGCAGCGGTGGACGCAGCGGAAGCAGCGATCGCGGCGCGCCGCGCGCGAGCCGAGGCGGCGCCGTGGGAGGCAGCGAGGAACGTCCGCGCAGCAGCGTCGGCGGCGGTCGCTTTGGTCAATCACGCACGACCGGAACCGGCGGTGGGATCGGCTCGCGCGAAGAGGCCCCGCGCGTCAAAGGGCGCCGCGGACGCTAGCCTCACGCACGCGCCCGTCACGCACGTCACGCACGCGCCCGTCAGTAGTCGTCGCTCGAGCCGCCGCCACCGAACGTGCCGCCGCCGCCCCCGTAGCCGCCGCCTCCGCCGCCACCACCGCCGCCGCCTCCGCCACCGCGCCCACCAAAGCGGCCGAAGAGAAGGACCCAGAAGAGGATCTCGCGGAACGTGGGTGAGATGATCGCGAGGATGATCACGCCAAGGATCACCGCGCCGATGATCCCGATCTGAATCCACTGCGGAAGCGCGGCGAACCCGGTCTTCGGCGCGTTCGGATCGGGGATCGCTTCGCCGTTTCCTCGCCGCGATCTCGTCTTCGACGATTGGCCTGCCGAGTCGCTCTTGCCGCCGGGCGTGTTCTCGACGAGCTCTTTCAAGATCGCGTCGGTGCCGCGATCCATCGCCTCGTACGTTCGTCCCTCCTTCATCAGGGGGCCGATCACGTCGCGGTTGATGTGGCTCGACTGGACGTCGGTGAGCGCGCCGCCGACGCCTTTGCCGGTCTCGATGCGGAGCTTGCGATCGCCGAGCGACGCGATGAGGAGCACGCCGTCGTCTGCGCCCTTCGAGCCGACGCCCCACTGGTTGCCTGCCATGTAGCCGACGTCGTCGATCGTCAGCCCGTCCGGCAGCTTCGGCAGAAGATAGACGACGATCGCGAAGCCCGTCTGCTTGCGCGCGCGGTCGAGCTTGCGGTCGAGCTTCTGCAGCTCCTGCGGCGACAACGCTCCCGCTTGGTCGACGACGTGGCCGCTCAGCGGCGGCGGATTCCACTTCGCGGGTGCCGTGTCGTCCGCAAAGGCCGACGAAGGCCACGCCGTCGCGACGAGCAGGACGACGAACGCGACCATCGCTCCGACGAAATTTCCCCATGTTTTGGAGAGAGACGACGTGGAAGCGGAGCCTCGAAGCACCGCAGGAATGTAATCCCACTCCCGAGGCGCGTCACGCGCTCGCTCACCTTCGAGGTGGATTGTTGCTCTTCGCCACTCCGCTCAAGGCGTCGACGTCATCTCGGCCTGCGGTGACGCTGTCGCAGCGGCCGGACGGATCTTCGCGAGAGGATCGACGATCGACGCCGGCAGAGACCAGTCGTTCCGGAAGGTGCCCGCCGCGCGAAAGCTCGCGCCGTTCAGCATCAGCTGACCGCGCGCCGGCGTGATCGATTCGTCCCACACCATGAAGTCGGGGAGCAGCTCGGGCAGCGAGAGGGCGCGCAGCGTGCCGAGGGTGTCGGCGCCTTCCACCACGACGACGTAGCGATCCTCTCGCGCCGGGTTCGGATGAACGAAGGCGGCGCCGAGCTCCTTTCCGATGATCTTCTCTTTGCCGATCGTGACGCCGGTGCTGTCGACGTGGATGGGGAAGGGAGCGCCGTTGCTCGTGGCGAGCGCGTCGAGCGCGGCGAGCACCTTGTTCGTGCGCCCGACGAGGAAGAGCACGCGATCGTGGGCGAGCGGCTCCTTCTTCGCGAGGAACTCCTCGTCGCTCATCACGGGATAGGACATCGGAATGCCGCCGGGTGGGTTCGCGAAGGCGCGCGCGACCCGCTCGTTGGCGCGCGTCTCGTCCGTGCCGGGCTCTTTGCCGCGCGTTGAATCGTCACCGGCGCCATAGACGAAGAGGAGCGGCTCGTGAAACGCGTCGCGAAGCGGACCGGCGACGTGACCGCTCTTCACGGGATGGTGCACGGGATGAAACGCGGGGCCCTTCTCCCAAACGCCCGCGCCGTTTTTGTGGAGGATGACGGGCTCAGCCTCATCGAAGGAGAGGGACGTCCCGTCGGCGCTCACGCTGAGCGTCGCGTGCGGCTCGATCAGCTTGTCGTCGCGCGTGAGCGTCATCGCGCTCACGCCCGTCGTCGTGAGCGTGATCGCGGACTTGGTCTTCACGCGCGCGTCGACGTCCGCCCAGCCGCCCGTCGCGCTCGTCGGCTCGCTTAGCTCGTCGATGCGCACCCACGCGCTCGTCCCGTAGCGTGGCTTCATCGTGCGAAAGCGCACGTGCGAAGGATGCGGATCGAGCCGCTGCGAGAGGAGCCACTTCATCCCCTTCAGATCGGCGTAAGTGACGCCCCACACGTTGTGACCCGCGTCGGGGTGATCGTGCTTGATCGAGTATTTGAGCTTCTCGTAGCGCTCGATCAAGACGCCGCTGTTCGTCTCGGGGAGATCGCGCGTGCCGTGGATGATCCAGAGCGGGAGGTGCTCGCCGTTCTCCGCCCAATACACGTTCGAGCGCTCTTCGATCGCGAGCTTCTCCCACGGGCGCTTGGGTCGCGGTCCGATGTCGGGCCGGATCATGTAGCTGTGGTAGCCGCACAGCGGCTCGGCGCTCGAGAAGACGTGCGGGAAATGGAGCGGGATCGACGCGGAGCCGATGCCGCCCATCGACGGACCCGTGATGCTGATCCGCGTGTCGTCGATCGGGAAGACGCTGCGCGCCCACTGGATCATGTGGAGGACATCGTCCTCGCCGATCTCGCGGTACATCGTGTTGCCGTGGGCGTACGGCGTGATCACGAACGCGTCTATTACGTTGGGAACCAGTGCCTGGTTCCCAAACCCTCCCGCCGTCGGTGGCGGAACGAGCGGCCGGCGATCTTTCCAGTAGGGCTCCTTCTTCTCTTCGTCGAGGCCGAAGAGCGCGCGCATCATCGAGATCGGGTAGCTGTTCATCCCGTGAAGGCCAACGACGAGCGGGAGCTTTCGCGTGTCACCTGGCTTGTAAGAAGGCGGCACGTAGAGCCCAAGCTCGCTCGGCGCGCCATCGAGCGGCGTGACGACGGCGCGGCGCATCATTCCGGTGCGACCTTCGTACGGGTCGACGCCCTTCTCGAGGTTGGCCGCGAGCCGATCGATCTCCTTGGCGTCTTCGAGCTGCGCTTCGGCGTCTTGATCGCCGCGCGCGACGAACCGCGCGAGGCGCTTGACGAGGAAGTGCACCGAGTCGAGCGAGCCCGGCACGAGCCACGGCTCATCGCCTTTGATCTTCGCGAGGGCGCGATCCATCCGCGCGAGCGCCTGCTCCGACTGCGGGCGCGCGAAGATCGACGACTTGACGACGCGACCGGCGACGTTGGCTTCGAGCGTCGCCGTGCCGCTCCATGGATCGATCGCTGGTAGCGCGACGACGAGGTCGGTGACGCCCGACGACGTCACCGCCACGGAGCCAGCGCGCACGTCGAACGCCGAGGCCTCGGGGACGCCGGAGAGCTTCACCGAGACGGGGAGGGGGACGCCGCGTGGCGCGCCTTCGGGGTAGCGAACGGTGACGAGCGGCCGGTAGCGCGGCGGCGTCGAATGAGCGTCGAACGCGCGATCGACGACGAGCCACGACATGCGCGCCGCCAAGGCCTGCGCGTCGGTCGCGCTCGTCCCCGGAAGCGTCAGGTAGGCGCCGATCGGCGGCGCGAGCGACCCATCGACGATCTTCGCGCGGAATCGCCAAGCGCCGTCGCGTTGATGGAGCTTGAGGACGATGTCGTGATCGCCCGCCGTCAGATCGAGCGGGACGATGTCGTCGTCGTCACGCACGGGCCGCGCGTCGTCGCGTGTGTACACGACCGCGCCATCGACGAAGATGCGAATGCCATCGTCGACGCCGAGCATCAGGTAGTGGCGACCGGCTCGCTCGACGTGAAGGCGTCCCGCGGCGTACGCGATGAGCTCCGATCCGGTCGCGTCTTCGAGCGTCGTCTTGAGGTCAATCGTGCGGCTGCCATCGCTGCCGGGATCTTGGCTTGCGCCGCCTCCAAGCAGCGGAGGTCCGGCGGACCCGACGATCCACTTCGCGGGTGGCCTCTGCTTCGTCCCGAGATCGCGGGCGCCTCCGAACGCGGTCCCGAGTGACGCGGCGATCTTCTTCTCGTCGACGCTGAGCCCTGCCGGCAGGCTTGTGAGCGGCTGCGTGGCGGCGGCGCGAAAGGGACCGGCGAGGAGCCATGCGCCGAGGACGCCCGCAGCGGATGGAGCGAGGCGCACCTCCGTGACCGGCGCGCGCGCCTCCTCGTCGAGGCGGGCGATCTCTGCGGCGCGCTTCGATGCGGGAGCGATCGCGGAGGGAGAGACCGTGCTGGGAGACGACGTTTCGACCGGGAGGTCATCGCCGTCCGCGGCGCTGCTCCGCTCGGGAGAGTCCGTGCCCGCGCCGAGGAGGCTCAGCAGGAGCCCGAGCGCGAGGACTCCTCCGCTGCCGGCCGATGCGCCGAGCAGCGCACCGACAGGGAGTGGATAGAGCGCGCGGGTCACGTCTTCTTATTGAACGGTGATGGTACCGGTCATGCCGGCCGTGCAGTGGGGCTCGCAGTAGTACTTAACGACCTGGGCCTTGTCGGCCTTCCACTCGAACGTACCGCCGGCCTGCGCCGCGCCGCTCCGAAAGATTCCGTCGCCTTGACCGCACGTCGCGCCGGAGACGACGTTGTGGGCGCCGCCTGCCCAGGTCCAGCGCACCGTCTGACCCACCTTGACCGTGACGTCCTTCGGCGTGAACGTGTTGCCGTTCGCGCCGCCGACCTGAACGTTCACCACCTGCGTATCGTCCGCCGGCGTCGTGTCTTCGCTGCTGCATGCGGGAACGAGCACGAATCCCGCGAGCGCCATTCCGAGTCCAAGCAAGATCTTCTTCATCACGTTCTCCTCGGCAGTCCGCTCAGGCAGTGAGCGATCGGCCAGTCGACGAGCGTTCGCGCGCGCGAGCCAGCCATCGACGACGACTACCGTCTCGTTGGTGGCCTTGGCAAGGTCTGGACAGGTACGATCGGCCGCGATTGTCGTGCGTGGCTCTCTTCTGACGTCGTTCGTGCTCGCCGGTGCCGCGGTCGCCCTCGGCGCGAGCGTCGTTTTCGAGCGCGAAGCGCAGGCGAGCCCGTCGGCCAAGCTCGTCTATGTGCGTGGGGCGGGGGCCGATTCGTGTCCAGGGGAGGCCGAGCTGCGAAAGGCCGTGGCGCAGCGCCTTGGCTACGATCCGTTCTTTCCGGTCGCGCAGAAGACCGTGATCGCGCAGGTGCAGCGAGCACCGAGCGGCTTCACCGGCCGCGTTCAGATCGTCGGCGATGACGGGAACATTCGCGGCGAGAGGGAGCTCGCGACGAAGGGCGACGACTGCAAGGAGCTCGCCCTCGCGCTGGCGCTCGCGGTGAGCCTCGCGCTCGACGACCTCGACGACGCGCCCGCGAAGCCTCCGGCCAAGCCCGACGAGCCGCCACCACCACCACCGCCGCCGCCACCACCGCCGCGTGATCCACCGCCGGTCGTCATGGAGCCGAAGGACGACGGCGGATCGCGCGCGCCGGTTCGCGTCGTGGACGGGCCTTCGATGCAGCTCGCCGCGTCGCTGGGTCCGATCGCGACCTTGGGAACCGCCCCCGACATCGCGGCGGGCGCGAGCTTGGCGATCGCGCTCCGCTGGCCGGCGTCCGCCTTCGCGCTTCGCGTCGACGTACGGAGCGAGCTTCCGTCGAGCAAATCGCTCGCGCAGGGAGGGAAGGTGTCGACCAACGACGTGGTGGGGACGGTCGCTGCATGCCTGCGCGGCAAGATCCCGTTCGGCTGCATCGGCGGAGGCGCAGGCGTCCTCTTCTCGAGGACCGAGAACATCACGAGGCCTGCCAGTGATCGCGCGTCTCTCATCGTCGGCGTCGCGCGTGGCGGCGCGGACATCGCGCTCGGCTCGCGTCTCTACCTCGAGCCGTTCGCAGAGGTGGGCCTCAACGTCCTCTCCCGTACGGTCGAGGTCGACGGCCGGGCCGTCTACGAGACCTCTCCCGTGTGGGCCGCCGTCGGTATCCACCTGGGCGGTCGTTTCCTTTAATGGATTCCTCCTCGAGCCGCCAAGGACCCGAGGTGACGGGCGTACCCAGCGCGATGTCGGGGTCTTCGGAAGGAGCGGGCGCGTCCTCGCCTCCTCGATCGGCGATCGTCGACTTTCGCGCGGTGTTCGACGAGCACGCCGCGTACATCTCGGCGTCGCTCGGTCGCCTCGGCATCATGCCGAGCGATCGCGACGACTTGGTCGTCGAGGTGTTCGTACGCGTTCATCGCGAGCTCGCGCGCTTCGACGCGACGCGTCCTATCCGGCCGTGGCTCTTCGCCTTCGCCGCGCGCGTCGCCTCCGAGCATCGCCGGCTCGCGCGTCATCGCCGCGAGGTGCTTGGCGGAGAAGAAGGACAAGATGCCGGCAGGCTCGAAGGCGCTGGCCATGTGCAGACACCGGACAAAGCGATGGAGAGCGCACAAGCACGGCAGCTCGTCCATCGCGCGCTCGAGGCGCTCGACGACGACAAGCGCGCGGTGTTCGTCCTGCATGACCTCGATGAGACACCCGTCCCGGAGATCGCCCGCGTGCTCGGGATTGCCGAGGGCACGGCCTACTCGCGCCTCCGCGCCGCACGCGCGGACTTCACGGCGGCCGTCCGAAGACTTCGAGGAAAGGAGGTGAGCTGATCATGCCGACCGATCGCGACGATTCGACCACGCATGAAGCGGAGCATCTCGAGGCGTTGCCCGAGGACGTGCTCACCCTCTTGGGGGAAGAGAAGCGAGCGCCGGTGCCCGAGCTCGCGGAGCCCGACAAGGCCGCGCTCTTCGCGGCGATCTCGACACGCCTCGGCTTCGTTCCGCCCGATGGAGGAGGCGAGGGCGGCGGAAGCAGCGGGGGAGAAAGCGGAACGAGCACGGGTCTTGGCGGCGCCGGCACTGGGGTCTCCTCGGGCGGCGGGTTCGTCCTCGCGGGCGGTAAGGCCGCCGCGGCGTTGATCGCCACGCTCGCGATCGGTGTCGTGGCGGGCGTGGTGATCGATCGCCAGGTCGCCTCCTCGCCTGCGCCGTCGCCGATGGCCGTGAGCGCGGTGCCTGGGCCGTCACCGGTCGCGATCGAGCCGGCCGCGCCGAAGGTCGAAGACTCGGCGGGCGTTCCCGTCGGCGCGCTGCCTTCGGCGCCGCGGGTCAACGCGACCCAGGTCGTGCAGGCGCCGAGCGTGAGCCCGACGCCGTCGAGCCGGGGCCTCGCCGCCGAGCGTGCGCTCCTCGACGTCGCGCGCGGGGCGCTCGCGCGCGGCGAAGCGACCGAGGCGCTTCGGGCCGCGGACCGTCACGCGTCGGAGTACCCAAGCGGGGCGCTCGTCGAGGAGCGCGAGGCGATCGCGATCAAGGCGCTCGTCGCGCTTGGCCGCAACGACGAGGCGCGACGGCGGTTCAAGGAGATGGAGCGCCGCTTCCCCAACGGCCTGATGCTCCGCGCTGTGAAGAACGCCGTCGATCAGGCGCCCTGAAGCGCGTAACCCAGCGAAACACTTGGTGAGCAGGAACCCAAGCACGCCCTTTCTGGGCGCCCAGGAAGTCCCTCGGCACGTTTCTGGGCGAGTCCTCGACTCCATTTCTGGCCTCGGCGCCGTTTCTGGGTGCGCAGGAAGTCCTCGGCGCCCTTTCTGGGCGCCCAGGAAGTCCCTCGTCGCGGATTTCCGGTGGACAGCGCGGCGTTCCGCGTCATGGTCGGACAAAGTCGCGCGCAGGTGCGTTTTTCGAAATGGACGGATCGGGTCACCGCCAAGGCAGAGCACGAGGATTCGCATGAACCAACACCTTCGCTCTCTCCTTAACATCACACTTCCCATCGTCGCGGCCTCCGCGGCGGTCGTCCTGACGGCCTGCTCTGGCCAAACGCTCGATGGAGGCTCGAACGCGAGCGGCAGCTCCAGCGGATCGGACGGCACGACGAGCTCCGGCGGACAACCGGGCGACGGCACAGCGTCGAAGGGATCGTCCGGGACGGTTGGCAACGGCATCCCGAGCACGCCAGTCGGAGGCGAGATCAAGGGCAAGCCCTTCTCGCCCAAGTCGGTCGACGTCGAGTTCAGCAAAGCGCAAAACCAGTGGTTCTTCGCGATGCGCAACTACGAGACGGACTGCCGGACGATCACGAACAAGCCCACGCCGAGCGACGCGCTCCTCGTGAACATCGGCGGCATCGAGCCGGCGGCCGGCGAGTTTCCGATCGCGTACGCCGACGGCCACGGCGCCTCGTTTCAGGTCGGCGTCTTCGAGTCGGCGCAGAAGGCCGACGTGACGCCCGCGCAAGCCGGCGTGCTTCGCTTCGACACATGGAGCAGCGAGCCTGGCGCGACGATCACGGGCGCGATCAAGCTCACGAACGACGACAGCAATGTCGCCGGCACGTTCACCGCCAAAGTCTGCCCGGCACACTGACGCCGCGTCGACGCCGCCACGCTGTCTCTGCTCGTTACGGCGTCAGTCCGTGAGGCCTTGGGCGAGCGTTCGCGGCTCGTCCTTGAAGAGGATCTCCACCTTCTTCGGATCGAGCACCCGCGTGACGATGCCTTCGCCGAACTTCTTGTGACGAATGAGGTCACCTTCGGAGAAGATCTGGTCGACGCGGTAGTTCTTGAACTCGCTGACCGCCTTGCCCAAGACGGCCTTTTCCCACGACTTTTCGCGTTCGGCGGCGGCCGCGGCGGCCTTCGTGACCGTCATGCGCGTCGACTTCGGAGCGCCTCCCGACGACGCACGCGTGGTGGTCGCGGCCGGAGCCTTGTCACCGGGCGCGCGGGCGCGGAAGTTGTGATGAGACATGCAGGTCGAGCACTCGACGCGCACGGGGACACCCTTGACCATCGCGATGATTCGATGATTCAGGACCAGCTTGCACTTCGTGCACCAGCTGTCGACTTCTCCCCCCGTAGAGAGCGGTTTGCTCATGGTCGGGCAGCATACTCCACAGCGGCGATCTCGGGTTTGTCGATTCGCGCTTTTTGAAGACGCGCGGGCTCGAGATCCGTCGCGATCAGGCAGGACGCGATCAGGCGCGATCGCGTCGCCGGCTCGAGCGACCTTCGCGGCGGATGTGCACGGCCGTCTTCACTTCGGGTCGCGGGAGCGGGGTAGGGCGCTTCGCGTTCGGCTCGTCCTCGCGGCCGTTTTTGTTGGGCTCGCGCTCCCGGTCGTCGCTTCCACCACCGCCTTCGCCGCCGCTGCCCTTGTCGTCATCGTCGTCGTCGTCGGAAGCGGCGCCCTTCTTCGGCGGCTCGCTCTTGCGCTTCTTGTCGGCGCCGTCGTTCGGCGTGAAGCGAATGGTCGTGTTCACTTCGAACTGCACGGTCGTGAGGAGCTTCTGCACCTCGCCGGCGAAGTTCGTGTGCTCGAGGAAATCTCGGATCTCTTTGGCGACGACGCGGAAGAGGCCGTTCTTCGTCTCGTCGATCTGCGCGAGCAGGTAGTGCGCGATCTCTTTTGGAAGCTTCATGTCGCCGACGAACTGCTTCAAGTTGTCGGGCGCTTCGGTCGCCTTCTCGACGCCGAGCTCGACGGCGCGACGAACGATCTCGGGGATGACTCCCTCGAGGCGACGGCGACGGCTCTCCTTCGTCGCTCCCGGAAACGTGCTTCCACGTTCCGTCGGGGGACTGTCCGGCGGCGCGCTGTCCGGCGGAGTCTCGTCGTCGCTGCTCATCATAGCAGGTTGTAGTCGCCAGCCCGCGTGCCGTCAACGCGGCGCGTTATCAAAGCGCGACGGGCCGGCTGCTTTTCAGGCTGCTTCCGTAAGGATGCGGCTGACGCCCCGGGCGGCCTCGTCGATGTGGCGCGCGGTGCCCTCGATCGCCTCGATCGCCTCGGCCTTCCGCTTCTGGCGGGTGCAGAGGAGAACCTGCTGGTTTCCGACGATGACCTCGCGGACGCTCACCTCGGAGCGGAGCGCCTCGACCCGCGAGGAGACCTGCGAGGTCATGACACCCCACGAGCCGTCTGCGAGGAGGGGCGCATAGGCAGCCAGCTCCTCGCAGACAGGCCAAGAACCGGCCCCAGCGACGACGACTCCCGAGGGATCGGCCACCACGATGGCATCGAGGTCACCCCGCGCCCGCGCGGAGCTGAGTTGATAGTGAAGCGCGATGAGCGGATCCGAGCTTCGGCGGAGACGTCGTTCGTCCATAGGCGAAGTGTTCCAAACCGCTCCGTCTGCGGTCAAAAAACACGTCCATCCACGGGCGCGACCCAACACGATCGCCGCACCCCATCGTTCTTCGCAGGACCCTGCCGGCCCGACGGGAACGCGGGCGACGTGGGTCGTTCTCGGTGGTTGGGGTCGGGCTTCGAACGTGCGAGACTAGGCGTTCAGAACCGTGCATCTCGTCGTCCCTCCCGGAGGCTCGTTTCGTGAGGCGCGCCGCATCGAGCTCGACGCGCGCGTGCTCACGATCGGACGAGCAGAAGCGTGCGATGTCCGGATTGACGTTCCGGGCGTCGACGACGAGCACGCCAAGATCAGCGAGGTCGCGCTGATCGCCGTCGGAAACGACTGCGCGGTGGGCGACGTCCCGCTCGACGCGGGCTGCCGCCGCCTCGTGATGCCGGGCGACGAGATCCAGATCGGCAGCGTGGTCCTCGGGCTCGACGGCACCGATCCGAGCACCGCGCACGACAAGCCACGCGTTCCTGGACCGCGCATTCGCGTCGTCGAAGGTCAGAACTTCGGCGATGAGCTCGTGCTCGAGGCGGAGAACCGCGAGTACGTCATCGGACGAAGCCCGAAGGCGGACCTGCGGCTCGAAGATCGCGAGGTCTCCCGCGAGCACATCAAGATCGTCCGGCGCGGGTTCTCCGTCTTTCTGTTCGACGCGGCGTCCACGCGCGGATCGTGGATTGGACGATCGGCGGTCTACCAAGGGTCACGAGTCGAGTGGCAGCGACCACGCATGCTGAAGCTCGGCGCGACGGTCCTCTCCCTCGAGCTGCCCGTCGAGGCAAGGCAACGTGCAGCGCCCGTGCAGGTCAGCGCGCCGATGACGCCGCCTCCCCGCGTGCGATCCGAGCGGCCCGCGATGCCGATCCCCGAGCCGACGCCACAAGGCGCGAGCCCGATCGTCGCCTACCACTACGAGGCCGCGCCGCAGCCGCCGACCCCCTCGCCGAACATGCCGTCGAGCCCGCCGATCGGAATGCCAGCGCCAGGCGTCGCGCCACCTGCCGCCGCGATGCCGCCGATGCCGTTGCCGATGATGCCCGGGCAGCCCGAGGTCGCGATTCATCCCTCGGTCCCGCCCGCGCAGATGCCGAACCGCGGATCGCGTACCGCGTGGAAGAAACAAGGCGCGACGATTGGTCGCGGCTCGGGGATCTTGCTACTCGCGCTCGCCGGCATCGCGATCCTCGGCGTCCTGTTCGTCGTCTTTTCGCTGATGGAGTGACGTTTTCGGAAGCGAATGGCCACGTGGTCGCGCGACGATTCGCGCAGACCGCGCGTCTCAATGCGTCTCATCTTCTCCGAAATGCACCAATAGCGCAGACGGCTGTTGTCAGCGGATGGGGAGGGGGCTACTCACCGTGAGGCCGGAAAACAGCGGCCGGTGAAAAGCCTACGTGAGCGACGAAGACCGAAAGACCCCGAACCCGGGACGTAAAGTGATGTTTGGCAACAACGAAGTCGTCGAGATCGAGACGTCCCAGTATCGCGCCATCGCGCGCGTCCGAAATATCCAAGGGGATCGCATTCATGTGGCCGTCGAGAGCGGGTATCTCCCGTGGATCGACGACCCGGTGAACGTGCGCAGCGCCAACGCGCCGAACAGCGCCGGCTTTGGTGCCCGCATCGTCCACGCGAGCGGGTCGACCGCGCTCATCGAGATCCTCGATGAGGTCGAGTCGCCCGCCGTCACGAGCACCGCGCGGATGCCCGCGATGCGCGACACGAAGCCGGATCTGTCGTAGGGCGCGCGCCTTAGGTCGTCGGCAGCACGAGGCTCGGGTGCTGGTTGGCGCCGAACGGGCTGGTCGTCGGGCGCGTGACCGTGCCGAGGAGCGACCAGAACCCGGGGATGCCGGGCGTGTTCGCCGACAGAGACACGGCGCCCTGCGCGGTCTTGCCGGTCGTACCCTGCTTGACGTACTTGCCGATGAGCGTCGCCGACAGGTTCGGCTGGTGGTCCGAGCCCGGAAGGCTGCGCGCGAAGTCGCCGATGATCGCCACCACGACGTTGCGGGTCGTATCTTGGACCATGCGCGTGAGGAACGTGTTCAGCGGCGCGAGGATCGACTGCGTCATCTTGTTTCGGACGGTCGTTCCTTGCGTGTCGCCGTGCGTGTCCCAGCCCGCGTCGAACGCCGCGACGACGTTCGTGCCGGCGCGAACCATGAGCTCGGCGGCCGCCATCTTCGACTTGAAGTCCCGCACCGCGGTCGCGTTGCCGAGCGCGTAGGCCGTCTTCAGATCGTCGAGGGAGATTTGCTTCACCGGTTGCTTGAGCGTGTCGACCGCGGCGGTGTAGCCGTTCGCGAGCGAGTCGAGCGACTCCGGGCTGCCCGCGAGCACGTTCGCGCTCATCGTCTGCGCGCCCGTGACGCCCGCCAGGGCGATCGTGCGGTCCGGAACGCGCGGGTTGGCGACGCCGCCGCCGAGCGCGTCGATCGTCTTCTGCATGTCGGTGATCGACTGGAAGGAGACGCCCCCGACGGCAGCCTTCGGCGCTTCGGCGATCAGGTTGCCGCCGACGACGGCGGCCTTGATCGACGCCGTGCCGCCGATCGCGTTCGCGAGCGCCAGGCCGGCGTTGACGTTGTTCATCGTCCAGAGCGACTGGCGCGCTCCAGGGTGGTTCGAGATGCCGTGACGGACGCCCACCGTCGCCATGTGGTTCTTGGCGAACGCGCTCATCGAATTCGCGAACGTGTTGTCGACCGCGAGGCCGTTGCCGAGGACGGTGTGGTTGCCGGCGGTCACGCCGAACTTGCCGACGAGGGAGTCTGCGCTGCCGAAGAGCGCGTTGTACCCACCGACGAGGTGAAGAATGACGAGCGACGTCGGCTCGGCGGTCGCGGCCTTTGCCTCGCCGATCCAGCCGGCGCCCGGGATGCGCGATCCCACCGCGGCGCCGACGCCGATGCCGAGGCTCTTGAGAAACCCACGTCGTGAAAATCCTGTGCTCATGGCTTGGCTTCTCTCTGTTCTCAGTAGGTCAGGAATCCGGCGGAGGAGAGGACCGACGCGCATGCGTAGGCCCACTTGCGTCGGGGCTGCGGCTCGGTCGCCGTGCCCGTCGTCGCGACGTCGACGCACGCTTGCACTTCTTGCGGCGCGGGCGTCTTGCTCCAGAACTTGCGCGCCATCGCGGCGCATTGGGTCGCGGCGGACGCCGCGTCGGGCGCGGCGGCAAACTCCGGCGCCGTCTGCGTGTACGTGAGGCACCCGTCGAACGCGATGCCGTACGCCGTTTGGAGCGCGACGGCGTTTGCCTGCGGCTCGTCGTACCAGCGCGCGGGCACCTGGCCGAACGTCGGACCCGCGCCTTGGAGCGACGCGGGCGCCGCGCCGAGCACGCGTGCATACTCGGTCTGCAGCGCCGAGAAGGGCTTCACGCGACCGCGATCGACGCCGAGCTTCGCGACGACGCGCGTGCTGTGGAGCGGGATGTTGTCGAAGCCTGCGTACTCCTTCGAGGTGCAGAGCGCCGGGTCGGTCGGATCGGTCGGCGCGTTGGGATCGCCTTGCGCGTTCGGATCGTTCGGATCGTTGCCGGGATTGTTGCGGCGACCGGTGAGGTTTTCGGGATCGTCACCGCATGCCGCGATGAGAAGAGCGCCGAGGCCGAGATAGAACAGGATGGTGAGCTTGTTCGTGTTCATCATGTTGGCTGTCTTTCGTTCGTTCGCGCTCGTGCCTACTGGCAGAACGAAGCGTCCTTCGCGATGGCGGATAGGGCAGCCTGAATGGTGCCGGTCTGGGTGAACGCATCGACGCACTTGTCGAACACTTGTCCTTCGCAGGTGCTCTCCGGCCGTCCGTAGAGGAACTCGAAGCCGAGCCGGCACGCGTTGAAGCGGAAGTTCTCCGACGCGACGAGCGCTTCGACGAGGTCCTTGTCGTTCGCGATTGTCTTGCCGCTGAGGATCGTCTGCGGACCTTCGGTCGGCGGGAGGTAGGTGATGTTGTCACCGGTGCCCTTGCGCTTCGAGAGGACCTTCGACACGAGGTCGAGCGCGAACCAGCCGTTGTAGTGGCAGCCCGCGCACGCCGGCGCCTTGCGGCCGTCGGCGCTGAGGTCGACGCCTTCGACGTTCGTCGTCGCGGTGAGCTTGAGCCCCGTCGTGTTCTGGAGCATGCGGTAGCCCGCCGAGATGCGGTAACCGTCCTTCTCGTTGCCCGCGTACCGCTTCATCCACGCGGCGCTGCGGAAGTAGCCGAGGCCGTTCGGGTCGGGCGTGACCGCGTCGGCGACGCTGTACTGGCCGACGAACATGTCCTTCCAGGGCTTCGTGCCGTCCGTCAGGATGAACTTCGCGAGCGTGTACGACGCGTCGTCGGCGATCTCTTCGCCGGGCTCGGGGTTGAACTGCGAGTTCACGAAGCGCGCGAAGCGATCGATGAACTGCGGATCCTTCAGGATCGTGTCGACCGCGTCTTGTGGGTTCGCCGACGCCATGAGCTCGGGCGTCGCGCTCTTGCCGAGCAACGCCACGGACACGCGCGTCGCGCAACGCTCACGCTTCTCGGTCGCTTCGGCTTCGCCGTCCGCGCGTGCGTGCTGGGGCTTCGCCAAACCGATCGAGAGCGCCAGCGCGCCGACTGCCAGCGGGGCAACGGCCTTTGCGACTCTCTTCAGGGATGTCGTCCATGTCCGCATGATCATCGAGCTCCTGTCTTTCCGTCCGTCTGCCGCATTGCAGCGCGCGTTCCTGAAATCGATCGCGGCCGAATCGGCAATTCCTTCGTGATTTCGCCGGTCATTCCGCGATCCAGAGACCTCGTTTCGGAACGAGACGTTCGTTGTCGCGAACGTTTCGTTCGCGACGCCATGCCCATCCGGAACGTTCTGGGCGTCTTCTCCGACCGCGCCGTGCATCACGCGCGAACGAAGTGCAGGAAGATGGCCGCGCGCGCATCGAGGGATCCTGCACGCAACGTTGCGCAACTCGCGCACGGCGCTGCGCGTACTGATTCAGGCCACGCCGCGCGTCCGTGCGAGCGCTGTGGATCGCCCGCGAGCGTTGCTCACGCGCGTCGTCTCATGCACGTGCGTGCATCGAAGACAGGTCAGCGGTGGCTACGTGCCTTGAGCTTCTGAAAGTAACGTCGGCCGATGCCGGACGCGGCGGCCGCCTTCGCGACGTCGCCGCCGTGGCGTTGAAGGAGGCGCGCGACGAAGCGAGCCTCGAACTCCTCGAGGATGCGGTCGCGCGCTTGCGGGTACGGCACGTCCATGTCGACGAAGCGATCGATCGCGTCGGGCAGCGGTGGAGGCTGCGAGGGTGAGCCGCCGAGGCCTGGCGGCGCGAACGGCGTGCTCGGCGTGCCCGACGGATAGCCCATGCTCATCGCCGGCGGGGGAACGCTCGCCGGCGCGGAGAACGAGGGCTGCAACGACGCCAGCTCGCCGAGCGCGAGCTGTCGCGCGATCGTGTTGCGAAGCTCGCGCACGTTGCCGGGCCACGCGAAGTCTTCCCATTTCTGGAGGAGCTCGCGCGGGATCGCGTTTGGGTCGCCGCCCATCTCGCGCCAGAAGTGCATCGCGAGCGCGGTGATGTCGCCCTTGCGTTGGCGGAGCGGCGGGAGCTCCACGCGCGCGACCGCGAGGCGGTGAAACAGGTCGTCACGGAAGCGACCGACCTGCACCTCGCGATCGAGATCCCGTCGCGTCGCGGCGAGGACGCGCACGTCGACCCGCATCCACTTGTCGCCGCCGATGCGGCGTACCTCGAAGCGCTCGATCGCGCGAAGGAGCTTCGGCTGGAGCGAGAGATCGAGATCGCCGATCTCGTCGATCAGGAGCGTGCCGCCTTGCGCCTGCTCGAACACACCTCGGCGTGCCTGCATCGCGCCAGTGAAGGCGCCGCGCTCGTGCCCGAAGAGCTCCGCCTCGACGAGGCTCGGCGGCACCGCGGTGCAGTCGAACACGACGAACGGACCTTGCGCGCGCGGTCCCATCTCGTGGAGCGACTCGGCGAGCGCTTCCTTGCCGGTGCCCGTCTCGCCTTCGATGACGACCGGCACGGTGGTCTGCGCGAGGCGCTCGAGCAGCGGGTAGAGGCGGCGCATCTCACGGCTCGCGCCGACGACGCGACCGAACGACACGGCGGGAGAGAGCGGCGGCTCGGCCGCTTCGTAGGCGTCGTCGACGTCGACGCGAAACATCGTCGACCCGATCCGGAGAAACTCACCGCCTTGAAGATCGGCGAGCACCACCTTGACGCGATCGACCCAGGTCCCGTTCGTCGAGCCGAGATCGCTCACGCGGAGCGCGTCGCCGATCACCTCGAGGGCGACGTGGCGGCGTGAGACCTCGGGGTCGCTCAGCCGGATCTCGCACGCGGGGCTCGTCCCGACGAGCGCGCGGACGGCGAGGGAAGAGTCGAGTCGGTACGATCGCCCGCGCTCGGGCCCTTCGGTGACGACGAGCGTGAACGCGGTGGGTCCCCCAGATCCAGCCTCTTCCGCGTCGCGTCGCTGGACGACGGTCGCGAGGAGATCGCGGTCGCTGTCCCTCATGCGTCCAGCATAGCCGGTTTCGTGCGTCTCGATCGCCGCGAGTGGCGCCGTGTTAATCGAAGCGGCGAAATCCAGAGCTCGAGCTGGTCTGCGGCGCGGTTCGTTGCCCCTTGCTACCGTCGTTGCTGCGCGGTGGTCGAACGGCGGGACGACCGACGTGCACGACGACGGGCGTGAGGCCCACGAGCACCTTCTGATCGGCGTCGGGCACCACCTGCTGCGTCGCCGTGACGTAGCCTTGGCGGCGAAGCTCGAGGACGAACGGCTCCTGTCCGCGCAAGACGAGCAGATCGATGGGCGTTTCGCCGCGTTCCTGGTTGTTGACGAGCACGCGCGCGCCCGGCGGCTTCGTCTCGACGTGAACGAACACCTCGTCTGCGCCGGCGTCGGGGCGTGCGCCCGGGGTAGCGAGTGACGAGGGCGCGGGCAGCGCCGGCAGAGGACCATCCGCCGTCGCCTCCCTCGAAGACCGCGCTTGGCGTAGCGCCATCCCGACGCCGAAGACGATCACCGCGAGGACTCCGAGCGACGCGATCGCCACGACGCGCCAGCGTCGCGCGTGGACGACGGCGAGACGTGGATCGGTCTGCACGATCGTCGCCGCCTCCGGCGCGACCGGGACGTCGACGTTCTCGTCGGTCTCACCCGCAGGCACGTGCGAGAGCCCTTCACCGGCGCTGACCTTACGAAGGAGGTCCTCCTTCTCGGTGATCCGATCCGGAAAGAGCCTTCGCATGCGCTCGGCGAGCGCCTCGACCGGTGAGGTGAGCTCGCGGGTCACCTCGAGCAGCTCGAGACGCATCTCGGCGGCGGTCGCATGGCGATCGTCGGGGCTCTTCGCGAGCGCCTTCATCACGATCGCTTCGAGCTTCGCGGGGTACTTCGCCGCCAGCTCGCGGGAGGAGATCGCGCGTGAAGGAGGGACGATCGGCTCGCGGCACACCGCCTCGATCGACTTCGCCGCGCTCGCGCGCTTGAAGAGGCGCCGTCCGGTCGACAGCTCGTAGAGCACGATCCCGAGCGAGAACAGATCGCTCCTTCGATCGAGCGGCTTGCCGAGGCCTTGCTCGGGCGACATGTACTCGAACTTGCCTTTGACCTCGCCGGGCTCGGTGCGCGCGTCGCGTCGATCCACGAGGGCGACGCCGAAGTCGACGAGCTTCACGTGACCGTCGTAGGCGACGAGGAGGTTCTGCGGAGACACGTCGCGATGGACGAGGTTCTGCGGTTGCCCATCGTCATCGGTGAGCTCGTGCGCGGCGTGGAGGCCCGCGCATGCCTCGGCGATGATGTGCGCGGCGAGCCGTGGGTCGAGCGGATCGCCGGAGGCCGTGCTGCGCTTGAGAAGGCTCGAGGCGTTCTCTCCCGCGACGTACTCCATCACGAGGAACGCTTCCTTCGTGTTCGCCTCCGCGTCGACGTGCTCGCCGAGCTCCTGCACGTGGACGACGTTCGGATGGCGAAGCGACGCGACGATACGTGCCTCGTCGAGGAACATCTTCACGAACGAGGTGTTCGCGGCGTACGACCGGAGGATGCGCTTGATGACGACCGCGCGCTTGAAGTCCGCCGGCCCCGAGAGCCGAGCGAGGAGGATCTCCGCCATGCCGCCAGCGGCGAGCTGACCGAGCACTTCGTAGCGTCCGATCCTCTTTGGCGCTGCCGTCGTCGCGGCTTCTGTCGTCGTGGGGCTCGTCACGAGAACGAGCCAGAGCCTAGCACCAAGTCACTCGCAGCCCGGCATACCCTGACCTTTGCCGATCGCGCACGGCAAGCAGATCTCGGTGATCCCGCATCCGCCGCGCATGACCTGCTTGGTGCCGCGGAGCATCGAGGCGAAGCAGACGTCGAGGCAAACGCCCGGGACGCCGAGGACGTCGCACTTGACCGGCGCGCCGTCGACCATCGCCGCCGGGGCGCACACCTTCTGGCTCGGGCATGCGTCGCGCTGCATGTTTTCGCGCTGATCTTCGGGGATCGCGTCGAGCTTCGAGCAGACGCCGGCGCCGTGGCAGCACGACTCGGCGCTCGACCCGTCGACTCCGCCGACGCAGTCCTTCTCGTGCACGCCGGTCTCGTCGCAGACGTGCGTGTCGGTGCCGTCGAGCGGGTTGATGCAGGGCGCGCAGCGCTCGTTTTCGTCGCAGACGTCCTTCTGGAGCTCGTTCTCGTGCGCCTTGATGTCCTTCAGGAGGAGGCTGACGCATGCGCCCGGCTTCTGCTCCATGAAGAAGGTGCACGCCTTCAGCTTCGTGCCGTTCGCGCTGAGCACCTTGTCCGGGACGCAGACCTCATCGCCTTCGCACGCCGGGAGCTGGGAGGCCGCGATCGGGACCTTGGCGTTGTTGTAGCAATGCCCTTTGCCGTCGCCGCATGCCTTGAGCGATCCGAGGTCAGCCTTCACGTGCGGTGACTCGCACGTGCGCGTCTCCTTCTTCGCGCGGACCGGGAGCGTGACGGTGGCGTACGTGGTCTCGCCGACCGAGCATGCCACGCCGAGCAAGGAGAGCGCTGCGGTGACGATCAAGAGCTTCGAGAGGGAGTGCATGGTCGTTCTCGCGAGGAGTTCTCGTGAAGGGCGCTCAGGGGGTCGCGGCGCAGCCGGGGACGCCCTGATCGGCGACGAGCTTGCACGGGATGCAGAGCTCCGTCTCACCGCAGCCTTCGCCGTCGAGGATGCCGATGCCACCCGCGATGCTCAGCATCTTGTTGAAGCATTTGTCCATGCACACGCCCGCGCCGAGAATGCCCGCGTCGCACGTGACGGGCTTGCCTTCGACCATCGCCTTCGGGACGCACTTGTTCGCGTCCGCGCACGTGTCTTGAACGGCCTTGTCGCGCTGCGCCTCGGGGACGCCGCTCTCGCTGATGCAGATGCCGTTGCTCTTTCCCTTCGTCGTGCAGCACCCGGGCGCGGCGGTGGCTGCGCCGGTCGATCCGCCGGCAGGGGCCGCGGCGCACGGCTTCTCGTGGACGCCGATCGGCTGGCAGAACGGCGTCGGCGCGTTGTTGTTCGTCGGATCGATGCAGGGTGCACAGACTTGTCCGGCGGAGCAGGTGTCTTGCTTGAGGGCGCCGGCCGCGCGCTTCTCGCCTGCGGGCAGGAGGCTCATCGTGACGCATGCGCCCGGTCCGATGATCGACTTGCAGCTCGTCAGCGGGCTCCCGTTGGCGGCGAGGATCTCGTCGGGGACGCACACCTCGTTGGCGTTCGCGCACGCGACGAGCTGATCGGCCATCGGCGTCTTCGTCTTGTCGAAGCAGTGACCTTTGCCGTTGCCACACGCCGTGAGCTTGCTCACGTCCGCTTTGACGAAGTCGTTCGTTCCGCACGTCGCGCCCGCGCCGCCCGAGGGCGAGGCGGAGGAAGACGAGGGCGACACGCCCGCGGCTCCGGCGTCGGCTGCCGTCTGCTCGCCTTCCTGGGTCGTGATGTACGTGGGGCTCGCGAGCGTGCAGGCCTGGGTTCCGATCAGGGCGAACAGAGCGCCACCGAACGCGAGAGTCGCCATCACCCGAGCACTGCTTGTCGTCGACATTTCGATCCTCTTTGTCTTTCGAGTGGCTGATCGACCTGACCAACCGTTCCGAGCGATGGAGGTAAGTGCGAGCTTCGTACCGCTCCCGACACGGCGCCCGCACGGGTCCTTGTTTGAGTAAATTGTCTCGTTAAAACGATGGCTTACGCTCTTTTGGGGACACGTCGAGCGACCATGAGAAGGCCACGCGCGCAAAGGACGTCCTGATCGCGTTGATCGGCACAGAGAGATCCGACCTGCTAGAACGAGCGTCTCGATGGCTCGCCTCCATCGCGTCTTTTCGCAGCTTGGATGGCTGCTCGTGGTCGCGCTGACGCTTCACCCAACGTCAGCGTTTGCGGCTCCGACTGCGCCTGCGCCGCGATCTGGATCGACGATGGACCGGGACCACGCGCCGGCGCCCGCGCCGGCGTCGACGAGCGATCCGAGCCGTGATCGCGCCCTCGACTTGTTCGAGCAGAGCATGCGATCGTACCGCGAGGGACGTTTCCAAGAGGCCGTCGACAAGCTGATCGAAGCAAGGAAGCTGAAGAGCGAGCCAGTCCTCCTCTACAACCTCGCGCGAGCGTACGAGGCGCTCGGGCAGTCGAAGGAGGCGGCCGACGCGTACGCGCAGTATCTGAACGAAGAGCCCAACGCGCCCGATCGCAAGGCGATCGAAGGCCGGATCACGACGCTTCGCGCGCAAGCCGCGCAAGCCGCCGAGCTCGCCGCTCGCCAGTCGTCGCCACCCAGCGGCGAGGACGGATCGAAGGAGAAGGACACCAAAGACAAGGACGTCGTGGCGGAGCCGCGCGAGTCGACGACGTCGGTGGTGCCGTGGGTCGTCGTCGGCGCAGGCGCGCTCACGATCGGCGCGGGCTTCGTCATCTACGGCTTGGCGCAAGGCAAGCACGACGACGCCACGCAGGATCCCGTGCAGCTCTCGGCGGCGGGAAAACAAGACTCCGCCGAGGGCCTCGCGACCGCCGCGACGGCGACGATCTTGGCAGGCGCCGTCGTGACCGTCATCGGCGCTGCGTGGGTCGTCGTCCGGATGACGTCGTCGTCTTCCTCCACGAGGGCGTCGGCGCGCTTCGACCCTCCCTTGCGCTGGACGTTCTGACGATGCGCGCCTCGACGTTCCTCCGCCCTGCGCGATCGCTTGCTTTGGCGATCGCGGCGGCGATCGTGCTCGTGCGTGGCGTGGCGTGCACCGTCGACGATCTCTCGCTCGAGGGAAAACAGTGCCCGTGCACGACGGGGTACACCTGCGATCTCGCGACCAACACGTGCGTGGTCGGGCTCGACGCGAACGCGCTGCCGACGAAGGACGGCGATACCACGACCGACGCGCCGGTGGGCGGGTTCGTCGTCCAGCGCTTCGTCGCGACGTGGCGCACCTCGAAGAGCATCCGCTGGGACTTCGACGTCTCCGGCGACGCGAGCGAGTTCGCCGAATACCAGCTCATCGTCGGCGCGACCGAAGACGCCGTCCGGCGACAAGACTCGTCGACCGGGCTCTTCGACCGCCGCATCAACCCCGAGCTCGGCAGCTTCGGCGGGCGGGACCCGGTCGCGCCCGGCGCGGTCGCTCGCGCCTGGACGGTCACCGACAAGCATCCCGTCGGCAAGACGGTGTTCGCGCGGCTCATCGTGCGCGACAAGCAAGGCCGCGAGAACGCGAGCAACGTCATCTCCGCCGACACGCGGCTCGAGAGCCGTGCGCTCGTGCTCTTCGGCGATCAGCTCCTCGACGGATCGGCTCCGACGCCGGTGGATCTGAAGCGCGTCGCGAACGACTGCTTCAACGCGAGCGCGGGCTGCCTCCAGATCGGGAAGGTGACCTGTCCGGCCGTCGACGCAGGGCCCGACGCGGCCGCGGACGCCGCGACGTCGTGCGGCTTCGAGATCGGTCTTCAGAGCTTCGAGAAAGACGTCACCGCCAACACGCTCACGCAGGCGGACTTCGAGGGCGCGTTCGTCGAGATCGGCGTCCGCGGTGGACCTGCCGCCTCACCCAAGCCGCAGTCGGATTTGATCTTGTCGATCGGCGCGCCGGCCTGCCGGATCGGCGGCCAGAAGTGTCGCTTCCGCTGGTCGAACGGCTGGTCGTTTCGCCCCGGCCCGAAGGAGTTCCGGCTCGTTCAGGTGCCGCTCGGCTCGCTCTT
This sequence comes from Labilithrix sp., assembly GCA_044227045.1. GTDB lineage: Bacteria > Myxococcota_A > Polyangia > Polyangiales > Polyangiaceae > Labilithrix. Next base: position 93,013 of record JBGAFW010000002.1, read on the forward strand.
GCTCGACACCCCGGGCGGACCTGGTCAGCCGCTCAAATACGAGGACTTCGCGGCGAACGCGCTCCGCGTCGAGGCGATCACGATCGACGGGACCTGGGCGGTCGGCGCCAACATCGGCCTCGACCAGGCCACCATTCGCTGGTGAAAACCGCCGCCCGGCTCCCGTTTGCTGCCGCGGTTGTGCTCTTCGGGGCGCCGTGGCAAAAGAATCACCATGTGCACGTGCCATAGCGAGCTGTACACCAAACGTCGTCGCGCGTTCCTCGAAGCCATTCACGCCAAGGGCGATGACGGCGTCGCGGTCTTCGCGTCTGCCCCGGTCTTCACGCGCAACAACGACGTCGAGCACGAGTACAGGCAAGACTCCGATCTCTTCTACCTGACGGGCTTCGCCGAGCCGGGCACCGTGCTCGTGCTCGACGCGAAGGACAAGAAGTCGACGATGTTCGTCCGCCCGCGCGATCCGGAGCGCGAGACGTGGGACGGACCGCGCGCAGGCGTGGACGGGGTGAAGGAGCATTTCGGCGCAGACGAGGCGTTCACGATCGACAAGGTCGCCGAGGAGCTGCCGAAGCTCTTCCAGAACAAGAAGCGTCTCTATTACCGCCTCGGCCTGAACCGCCAGATGGACGACAAGATCCTCGAAGGGATCGATCGCGCGCGCGCCCGCGCGAAGCTCGGCTACTCGTGGCCGGTCGAGATCGTCGACCCCGGCACCATCCTCCACGAGATGCGCCTGTTCAAGAACAACGAAGACCTGAGCACGATGCGCAAGGCCGCCGACATCACCGCCGAGGCCCACCTCCGCGCGATGAAGGCCGCGAAGCCCGGCATGCACGAGTTCCAGGTCGAGGCGATGCTCCTCGAGACGTTCCGCATGCACGGCTCGGAGCGCCCCGCGTACGGGAGCATCGTCGGCTCCGGCAACAACGCGACGATCCTCCACTACCGCCTCAACAACCGAAAAATGGAGGACGGCGACCTCCTCCTCATCGATGCGGGCTGCGAGTACGACTACTACGCGAGCGACGTGACGCGCACCTTCCCGATCAACGGGAAGTTCTCGAAGGAGCAGCAGGCGATCTACGAGCTCGTCCTCGACGCGCAAGAGGCAGGCATCGACAAGACGCGCAAGGGCAGCTCGCTCGAGCAGATCCATGCGACGTGCGTCGACGTCATCACGCGCGGCCTCGTGAAGCTCGGGTTGCTCACCGGTGACGTCGAGCAGCTGATCAAGGACGAGGCCTACAAGCCGTTCTTCATGCACAAGACGAGTCACTGGCTCGGCATGGACGTCCACGACGTCGGCAACTACTACGTCGGCGGCAAGGCCCGCGCGCTCGAGCCCGGCATGGTGCTCACGGTGGAGCCCGGCATCTACATCTCGAAGGACTACGACAAGGTCGCGCCCGAGTGGCGTGGCATCGGCGTCCGCATCGAAGACGACATCCTCGTCACCGAGGGCGATCCGGACAACCTCACGCGATCGATCCCGAAGAAGGTCAGCGAGCTCACGAGCGCGATGGCCTGATCGCCGCGGCAGCAAAGTGGCTCGGCGCCTCCATTGGCGCTAGCGTGGACGTGTGGCGCAGACTCTCTCCGAGCTGAAGAGCGCGTTCATGACGCACCTCGAGTCGGAGAAGCACGCGTCACCGAACACGGTGCTCGCGTACGGCCGCGACCTCGACGCGATGCTCTCGTTCCTCGAGGAGCGCACGAAGGACCGCCCGGGGCCGCGCCGCGGCCGATCGCAGCTCGACGTGTACGTGCTCCGCGGGTGGCTCGGCGATCTCGCGCGCACCTGCAAGCCCACGAGCGTCGCGCGGAAGATCGCGAGCGTGCGCGCCTTCTGCCGATGGATGAAGCAGAAGGGGCACGCCGAGACGAACCCCGCCGCCGAGCTCGCGCTGCCGAAATCGCGACGCGAGCTGCCGATGTTCTTGTCGGCCGAGGACGCCGCGCTCGTCATCGAGGCGCCCGACGCCGACAACACAGGCGCGCTCCGCGCCGAAGAGGCCGTCGCGCTTCGTGATCGCGCGCTGCTCGAGCTGCTCTATGCCGGCGGTCTTCGTGTCTCGGAGGCCTGCGGTCTCGACCTCGGCAGCCTGTCGCTCTCGGAGCGGACGGTCCGCGTGATGGGCAAGGGACGCAAGGAGCGCATCGTCCCGATCGGATCGAAGTGCGAAGAGGCGCTGAAGGCCTACCTCGCCGTGCGCGCCGACCTCACGCATGCGCGCACGCTCTTCCTCGACAAGCACGCCGTCTTCGTGTCGACGCGTGGCCGCCGGCTCGGGCCGCGCGCCGCGCAGCTCATCGTTCGCCGCTACGGCCTCCTCGGCGCAGGCCGCGCCGACCTGCATCCGCATGCGCTTCGCCACACGTGCGCGACGCATCTCCTCGACGGCGGCGCCGACCTCCGCGCGATCCAGGAGATGCTCGGCCACTCCTCGCTCTCGACGACCCAGCGCTACACCCACGTCTCGGTCGCGCACCTGCTCTCGGTCTACGACGCCGCCCACCCGCTCGCGCGCACGCGCGGAAAACAAGAAGAGAAAAACAAGAAGCGCTAGGGCTGGCTGCGCGGCTCGTCGGTGACGACAGGCTCGTCCTTGCGCGGCTCGGGCTCGGGCTCAGCTTCCGCTTTCACGTCCTTGCCGGCGGCGCGGCGGCGATCGCGGCGGAGGGCGATGCCGTACGAGGCGAAGCCCATCACGCTCGCGATCGCGAGGCCGACGGGGATCGTCCCGAGGCACCAATCGAGCACGAGCGAGCCGGCTTGATCGATCGCGTGCTCGCGATCGAGCACGACCCATTCACCGGTCCTCAGGCGGTGAGACACCTGGACCTCGGCGATCGTGATGAACGGGAGGAACAGCATGTTCGAGATGCGCGTCCCGAGCCAGGCGAAGAGGCGGTTCTTCTTGAAGAGCGTGGCGAGGCCGATCCCAAGCCAGCCATGGATGCCGACGGCGGGCGTGCATCCCGCAAACGCCCCGATCGCGACAGCCCAACCGATCTCACGAGGGGAAGCCCGTTCGCTCTTGGCGAGCTTCCAGAGCAGTTTGATCTTCTCCCACAGGCGACGAAGCAAGCCCCTCGAAGACTAGCAGCTTCGTCCGCAGAATCGCGCCGCACGAGGGAGGACAGGCCTCGATGACGCTAGGAGCGTGAGAGAGAAGGATTGATGGTAAAGAGCGAAGCAAGCTCGCGCTGATAGCGGCTCTTTAGTAGATCTTTCCCCGGGTCCTCACGATGCTACGCGCGGCCATGCGCCTCTTACTTGCCCTCGGTGGCGCCGCCGTCGCGGCTCTGCTCGTAGCGCTTCTCGAAGCGCGGGCAGTGTCTGCGGCTGCGTCCGACGCGGGGCAACAGATCCTTCCGCCATTCGGCGCGCTTCTCACGAGCGAGCTTGGCATCCTCTCGCCGGTCACGCTCCTCATCGGAGGCGCGATCGGTGTCCTCACGATCTTGCTCCAGCCAAGCGGCGCGGTGAGCCCGTTTCGATCGCTTGGCGCGCTCCGCGAGGGAGATCTCCTCATGAGGCTGCGCGTCGCGGCCGCCGCGCCGATCGCGATCTTCGCGGCGTTCGGTTGGTGCGTGACGTGCGCCCACGTCGCGCGCAGCGCGATGGCGACGGGCAAGCCGGCCGAGGCGGGGCTCTCGGTGGGCATCGGCGCCGTCGGCGCGCTCATCGCGGCGGTGGCGGTGGGGCTCGCGTCGTTGCCGCTCGTACGGCGGATCATCGTCGTCGGGAGCGAGTCGATCCCGCAGCTGCTCGATCCGGCGCTCACCGGGAGCGTCGCGCTGATCATCGTCGTGATCCTCTTCGGCATCGGCATCCTGATCGGTGACACGAGCGGCTCCGAAGGTGGTCTCCTCGGTATCTTTGGTGTGCTCAAGCGACCCGAGCTCGATCTGCGACCGCTCGCGAACGCCAGCCTCCTCGCCCTCGGCGCCTACGTCGCGCCGATCGCGCTCGCGCGGAAGGCGCCGCCTACGCCAGAGCCGCCGCAGGCCGACAAGGCGCCGGATCTTCGCGCCCCGGGCTTCGCGGCCCTGGCGATCGGGCTTCACCTCCTCTTGGCGGTGCTGTGCGGCTACGCGTCGTCGCACATCGCCGAGCCGATCACGGTCGTTCGTGGGATCGAGAAGAGCGCGCCGCTCGGCAAGACGTCGCTCGCGCTCCTTCGCAAGCTGACCGATCACGACAAGGACGGGTACTCGGCGAGCTTCGCCGGCGGGGACTGCAACGACAACGACAAGAAGATCAACCCGAACGCGCTCGACATCCCCGGCAACGGGATCGATGAGGACTGCTCGGGCGCCGACACGCCGCTCGAGATCACGCCGCCGGTGAACCCGGTCATCGCGGATGCGGGGCCTCCGTCGACGCGTCCGAAGAAGACGTTCAACGTCATCTTGATCACGGTCGACACCCTCCGTCCGGACCTCGGCTTCATGGGCTACAAGCAGCAAGGCACGTCGCCAAACCTCGACAAGGTGGCCGAGAAGGCGACTGTGTTCGAGCACGCGTATTCGATGGCGTCGTACACGGGCAAGGCGGTGGGGCCGATGCTCATCGGGAAGTACCCGAGCGAGACGCTCACCGACTTCAGCCACTTCAACACGTACGCCGAGGGCAACACGTTCGTCGCCGAGCGCGCGAAGGAGGCGGGCATCCGCACGTTCGCTGGGATGTGCCACTGGTACTTCCGAAACCCGACGGGCCTTCGCCAAGGCTTCGACGTCTGGGACACCTCCGCGATCCCTCCGGGGATGGGCGACAACGACAACGCGATCACGAGCGATCGCATGTCGGAGCTCGCGCTGAAGCTCCTCTCTCGTCCGGAGAACGTCGGCGAGACGACCACCGGCCTTCCGTCGAACGATCAAGGAAGCGACGCGGGCTCACCATCGCCCGCGCCGTCACTCTCCGCGAGCGCAGCGCCGAGCGGCGCCGACGCGGGCAAGCCGGAGGGAGCAAACGGCGAGAAGAACAAAGACGGCGAGGACAAGCCGCATCGCTTCTTCGCGTGGTTTCACTTCTTCGACCCGCACGCGCAGTACGTCCCGCATCCCGGCGCCCCGGAATTTGCGGGCGGAAATGGGCCTTCGCGACCGATCTACGATCAAGAGGTCTGGTACACGGACAAGCACATCGGCAAGGTCCTCGACTACATCGCGTCGCAGCCGTGGGGTGAAGACACGGCGATCGTGATGACGGCCGATCACGGCGAGGCGTTCTACGAGCACGGCATGCTGTGGCATGGCTCGGAGATCTGGGAGGAGCTCATTCACGTTCCGCTCTTCGTCTATGTCCCAGGCGCCGAGCCGCGACGGGTGTCGCAGAAGCGATCGCACATCGACATCGTCCCGACGATCATGGAGCTGCTCGGTGTCCCGCTCCCCGAAGAGGCGAACGAGCTCCGCGGCAAGAGCCTCCTCACCGACGTGTACCTGCCGAAGGGCACCGAGCCCGAAGAGCGCGACGTCTACGTCGACATGCCGCAAGGTCCGTTCAACGATCCGAAGCGCGCCGTCATCTGGGGACCGACGCCAGGGATGAAGCTCATTCACTCGGGCGGATATCGCTACCAGCTCTTCGATCTCGCGGCCGACCCCGACGAGAAGAAGGACCTCTCGAGCGACAAAGAGAAGCTCCAGTCGGCGATCGCGAAGATGAGCTCGATCCGCGGTCGCCTGAAGGAGATCGAGGTCAAGCCGAAGTAGCGCGCGCCGTCACGCGCGATGGATCCGCGCGAGCGCAGCGACGTCGTGGAGCGACTCGAGCACGAGATCCGGGCCGGCGGCGAGGACGCGGTCACGCTCGGCGATGCCGGGCACAGCGATGGTGAAGCAGCCGGCGGCGCGTCCGGCGAGGACGTCTTGCGGTCCGTCGCCGACCATCCACGTCTTCGCGGCGTTCGCGCCGAGCTCCGCGATGAGCGCGTGAAGGCCGTCGGGCGAAGGCTTCATCGGTCCGTCACCGCCCGCACGAACGAGACGTCCAGGAAAGAGTGACGTGAGCGACAAGCCCTCGAGGACGAGCAACGTGAGCATGCGCGGCTTGTTCGTGATGATCCCCTTTGGGACCTCGATCGCGATCGCCTCGGCCGCTCCAGGCATCAACGTCGTGTGGACGCACGGCCTCGCCGCGTAGGCGCGCTCGAAGATCGACCTCGTGTGGTCGACGAGCGCGTGGTCGTCGCTCTCCGCGAGAGGTCGCGAGGCGACGCCGTGAGAATGCTCTCTCGAATCGGGGGCGGCCAAGGCTCGCGCGACCAGCGCGCGGGCGCCGTCTCCGATCATCGGAAGGATGGCCTCGAGGGCCAAGGTCTTCCGACCCATCTCGGCAAGCGCGGCGTTCAGCGCCTCGGCGATGTCACGCCGTGAGTCCACGAGCGTTCCATCGAGATCGAAGAGCAGCGCCTCACATGACGGGACTCGGACGCCCCCTCGAGAGACCCCATCGGATGGGGAAGGGGCATCGACACCCAATGTGGGATCGACGGTTTCGGGAATGGGGCGGTCCTGGCTCAGGCCGCCGTAGAATACGTGTCGAGCTCGCGCTTTTCGAGCAGTGTTCGAAGGCGCGTACGTGCTCGGTGAAGGCGCGACCGCACAGCGCTCTCTGTGATCGAGAGGCGATCGGCGATCTCCTGAAGGCCGAGGTCCATGTGGTAGTGGGCGATGACGACGTCGCGGTAGTCCTCGGGGAGCTCGCCGAGCGCATCGCGCACCTTTTCGTCACGCTCGCGCGCCGTCACACCAAGGTCGGCGTCGACGTCGGTGTCGTTCATCGCCGGGAGCATCGCGAGCTCCTCCCAATCGAGCCCCTCGATGAAGCGGGCGCGATGACGACGGCGTGACCGCATGAGCATGAGGGCTTCGTTCGCAGTGACGCGGAAGAGCCAGGTCGAAAAGCTCGCTTCGGCGCGGAAAGACCCGAGACGCCGGACGATTTGCATCATCGTAGCTTGGAGGAGGTCGCGGCGATCTTCGTCACTCACCGGGTAGCGCAGGAGCTGTCGCTCGACGTGCGGCTTGATCGTCTTCAGCACATGATCGAGGGCCGTGCTGTCACCGGAGACCGCTGCATCGAGGATGTCACGCTGGATTACGAAGGCCATTCGAACGAGTCCTTTCGAGGTGAGAGGCTCCATTGCGATGGTCATGCCGTCGACCCAAGGGCGGGTCATGGACGGACGGGCTGCCAAATCCCCCAATGATTTTCGCGGCCGTCTCCACGCCTGCGGTTGTTTGGGCCTGTAGGGATTCCGACAGCTGAAGCCGGTCCCAACAGACAGGTCGATGTGCGTTCCGACAAATCGACCGCACCGGTTTTTTTTTGGTCGGACGCCTTCCGCGGAGCCACGCGATGCTTAGGGCACGAGAGCGCTGCGGGCGCACGAGGTGCCACCTCGATGATGGATGTGCGCCGGCCGCGGTAGAACCTTCTCGTTTTCTCTCGGTTTTCTTGCTTGGAGGCGGCCCTCCACCAACGCTACGCTTTGGCTCTGATGGCGGCGAAGCTCGCGCGATCGCAGCGGACTGCTACGCGGGGATCCATCCCCGACGTGGGACGGTCGACGCTCAAGGTCGGTGACCTGCTCGCCAGCAAGTACCGCGTCGAGCGCGTGCTCGGCGAAGGCGGCATGGGCGTGGTTGTCGAAGCCTATCACGAGCTTCTCGATCAACGCGTCGCGGTCAAGCTCCTCTACCAAGACATCGCCGACCGTGAAGCGCAGTCGCGCCTCCTGCTCGAAGCGCGCTCCGCGGCGAAGCTCCAGAGCGATCACGTCGCGCGCGTCATCGACGTCGACGTCGGGCCGGACGGATTGCCCTTCATTGTCATGGAGCTGCTCGAGGGCTCTGATCTCTGCCAGATCGCCGATGCGCGCGGTGCGCTGCCTCGATGGTTGGTTGTAGATTACATGCTTCAGGCGCTCGAGGGGCTCGCGCACGCGCATGGTCGCCAGATCATCCATCGCGATCTGAAGCCGTCGAATCTCTTCCTCACCAACCGCCCGGACGGAACGCAGATCATCAAGATCCTCGACTTCGGGATCTCGAAGTCTTCGGGTGATCCGGGAGATCGAAGGCAAGCGCAGCTCACCGGCGGGCGCAGCGTCCTCGGCTCGCCGCCGTACATGTCACCGGAGCAGGTACGAAGCCCGAAGAGCGTCGATCACCGCACGGACATCTGGTCGCTCGGGATCTGCATGTACGAGCTCCTTACGAACTCGATGCCGTTCGGCGGCGACGAGCTCCAAGAGACGTTCGCGCAGATCCTCGAGAAGGAGCCCACGCCCATTCGTGCGCTCGTCACGGGCGTCCCGGAAGGCCTCGAGCAGGTCGTGATGAAGTGCCTCGCCAAGAACCGCGAGAATCGCTTCAGCGACGTGGGCGAGCTCGCCAAGGCGATCGTTCCGTACGGCTCGGGCACGTGGATTCAATCGGCCGATCGCGTGCAAGCGACGCTCGCGCGTGCGCTGATGGAAGACCTCACGAGCGGCACGCGTCTCCGCGGACCGTCCGCGCCCTCGTCCGATCGCATCCCGATCCCGTCGTCGCGTCGCCTCGACTCGATGCAGCCCGAGCTCACCGGCACAGCGAGCACCGTCGCGCGCCGCTTTACCGTCTTCGAGTCGAAGAAGCGCTGGATCCTCGGCGTCGCGGCCGTCTCGGCGCTCGCAGGTCTCGGGCTCATCGGCGTCGGCGTCATGAAGTCCCAAGCGGTCGCGCCGGGCGCCGAGCTCGATCCGAGCGCGTCGGGTCGCCCGAGCGAGCCGCCGGCCGCCGCGGTCGATCCGTCGACCGTCACGACCGTCACGCCTACGCCCACGGCTCCGAGCCAGCCGGCGATGGTCTCCGTCGAGAACGATCTGCCTTCGATGCCCACGAACGCGACCGGCACGGTGATCGGCGCGTCGTCCCCAGGCACGAACACGCCCGCCGCCGCGACAGGCTCGGCGAAGCGCGGAGGCGCGGCTCCCACGCTCCGTGCTCCGCCGCCTCCCACGACGAAGAAGCCAAGCAGCAGCGGAGCGACACCGTCTGCCGCGGGTGGCTCGAAGCCTGGCTTGCCACCAGGTCTTCCGCAAAATCGCTCGGGTCAATGAGATCTCTCGCGCGGACGCTCACCCTCGCCGCTGTCTCCTCGTCTCTGATCCTCGGTAGCGGCGTCGTACACGCGCAGGACAAGGATCAAGACGCCGAGCGCCTCTTTCGTGAGGGGCAGAAGCTCATGGAAGAGCGGCGCTACGGCGACGCGTGCCCGAAGTTCGAGGCGGCGTACCGGAAGGATCAGCAGCTCGGCACGTTGCTGAACCTCGCCTACTGCCACAAAGAGCAAGGCGCGACGTGGCAGGCGTGGCTCGAGTTCAAGGACGCCGAGATGAAGGCGACCGAGCTACGCCGGAGCGACCGCAAGGAGTTCGCGCGCCAGAGGATGACGGAGCTCGAGAAGGAGAAGGCGCTCACGCGTATGGTGATCGAGCCCACGACGAAGGTGGAGCTCACCGAGGTGCTCGTCGAAGACCGCCGCATCCCCGAGGCGGAGAAGAGCGTCCCGTTTGCGGTCGAGCCAGGTCGAGAGCGCAAGGTCACGTTCCGCGCGAAGGGCAAGAAGGACAAGGTCCACTTCGTCAGCGTGTCGAAGAGCGACAAGCCGATGAAGGTCGCCGTCCCGGACATGGTCGACGAAGAGAAGGCGCCGCCTCCTCCTGCTGTGGTTGATCCGCCGCCGCCGCCGCCGCCGACCCATCAAGACGTGCGTCCCGTCGAGCCGCCGAAAGAGAAGAGCGACGGCTCGACCCAACGGGTCCTCGCCTATGGCCTCGGCGGGCTCGCGGTGGTGGGCATCGCGGTCGGGACGGTCGAGGGCCTCGCCGTCATCAACAACCCTTGCTCGAATCAGACACCCGAAGAGAAGGCAGGCACGAAGCCGTCGCCTTGCACACCCGACGAGAAGTCGAAGGGCGACACCGCATCGCTCGTCGCGACGATCTCGTTCGCGGCTGGCGGCGCCGCGCTCGTGGGCGCCCTCATCTTGTATTTCACCGCTCCGAGCAGCGACGCGAAGACGGGCAAGGGCTTTCACGTCACGCCAGAGATGGGTGTCGGTTGGGCCGGATTTCGCGGCGCGTTCTGATCGGTCGTATGCGCGGGGTTTGGGGCGGAGCCCCAACGTGAAGCATACGACGCGTGAGCGAGTCTTCGAGCGAAGGGGGATCCGTTTGCGCGGAGCGCAAATCGGTCGTATGCGCGGGGTTTGGGGCGGAGCCCCAATGTGAAGAACATGCTCGAACATCCGCTGCCGCCCGGAATGCGCGACCTCCTGCCCGAAGAGGCCAAGGAGCGACGGGATCTCTCACGCGCGATCCTCGAACGCTTCGCGCTTCACGGCTACCGGCTCGTCACGCCGCCCGCCTTCGAGCTCGCGAGCGTGCTCGAGCGTGGCCTTGGCGCGTCGTCGGTCACCGACGACGTCATTCGCTTCATCGAGCCCGAGTCGGGCGAGGTCGTCGTGCTTCGGCCCGACATGACGCCTCAGATCGCGCGCATGGTCGCGACGCGCCTCTTCGATCGCCCGCCGCCGTTTCGGCTCGCCTACGAAGGCACCGTCATCCGCCGGCGCGCGTCGCGCGCGAAGAAGCAGAAGCAGATCCCGCAGGTCGGCGTCGAGCTCTGCGGCGTCGCGGGCGCGGAGGGAGACCTCGAGCTGCTCCGCCTCGCCGCCGAGGTCTTGCGTGACGCCGGCCTCGACGCCTTCATCCTCGACATCGGAGACGCCGGGATCGTCCGCGGGTTGCTCGAAGGCGTCGCGCCCGATCACGCGATGAGCATCTCGGCGGCGCTCGCGAAGAAGGACGAGGCATCGCTCGAAGAGCTGTGCCGCTCGCTCGACGAAGCGCTGGCCCATCGCGTGATGGCGCTGTCGCGCCTTCATGGCGGTCGCGACGCGCTCACGAGCGCGATCGAGCTGCTCTCGGGGACGAACGCCGAGCCGCCCGCGCGAAGGCTGCTCGCGCTCTTCGACGCGGCGACCGCGAGCGGTCTTGGCGACGTGCTCACGGCCGACCCCGGCGAGGTGCGCGGCCTGTCGTATTACACGGGCACGATCTTCTCCATCTACGCCGAAGGATCGGGCGATCCGCTCGGAGGTGGAGGTCGCTACGACGATCTGCTCGCGCGCTACGGCTCGCCGCAGCCCGCGATCGGCCTCGGGCTCGATCTCGACGCGCTCGCTCGCGCGATCCGCGCCGCGAAGGAGGCTCGCACGCGCTCGCAAGCGCCGCCGGAGACGCCTGCGAGCGTCGTCGTGGTCGGACCGAGCAGCGATCCACGACTGGGCGAGCTGCGCAAGCGCGGCGTCATGGCGATCGCGATCGAAGACGCCGAAAAAGCGAAGGCTCACGCGAAGGCATGGGGTTTTGGCGTCGTGTGGACAGATTCTTCGACGTGGTCGTCGACCGACGAGGTCGTGGCCATGCTAAGAACGCCGCGTTCCAGACCGTGACCCATCCAGGAGAAGACAGATGCCGGCCGTCGTGATCGTAGGTGCGCAGTGGGGTGACGAAGGCAAAGGCAAGATCGTCGACATCTTCACCGAGCACGCCGACATGGTCGTTCGCTACGGTGGCGGGCCGAACGCGGGCCACACGCTCGTCGTCGGTGACGAGAAGATCGTCGTCCGTCTCGTCCCGAGCGGCGTGCTTCGTCGCGATGTCTCGTGCGTCCTCGGCCAAGGCATGGTCATCGATCCGAGGAGCCTCGTCTCCGAGCTCGACGACCTCGAGAAGCGCGGCGTGAACGCCAAAGAGCGCCTCATCGTGTCCGATCGCGCACACGCGATCTTGCCGTATCACGTCACGATCGACGGCCTGCGCGAGCAGGGCAAAGGGGCGATCGGCACGACGAAGCGCGGCGTTGGCCCGTGCTACGAGGACAAGGTCGCGCGCCGTGGCATCACGCTCGGCACGTTCCGCGATCCGAAGAGGCTCCGCGAGCTCGTCACCCGCGCGCTCGAAGGTTGGGCGCCCGTCATGACGGCCCTCGGCGCGGACAAGGCCGCGTCCAGCGTCGACGAGGTGATGGCTGCGCTCGAGCCCACCCGCGCGCGGATCGTGTCGATGCTCGCGGCGACGCAGCCGATCGTGGCGCGCGCGATCGAAGCAAAGAAGAAGGTCGTCCTCGAGGGCGCGCAGGGCACGCTGCTCGACGTCGATCACGGCACCTATCCGTTCGTCACGTCGTCGACGCCCACGTCGGGCGGTGCATGTGTCGGCGCCGGCGTCGGGCCGAGCCGCATCGACGCCGTGATCGGCCTCGTGAAGGCGTACACGACGCGCGTCGGCGGCGGTCCGTTCCCGACGGAGCTCCACGACGAGATCGGAGAGCGCATTCGCAAGATCGGCGCCGAGTTCGGCTCGGTGACCGGACGGCCACGACGCACCGGTTGGCTCGATCTCCCTGCGCTGCGCTACGCCGTGTCCGTCAACGGCCTCGACGGCCTCGCGCTGACGAAGCTCGACGTCTTGACGGGGCTCGACGAGGTGAAGGCCTGCGTGGCGTACGACACGCCGTCCGGCCGCACGACCGACTTCCCGATCGACGATCTCCACACCGCGACGCCCGTCTACAAAAGCTTCCCTGGATGGAAAGAGGAGCTCGGGAAGGCGCGCGCCATGGAAGAGCTCCCGAGCGCGGCGCGCACGTTCCTCCGCTTCATCGAGGAAGAAGCGGGCTGCCCGCTCAACCTCGTCAGCATCGGATCGCGACGCGACGAGACGATCGTCCTGCGCGATCCGTTTCCGTCCTGAGCGCCTCGCGCCGGAGCTCCGGAACACAGAGGCTGCCTCGAGCGCTGATTTGAGCTAGCTTTCCCGCTGCTGCCTCGATGGACGCCTTCGCGCTCGCGGTCATTTTCTTCCTTCAACCGGCGCCGAGCCAAGGCGCGTACGGCACCGCACGTCCGACGGAATGCGGAATGAGCGAAGGCTTTCGAGCAGCGAACGCGTGGGAGCGCGCGAAGGAGCCAAACCTGCGTCGCTACTGCGATCTCCTGGCGAGCGGGACGGCGAAGCTCGTCGGATCCGGGTCGGCGATCCTCGTGAAGGAGGTCCCGCAGATCGCGGACGAGGCGGACAAGCTCCTGCCTGGTCGCGCGGCGCCGAGCGTGCTGAAGGGCCGCGCGTTCCTCCGGCTGAACAAGGCCGACGACGCGCTCGCGGCGCTCAACGAAGCGAAGCGTCGCGACGAGCGCGCGCTCGACGATCCGGTCGCGCTGCTCGCGTGGGCGAGGGCCAACGCGCGAACGAACCATCTCGCGGAGGCGGCCCAAGCGTACCGCGCCGCGCTCCCGCGCACGTCGGCGCTCACCGCGCCGCTTCGCTCGGCCGCGTCGTTCGAGGCGGGGATGACGGTGATGGCGCAAGGCCCAGCCGGGATCGACGACTCGATCGCGATGTTTCGGCAGGCGCGTCGTGACGCGCAAGACGCGATGCAGGTCGCGTCCGTCGCCGGGCTCGCGCTCGCGCTCGATCGATCGGGTCAGCGCGACGAAGCCAAGGCGATCCTCGCCGAGCGCGTGCGCGCAGACGCCAAGCCTCTCCTCGCCGACGCGCGCGTCGTCGAGTCGCTCGCCGACGCCGGCGTTCCGCACGAGAGCGACGCGCTCCTCGCGATCGCGCTCGAAGCGGTCGACGCCGCGGCGGCGCGGGAGGCATGGCGCCGCTACCTCGAAGGCGCCGGCGGCAAAGGCCCATGGGCCGATCACGCGCGCGAGCACGCGGGCGCCGCGCCGGCGAAGAAGACGCCCCCACGACCGCCGGCAGGAGGCGCGCGATGAAGCGCTGGAGGCTCGGCGTCACGCTGATGGCCGCGGTCGTCGCGATCGCGACGCACGCGAGCGCCGACACGCCGCCGTCGGTGTGGGAGCGCGCGAAGGATCCCGAGATGGCCGAGGCCTACGAGCTTCACGAGGCCGTCCAGAAGCGCCTCGTCTCGACCGGCAGCCGCGATCTCGACGAGAGCGAGCTCCTTCGCGTGCTCGCGATGCTCGAGCGCGCGCAGGCGGAGCACAGCAAGAGCCCGCTCCTCCGCTTCGATCTTGCGTACGTGTACGAAGGCCTGAAAAACCACGCGCGGGCAGGGGCGATCTACAAAGCGACGATCGCGGAGTTCCCCGATCACCCCGCGGTCGAGCGCGCGTGGCTGCGGCTCGCGTTCGCGTGCGGTCACACGGGCGATCACGCCTGCGAGCGCAACGCGTACATGCAGGTCCTTCGGATCGAGACCGAAGAGGTCTACCGCGCGACGCCGACGTTGAACCTCGCCGAGACCCAGATGCACCTCGGTGATCTCAAGGACGCGATCGACGGCTACCGCGAGGCGCTTCGCATCGCAGGGCGCGTCGATCCGACACGCACCACCGCGCCGCTCGCGACGTGGGGGCTCGCCGTCGCGCTCGATCGCTCGGGCGATCGCGTCGCGGCCGAAAAAGAAGCGCGTTTCGCGATCGAGATCGAGCGATCGATGGGGATGAGCCCGCAGCGTGGCAACGGGCTTCTTCGAAGCGCGGACGTCTTCTTCGTGCCGGCGTACGAGGTGAATTGGTACGAAGGGCTCGGCGCGATCGCGAGCGCACGCGCGGCGACGTCGTCACGCGATGCGCTCATGTTCTGGCGCTCGGCCGAGCGATCCTTCTCGGAGTACGTTCGCCAGGCAGAAGGCAAGAACGACCGCTGGCTCCCGATCGCGAAGGCGCGCCTCGCGCAAGTGAAGGCGGAGCGCGAGCGCGCGGAGAAGGCGACGCCCCGCGAGCCGCCGCCGGAGCTCACGCCGGACGCCATTCGACTGTGACCGTCTCGAAGCGCGAAGCCGCCCGGCGCGCGAGGAGCGCCTCGGTGAAGAAGGCGCTCGACGCGGTTCGAGCGCGCGAAGACCTGCGTGCGCGACGGAAGAACGACCCGGTGGAGTTCGTCCATCGTTACGCGTCGCTGCACGATCGCGAGCTCGTCGCGCTCGTCGCGGCGAACCTCGCCTTCGGAAACGTGAAGGCGATCCGAACGAAGGTCAGCGAGCTGCTCGATCGGATGGAGCGTGTGTCGAAGAGCCCTGCGCGCGCCGCCGACGACGCGCGCGGCCTCCTGCGTGCGCTCGACGGGTGGAAGCACCGCGTGTTCCTCGGCGAGGACGTCGCAAAGCTCCTCGTCGGCGCGCGCACGCTGCAGCGAGACGAGGGCTCGCTCGGGCAAGCCTTCGCCAAGGAGCTCGCGAAGGCGGATCGGACGCTCGCGTCGAAGGAGGGAGACGACGCGGGCGGCGAAGCGCTGAAGGAGGCGCTCGCGAGCTTCTGCGATCGCATCCGCGTGGCAGGAGGCCTTCCGCTGCCCGGAGAGTCGAAGACGGGCCGGCGCGGTCCGGTGAACCTCCTCTCGAACGCGAGGGCAGGGGGCGGCGCGAAGCGACTTCTCCTCTTCTTGCGTTGGATGGTGCGGCCCGAAGACGGGATCGACCTCGGGCTGTGGTCGGCGTGGGTGCCCGCGCGCCGGCTGCTGATGCCGGTCGACGTTCACATCCACAAGCTCTCGCGAAACCTCGGCTTCACGAAGCGCACCGACGTCTCGTGGAAGACCGCGGTGGAGATCACGACCGCTCTGGCGAACCTGGGGGGACCCGAAGCGCGCGAAGACCCCACCCGCTACGATTTTTCCCTCTGCCACATGGGCATGGTTCAGCGCTGTCCGTCGCGGAAGGACCCCGTTCGGTGCGAGGGCTGCGGTGTTCGCCCGGTCTGCATTCGCTGGGTCCAAAGAGCTATTAAGGAGGGAACAGCAAGAACGTCGTGACTTTACAGGCCACTTGATGAGATCCTACAGCCTGTCGCGTCTACGCGTTTCCTACGTTCGTGCTCATGGCCGCAAAGAAACAATTTCCGCTCGATGCCCTACGAACCGACGGCTGGTTCGAGCGCATCGGTGAGGGCATCGGAAGCTTTCAGGCGCTCTGCGAGATCGTGGGCGAGCGCTTCTTTGCGTTCTCCATCATCGTCGGCGCGCGCATCACGGCCCTCACGATCGATCGCCGGAGCCCCGATCAGACGCTCGTCGACTTCGTCGTCGGCTCGGCGGAGGCGGAAGGCGATTTGGAGCCGCAGCGCCTCACCCTCGCGGACTTTCGCCGGCGTCTCGTCGGCGCGTTGCTCGTCGAAGAGGAGAAGCAGGCGCCTGCTCCCGAGCGCGACACGGACATCGAGGCGATCCAGCTCTTCGTAGGCGTTCGCTACCTCCTCCTCGCGCCGCTCTACGGCTACTCGCTCGTCACGCTCTCGCTCGAAGGCTCGCAGCCCGAGATCACCGTCCTCCACGACGGCGTCGAAGAGAAGCACGAGCTCGACGCGTTTCGGCTGCGCGTTCGCGCGCACGTCCGCGAGGAGCTCGATCGCGTCACCACCGGCGCTCGTTCGGCGATCGATCTCTCGAAGGTCGCCGACGCCGAGGCGTGCGCGCTTCGCAAGGAGTGGCCGAAGGTCATCGCGCTGCTCGGCACCTGGCCGGCGCCGCTCGCGATCTTCCTCCGAACGCCCGAAGGGCAAATGCTCGCGCCCGAAGCGCGCGCCCTGATCGCGAAAGGCCTCGGCCTCCTCGGCTCCGCGTGCGTCCACGTCGGAGAGATCGAGCAGGCGGAAGAAGTCTTCCGCATCGGCATCCAGTACGCCCAAGAAGGCATGGCCGCCGCCGAGCTTTTCCGCCGTCTCGGCGAGGCGCTCCTCTTGAACGACCGGCCTGGCGAGGCGATCGGCCCGCTCCGTCGCGCGCTGGCCTTTGGTGGACTACCGCAAGAGGTGTATCCACCTCTCGCACGTGCGTTCATCCAGCGTGGCCGCTACGTCGCGGCCTTCGCCTGCCTGAAAGACGCCCTCGCCGCGGGCGCCGCCGAGAAGGATCTCGCCGAAGACATTCGCGAAGTCGAGACGAAGCTCGGTCCTGCGCTGACGGCGTGGAAGGCGAAGCTTCTCACCGTCGACAAAGCCAGCTAGCCGACGCGCAAGAGCGCGGACGTGAGCGCACACGGATTCTGGATGTGCGTCGAACCACCCGCGCTTCAAGCGAGAAGCGCGCGTGCGCGCGTGTAGGGCGCGTCGAGGCAAGGTGAGCGTCGCCACGCGAGAAGCGCGGACGCCGAATCGCTTCGAGATCTCGAGGATTCCCGTCGAAGAGGCGGGCGCAAACTGATACGTTGGGATGATGGACGTCGACTGCGGTTCCGCTCGAGATCGACTCGGGCGGACACTCGGCGGAAAATATCACCTGAAGGAGGTCCTGGGCGCAGGCGGGACCGCCGTCGTGTATCGCGCAGAGTCCATCACCGGCGAGCGCGTCGCGATCAAGGTGCTCCACGATCACCTGAGTCGGAGCGAGGAGGTTTGTCGTCGCTTCGTTCGTGAAGGCCAGCTCGGCAACGCGCTCGATCATCCGGGCACGGTGCGCGTGCTCGACTACGGCGGCACCGAAGAAGGTTGCCCGTACCTCGTGCTCGAGCTTCTCGAAGGCGAGTCGCTCGAAGAACGGCGCGTTCGCAGCGGCGGTCGCCTCGAGATGTGGGAGACGCTCGACTTCTGCGATCAGCTCCTCGCGGTGCTCGAGATCGCGCACGCCAAGAGCATCGTCCATCGCGACATCAAGCCGTCGAACCTCTTCGTGACGAAGACCGGCGTGCTCAAGGTGCTCGACTTCGGCATCGCGCGATTCACCGACGACACCTCTTCGGCGACCTCGACGAAGACCGGAACGATGGTCGGGACCCCGGCGTTCATGCCGCCAGAGCAGGCGCTCTCGCGGCCTCGTGACGTCGACGCGCGCACGGATATCTGGTCCGTCGGCGCGACGCTCTTCACGCTTCTCTCCGGTGAGCACGTGCACATCGCCGAGACGAGCAGCGAGCATCTCGTCAAGGCCGCCACGCTCCACGCGCGATCGCTCGCGCGCGCGCTGCCCGGCGTCCCTGCCAACGTCGAAGCGCTCGTGGCGCGCTGTCTCGCGTTCGACAAGAACGAGCGCTGGTCGTCGGCCACGACGATGCGCGTCGAGCTCACGTTCGTCCGCGAAGACCCAGGTCGTCGCATCGGCACCTCGACGTCACCTCCGCCGGAGCGTTACCCGAGCAACCCGAACATGCCGACGATCATCGGCTCGATGCGCGCGCATCAAGAGGCCGGGACGATCTCTGCGACTGGCAGCGACCCGCCGGTATCCTCGCGCGGCGCGCGTGCGATCCGAAGCGATCGTCCGAGCGATCACAGCGACGTGAACATGTCGCTCAACTCGATGACGGGCGCCTACGAGTCGCGTCCGCGTCGCAAATGGCTTCTCCCATTCGCGATCACGTCCACGGTGATGCTCGGGATCATGAGCGTCGCCGTGTTGATGCTCGCCATCCGGACCACGAACCCGTCCCAGGCCGCCACGGTCGCCGCCGCGAACAGCAACAGCGGCAACACCGGCGCGCCCGCGAACACCGACGTCGTGCCCGCGAACGCCGACGTCCCGCCCGCGATCGAGCTGCCCGCTGACCCGACCGAGACGGCGCCGAAGACGGCGCAGTCTTCTGTAGCGGCTTCACGACCTGCTTCGACAACCACGTCGATAACGCCGATGTCTTCCGCGCGGCCCACGACGACGATCACCGTCACGACGTCACCGAAGAAGCCTGCGCCCGCGAAGGGCCCGTTCAACAAAGACCTATATCGCCCGTTCTGACCAGCGGCTGTAGAATGGCTCCATGAGCAAGCGAGTCATCTTCGCGTCCCTCACGATGGGAGCGATGCTCGCGTGGCAGTCGACGGCGCTCGCAGGCGATCCGGCGGTCGCTCGAGAGCAGCTGAAGATCGGCTACGGCCTCGCGCAGGAAGGCAAATGCGAAGACGCGCTCCCTCACTTCATCGAGAGCCTTCGCCTCGATCCGAAGGCGATCACGCTCATCAACCTCGCCGACTGCGAAGAGAAGGTCGGCAAGCTCGCTGACGCGCTCGCGCACTGGGCCGATGCGCGTGCGCGTGCGTCGGCCGAAGGCGCTCGGCCGATCGAAGAAGAGGCGACGAAGCGCGCGGCGGCGCTCGACCCGCGCCTGCCACGCCTCACGATCACGCTCGCGCCCGCCGTCCCGAAGGACGCGACGGTCGAACGCGACGGCATCGCGCTCGGGGCTCCGTCGCTCAACATCCCGCTTCCGGTCGACCCTGGCGCGCACACGCTCGTCGTGAAGGCGAAGGGCCGTGCCGAGAAGACGACGTCGCTCACGATCGCCGAGGGTGAGTCGAAGCGCGTCGAGCTCGACGTGGGGCCGGCGTCGACCACGGACGTCCCGCCGGCGAAGCCGCCACCCAGCGGCGCCGTCGACCGTCGAGAGCCCGAGAAATCCTCGCTGAGCCCGCTCGTCTACATCGGCTTTGGGACGGCGGCGGTGGGCGTCGCCGTCGGTACCGCCACCGGCATCATCGCGCTCGGCAAGGGCAACGACGCCGAGAAGACGTGTCCGAATCAGCAATGCGCTTCCCAGGAGGCGCTCGACAAGACGAACGACAACGTCGATTCGGGTCGCACCGTCGGGTGGATCTCGACGATCTCGTTCGGCGTCGCGGCGGTGGGCGCGGGCGTCGGCATCTACGGCCTCCTCTTCGCGCGTGAGAAGCCCGAGACGTCGACCTCCACCAGCGTCGGTCTCTCGTTCGCGCCGAATGGAGCGGTCCTTCGAGGGCGCTTCTGATGTCGCCTTCGCCCTCGCGGTCACCCGAGCCGCCCAGCAAAGCTCATCGGACGGTCGGCGCGATCGCCATGACGATCGGCGCGCTCGCCGCCTGCAACGCGATCGCGGGGCTCGACGACGACTATGTCCTGGCCGACTCGGGCATCCCGCTTCCGAGCGACAAGGATGGATCGTCCGGCGGCTCCGAGACGTCCTCGGGGAGCGATGGGTCATCGAGCGGCGACGACGGCAGCGTCGACGGCGGCAAAGACGCGGCGAAGCCACCGGCCGACGCGAGCGCGCCGCTCGACTGCACGAACCCGCCCGGGCTCGAGCATGGCGACGTCCTCTTCTGCGACAACTTCGAAGACACGACGGGCACGCCGGCGAACAACTTCGGCTGGACGAGCACGCTCCAGACCGGCGGCGCGCCGACCGTCGAGGCTGCGATCGGTCGCAACGGAACGCGAGGCCTCCGCGCGAAGGCGACGACGTCGAGCACGACGAGCGTGTCGACGGGCCTCAAGAAGTCCATCCCGCTCGACTTCCCGCTGAGCTCCACCTACTGGCTAAGCTTCTACTTCTCGGTGAAGAGCGTCGGGATCGACTACAGCGCGATCGGCGCGATCCAGCTCGCGACCGGCGGCCGTACGAACGCGAGCGAGCACGGCGTGGGCGTCTACAACAACGCGGTGTCGGTGCAGTGCCCGAACGACGGCGGCCCGCCCTGCTACAACGAGAACGATCAGATTCCCGGTCACAAGCACGACGCGTTTCGCGCCGTGCACGTCGAGACCGATCGCTGGTACTACGCCGAGGTGTTCGTGACGCGTAACGCGAACGGCGCCGAATACGCCGGCAAGGTCGTCGTCGACGGGCAGACGATCAAGACGCACACGACGTCGGCGCTGCTCGACGGTGGGCCCACCGGCAGCCCCGTCGACTTCATCGTCGGCGTCTTCTATTCGGGCACGACGAACCCGCAGTCGACCGAGGTCATCATCGATGACGTCGTCGTGCGCCAGCAGCGACCCTGACCTCGGTGGCTGCTAGGAGCCGTACTTCGCGACGAGACCTTTGGCGCGCTCGACGAACGCCGCCATGTGGAAGCGCTCGAAGTCAGCCCACGTCGTGAGCGTCTTCGTGTCCTCGACACGATCGACGAAGACCTTGCCGTCGAGGTGATCGAGCTCGTGCTGGAAGGTGCCGGCGGTGATGCCTTTGACCTCGAAGTCGAGGTCCTTGCCGTGACGATCCCACGCGCGCACGCGGACGTGCGTGAAGCGCCGCACCTCGCCGCGGAGATTCGGCACGCTGAGGCACCCTTCGTAGCTCATGAACGTCTCGTCCCCGATCGGCGTCACGACGGGGTTCACGAGGATCGTCAGCGGGTAGTTCGGCTTGTACGGGTACCGAGGGTTCTTGTTGATCTCGATCGCGGCGATCCGGACGGGGGAGTAGACCTGGTTCGCCGCGAGCCCCGCGCCGTTCGCGTCGTGCATCGTCTCGACGAGGTCGTCGATGAAGCGCTGCATCGGCTCGCCGAGGAGCTCCTCGCGCGTCACCTCACGCGCGATCTCACGAAGGACAGGGTGCCCGATTGTCGCAATCTTGAGGATGGCCATCAGCGTCCACCCCAACGTAGCGCATCTGACGGGCGGAGAGCGGGCCCCGGATTCGCGCCTATAAGGGCATAAGCGCTGCAATTTCGGGCCGATTCGCCGCGTGGTCGTTGACTTCTCACCTCGGTCGGCACTACAAATCGGCAGCGTTTTTCCATGGAAAGCCTGGGATCTTCCTCAGCTCCTCCAGGGTGATCGCGACCGTAGACAGATGATCCAAACCTATCTGCCGATGTTCTTGATGATCGCCACCGCGATCATCCTGGCTGCGCTCTTCTTCACCGGCGCGACGTTTCTTGGCGGAAAGCTCGAGAAGACGTCCGAGAAGATGAAGCCGTTCGAGTGCGGCTCCGAGAGCTCCGGAGGAAATCACCTCAAGCTCTCCGTGAAGTTCTACCTCACGGCGATCCTCTTCGTCGTCTTCGACATCGAAGCGGTGTTCATCTACCCGTGGGCCATCCAGTTCAAGAATCTCGGCTGGTTGGGGCTCGGGTCCATGTTCGGGTTCCTCGCGGTGGTCATCGTCGCGCTCGTCTACGTCGTGAAGAAGGGAGCGCTCGAATGGGAGACATGAACAAGCAGATCACGATCGAGGGAGGCGCCAGCGGCACCTCCGGGTTCGCGACGACGAAGCTCGACGCGCTCCTCGCGTGGGCACGCAAGTGGTCGCTCTTCAAGTACCCGTTCGTCACCGCGTGCTGCGGGATGGAGTTCATGGCGCTCACGAGCCCCCGCTTCGACGGCTCGGCGCGCTTCGGCGCAGAGGCCCCGCGCTTCTCGCCACGCCAGAGCGATCTGCTCTGGGTCGTCGGGACGATCTCGCAGCGCCAGGCGCCCGTGCTCAAGCGCATCTACGAGCAGATGATGGAGCCGAAGTGGGTCCTCGCGTTCGGAACGTGCGCGAGCTGCGGCGGCTTCTACGACAACTACACGACGGTGCCCGGCATCGACAAAATCATCCCGTGCGACGTCTACGTCCCCGGATGCCCGCCGCGTCCCGAGGCGGTGCTCGATGGGCTCATGCTTCTTCAAGACAAGATCACGCACAACGCCTCGGGCGATCGCCGCCCGGGCATCGTGAAGCCACGCGAAGATCCGGTTCGCGAGCTCGTGCAGCTTGGCAAGAAGCCGTCGCGTAGGCAGACCGAGGAATCCTGAGATGAGCATTCGCGCGCTCGAGACACTGAAAGAGAAATTCGGCGAGGCCATCCTCGAGACGCACTCCGAGTACGGCGATGACACCGCTGTGGTCGAGGCGTCTCGCTGGAAGGAGATCTGCCGCTTCCTCCGCGACGACTCGCGGATGGCGTTCGACATGCCGGTCGACCTCTGCGGCGTCGACTACCCGGAGCGCACGCCGCGCTTCGAGGTCGTCCTTCACCTCTACTCGGTGAGCAAGCGCCAGCGCCTTCGTTTGAAGGCACGCGTCGGCGACGCCGAGGGTGAGTCGGCCGAGATCGACACCGTCTGTGACGTGTGGGTCGGCGTGAACTGGTACGAGCGCGAGACCTACGATCTGATGGGGATCAGCTTCAAAGGTCACCCCGATCTCCGCCGCATCCTCATGTACCCCGAGTTCGAAGGGCACCCGCTCCGCAAGGACTACCCCGCGAACAAGGCGCAGCCGCTCGTCCCGTACCGCACGGAGGAGGAGGCCGGCCTTCCGCTCGGCAAGCTCGACCCGTTCCACGCGGACGAGGGCATGTCGTTCGGTCGCAAGCAATACGAAGGTCGCGAGCTCCACGAGACGCTCGCCGGCCAATCCGCGAAGACCAGCACGTCTTCGTGGAATGGGCGAAGCCCCAAGGAAGGTGACAACTAATGGAGCCCATCGATCTCGATCTCGACGACGACGAGCTCGAGCTCCCTGCGGAGCCGATGCATCTCAACATGGGCCCGTCGCACCCCGCGATGCACGGCACCGTGCGTATCGTCCTCGAGCTCTCCGGCGAGACGATCGTGAAGAGCGACGTGCAGATCGGCTACTTGCATCGCGGCTTCGAGAAGATGTGCGAGCGCGGGACCTGGGCGCAGGTCTTCCCGTACGTCGATCGCTTGAACTACGTCTCGCCGATGCTCAACAACGTGGGCTACGCGCTCGCGGTCGAGAAGCTCTGCGAGATCGAGGTGCCCGAGCGCTGCAAGTGGTACCGCATGATCTTGGGCGAGCTCGCCCGCATCTCCGATCACCTCACGTGCAACGGCGCGATGGCGATGGAGCTCGGCGCGTTCACGCCGTTCCTCTGGTACATCAAGGCGCGCGAGATGGTGTGGGACATCCTCGAAGAGGAGACCGGCGCCCGCCTCACGCACTCGTTCGGACGCATCGGCGGCATGGCCAACCCGCCCACGCCCGCGCTGAAGGAGATGTGCCGCGAAGCCATCCCGGCGATCTTGAAGCTCGTCGAAGAAGGCGAGGGGATGCTCCTCAAGAACCGCATCTTCATCGACCGCCTCGAGAACATCGGGAACATCTCGCAAGAAGACGCGATCGCGCTCTCGTGGACGGGCCCGTGCCTTCGCTCCACCGGCTGCGCCTACGACGTCCGCAAGGCGCACCCGTACCTCAAGTACGACGAAGTCGACTTCGACGTCCCGGTCGGCACGAAGGGCGACAACCTCGATCGCTTCCTCTGCCGCCTCGCGGAGCTCCGTCAGAGCTGCAAGATCATCTTGCAGTGCTGCGAGCGCATGGCCGACGAAGGCCCGGTGAACGTCGATGACCCGCGCGTCATCTACCCGCCGAAGCAGGACGTCTACACGACGATCGAAGCCACGATCCAGCACTTCAAGCTCGTGATGGAGGGCGCGAAGGTCCCGAAGGGCGAGGTCTACTCCTACACCGAGGGCGGTAACGGCGAGCTCGGCTTCTATCTCGTGTCGGATGGCACGGGGACGCCCGCGCGCGTGCGTATCCGCCCGCCGTGCTTCCCGATTACGTCGGGGCTCTCGATGCTGATCAACGGCGCCATGCTGAGCGACATCGTCCCCACGTTCGGGTCGCTCAACATGATCGGCGGCGAGTGCGATCACTGAGGCGATCCTCTCGCTTCTCGATCTCTCACTCCTCGTGTGACACCCGACGGTGACGCGGTACGCTGGGCGGATGGCTCTTCCGCCCGGTCCGCGCACGCCGATGATCTGGCAGACGGTACGGTTCGTCATGCAACCGAGGTCGTACGCGTCCTCGATGCGCCAACACTTCGGCGACGCCGTCAGCTTTCACACGGCGCTCGGCAAGGGCATGGCTGTCTTCGAGGCTTCGCTCGCGCGAGAGGTCTTCGCCGCGCCTCCCGACACGTTCGAGACGATCGAGTCGGTGGGGGCGATCTTCGGTGAGCGCGCGGTCATCGCGACGTCCGGCGTGCTCCACAAGAAGCAGCGAAAGATCCTGAATCCTCCGTTCCACGGGGCGCGGATCAAGGCGCTGCTCGGCACGATCCAGCGCGTCGTGAAGCGGCACGTCGACGCGCTCACAAAACCGCTCCGCGTCGGCGACGTCGTCAAGATGACGGACATCACGCAAGCGATGACGCTCGACGTGATCCTCGAGACCGTGTTCGGCTCGAACGCCGACGACGGTCGCCTCGATCGAGGTCGCGAGGTGCTCATCGGCATCACCCACGGCTTCAACCCCGCGATCATCACGACGAAGCGGCTTCACAAGCCGTGGTTCCCGCCGTGGCGCAAATACCTCGGGGTGCGCGCGGAGTTCGACGCGTGGGTGATGTCGCTCGTCGACGAGCGACGCAAGCAGGGTGACCTGGGCGAGGACCTGCTCGGCCTCTTCTTGTCGACGCGCTACGACGACGGCGCCCCGATGAGCGACGCGGAGATCAAGGACCACCTCATCACGCTGCTCCTCGCGGGGCACGAGACGAGCGCGATCGCGATCGCATGGGCGGTCTACTGGATGCTTCGCGAGCCGTCCGTCCTCACGCGTGTGCGCAAGGAGGTCGCCGCGCTCGGGCCCGCATGCACGGCCGAGCAGCTCGCGCGCCTCCCGTATCTGCAGGCGGTCGCCTCGGAGTCGCTTCGGATCGAGCCGGTCGTCACGGACGTCGTCCGCCGCTGCCGATCTCCGCTCACGATCCGCGACTGGACGGTGCCTGCGGGCGATCACATCGCGGTGATGATCGGATCGATCTTGAACGACGAGCGCGTCTTCCCAAAACCGAACGAGTTCAAGCCCGAGAGATTTCTCGATCGCAGCTACCACGCAGGCGAGTTCCTTCCGTTCGGCGGCGGCCAGCGCCGTTGCCTCGGTGCGGCGTTCGCCGAGGCCGAGCTCGCGATCGCGATCGCCACGATCGCGTGCGACCTCGAGCTCGAGCTCGCCGAGCCGAGCTACGTCGAGCGATCGGTCCGCCGCAACATCACGATGGGTCCCTCGCATGGCGTCCGCGTGCGTGTGCTCGGCGCTCGCCCAGCCGTCCACGAGACGACACGCATCGCCGCCGCATCCTGAATCGGAGCGACCCGGCCGTTCGGTCCAACCCGTCGGATCCACCTCGCGCGTCCGCCGAGGAAGCATGCGACCCCTGAGCGAGTCTTCGAGCGAAGGGGGATCCGTTTGCGCGGAGCGCAAATCGGTCGCATGCGCGGGGTTTGGGGCGGAGCCCCATGTTGAGCGTGAAGCATGCGACCCCTGAGCGAGTCTTCGAGCGAAGGGGGATCCGTTTGCGCGGAGCGCAAATCGGTCGCATGCGCGGGGTTTGGGGCAGAGCCCCAACGTGAAGAGCTTGCCCGACGCGCGAGAGGCGACTACACACGGCAGCACGAACCGGTAACGGGGAGCTGGTAGAAACGCCGCGCCTGCAAAACGCGGAGAGTCGTGTCCGAGAATCGTCGCGAGACGGAGTCCGAGTGGTTGGTATACCGAGTCGATGGGCCACCGATGGGGCCTATGACGACGTCGGCTGTGGCGGAGGCCATCCTGACGGGCAGGCTGCCGCCCGACGTGTGGATCGCCGCGCCGACCGCGATGCGGTGGCTCCGCGCGATCGACGTCCCGGTGATCGCATCGCTCGCGTTCGCCGAGCCGACGCGCCGTCCACGTGAGTCGGGCATGCAACGCGTGCCCGCGCCGCCTGGCGTCGGGATCCCACCGCTCAAGCCGCCACCGCCGCCGCCGCGCAAGCTCGACGCGACGGTGAAGAGCGCCGGCACGCCCGCCGAGCCACCAAGCCTTGGGTCGCCGCCCACGCCCGTCACCGTCGACAGCAAAGACGCGCTCTTTGGCCCCGTCACCGATCGCGACTCCGAGCCTGCGCCGACGGTCCGATCGACGAACCCGCGCGGACCTGACGGCTTTCCGATCCCGACACCCACGCCGACCCCGACGCCCACGCCCACGCCGCCTCGGCCGATCTACCGTGGCGGAGAGACGCTCGAGTCACCCGGTCAGGACCGCGGCCGCGAGGAGGGCGAAGGTGGAAGCAGCGGAGAGGTGCCGCGGAAGAAGATGCTCGCGTCGTGAGGGCGATCGCACAGAAGCGCGCAGTCGTGACTCAGTGAAAGGCGCTGCACACGACGCTGAGGACGAGCAGGCCCACGATCACGCCGACCGACCCGACGCGGCGAACGAACGGTGATGGCGTAGGCAGCCGCTTTCCGGTGAGCACCGAGAAGAGCATCGGCGACGCCGCGAGGACGTGAACGCCGTTCAAGACCGAGAAGAAGCCGCGCAGCTCGCCGTCCACGTGCACGATGCCGAGCGTCACGATGACGAACATGAGCGCGGAAGTCGCGACCGTGACGAGCGCGCCCCACAGCGCGACGCGGTAGAGGCCAAGAAACCCGATCAGGTACGCGACGCCGGAGAAGGCCATCAAGAGGCCCAAGCCCGCCGAGTCGCCACGACCGACGAGCGCGACGACGGCGAAGAGCAAAAACGTCTGCGCGTCGGCGAGCGCGAACACCATCAAGAGCAGCAGCGAGCTACGAAACGCAGCGGGCGCGTACGCGTCGGTCTCCGTCGCCTCGGCGAGCCCGTCCCTGCCGATCGCGAGCAGCGCGACACCGCACGTGCACGCGAGCTCGACGCCGCCCGTTCGCTCGCGACCGTTTCCAACGACGGTGAGCACGACGCCGAGCGCGAGGTTCGACCACCACACCGCGCGCGCGAGGAGCTGCGGCCCGAGCTTCGTGACATGGACCGTGAACGCGGCGACGACCAAGAGCGAGAGCGGAACGCCGAGGATCCACCAATCCGACGGGGCGGTCTGCGCGAGCGCGGCGAGCGCGCCAAGGCTGAGCGCGCTCGCGACGAGGCGTCGAGCGAGCCGCGCAGGGTTCATGAGCACCGTGCTCATCGAAACGGACCGTCCTTCGCGTTCGTCGTGTCGATCAACTTGATGCCTCGCGCTGGATCCGGGGTGAGGCCGCGGAAGCCATCGGCCCAGAGCTCCGAGTAGCCGCACCCATCGCAGAGGAAGAGGTCGAAGTGACCTTGCGGGCGGACGCGGCCCCACTGCGCGCCGAGGACGCTCTTCGCGGCGGCTGGATCTGGCTGGTGCGGGACGACCGGAAGCTCGCGGCCGTCCGCGCTCTCACCCGGCACGCGGTACTTCTCGATCACCCAGATTCGCTTCGACGCACACTTCGGACAGCGGAGGAGGTTCTTCATGACGATCCAGTCACGCTTCAGAGTAACGCACGTGGCGGATTGTTCCTGCACCTGCGCTCCTCTTTCGAACGCGCGAGATGGCCGGCATGTGCGCGAGCGTTGGTTGCGCCGCGATCCAAGCGCTCCCGGCGCGCAGATCCGGTGAGCATGTGAGCCTTGCGCAAGTCGCGCACGATCCGGACGACCTGGGTGGAACATTGTCTTCCCATGGTGAAACCGGTGCTCGTCCGACGGATCGCGCTTTGCACGGAGGGAGCGCGAAGGGAACGGTTGTATGGTGCACAGAATTCTTCCATTCGCTGCGCTGCTGGTGGTCGCCGGTTGTGGCGTGAGCACTTCCGGAGGAATCGAGCCGCTCAGCGGAGACGACCCGACGGGCCAAACGCCCGCGAGCGGCGCGCCGAAGACCCCGGCGAGCAGCAGCTCGAACGGAAAGGCGCCAACTCCCATTCAAGACGTCCCGGCCTCGGAGATCCCGAGCGCGCCGCCTGCGAGCAACACCCCTGCGCAGCCGATGCCCACCGGCGAGCCTGCGACGGCGATCTCGCCATTTCATCCGAGCGGCAGTCTCACGTACCAGAGGCCGATCATCTGGACGATCAGCGCCTTCGACGAGATGACGCCCATCCATTACACGACGGACGGCAGCGCACCCGACTCGAGCTCGCAGACGGGGATCGGGAAGGTGACGCTCCAGAACCTCGCCGAAGGCACCCGCATTCGATGGGTGGCGGCGACGGGCTCGACGATTCACGAGATGACGGTCCACGTCAACTCGTCGCTCGCGACCGAGACCCATCACATCGTCGAGAACGTTCGCTTCACCGCGTCCGGCGGACCCATCGTCCACGTGAAGCCCGGCGCGACCGTCGCGGGAAAGGCCGGCGCCGCGGTGTGGAACGGCCAGAGCAACTGCCCGACGTGCATCGATCAGATCACGCTTGGGATCTCCTCGGCGGCGACCTGCCTCGTGAGCGTTCAGCCCAACACGTTTCCTGGAAGCGCGGGCTCCGACGTGAGCTTCAGCATCAAGGCGCCGACCGCGCCAGGCGTCTACAAGATGCGGACCGGGTTCACGCAACAATACAAATGCGCGGACGCGATCGGCCAAGCGCTCCACGACACCGAGGTCGGTACGATCATCGTCGACGCGAACCCGTAACGGCGTCCTGGCCGACGTCACACGAGCCGCGAGATCGGGCGCTTCGCGATGACGATGAAGCGCCAGAGGAGCGCGATCGCGACGAGCGCGAGCCCCGCGAGGAGACCAATCCAGAGGCCCTTCGCGCCGAAGCCGGCGTAGAAGCCGAGCCAGATCGCGAGAGGGAAGCCGACGAGCCAGTGCGCGGCGACATTGGCGACGAACGAGAAGCGCACGTCGGCCGCGCCCCGAAGCGCGCCCGCCGCGACGCCCTGGACGCCGTCGAAGAGCTGGAAGGCCGCGGCGACGACGAGCAGGCTCGCGCCGAGCTCGATCACGGCGGCGTCTTCGGTGAAGGCCGCGACGAGCGGACGACGGAGAGCGAGGAAGGCGACCGCGCTGCATGACATGAAGAGCGCCCCGAGGGCGATGCCGATGAGGCCGGGCGCGCGCGGCGATCGCCGCTCACCGATCGCATGGCCCACGCGAACGGCGGTCGCGCCGCTGATGCCGAGCGCGCCCATGAACGTGAAGCTCGCGAGGCCGATGGCGATCTGATGCGCGCTCACGGCGACGCGGCCGAGGCGTCCGGCGAGGACCGCGACGAACGCGAAGACGCCGATCTCGGCGAGCAGCTGAAGGCCGATCGGCATGCCGATGCGAAGCACCTTGCGGATGGGCAGCTCGCTCCCTTCGGGCACCTCGGCGTTCGCGCCCTCTCCGTGGCCCGAGACGGGCCGCATCTTCCAGACGGAGGCGAGCACCCAGAGCGCGAGGACCCACGTCGAGATCGTGTTCGCGAGCCCGGCGCCGAACGCGCCGAGGCGCGGAAAGCCGACCGCCGGCAAATGGATCGCGACGAGCGCCTCGTCGCCCCGCACGAGGAGGTTGCACACGATGATGTTCACGACGTTCGCGACGCCCGAGGCGACGAGCGACGGCATCGTGCGCTCGTGCGCCTGGAGGAACGACTTGGCGCTGAGGAAGATGCAGAATGCAAGCATCCCGGGGAGGTTCGGATAGACGAAGGCGCGCGCCGGCTCGATGAGCTCGGGCTCGACGCCGATGAGGCCGAGCGTGTACGTGGCGGCGATCGCGAGGACGGCGCATGGGACCCAGACGAGGAACGACGCGGCGAGCGTCGCGCGAAGCGAACGCCAGGCGTCGAGGCGATCGCTCGCGCCGACGGCCTGGGAGGCGAGCGGCTCGAGCGCCGAGGCCACGCCGATGCCCACGGCGATCGCCGCGAAGTTGATCGATCGACCGACGCTCGCGCCACCCAGATCGGTGGCCGAGGCATGACCGAGCACCGCGACGTCGACGAGGCCGATCGCCGTAAGCCCGAACTGCGCCATCGCGATCGGCGTCGCGAGGCGGGCGATCGTCCACGCTTCGCTCTTGAGCACAGCGGCTGGGTTTAAGGTCGCCGCGGGAGTGGGCCCGGACGAGATAGGGGAGGACAACGGCCGTACATCGTAGCACTTGGGTCGATCCTCCGGCTCGGCCTGGACAGCGGAGCGACCAATTCGAGAAAGCGAACGGAGACGCGGTGTTCCCCTTACGATGTAAATCGGTGCTTGATAGCGACGATCTTCGCCCCACGCTGAACGCCGAACCGCGCGTGCCGTTTGGCTCCTTAGCAAGTGATCGCGCTCGTCATACCGCTGCAGCAGGAAGCCACGAGGGGAGTCCGCGCCCCGAGCAAAACGCCAAATTCGCCAGGAAAAATGTGGGTCGCGTCCGCGTCGCGCCTTGACGAGAACGCGAATTCGGCGCCTCATCGAAGAGGGCTTTCGCTTGGTGTCCGGCCAGGAGACACGGCGATCCATTTGATCGCTTCTGGTCGCGAGGCTAGTGGAGGGGAGACGAAGTAATGCCGCCGAAGCCACCAACGAACAAGACGAAGACAGAGCCGGGTCTCGGCAGCGGCGGAGGAATGCCCCGCATGGACAGCGCCGAGATGAAGCGCGTTCGGGAGAGCTTTCGCAGCCACCCGGACGAGCCGGTCCCCGAGTCGCGCGACGCGTCGCGGCCCCGCCTTCGTGACAGCGTTCGCCGTGAGGATCCGGACGACGCTCCGATCCAGACGAAGGAGTCGGTCTCGCCGAACCCGCCGCGCGCGTCGCTGACGCCCGGGCAGGCGCCGCGATCCAACCCGCCGCGGAAGACGGCTTCGTGGGAGCCCGAGGCTCCGACGGGCACGCGCCGCAAGGCGCGGAGCGGTCGCCCGCCCGTGACGGTGGACGAGGTCGGCATCGGCGCCGTCAAGCTCGCGCGCAAGTCCGTTCGTGAGAGCGCCCCGAAGCTCGTCGCGTCGCGCGGAATGATCGCCAAGGCGCCGATCGACACGCGCGCTGCGTTCGTCCTCTCGCTCGTCGACGGACGAAACACGATGGGCGCGATCGTCGACATGTCCGGGATGCTCGAAGACGAGGTCAAGGCGATCCTCGAACGCCTCGCGCGTCTCGGCCTGATCAGCCTTCCGTAGGGACAGCCAGGATCCGGCTCGAAACGGCGCTGCGGCCGCCGGGATCCCCAGCAAAATCTTCGCCGGTCACGGAACAAGCTTCCAACCGCCAGGGATTCGTCGTAAATCCGGGCCCAGCGGAAGCTATGCCCACCTTCAAGCTCGACGGAAAAGACATCCCCTTCGAAAAAGGGGACTCCATCATCAAGGCCGCGGCACGTCAGGGAATCGAAATCCCTCACTACTGCTGGCACCCAGGGCTCTCGGCGCCTGCGAACTGTCGCATGTGCCTCGTCGAGATCAAGCCCGCGGCGAACCAGCGCGCGATGATGCTCGACATCCTCCAGTGGGATCCGGCGCTCGGCGACTACCGCCCGCAGCAGAAGCCGAAGCTTCAGCCTGCCTGCCAGTACCCCGCGACGGAAGGCCAAGAGGTCCTCGCCGACACGAGCAAGCACGTCGCCGAGGCGCGCTCCACCGTGCAGGAGCTGCTCCTCCTCAATCACCCGGTGGACTGCCCGATCTGCGACCAGGCCGGGGAGTGCAAGCTCCAAGACTACTGGCTCGAGCACCAGCACGCGCCGAAGCGCATGCGCGACGAGCCCATTCACAAGCCGAAGGCCGTCGTGTTCGGCCCCACGATCGTCTACGACGCCGAGCGCTGCGTCATGTGCACGCGCTGCATCCGCTTCATGGAAGAGGTCGCGAAGGATCCCGTCCTTGATATGCGCGAGCGCGGCAACCTGAACGAGATCTTCGTCGCGCCGGGTCGCCAGCTCGAAGGCCACTACACCTTCATGACCGAGCACGTGTGCCCGGTCGGCGCGCTCACGACGAAGGATTTCCGCTTCAAGGCGCGCGTGTGGTTCCTCCGCACCGCGAAGAGCATCTGCCAAGGCTGCGCGACGGGCTGCAACGCGCACCTCGACTTCGATCCGCGCTGGAACAAGGCGTATCGCTACCGCCCGCGCGACAACGAGGCGGTGAACAAGTACTGGATGTGCGACGAGGGCATGCTCTCGTACCGCGCCGCGCACGTCGGCCGCGTCACGAACGCGAAGGTGAAGAGCAAGAAGGCGAGCGTCGACAGCGCCCTCGCCGAGATCACGAAGCGTTTCGGTGACACGCCGAAGGACTCGATCGCGTTCGTCCTCTCCGCGCAGCACTCGCTCGAGGACAACTGGGCGCTCCGCGAGCTCGCGCGTCTCGCCGGCTCGAAGACGATCTACGTCACCGGCGCAGGCCCCGGCTACAAGGACGACATCCTCATCGACGAGGACAAGAACCCGAACACCGCGGGCGTCGTCGAGCTCGTCCCCACGCTGCGTCCGTTCCCGCAGCTCATCGAAGACATCCGCCAGGGCAAGGTCGCGCACGTGATCGCGCTCGGCGGCGTCACGCCGCGAAACGACCCCGAGGACGCGACCGCGCTCGGCATGGTCAGCGCGCTCGTGACCGTCGCGTCGCACGAAGGCGCGCTCACCGAGGCCGCGCACATCACGCTGCCGGCGACGTCGTGGGCCGAAGCCTCGGGGACGTACGTCAACCGCCAGAATCTCCGCCAGCTCTCCGACAAGGCGATCGAGCCGCAAGGCTCGTCGAAGCCCGCGTGGGAGCAGCTCCGCGCGATCGCGATCGCGCTCGGCCTCGAGCCCACGTGGACGAAGCTGAAGGACGTCCGCTCGAACCTCATGGCCGCGGCGGCAGCGCCGTCGCAACCCACCCTCGAAGCACAGGTGACGCAATGAGCTTCGGAATGTCGGTCGTCTGGACCGCCGTAAAAATCCTCGTGATGGTCGGCTTCGTCGTGAACATCGGCGCGCTCCTCACGTGGTACGACCGTCGCGGCGGCGCGATGATGCAAGATCGCGTCGGCCCGAACCGCGCAGGCTTCAAGCTGTTCGGGATCGAGATCCGGGTCGCCGGTCTCCTCCACACCGCTGCCGACGGCCTCAAGTTCTTCACCAAGAAGGACTTCATGCCGCCGAAGGCAGACAAGCTCCTCTTCAGCCTCGCGCCGATGCTCGCGCTGGCGCCCGTCATCGCGCTCACAGCGGTCATTCCGTTTGGCGATGTCATCAGCCCCGAGTCGATCGTGCGCACGGTCTGCAAGAACGGCGCGCAGTACGCCGCGATGACGAACGGCGCCTGCCCGCAAGGCTTCTCGCCCGAGACGGTGTGGCCGGCGGTCTCTCGCTACGGCCTCGCGAGCGCCGGCGGCTCCATCCCGCTCCAGATCGCGCCGCTCAACGTCGGCATCCTCTACGTCTTCGCGATGGCCGGTCAGGGCATCGTAGGCGCCGCGATCGCAGGCTGGTCGAGCGACAACAAGTTCTCGCTCATGGGCGCCCTTCGCGCCGCGAGCCAGATGGTCAGCTACGAGGTCACGATGGGCCTCACGCTCATCGGCGCGATGATGATCTACGGCTCGGTTCGCCTCGAGGACATGGTGATGTGGCAGGGCGAGAACACGTGGGGCATCTACGTGCAGCCCGTCGCGTTCTTCTTGTTCTTCGCGTCCGCGATCGCCGAGACGAAGCGCATCCCGTTCGACCTCCCCGAGGCCGAGAGCGAGCTCGTCAGCGGGTACTTCACCGAGTACTCCGGCATGAAGTTCGGAATGTTCTACTTCGCCGAGTACATGGAAGTGGCGACGAGCTCGATGCTCCTCGTCA
Organism: Labilithrix sp.; assembly: GCA_044227045.1. GTDB lineage: Bacteria > Myxococcota_A > Polyangia > Polyangiales > Polyangiaceae > Labilithrix. The sequence continues at coordinate 127,295 of JBGAFW010000002.1, forward strand.
CGATCTTCCTTGGCGGTTGGAACATGCCGTTCCTCCACCGTGACGGCCTCACGATCGCGTTCGGCGAGTCCGTGCTCCTCCACACGCGCCTGCCGCACATCTGGGTGACGATCATCGGCGTCCTCTCGTTCTTCGGGAAGACGATCCTCATCTGCTGGCTGCAAGCGTTCGTTCGCTGGAGCCTCCCGCGATTCCGCTACGACCAGCTCATGAAGCTCGGCTGGACCGTCCTCCTGCCGGCCTCGCTCGCGAACATCTTCGCGACGGGCATCGTGTGGCTGGCGCTCCAGTCTGCGGGCGACTCGACGGCGAACGGCCTCAAGGTCGCAGCCGACGTCACGCAAGGCATCACCGCCGCGACCCTCACGGGCCTCATCATCTGGGCGGTCATCGGCTTCGCACGAACACCTCCACACAACGAGTCGATCGTCGGCTCGAGCGCGAAGCTCGCGGCCGCAGCCGGCGGCACCAAAGAAGCGCCGATCACGGCGTAGCCTTCGTAGGCTCAGAAGACAGGCGTCAGAAGACGTCAGTCTTGTCGTTCCGCGCGTTCGCGGTCCGCGGCGCATCCATCGCGACGCGGATCTCGCGAACCTGCTCGGGCGTGACCTCGACGGTGAGGCTCTTGCGCGCGCCGTTCGGCGCCGTGAGGACGAGCACGTGCCGTCCAGCGATGACCGGTCGATGGAAGACATGGCCGGGGCCGATCGGGACGCCGTTGTCGAAGATGGCGTCGCATTTCGGCAGGCACACCACCGTGAGCGCTCCCATGCGATTCGGCGCGGCCAGCGGCGCGCCGCTCATGTTCGCGCTCGCGTTCGGGTCGTCCTCGTCGGTGGGCGGAGCGACCATCGCAGGTCGTCGTCGACGGATCGCGGCGGTCGTGGTCGGCGGCGGGGAGGGGTGCGTGTCCGCCAGCGAGGCGCCGATCACGACGCCGTGCGGTGAGGGAGCCGACGGTTCGTTGTCGATCGACGCCGTCGCCGCGGGCGTGACGACCGGCAGGGCCGGCGCAGGCGTCGTGAACGGGATCGTCGAGGCATGCTCCGCCGGCGCAAAGGCGAGCTGATCGATCCCGAGGATCGTCGCCCCAAGGAGCGTCGCGGCGGCGGCACCTGCGAGCGCGACCTTCCACGCCTCGCGGCGTTCGAGCCGATGAAGGACGCCCGTTGTCAGCGCGGTCGACTCCTGCCGCTTCACGCGCCGCTCGTCTCCGTCACCGGTGCGTTGAAGCTCTGCGAGGCGTGCGGCGATGGCTTGCTCCTCGGCCTTCGCCGCCTCGAGGTCGGCGCGCGCGCGGGCGATCGCAGCGCGAAGCGCGTCCGCACGTCGAGCGAGCGCATCGAGCTCGGCGTTGACGTGCTGACCGGAGGCTGCGGTGGTTGCGGAGGCTGCGGCGCTTGCGGAGGTTGCGGCGGCTGCGGTGCCTGCGGGGGCTGCGGCGCTTGTTGCGGCTGGGGCTGCGGCGCTTGTTGCGGCTGCGGTGCCTGCGGGGGCTGTGGTGTTTGTTGGGGCGAACGTGGTCTCGAGCTCGTGTTGCCGCCCGTCGTCGCTGCTCATGAGGTCATCGTATCCGTTCCTCGTTCGCGGGCGAGCGGCCACCTCGGCCGCGAAAAGCCCGCCCGCTGGCCGTGCCCGCGATCCATTGTGGAATTCCACGTGATTTCTGGGTATGGTCGCCCCAAACCGATGCCGCGAGCCTTTCCAAAGAAGCCTGCCTCACCGACCAACGCGAAGGTGGTCGAGTACGTCGAGAAGACCGCGACCGTGCAGTCTTACCTCCCGGAGATCTTCAAAGGTCTCGGCACGACGATGCGCCACTTCTTCAAGAACACGCGCGACATGGTTCGAGGCATCCGCCCCGACCCGGTGACGGAGCGATGGGAAGACGGCGTCACGACGATCAGCTACCCGGAGCAGAAGCGACCCTACCCAGAGCGCTTCCGCGGCGTTCACCGCCTCACGCTTCGCGAAGACAACAGCCCGCGTTGCGTCGCGTGCCTCTGCTGCTCCACGGCATGCCCCGCGCAGTGCATCTTCATCGAGGCGGGCGAGTACCCCGAAGGCGACAAGCGTCGCGGCTACGAGCGCTTCCCGGTGAAGTTCGTCATCGACGAGCTGCGCTGCATCTTCTGCGGCTTCTGCGTGGAGGCGTGCCCGTGCGATGCCATCCGTATGGACACGGGCATCCACGCCGTGCCGTACGACTCGCGCGACCAGTTCATCTACGGCAAAGACATCCTCACCGGCATGACCGCGCGCGACGGCTCGAAGGAGACCGCGAATCCGCGTCACGAGCCGGGCGATCCGACGCACCCTGGTCTCACGCGCGACCATATCCATCACTGACTTGCGCTTTGGCCCGAGTCGCGCTGCGATCGGGTCATGACGAGCGCCGATCTCACGGGACGTATTGGCGGCTACAAGGGCGTGGCGATCCGTTGTCCGGGTTGCGGCGAGCCGATGCGCCAACACAACCTCGAGGAGGCGAAGGCGGAGGTCGACGTCTGCGACGCGTGCGGCGGCATGTGGGTCGACTGGTTCGACGGCGAGGTCCGCGTGATCGCGACGGAGACCTTGCGCACGAGCGATCCCGGCCCAGCGCCTGCAGCAGCCACCACAGCCACCACGGCCACGACCACGACCACGACCACGACCACCGTCGCCGCGCCTTCGTCGAAGGACGAAGGCCGCCCGTCCCGCAACGAGGCCGTCGCGATCGGCGCGTGTCCACGCTGTCATGCGCGCCAGCTCGTCGCGGAGCGCTACGAGGTGAAAGCGGAGGTCGCGAGCGCCCGCATCGAAGACCGGACTTCGATCGTCGCAGGAAAGACGGGCGCCGAGCTCCTCCGATGCGAGGACTGCATGGGCTCGTTCGTCTCGCGATCGAGCGCGGAGGTCCTCTCGTGGCTCTCGTCGCACCATGACGAGCCGCCGCCGCAAAGCCAGGCGCGCCCCGACGCGACGAAGGCGCTCAAGCCCGTACCGTGGGATCGCTTCGTGGCCCTCATGAAAGGCCTGCTAGGCCTTCGCAAAGAGGGCGCAGCGAAGGCTGAAGCGAAGCCCGAAGCGAAGAAGCCCGCAGCCAAGCCAACGTGACCCGCACTCAACGTGACCCGCACCGCGATGCCCGAAGCGAAGCCAACGTGACCCGCACTGCGATGCCCGAAGCGAAGCCAACGTGACCCGCACCGCGATGCCCGAAGCGAAGCCAACGTGACCCGCACCGCGATGCCCGAAGCGAAGCCAACGTGCGCGATGCACGTCGTCCTCTACGTCCGCGACCAAGCGGCGAGCCGCGACTTCTATGCGGCGGTGCTCGAACGAACGCCGCGCCTCGACGTGCCAGGAATGACGGAGATCGAGATCGCGCCAGGAGCCGTCCTCGCGCTGATGCCAGAGTCTGGCATCACACGTCTACTCGGAGGTGCGATCGACCCATCGAAGCTCGAGGCGCCAGGCCGCGCCGAGCTCTATCTCCTCGTCGACGACCCGCAGTCGCATCACGCGAGGGCGCTCGCGTATGGCGCACGTGAGCTATCGCCGTTCGAAGCGCGCGACTGGGGCCATAACGCGGCCTACAGCCTCGACGCCGACGGGTACGTCCTCGCGTTCGCAGAGCCGCGCGCTCAATCGAAGGGGTTGTCAGGAATGCGGTAGAGCATCGGCGGCACGAAGTGCTTGTCCGGCCGAAGGACCGCGCGTCGAAACACGTACACGATCCCGTAGCTCCGCTCGAAGTGCCTGAGCAGCTCGTCGTCGGTGCGAAGGAGCCTGGTGAACACCCCCGCCACGACGCCCTGCTCGAACACGACGCGAAACGCACGCTCGAACGCCTTCAGCCCCATCCGTGTAAACTGCACGTAAACGCGCCGCCGGTCCCAGTCGTCGCCGAAACGCCGCACGAACCCAAGCTCCGCGAGCCGCCTCGCCATCTTCGAAATCGTCGAAGGATGAAGCCCCAAGTGCTTCCGCAGCTGCCGCAGCGTGCACTGCTTCCCTTCGAGCGAAATGGCGTAGAGAAAATCGAACCGCGCCGGCGTCATCTCATCGACGAGCACCTGAAGCGCGTGCCGAATCCTCCGGCTCCCTAAACGCGCCTCCACGGCGTCGTCCCGAAAGACCTTCCGCCCAAGAGCGACCATGGCGAGGTGACAGTGCTTGTGTTGAAACGACCAAGGACTCATGCCGCCGCGCCTAGCATTTCGGATGCCAACGCCACCACCCCCGCCACCCCTCCGCCCACCAGGTCTAGGTGCAGGGCTAGCCACACAATTTCTCCATGGGGTCGAGGGGCGCTTTTTGTGACCATATGGCCGGGCCATGGCACGGGGGTGGCCCGGGCCAGATCGGGCCACCTTGGCGCGGGAATTTTTGTGGCGCTCGACCGTTCGCTTGGGACACGTCACGATCGCGTTTGCGCGAACGCGTGCGTTAGTTCACGCCGACGCGGGGGCAGCCGAAGACGAGGTCGACGTGGCCGATGTCGTCGACTTTGACGGCGTCGCAGGTGGCGGCGCAGAGGATGACTTTTTTCGGGGCGGCTTCGTTGTCGAAGTACCAGCCGTTGTTGGGGGCTTTGGCGCAGCCGGCTTCGTTGCCGACGAAGACGAGCTGGGAGGTCTGGCCGCTTGCTTGGGTGTACGTGACGTTCGTTTGCTTGGCGTCGATCTGGCCTGTCGGGATGTCGTAGTCGCAGGGGATCGCTTTGCGTCGGATGCCGTCGAGCGCGGCGAGGAGGGACGCTTGCGCGTTGCCGCCCGTGTCGATCAGCGTCGCGGTGCCGGTGCCGCCGGCGGCGGCGATGGCGTCGAGGGCTTTGAGCTCGCCGCCGACGCCGATGACGAACGTCGTGATCGAAGGTGTGCCCTTGAACGCTAGGTCGGCGACGGCGACCGCGTTGTCGAGCGTGTTCGGCAGCGCGCCCGTCGCGGAGTCGCCGGCGAGGCAGGTGTCGTCGGGGAAGCCGTCGGTGGCGAGGACGAGGACGGGCTTTCGGCCTGGGGTGAGGTTGGCGACGAGGTATTTCGAGAGGCCTTGGAGCAGCGGGACCATCGGCGTTCCACCGGACATCTGCTGCAGATCGAGCGCGGCGCCGATCGGGCCGGAGGCTTGGGGCTGCAAGGTGAGCGGGACGGCGGGCGCTTGGTAGTCCGGGACGCTGCACTGCTTGCGGATCGGGAAGAATTGAAGACCGACCTTCAGCTCGGCGTAGGCGGGATTCGACACGAACGTCTTCAGCGCGTCGCGGACGTTCGGCCACTTGCTGTCGAAGTCCATCGAGAAGCTCGTGTCGAGGCCGATGACCATGTCGACCGGTTGCTTCTCGGCTTTCTTCGTCGTCGTGGCGCAGCCTTCGCCGTCGAGGTTGTTGCCACCACCGTCATCGCCGATGAAGCCGCTCGTGCTTCCGCTCGATGACGAGGTGTTGTCGGTGGCTTCCGAGTCGGAGCCGCAGGCCGCGAGGCCGAGCGCTCCCGAGGTGGCGATCGCCACGCCGGCGATCGTGAGGAGGCTTGCGATGGTCTTCGCGTGGCCCGTTGCCTGAGCCGTTGCGTAGAGGTTGCTCTGTTTCATGGCTCAACCTCCACACGAGAGAAGACCGCCGCAGCGATCGGGTGGCGTGCCTGTTCGACCCTTGCACGTGTCCTTCACGCACTGGCAGGTGCCTGCCGTGCACGTGAAGTTCTCGTTGCCTGCGCCGCTCGGGCAGCCGCAGTTGATCGTGCCGCCGCAGCCGTTCGTGAGGGCGCCGCACGCGCTGCCGATGCCTTGGGCAGGGCAGACCGCGGGCGTGCAGCAGACGTTCGGGTTTGCGGAGGTGTTGCACGTCTGGCCCCCAGGGCAGTTGCACGTGATGGTGCCGCCGCAGCCGTCGTTGAACGGACCGCACTTGTCGCCCGTCGGGCTCGACGGTCCGTTCGGGACGTTGCCGCAGTTGTAAGGAGCGCCCGTGCCGTTGTTGCACTGGCAGTCGCCGATCGCGCCAGGCGTCGCGGCGTCGCACGTCTTGCCCGTCGCGCAGCCGCAGTCGATCTTGCCGCCGATGCCGTTGTCGAGCTGCGTGCCACACTTGCCGGCGTACGGAGCGGTTCCGCACGTGAGGGCCGACTTGCAGACGCCAGCGCCGTCGACGCCCGGGACGCACGTGTGGTTGGCGCACCAGCACGTGCGGCCGCCCTTGCAAGCGCAGTCGATCGACGAGCCACAACCTGGCGTGACTGGGTTGTGCGTCGTGTTGCACTCGCCACCCTCGCCGCCGTTCAGCGTGCACGCGGCCGCGGGCGTGCAGCAGTTGTTGTTGAAGCACGTCGTGCCGACCGTGCTGCAGTTGCCGTTGCAGCTCACGGTCGTGCCCGCGGGCCTGCACGAGTTCTGAACGGGGGCGCACTGTCCGGCCGTTTGCGTGCACGTGTCGGTACGCGTGCAGCACGAGCCGACGGTGCCTGGAGGCGGCGCGGGTCCCGGTTGACCGTTCGCGTTGTTCACGCACTCCTTGCCGCCGCCGCAGCTGGCGTTGATGTTGTTGAGGCCGCAGCCGTTCGGCAGGTTCGTGCCGCACTGGCCTTGGCTCGTGTAGGACGTGGCTGTCTTTGGCGTGCAGCACATGCCCGTCCCGGTCGTCACCGGCGGGGCAGGGGAGACGCCGCCGTCGGCCGTGCACGTCGCGGGGTTCGTGCACGTGCAGTCGATGACGTTTTGTCCGCAGCCATTCGGCAAGTCGAGGCCGCACTTGCCGGCGTACGTCGTGTTGCACGCGAAGCCCGCGCAGCACGTGTGCGTGGTGTTGTCGCACGGGCCATTCGGGCACGTCCCGCACGTCAGCGTGCCTCCGCACGAGTCGTCGAACGTTCCGCACTGGAACGCCGCGAAGTCCGCGCACGTCTTCGGCGTGCAAGGCGGACCGCAGACGCCGTTGGCGTTGCAGACCTGACCCGTCGCGCAGTCGCCGCAGTTGATCGTCGCGCCGGTGCACGCGCTCTTGATCGTGCCGCAGTTCTTGCCTTGCGCCTTGCACTCGTCGGGCGTCGACTTCGGGTCACAACGATTGGCGATGCCGTGCACGCCGCAGCTCTCCCCGTTCTTGCAGCCGAAGCCAGCGACGGTGTCGCAGTTCACGGTGCCGCCGCAGCCGTTCGAGATGACGCCGCATTCGACGCCCTTCGTCGAGGCCTTCGCCGCGTCGCAGAGCTCCTTGGCGGTCTTCACCGCCGTGCACGAGGGAGTACCGACGGTCGGCTCGCAGGTGTGGAACACGTTGTTGCACGTCTTGCCGGCGCCGCAGCTGCCGCAATCTGTGTAGTTTGCAGGTATGTCTTCGCCACAGCCAAGCCAGGCGTGACCGCACTCGATGCCGAGGTCCTTGCACGTGACCGCTTGGCAGTCGCGACACTTGTGCGTGTCGGGATCGCATTCCTTGCCTGCGCCGCAGCCCTTCGGGTTGCCGTCGGGGCAGTCGAGGTAGTCACCGCAGCTGTTCTTGATCGTCCCGCACTCGGCGCCGAGATCGGCGCACGTTCGCTTCGGCGCGGAGCACGAGTTCGTCGCGAGATCGCAGACGCGTGGACCGGCATCGCCGCCGTCGGCGGTCGTTCCGTTCGTGCAGCCGCCGCATTGCTTGATGACGCCCGTGCAGGGATCCTTCACCGGACCGCATTTGCCGGTGCAATCGATCGCCTCGGCGTCGGGTGTCGCGTCGAGGCAGGCGACGTCCGCGCCGGCGTCGCTGATCGACTCTCCGTCAGGGAGCGGCGTGATGTTGCTGTCCGTGGTGTTCCCACCCTCCTCACCGCCGTCGTTGGTCTGCGCGGCAGGAGTGTCTTCGTCGCTGCCACATGCCGCGAGACCTCCGCCAATCGCGGCCGCGAGCAACAGGACTCCAGAGAGCACAACCCACCGAGATCTCGTCAGGGCACGAGAGTTGGAAACCTGGGTCCGGTTCATCGACATCGGAAACCTCCAGCCTGATCGAAACTAACTGTTCGCGTTCCCCGAACAGAAGAGATTTGGCTGGTCATGGCCCATTTCAGTAGGAGCCGAGTGCACAGGGATCACCGAAGGTGCGCGAGACGCCGACGCGGAGCGCGAGCGCGCCGATTGCGTTAGCGGGCGCGAAACGTTGCGGTCGCGGGTGCCGTTCCCCTCGCGGTTCGTGCATGATGCACACGCATATGGATCTCTCGGGGCGTGGTGGAGGACATCAAGCGTACCGGGGCGCGATCGTTCGCTGCCCAGGGTGTGGTGAGGTGATGCGTGCCGAGCCCGTGCCCTCCGCGGAGGTCGACGTTTGCGATCAATGCGGCGGGCTGTGGATCGATTGGTTCGACGGCAACATCGAGACGCTCGCGACCGAGGCCGAGGCCGCGCGCGTGCACCGTGGGACGCCGCCACCCGGCGTCATCCCCGCCCACGCATCGCCGATGCGCGATCCGCGCATGCCTTCGAAGGGGAGCAACGCGTGCCCGCGCTGCATGCAGATGCTCATCCCCGAGCTTTACAAGTTCCAGGACGCGTCCGAGGCGGAGCTCTTGAACAGCGTCGAGCTGCTTCGATGCACCGACTGCGCGGGGTCCTTCGTTCCTCGACCAAGCGCGCACCTGCTCCTCGCGCGGGTCACCGAGCCGCGAACGGTGACGCTCTGGGAGGCGCTCGTCGCGATGCTGAAGAACCTCGTGCGCGGACCGAACCTCAAGGCGTAGCGAGTCGTAGCGGCTATTTTGGCCGCGTCGCGCGGTAGATCTGGAACTTCACGTCGCGGTTCGAGAAGAGGTAGAGCACGCATCCGTCCGGTGAGATCCACGAGGGCTCGGTGCGGTTCGTCCCGGCGCTGACGTTCGGCACGGGCACGCCTTCCTTGAAGTCGGCGGTGGTCGACGGGCGCGTCGCGACGAACGTCGTCGTCTCCGCGGGTGTCGGTCCGGCGGCGAAGTAGAGCGTGAGCCGGTCGGCGCTGATGACGGGCGAGGCGCGATGCGCGGCGGTCGTCACGGTCGTGATCTCGGACGCGGTCGCGAAGTTGCCGGTCGGGTCGGGAAGCTTGGCGACGAACAGGCGCGCGGCGTTCGACACGCGGCGCGTGAAGAAGAGCTCTTCACCGTCCGGCGAGACGGACGGATCGGTGTTCGAGCTCGTGGTTCCGTCCTGGTTGACGGCGTTGCCGAGCACGAAGGGCGTCGCGAAGCCGCTCGACGGATCTTGCGGCGCGAGCAAGATGTCGTAGTCCGTTCCGGCGGAGGCGCGGTTGCGGTGAAAGTAGAGGCGCTTCCCATCCGCCGTCAGCGAGGGCTTGCCTTCTTCTTGCGCGGTCTTGAGGCTCGTCATCACGGTCGCGTCGGGGAATGCGGCGTCGATGTCGAGGCGCGTCGCGGTGTAGAGATCACGCGGACCGTCGTCGAGCGAACGTCCGAAGAACACCGTCAGCTCGTTCTGGGTGAGCCGGGCGGCGATGTTCTGGGCGCCGGTGCTGAGCTCGGGGACGACGATGGCAGGGCCGAAGTCCTTCGCCGGATCGCATCGCGCGGTCGTCGCGTCGCCGCCGGACGACGAGGCGCCTGTGTCGGTCGCCGAGGCGTCGCCGCTCGTCACGTCTGCCGCGGCGGTCGCGTCGGCGTCGGGGGAGCTCGCCGACGACGTCGGGCCGGCGTCCTCCCCGACGCAGGCGCTGCTGACCGCGGCGAGAAGGCCAAGCGCGGTGGCGCTAGTGAGCGCGGCGAGACGGAGCGACCTGCCTTGAAACACCCGCCCATGATACGACGCTGTGCGCCGATGATGGATGAGACGCGGACGAGGCGGGCTGATTCTGGAATCGCGTTCTCCGGGCGCTGAAGAGCCCGAGAAATGACGGCATTTTCGAAGCCTGAAACCGCGTCGTACGACGCCTTACGGATGGGCGTTTTTGAGCGGTCCGCACGGAATTTTCCGCTAAGCTCCCGCGGCTTTCAGACAGCCCAAACCCTCCGGCCTGTTCACGAAAAACAGACGTAGTCAGAGTCACGAGTCACGCGAGGAACCAGCAGCAACATGAATCCGACGATCGACATTGTGCGCGGTGAGCTCGAGCGCCTTTTCACGCTCGAAGAGATGACGAAGATGAGCGAGCGCCTCCTCGGCCTCGCGCCGGACGAGGTGGGTGGTGCAAGCGCGAAGGGGAGCTTCGCGCTCGCGTTGACCGAGCGTTGCTTCGACGGTGACCGCATCGACGCGCTCGTCGACGTGATCCTCCACTCGCGCAAAGAAGTCGACCCCCGCGTCCGCGACATCGTCGCGCTGCTCGGCAAAGAGGATCTGCCCGCAGGTCGCCAGCTCGGCGACTTCACGATCCAGAAGAAGATCGGCGAGAGCGACCTCGGCATCGTCTACCAGGCCGTGCGCAAGGACGGCGGCGCGTCGGCCACGTACTCGCTCAAGGTGCTTCGTCGCGAGGCCTCGCGCGATCGCCGCGCGGTGCATCGCTTCCTCACCGCGAATCGCCTGGTCGGCACCGTCGATCACCCCGGCCTCCCGCGGCACCTCGAGGCGGGCGAGATCGAGCCGGGCGTCTTCTACGTCGCCTACCAGTACATCGACGCCCAGGCGCTCTCGGCACGCCTCGCGCGCACCGGGCCGGTCGCGTACGCAGAGCTCCGCCCGATCCTCCGCGGCATCCTCGAGCCCCTCGCGGCGGTCCACAAAGCGCATCTCGTCCACGGCGACCTGAAGACCGAGAACGTCCTCGTCTCCGTTCGCTCGGGCGACTCGAAGGACGTGAGCGTGTGCCTCATCGACTTCGGCAGCGATCGCCTTCGCAACCGAAGCGTCGCCGCGAACGGTCACACCGGTCTCCTCGCGGTCTTCGGCTCGCCGAAGACGGTCGCGCCGGAGATCGTGCGTGGTCGCTCGGCCGATCCGAAGAGTGATGTCTACGCGTTCGGCGCCGTGCTCTACGAGCTCCTCACCGGCAAGGCGGTGTTCCACGCCGAGAGCGCGACGGACGCGGCGTTTGCCCATCTCTCGCACGAGCCCGAGCCGCCGAGCCACCGCGCGCCGCGTGGGTGGGTCACGAAGGACGTCGACGCGTTCGTCCTCGCGCTCCTGCAGAAGGATCCCGCGCGCCGTCCGAAGGACGCGGGCGCCGTGCTCGACGCCCTCGACTCGATCGGGCGTGCGTCGGCCACGATGAAGGCGGCCGGCGGAATCGCGCCGGAGAAGGTCCAGCAGCTCATCGACAAGGTCCTTCAAGACCCGAGCGATCTCGAGGTCGCGCTGACGCTCGAGCACGCGGTCGATCAGGGCGCCGACGCGATCCGCGTCGGTGAGGCGTTCGCGGCGTCGGCGGCTCAGGTCCGCGGCGCGTCGGACGACGAGATCGAGACGAAGAAGACGCTGCTCTTCCGCGCGGCGCGCATCTTCGACGGCGCGGGCCGTGACAAGGCGAAGGCCGAGCAGATGTACGCTGCGATCGTCGAGCTCGATCCTCAAGACGACATCGCGCTCGTCGCGCTCGAAGAGGCACGCAAGGCGCTCGGCAAGTACGAAGAGCTCGTCGAGATGCTCCTCGAGAAGAGCCAGTCGGCGCCCCCAGGCGAGGAGCGCGGCCGCGCGCTCGCCGAGATCGGTCGCCTCTACGCGACGGAGCTCGAGGACCCCGAGCAGGCCGCCCTCGCGTTCACGCAGGCGCTCTGCGAAGAGCCGTCGAACGACGAGTACGCCGCGGAGGTCGAGCGCCTCTGTGGATCGAACCACGCCACGTGGGGCGAGCACCTCGGCACGATCAACGAGACGCTGAAGAGCGGCGCGCTCGCGCCGGCGGACTACACCGCGCTGATGGCGCGCGCAGCCCGCTGGTACGAGACGAAGCTCGGTCGCGCCGACATGGCGCTCGCCGCCTACCAGCAGGTCCTCGCGGGAGACCCGGCGAACGAAGGCGCCGCCGAAGGCATGACGGGCATCTACCGCCGCGCGCAGCAGTGGCCCGAGCTCGTCTCGGTCCTCATGGCGCGCGCCGACGTCGCCGCGTCCGCCCCGAAGGCGCGCGACCTCCGCTCGGAGGCCGCCGAGATCCTCGAGACGCGCCTGAACGACATGGCGCGTGCGCGCGACATCTTCATGACCGTCCTCTCGGACGATCCGGGTCACGCGAAGGCGTGCGACGCGATGGCACGCATCGCGGAGCGCACGGGTGACTTCATGACGCTCGCGCAGGTGCTCGAGCGACGCGCCGAGGCACGCCGCGGCATGGAGAAGGCCGAGGCGCTCGCGAAGGTCGCCGAGGTCTACGAAGATCACTTGAACGATCTCAACGAGGCGACGCGTCGCTTCGAGGCCGTCCTCGCGATCGATCCGTCGAACCTCAACGCGCTGAAGGGCCTCGACCGCATCTTCAACCGCACCGGCAAATACCGTGAGCTCCTCGAAGTGCTCGAGCGGCAGATCGAGGTCGCCGCGACGCCTCGCCAGAAGATCAACCTCTACGAGCGCGTGGCCGGCCTTCACGACGAAGAGTTCCTCAACCACGAGGCCGCCGCCGAGGCGCTCGAGCAGATCCTCACGATCGACGGCTCGCACGACGGCGCGCTCTCGGCGCTCGCTCGTCACTACCGCGCCCTCGAGAAGTGGGAGCCGGTCGCCGCGCTCTACGAGAAGCACGCGTCGGTCACCTCCGACCCGAGCCGCCGCATCGACCTCCTCCTCGCGCGCGCACGCACGCTGGCCGAGCAGATCGGCTCGCCGGATCGCGCGACGAAGACCTACGAGCAGGTGCTCGCGATCAACCCGTCGCACGCCGGCGCGCTCGAAGCCCTCGCGCAGCTCCGCGAGATGAGCGGCGACTCGCACGCCGCGCTCAGCGCGATCGAAGCGCTCGCGATGAAGGCGGCCACGCCCGAGGCGAAATGCGAGCAGTGGATGCGCGCCGCTCGTCTCCTCGAGTCGCGTGGTGACAAGGACGGCGCGATCGAGCGCTACAAGCTGGCGCTCGACGCGAACCCTCGCGATCCCGCGTCGAGCTCGGCGCTCCGCAAGGCCTATGCGAACCGCGGCGACTGGCTCAGCGTCGTCGGCCTGATCGAGCGCGAGCTCCACACCGCCGAGAGCGATCTCGCGCGCGCACGCCTCTGGGCGGAGCTCGCGAAGGTGCACCACTCGCGCCTCGTCGATCCGCAGAAGGCGGAGACGGCCGCGAAGAAGGCGGGCGAGCTCGATCCTTCGAACGCCGACGCCGCGATGGTCATGGGCGATCTCGCCTTCGAGGGCGGTCGCATGATCGAAGCGTCGAAGTACTACGAGTCGCTCGTGTCACGCACGGCCGTGCTCGACAAGGAAGACGCCACGCGCGTGCTCGTCCGCTTCATCGAGGCGTTCGGCAAGACGCAGCCGCGTCCGTCGTCGGGTCAGCTCCCGTCGGGTCCGCTCTCGCAAGCGGGCGGTCTCGGCGACAGCGGTCCGGCGAGCGGGCAATGGGTCGGGGGAGGGCCGGCGAGCCAAGGACGCATCTCGGTCGTCCCGAGCTCGCCAGGCACCGTCCCGCCGCCGCCCGTCACGAACCCGCGCATGATGGCCGCGGTCGACGCGCTGAAGCAGCTCGCGCCGCAAGACGTCGACGCGCTCGCGCGCGCGGCCAACGCCCTCTTCGAGTTCGGTGATCCGAAGAGCGCCTACAGCATGCACGAGGACCTCTTCAAGAAGTACGGGTCCGTGCTCGCAGGCTCCGAGCGCGCCGAGGCGCTCTACCACCTCGGCGAGAGCGCGCGCCGCTCGGGCCACCTCGACGTCGCGATCGCTCCGCTCAAGGAAGCGACCGACCTCGATCCGTCGAACCCACGTCCGTATCGCTCGCTCGCGAAGGTGTACGACGAGAAGGGCGAGTGGCAGAGCGCCATCGCCGTGCGTCGCTCGCGCCTCCAGCTCGCGACTGGCAACGAGCGCTTCGAGCTCCTCCTCGAGATCGGCGACGTGCTCTTCGGCAAGATGAACGACCGCACGGCGGCGTCGAAGGCGTACACGCAGGCCCTCGAAGAGAAGCCGGACGACCGCAAGCTCCTCACGAAGCTGATGCAGCTCTACTCGGAGGAGAAGGACTGGGCGAAGCTCATCGACGTCGTGCTCCGCCTCGCCGACTTCGTCGAAGATCCCAAGCAGCGTGCAAAGTACATGCATACCGCGGCGACGATCGCGGCCAAGCACACGAACGAGATCGACAAGGCGCTCGGCTTCTACAAGCGCGCCCTCGAGCTCGAGCCATCGAACGACAAGGCGCTCAACGAGGCGATCGAGCTCTATCGCCAGAAGGGTCGCCACGACGAGGTCGAGCATCTCCTCAAGACGCAGCTCGATCAGGCGAAGGTCGCGCAGGACCGTGACAAGATCGTCCGCGTCCTCGACAAGCTCGGCGAGCTCTACCAGAAGTTCCTGAACGAGCCCGATCTCGCGGTGGACGCGTTCGAGGCCGCGCAGGCCTTCGATCCGGAGGACCGCGCCCGCGCCGAGAAGCTCGCGGAGATCTACGCGAGCGATCCGAAGCAGTACCTCGACAAGGCGGTGCAAGCGCAGGCCGTCATCCTCCGCAAGAACCCGTACCGCGTGGAGAGCTACAAGCTCCTTCGCAAGCTCTTCACCGACGCCAAGCGCGCCGACCCGGCGTGGTGCTTGTGCCAGGCGCTCGCGATCCTTCGCCTGGCCGAGCCCGACGAGGAGCGCTTCTACCGTAAGCACCGCAGCGAGAACGCGGCGCCTGCGCAGGCCACGTTCGACGACGACTGCTGGTCGAAGGTCGCGCACTGGGATCTCGACCCGCTCCTCACGCGCATCTTCGCGATGATCCAGCCCACGATCATGCGCACGCGCACGCAGCCGATCGAGCAGCTCGGCTACGACCCGCGCTACGCGCTCGACACGTCGATGCACCCGTACCCGGTGTCGCAGACGCTCTACTACGTGCAAGGCGTCCTCGCGATGCCGCCTCCGCTGGTCTTCCAGAACCCGAACGACCCAGGCTCACTCGGCATCGTTCACGCACGCACGCCCGCGATCGTCCTCGGTCAGGCGGCGTTCGACAACACGATCCCGAACCAGTCGCTCGCGTTCATCGCGGGCCGTCACCTCACGTCCTTCCGCCCGGGCTTCTACGTCCGTCACCTCGTGCCCACCGGCACGGGCCTCAAGGCGTGGATCTTCGCGGCGATCAAGCTGTGCGTCCCGCAGTTCCCCGTCTCGCCCGACCTCATGGGTCAGGTGAACGAGGCGATGCAGGCGCTCGCGCAGGACTTCCAAGGCGGCGAGAAGGACAAGCTCGCGAGCGCGGTCTCGAAGCTCCTTCAGGCGGGCGGCGCGCTCGACCTCAAGAAGTGGGTCGCCGCGATCGACCTCACCGCCGATCGCGTCGGCTTCCTCCTCGCGCACGATCTCCAGCTCACCACCGAGGTCATTCGCTCGACCGAAGAGGCGACCAGCGTCGCCGTCAAAGAACGCATGAAGGACATCGTCCTCTTCTCGGTGAGCGAGGAGTACTTCGCGCTTCGCCAGAAGCTGTCGATCACCGTCGACGCGTGATCACGAGAAGGGCCGCTCGCCGCGGTAGCGCGCGGCGACGGCCTCTTTCAGCTCACGAACGTTGCCAGGCCAGGCGTATCCGTCGAAGCGGGGCATGAAGTCCGGCAAGAGATCGGCCGCGCCTGCGATCGGCTCCTTCTCGTAGTGCGCCGCCCAGAACGCGTGCGCGAGCACCTCGACGTCGCCCAGGCGCTCGCGAAGCGGCGGGATCGTCACGTAGCCCGGCAGCAAGCGCTGGAGGACCTCGTCGTCGAGGCGACCCTTCTCGACCTCGCGATCGAGGTTGCGTGACGTCGCGAAGACGAAGCGCGGCTGATCGGGCAGATCGAACGCGAGGATGACGAGCTTCTGGACGAGCGACGAGAGCGACGCGATCTCGTCGATGAAGAGGGTGCCGCCTGCGGCCTTCGCCACCGCGCCGTTCTTGCCGAACAGCCGCTCTTCTTGTGCGTCGGCGGGCATGCCGTTCATCTGAACGCCCACGAAGGGTCGCAGCGCGCGTGGTCCAAGCGCGTGGAGCTCTTCGGCGAAGAGGTGCTTGCCGACGCCGGTCTCGCCTTCGACGAGGATCGGCGTGTCGCTCGAGGCGAGCCGGGCCAGCGTCGCGTACAGCCGGCGCATCACGGGGCTCTCGCCGAGCATGCGACCGAACGACATGTCTGCGTCGGCGTCCGAGCGCTCGAGCCGGCGGTCGGCGCGCCGGCGATCGCGCGTGACCGAGATGACCGTGCTCTTGCCGATCTTGATCTTCTCGCCCCCGCGGAGGATCGCCTCGCGGACGGAGACGTCGTTCACGATGGTCTCGCTCGCGCTGAGGCTCGTCACGAGGAGCTGCCCGTCCACGACGCGAAACGCGCAGTGCCGGCGCGCGAGGGTCGGGTCGGCGAGCTTCAGGTTGCAGAGCGTGCCCGTGCCGACCAGCACCGGCTCGAGCGGATCGATCTCGAGGGAGACACCGACCTTTCGGTTCTCGACCACCGAGAGCGTGTAGGTGTCGATCAGCTCACCGCCCGTTGAGCCTCCACCCACGCGGATCGACGATGCAGAAGGCGCTTCTTTCGGATTCATGGCACCGGGGCTGCGATTCGTAGCATGACGATGCCCACCCTGGGACTGAGTCCCGTGGGCAGCAAGTCCAAGCGCCAAGACGAGATGGACGACCGAGATACCAGGTGTTGCGCAATTCGAGCGACTCCAAGCGGTGATGGCCAGGAGACGCGGAAAAGATCCGTCTTCTTATTTTTGTCTGAAGAGCTGAGCCATGTCATCCGTCCGAGTGACCGATGATGAAGCGCCCACTCTCATCGATTCCCGCTCCCGAAAGTGCCCCCGCGAGCCGAGCCCGGCTCCACGACCTCTCGAGCGAGATCGTCGAGATCCGCCGGGCGATGCCGTCGTCCTCCGTCGCCGTCGCGAGCGATGCGCTCGACGACGAGATCGTGCCGTCCACGATGCCGACCGGTGGGTGGGCACGGATGGCGGGTGTGCTGACCGAGATGGCGCTTCACCATGTCGTCGTCGGAGAGCGTGATGCGGCGCGGCGCGCAGCCGTCGACGCGCTCCTCCTCATCGACATGATCGAAGAAGAGGTCGCGCGCGCCGAGCTCTGTCTTACGCTCGGCGAGGTCCTCCTCGAGATCCACGAGGCGCATCGCGCGCGGGAGCGCTTCGAGGCCGCGATCGCGACGTTCGACGAGCGAAAGCTCCTCGCGTCGGCGGCGCAGGCGCGCGTCGGGCTCGCGCGCGCGCTCACGATGCTGAAGGATCCGGTCGCGCGCGCCATCCTCGAAGACGCCGGGACGGCGTTCGAGGAGCTCGGCAACGACGCCGCCGCCCGCGCGATCGACGTCGAGCTTCGCGAGGTCGAAGCGGAGCTCGAAGAGTCGCCGAGGTCGTTCCAAGCGACATCCGCGACCTACCGTCGCCGCTGACGTATCGCCAAGCTCCGCTAACGCGCCGTCAGCACTTGTACGCGGTGACCCGGCACGCGCCGTCGCGGCACACCGGCGCATGCTCACCGTCTTTGCACGGCTTGAACTTCTTGCCGCGCATGTTCTTCGGTCGCGCGATCGGCTGCCGGTCTTCGCCGACCCAGCAGTCCTCCACCGAGGTGCACGCGATGTCCGGCGCCGCGGACGCGGACGCTACCGGCGGAGGAGGAGGCGAGGGCGGAGCGGACGCCGGCGTCATGGGCGCTGCCGCTGCGGACGCCGGCGCGATCGGAGGCACGTCGAGGATCGCCGCCGACGCCGAGGGCGCGGGCGTGCTCTGCGGCGCGCGCGACGACGAGCAAGCGCCCGCCATCGCGATCGCGACGAGCGCGAGGCCCGCGCCGAGGATTCTTCGCGCCGCAGGCATCGCGATCAGTCGTTCGGAGGCGGCGTCGAGCAGGTCGTCGCGACGGCCGTCTCGTTCGCGGGGCATGCCCCGGGCGCTGCGCCGCCGAGCGTGAGGCTCGCGATCCAATCGCCGACGCGCTCACCCTGGTAGTCGATGATCGATCCGTGGCCGGCCTCGGGCTCGACGCAGACGGTGAGGTTGACCGCGTCCGACTTGAGTCGCTCGAGCGCGCACGCCATGCGACCCGGATCGATCGTCGTGTCCTTGCCTCCGTAGAGGAGATAGATCGGGATCTTCGCGGCGCTGCCCGTGAGGTGCGGGCGGTCGGCGGAGTAACGCGCGATCCACTTCTTGCAGACCTCGTCGGTGGCGGGGCATGCCTGCCCGAGCGCCGAGGGGTTGCCGATCGACGTCGGGAAGGTGTCGACGAAGAGCTCGTACGCGAACTTCGTGCTCGCCGCGAGATCGGTGAACTCGCCCCAGCACTGCTCGTCGACGAACTTCTTCACGACAGCCTGCTTGTCGGCCTTGAACAGCTTGATGCCTTCGCCCGGGCCATCGAGCAGCTCGGCCTGCGTGTAGTGGTACCAAACGCTGATGCCGCTCGGGTAATCGAGCTTCGCGATCGTGTAGTCGCGATCGTTGGCGATGCCAGGCTCGAGCAATGCGCCCCACGAGCGCTGGCTGAGCCAGAGCGGCGCGTACGTCGCGACGCCGACCACGGTGCCCTGCGCGCCGTAGGTGTCGACGAGCGAGAGCGCGGCGAGCGCGCTGTGACCACCTTGCGAGTGCCCGACGATGACCGTCTTGTCGTCGAGCTGCGGGTAGAGCTGCTTCAGCGCGCGGCTGCCGTCGAGCGTGGACTTGCCGACGTCGGCGGCTTGCGCGTACGCGCTCGGCGGGTTGTTCGCGGCTCCGAAATTCGCGTAGCCGGCGAGGTCGGGGACGATCACGGCGTAGCCGTTGCCGACGAGCGTGTACGTCAAGCGGTACGCGTCGTCGTTGATGCCGCTGAGGGCCGGATCGAATTTCGACACCGCGCAGCGAGCGGCCTGTCCTCGGCTGCCGCGCGCCGCGACGACGATCGGGAGCTTCTCTGCGCGCTGCACGAGCGGGACGTAGACGAGCGCGCTCGAGTAGCCGGGCGTGTTCTTCGTGTCACCGCGCGTCGTGCGGTAGACGACTTTGTACACGTGCGCGCCGCTCGTGAGCGGCTTGCCCTTGTAGCCGATGCGCGTGAGCTCGGCTTGCATCGCCTCCTTCGTGAGGTCCGCGCCTTTGCTGCACTTCAGGATCTTGCCGCGCGAGGCGTCGTCGGTGGGCACGGCGCCAGGGTCGCCGTAGATCGCGGCGTCGGCGTCGGCGCAGGCGACGGCCGGATCACCAAGCGGCGCGGCCCCCGTCGGGCTGTCGCTGCCGGTCCCCGTGTCGGTGCCGCCGTCGGTGCCCGGCGTCGTGTTGTTCGTGCCGTCGTCGTCGTCTCCACAACCTGGAGCGAACGCCGCGAGCGAAGCCACCGCGAGAGCAGAAGCGATCCCAAGAATGCGTTTCATGGCAATACCTCGTAAAGAGCCTGCAGAATTTTGCAGGTGTCGCGATCGGTCGGTCGGTCGAAGACCAGCGATCGAGCCGCTCAGAAAGTATAGGCGACGTTCAGGTTCAGGAAGCCAATCTGCGAGGTGTACTTGCCGTCGGAGCTTGGCGATTGCGACGGCTTGGCGAGCTCGTCAAAGCGGTTCGCGCCCTTGGTGTCGACCGGGAGAAAGTAAATGTGGGTGTAGTTCGCGCCCAGCGCGAGGTGCTTCGACACGTTGTAGCGCGCGCCGAGGTTGAAATAGAGCCGGAAGCTGTCGATCGTCGACGCGTCGATCTGCGCCTTCGGCACAGCCGATGTCGTGAAGGCCAAGCTTCCGCCAACCTCGAGCTGCTCGTTCAGGAAGTACCCGACGCCGGCGCGGTAACCCCAGGCGTTGTTCCAGTTGCGGGGGATGTTGATGACGACGTCGGTGTTCCCGTTGAGCGCGCTCCCGTCGTCGTTGACGGCGCAGTTGGCGCCCTTGACGACCACGCACTGGCGCTCGAACACGCTCCACCGAACGAACTCGCCGTCGGTCCGCACCTCCAGCTTGTCGTTCATGAGCCGGAAGGCCGCACCAAGCCGAATGATGTCGGGGTAGGCCTGGAGGAAGTCGATGTCTTGCGTGACGTCGTTCGTGCCCGAGCGACCTTCGAGCTTTCCCGTCATGCGTGTGGTCCCGAAGCCCGGCTGGCTGAGATACGCCGCGCCGACGCGCACACCGCCGTCTTTCGTCTGCCAGTACACACCGCCGGTCGCTTGAAGGTTGAAGCCGGTGCCGTCGAGGTACGAGCGACCTTCCTTGAGCGAGCCGTTGGCGAACTCGATCTCGTCGCTGTCGTCGGCGGTTCGCGCGCGGACGGTCGCGACGTGATGGATGACTGGGCTGATGCTCGCGCCGAGGGAGAGGCCGGTGTCTCCAACGACGTACGCGAACGCGAAGGTGTTGTAGACGGCGAGGATCTGACCGCTGATGTTGTGCCAGCGCTGAACGCCGTCCGACGAGCCGATCGCCTCGGGGATGCCGCGCTTGCGGTCCCAGTTCGCGAGACCACCGAACGGGATGTACACGGCGTATCCGGCGCGAAGGCTCTTCGTCCCGAAGTCGGTGTTCACCCCTGCAAAGGGCAACGCAAGGAGGTTCAGGAGGTTCGCGTCACCAGTGTTTGCTTTGACGTACTTCTCATCCGCAAGCAGGCGTTCTCGCGCGCCTGGTGTGGGGGAGAGCGCGTCGGCTGTGCGCTTGTAATGAGCCTGACGGAGGGCGAGGGAAAGGTCGCCGGTGATCGTCGTCCCGGTGGTCCCTCCGAGCGCGGCCGGGTTGAAGTAGACCGCATACCCGTTCGGCATCATCGGCGCGCCTTGATCGCCGCCAAACCGAGCCGTCAGGTAGCCGCTCGCTTCGGCGTCACCATGCGCGAGCATGGCGCCACCAAAGGCGAGGCTAGGAACGAGAAAGCGAAAGAGCTTGAGGGAAAGGTTCGTCGAAGTGGGCATCGATGGCGGGCCGAGACTACAACGCGAACGCTGGCGAGCGCACGCAAAACACCGCTCTCCAGACGGTCTCAACGAGCGGCCTGTCGTCCTGCGTCAAACGATGCCGCTCGCGCTCGTGACGCATGCGACTTCCCTTCGTTGGCATGCGGGACTGGTGCAAACCCCAACACGGTGGAACGCGAGGCGGCCCCGCCTCCGCCGGAGCGTCTCCTCGCCAACTCCGCGCAGTGCTTGCTTGCGTCTTTTCGGACCGCTGTCTATGCCTACGCTATGGCTTTTGCACTTCGCCGGTCCAAGCAACACACGCTCGTTCGCGGCATCTTGATCACGGTCGCTCTGGGCAGCTTAGGCCTGATCTCGCTCGCCACGGGCAGCACGGCGTGCATCCCGGATCCGAAGGGCGACTTCCAAGACTTCAAGGACCGCACAGCAAACCTCGGCACCGCGCCGACGGACACCGCGTCACCGAGCGACGCGGCGCCGATCGACTCGAAGCCACCGGAGACCGCAGTCGAAGGTCTGTACGCCGGCATCTGCGTGACCTCGCTCGCGGCGGGCGATCCGGAACAAGCGCTGCGCTTCTACACCGAGACCAAGTACACGCCCAACAGCGCCAATCCAAACACGGGAACTCTCATCCTCACCGTGACACCGCTGGTTGGCTGGGACGTCGCCACGGGCGCCTACCTGGTGCCAACGACGTTCTCGAAGTCTCAGACGCGAGGCAACCCGATCGCCGTACCGGAGATCAACGTGGAGGCGACGGGTCGCTTCACGGCAAAGCTCGGGACCGTGAACTTGGCTGCTGAAGCCAACAGCGTGAGCGGCCGGACCGCGGTCATCGAGAACACCGTCTTGGACGGTCTCTTCAGCGCTGGCGATCGGTTCTGCTCAACCCTTGCAGGTGAGCTGACCGTGCCCTATCGCTCCCCTTTCGATCCGAAGCAGAACACATGCCTCTTCGTTCGCGCGAAGGAAGGGGATGCCTTCCCAAAGATTCCTGCGAACGAATTCACCTGTAAGTTTTGACGATCATGGTTCGAGCGGATGCAGCCGCGAACGGCGGCATGTTGTGTCTATGCCGCGTCCGCGCGCAGAGCGGGAACCTCTCGGTTCAGAAGACGACTGACGACTTCACCTGTACTCCGTTGAGTTTGGCTTAACCCAGTTGAGCCAAACCCACTGATCCATCACTCGCCCGGTGTTTGAAGAGAAATAGTGGTTGTTGGGAACGCCGAGACCGGGGTCGGAGGTGTTGGCACCCGTGCAGTAAAGCGTTGGGTCTCCTACCGAGCTGAACAGCTTGAGCATGATGCAGGCGCCGCTCGACCCTTTGGTGGTGTCCAGATAGTGGTTCATCGAATAGCGGTATGTGTAGTCGAGTCCAACCTGTGCAGCTCCCAGAGTGCGACCTACCTCAGAACGAAAGTTGTAAACTCGACCATTCGGGTTCGTCGGCTGGCTTGGGGATGGTTCGTTGATGTAGTCACCGTCGTAACCAATCATTCGCGCCTGGGATGCCGTCGGATAGTCATTGAGAGTTCCATATGCGGGAGCGACGTATTGGCCTCCCCATGTGGGGCTACCTGGCCAAGCACCACAACTAGCGAAATCGATAACCGCGAAGTCGTCGGAGTCGTTCCCGGAAACCTTCCATGCGCTGGGAACCCAAATCGAGAGACACGTGCTGTACGGTCCGAGCCAATTATCCACGTAGCGTGTCGCACCGATGTTGTAGTCGAAGTGACCCGTGTAAAGAGGCAGTGCCGTCGAAATAAAAGTGCTGTTGGCCCGTGCATAGAAGCAATGAGCTGCCGAGATCGCCGTGTAGTAACCAATCATCGTGAACGAACATATTGGTGTGTAGCCTTGCGCTGCGTTCGGCCAGACTGTGCGGTCGTCGATTCGCGTCCACACACGACCCCCACTCGTACCCGGCCCCCAGAACACGTGTTTTGATTCAGACGGGGCTATGTTGATTTGTGGTGGAGGAAGTTCGAGCAGCGGACCGAGAGCGATCGGTTTCTCGGCATTCAACTCGGGTAGAAGTCTTTTCGATCGTGAAACCTCAAAGGCGAGGCGCTTGATGGGTATCGGCTCCGCCGTCTCAACCACGCCATTCGGCGTCTGGTGGCTTTCAATTACCCTGCGATCTGGCCCGACACGCATACGATTCGTCCGTGAGGCACGCGCTTGCCGAACTCTGGCTGTATCGAGCACGGGGTGAAAGATCTGTTCGTACTCCGTGATGGTACCATCGGCGTTTGGAACCACGCGTGTCATGAGCGCTGTTCGAGCCAAGTCATCGTCCGACATCGAATCAAGCTCGGCAGATGTCGGGCCTCGATGGGCGGCAGCGATATTCTGTGAGACTCCGGGGGTGACCGTTCGAACGAGCCACTCGCGTCCGTCATTGTCGACGAAGTGCTTCGGTACTTCGTCTCGCCCGGATGGCAAACCTGGAATGTCCGTTGAGGGCTCCTGCAGAGTGTCTCCGTGGTTTGCATCGAAGGAGCATCCTGTCGACCCGAGCAGCACTAGAAACAGTGAAGCTTTCATTCGTCACCTCCTCCCATAGAAGACAGAACGAGTCGTGCGTTTGCCGAGGTTGGAGTCACAACAAGAAAACGGCGTCGCTCGTGAGAGCGACGCCGTGTTCCATGGCTTTACGATGTCGTCAGATCAGGGCTGCGCGTTCGGGAAGCCGAGGTAGTGCAGGGCGCGTCCACCCGATCCGCCGGGGAGTCCGACGAGCATGAACGTGTAGGCCTTGCCGTTCACGTAGAGCTGCGCCGCGTCGGGCGATCCGGTGGAGAGGAACTGAACGGTCGCGGGCGGCGTGCCGCCAGAGTTGTTGAGCGGGACCGGACCGATCGGGGCGCCGGTGGCGGGGTTGTTCGGATTGAGGGCGAGGTAGCCGTTGGAGGTCACGAGGCCCTTCACCTTCACGAGCGGCGACGCCGACGTGGCGTTGCGGTTGTATGGGAGCTCCGCGCTGCTCGACGTGACCGGGAACTCGCCGCCAGCGGCGTCCGCACCGTTGCCGCCGTCCAAGAACTCGGCGTTCAAGAGGGTCGGCTTGTAGAGACCAACGCCCGCCTTGAGCGCCTCGTGTTGCGGCGAGAGGTTGATCGCCTGCGCGCCGAACTCGTCGGTCGCGACGGGGTTCGTGGTGTCGATCTCGATGATCAAGATCTTCAGGTTGCCCGCGCCGGGTGTTGCGTTGGGGATGAAAGGCGCGTTCGCGTTGTCGTTGCCACAGGAGCCGGCTGCGGCGCTGGCGTTGCCGGTGCAGCCCGTGACGGCGAGCACGTAAGTGTGGTTCTTCTTGAGCGTGCCTGCCGGGATGTCGGCGAGCTGCCAGTAGTCGACGTTCGGCGTGAGACCGCCGTCGATGCCGCCGCCCAGACCGCCGTCACCCTTCTGCAGCAGCTTGGTGCAGCGCGGGATGCTCGGATCCTGTCCCTGGATACCTCGGGCGGCGAGCGTCTTCGCGTTCATCATGTACGGACGAATGGTGATCGTCTCGAGGTCCGCACCCGAGCCTGGGAACGGTCCACCCGTGCCGATGAAGAGACCGGGGTAGGGCTGCGTCGCGCCAGCGTCGGAGGGAAGCGCGGGAAACGGCGTCGCGACGAAGTCGGTGTCGACAGGCGTGGGGACGGCCGCGGTCGCAAAGCAGACGCGAACGCCGCCGAGGTAGTTGCCTGCCTGGTCGGTGTCGGGGCCGAGGTCCGTCGCCGCGTGGACGAGGATGATCTTTGCCGGGACGGCCGGCGGACCCGAGTCCGTGCTCGTCTCGTTGCCCGTGCCGCTGTCGGTCACGCCGGTGTCGTTGCCCGTGCCGCTGTCCGTGCCCGTGCCGCTGTCCGTCTTCGGGTTCGCGACGGTATCGTCGTCGTCACCGCACGCTGCGAGGAAGGTACCGAGGGCCGAGCCCACAACGATCGTCGACAGAAGACCATAACGAAGCCATTTCTTGTTTCGCATCACCGCTCTCCTTTAGTTTCGTAAGCCCGAACGAATACTGCCCTCGGGCTGCGCCCTCGGTGCAAAACGCATAGGAAACGTAGAGAGAACCAAGCATCATCGCAAGGAAAGACTGGCGTCTGTGATTGCTGGCAACAGGCTCACACCGGGGCGTCCTTGGACCACGATCGCGATGTCATAGGTCAGAGGTGCCGCCTTGGCCGCCTATCGAAGTGGGCTCGCGAGCGTCGAGCGCGTCGCATCTTGCACCTGCAGGCATCCTCTGAGATGAACCTTACGTGAAGTTTCCGGCAGTTCGAGCAAGCGAACGAAGCCTGCAGAGGCTCGCATCCGCTGGTCTTCTCACGCTCGCGTTCGGCGCTTTGGGTGGATGCGACCGCACGCAGAAGCCGTCCGGGACGATGGGCTCCGCAGGCGCAAACGGAGCGCTCGCGGCCTCGTCATCCGCATCCGCACTTGCGAGCAACAACGCGTCCGTCGCAGCGACAGGGGCGTCATCCGCTGCGCCGTTGGCAGACGCGGCGGCTCGAGGCGGCGTCGCCTCCGCGATGCCGCAGGACCTCAACGTCATCGTGCTCTCGATCGACAGCTTGCGCGCCGACATGCCGTGGAACGGCTACGCGCGACAGATCGCGCCGCGTCTCACGGAGCTCGAGAAGCGCGCCGTCAGCTACACGCACGCGTACGCGATCTCGTCGTACACCTCGATGAGCCTCGGCGGGTTGCTCGGTGGACGCCTCCCGAGCGGGATGAAGCGCAGCGGCTTCTTCTTCGGCAAGTACTCGGCGGACAACGTCCTCTTTCCGGAGGTGTTGCAGGCCGCCGACGTGCGCACGATCTCGGCGCACGCGCACGGCTACTTCAAGGACGCCGGCTTCGAGCAAGGCTTCGACGTCTTCGAGATCGTGCCTGGGATCATCTTCAAGAACGAGACGGATCCGAACGTCACGAGCCCGCAGCACGAGGCGATCGCGGAGCGGCAGCTCGGTGACCCCGCGCTCGACACGAAGCGCTTCTTCGCCTGGTACCACTTCCTCGATCCGCACGATCAGTACGTCGCGCACGACAAAGACGGCATCCCGCCGTACGGACCGAAGCTGCGTGACAAGTACGACGTCGAGGTCACGTACACCGATCGCTACCTCGGAAAGCTCCTCGACTTCATCGAGGCGAAGCCGTGGGGCAAGCGGACGGCGATCATCGTCACCGCCGATCACGGTGAAGCGTTCGGCGAGCACGGGATGTTCGCGCACGGCTTCGAGCTCTGGGAGAACCTCGTCCGGGTGCCGATGTTCTTCGTCATCCCTGGCGTCGCGCCGAAGCGCATCGACACGCCGCGCAGCGCGATCGATCTCGCTCCCACGATCCTCGAGCTCTTGCACGTGGACAAGGCGGCGAAGGACAAGTCCGGCGGCGCGCTCGAGCTCGAAGGCAAGAGCCTCGTCGACGAGATGACCGGCAAGGAGGCGCCCGCCGAGCGCGACGTCATCGTCGACTTGCCGATGACGAGCGACAACGACAAGCGTCGCGCGCTCGTGCGCGGCAACAAGAAGATCATCGCGTACGGAAAAGAAGAGGCGCTTCGTTTCTACGATCTCGCCGCGGATCCGACGGAAGAGCACCCGATCACGAAAGGCGAGGCTTTCGACGACATCGCCAAGCCGTACCGCACCCTCTCGAAGAACATCAAAGAGGTGGCCCCCTTCGCGTGCGGCGAAAAATGCCTGAATCGAGCGTATGCCAAGCCCTGAACGCGATCCTGGCGGGCGTCCGAGAGGTTAGGGGAGCGCGAAGAACCCGATTTTTTAGTAGGCTACTCGGCTCTCTCCTCGAGAGAGAAGACGCGACTAGGACCAACTGGAGAACTGATGCGCATCGTCCCGATCCCCTGTCTCTCGGACAACTACGCCTACCTGCTCGTATGCCGCGAGACGAAGGAGGCTGCGATCGTCGACGTGTCCGAGGCCGGACCCGTGCTCGCGGCGATCGATCAAGGGGCGGGGACGCAGGATAGCCGTCGTGACCTGAGCCAGCTCGTCAATCACAACCGCGAGGACGTCCGCATCGCGGCGATCTTGAGCACGCACCACCATCACGATCACGTCGGCGGCAACGAAGAGGTTCGGTCGAAGCTCGGCATCGACCGCGTCTATGGTCACGCGAGCGATCGCGGTCGCATCCCCGGGCAGACGCAGTACCTGCAGGAGAACGACACGTTCGAGATCGGGCGCCTCTCCGTGCGTGCGCTTCACATCCCTGGGCACACGCTCGGCGCCGTCGCGTATGTCGTCACGCATGCGCACGATGATCCGGCCGTCTTCACCGGAGACACGCTCTTCGTCGGCGGATGCGGCCGCCTCTTCGAAGGCGATCCGCCGATGATGCACGCGTCGCTTCAGAAGCTCGCCGCGCTCGATCCGCGCACGAAGGTGTACTGCGGTCACGAGTACACCGAGTCGAACCTCCGCTTCGCGGCGCACGTGGAGCCCTCGAACGCGGCGGTCGTGACCGCTCGCGCGAAGGCCGCCCAACTCCGCAAAGAAGGACGGCCGACGATGGGTTCGACGATCGCGGAGGAGCTCTCGTACAATCCGTTCTTGCGAACGACGTCCGCCGAGATTCGGAAGACGCTGGGGATCTCGGCGGATGCGTCTCAACAAGACGCGCTAGGCGCGATTCGCAAGGCGAAGGACGAATTCAAGATCGGCGCGTGAGGGATCGCGGGGCGATGCTCGCGTGAGCCAGCCTGAGTGAGGGGCAGACAAGCCCAGCTCGACATCGACGACCGCCCAACGACGCATCACGTGCCGAGCGGCTCAGTTGCCGCCCTGCTGCGCGCCGAAGCACTGGCTCGCGCACTGGTCGATCGCGTCACACGCGGCGGTGTTCTGCTGGCAGATCTGGTCCGCTTGCTGGCTGCACTTCTGATCGCACTGCTGATCTTGGCACTGGTTGAAGCACGCCGAGATCTGATCGTCGATCTGCTTGGCTTGCGGGTTCGGCGCGATGCAGGTCTGGAAGCACGCCTCGGGGTCGCCACCAGGCGGAGGCGTCGCGCCGGAGGACGAGGACGACGAGGACGAGGACGACGTCGTCTGCACGCCACCAGTCGACGAGCTGCTGCTGCTCGTGTTCGTTCCACCCGAGCTCGTGTTCGCGCCGGACGAGGAGGAGGACGACGAGGACGCGCCGTTCTTCGAGTTGCTGCCGCTGCTGCCGCCGCTGCTGCTCGAGGAGGAGCTGCTCGTGGTCTTCTTCCCGCTCGTGTTGTCGTCTTCGCCGTCTCCGATCTGCTGCCCAGGCGAGGGTGAGCTGCATCCGATGGCCGCCGACAGGCTGGCGAGTGCGAGAATCGTCGTGAGCGAGAGGAGCGTCGTGGTCTTCATGGCGGTCTTCCGATCCCTTCTTGTCGCTGCTGCCCCGCAGCGTTCGGGAGGAGACAACTGCACCCCTTGGACCAACCCTCCTTCCATGTGGGATCATGTCTGCAAACGTGCCTTTCGGCTGGAATTTGCGGCTGATCTGGATCCTTCAAAACCCTCTCGGTGGGGATGGTTGGGTGTCCAACAGCGCATGATCCCGAGAGGTTCGGGCGTTTGGAACGACGGAGATGCCGTGCTCTGCCGAAGTCCGCGACGACATCGGCAGAGCGGAAATGCCGGGCTCTGCCGAAGTCCACGACGACATCGGCAGAGCGGAAATGCCGGGCTCTGCCGAAGTCCGCGACGACATCGGCAGAGCGGAGATGCCCGGCTCTGCCGAAGTTCGCGACGACTTCGGCAGAGCGGAGATGCCGGGCTCTGCCGAAGTCGCGACGACTTCGGCAGAGCGGAGATGCCGGCCCTGCCGAAGTCCGCGACGTCAGGGCTCGTCGTCGTCGCCGCCGCTCGCGACGTAGTCCGCGATCGCCCGCCGCTCACGCTCGAGGAACGACCCGATGACGCCTCGAAAGCGCGCGTCCTCGACGTGATGCGCCGAGTGCGTCATCGTCGGGACGAAGCCGCGGACGCGTTTGTGCTCGCCGCCGGCGCCTGGGTTGAACGTCGCGAGGCCGTGGCGGATCGCTTCGTCGATGCCGTGGTAGTAGCAGACGTTGAAGTGGAGGAAGGGGAGGTCGACGGTCGTTCCCCAGTAGCGACCGTAGAGGATCTTGTCCTTCTGGATGTTGAACGCGCTCGCGACGATGTGGCCTTTCGCGTCGCGCGCGACGACCCAGGCGAGGCGGTGCGCGAAGCGCTGGCGAACGAGGTCGAAGAATTTCTTCTTCAGGTAGCGACGGCCGTAGAAGTACTTGTCGACCGTCGTGGTGTAGAGGTCGAACATCGTCTCGGCGATCGCTTCACCGCGCTTGCCTTCGAGATCCTTCGGGCCGAGCGTCTCGATCGTGAGGCCGTCCATCGCTGGCTGCTTTCGTTCGCGACGGATCTGCGTGCGCTTCTTCTGCGGAAGCGTCTTCAAGAAATCCTCGAACGTCGCGAAGCCGTCATTCGACCAGTGGTACTGCACGCCGCTTCGCATCATGAAGCCGGAGGCGCCCCACATCTCGGCTTCGGCGCGCTCGGGAAAGAGGACGTGCGCGCTCGACAGCTCCATCTCCTTCGTGATCGTCGTGATCGCCTTGGCGAAGATCGCGACCGTCTCTGCGCGGTCGCGCGAGGGATGCCAGAGGACGCGATGCCCCGTCGCGGGAGTGAAGGGGACCGCGAGGATGAGCTTCGGGTAATAGGCGATGCCCATGCGGTTCGCGAGATCGGCCCAGCTCCAGTCGAAGACGAACTCGCCCTCACTGTTCATCTTCAAGTACGCGGGCGCGGCGCCGACGACCTTGTCGTTGTCGTAGAGGACGAGGTGGCGCGGCATCCATCCGGTGCGCCCGCCGACGCAGCCGGCCTCCTCGAGGCAGTCGAGCCAGGCGTGCTCCACGAACGGCGAAGCGTCCTCGCGAACGAGGGCGTTCCACGCGTCTGCGGGTACCTCACGAATGCGCTCGAGGACGCGTAATTCGAATGCCAAGCGTCAGTTCGGATCCCGGCGCACGAGCGCGAACCACTGGTTGCGATGCTTGCCGTTCTTGTACGCGACACCGATCGACACGTGCGTGGAGATGCCGCGGAGGTAGTCGACCATTCCGCCGTTGACGATGCCTGCGATGCCGCCTTCGTTCGTCTTGATCTCGGGCCAGCTCGGCGCCTTCACCTTCGGGATGAGGGAGTAGTCGATGACGAGCTCACCTTCATGATCGCCTTCGCCCTTCGTGACGCCGAAGTATCCGGGGCCGGTGAACGGCTCCATCGACTGGCGGTTGAAGCCCGCGATCGTGAAGCGCGGATCGGAGCCTTCTTCGAGCTTCACGAAACGCTTCTGGAACTGCGAAAACAGCGGCAGCGTGTTGTGACCGTCGTGGATGACCTCGACGAGTGGACCTACGGAGGAGGGGACGAGGAAGTCGAGGTCGAGCGGACGGAAGCCCTTGGCGGCTTCGTAGAGCGCCTCGTGGTGATGCTTCGTCCACTGGCGAATCGTGTGGTAGCGGCCTTCGTGCCCGAGCCCGTCGAGGACTTCGGAGATGCGCTGGAGGTTGATCGTCGGCTCGAGGAAGGTGGTGATGTCCATCGTGGTCTCGCTCTGCTCGGCTCTGCTGTCGCGCCGGTCGCGCCAGCGTCTCTCTCGGGAGAGATCTTCTAACACGACACCCTCGAACTTGGCCTTGAGCGGCCGCTCCTGGTTCGATTCCGCACCATGGCACACCGTCTCGCTCCCCGAGCCCTCTTTGTCGTTTTCTCCGCCCTCGCTCTGGCCGCGCTCTCCGGATGCGATACGCCAGGCCTGAAATCCAAGGTCAAATCTCCCGGTCAGCTCGCGCAGCAGCCGATCGGGCAGGCGACCACGACCTCGGCCGACGCGATGTCGGGCGTTCGGTCGATGGGTCCGCAGACGCCCGCGGTCTACACGCCGGGGCTGTCCGTCTCGGATTTGATCGCGCAGGCGTGCGGAATCAAACCGCGCGCCGAGGGTCAGAAGTCCTCGCCGAGCTTCGAGTACGACTCGGCCGCGCTCGGCGAAGCCGATCGCCAGATGCTCGCCGAGGTGGCGAAGTGCCTGACCGAAGGCGCGCTCAAAGGAAAGAGCGTCACGTTCATCGGTCGCGCCGACGCGCGCGGCGAAGCCGAGTACAACATGACGCTCGGCGGCAGCCGGTCGGACACGGTGAAGCGCTACATGATCGACCTCGGCGTCGGCAAAGACCGCATGCGCGCCACCTCGCGCGGCGAGATGGACGCGACCGGGACGAACGAGCAGGGCTGGGCCCAAGACCGCCGCGTCGACATCGAGCTCGTGCTCTGAATTGATCCGAGCGCCGCGCCGACTAGAGTAACGGCGTGGCCCGCGCCAAGCGCAGCAGTGTCGGCAGCATCGACGAGACGCCCGTCCTCACGCCGCTTCCACGCTCCTTCTACGAACGCGACGCGCTCGTGCTCGCGCGCGAGCTCATTGGAACGAGGCTCGTCGTCAAGGCACCTCGCGCGTCGTCGATGCGCGTCGCGCGGATCGTCGAGACCGAGGCGTATTGTGGCCCCGAGGATCTCGCCTGCCACGCGCGGGTAGGGATCACCGAGCGAACGAAGACGATGTACGGGCCGGCCGGCCATGCGTACGTGTTCCTCATCTACGGCATGTATGACTGCTTCAACATCGTCACCTTCGGCGATGGCAAGGGGCACGCGGTGCTCGTGCGCGCGGTCGAGCCGATCGCGGGCATCGCCGACGGCGTCTCGACGGACGGCCCCGGCAAGCTGACCCGCGCGCTCGGCATCACGAGGAGCGACAACGCCGCCGACCTCGTCGGCCGATCAGGGGCCCTCGGATCGAGGCTCTTCGTCGCCGCGCGCGATCCGGAGCGCTCACCTCCGAAGATCGGCGTTAGCGCGCGCGTCGGCGTCGCGTACGCAGGCGAGTGGGCCGACCGGCCTTGGCGCTTCTTCGATCGCGAGAGCGAGCACGTCTCGAGGCCGCCGGCGCGTTCGATCGGCCGCCCGGTCACCCCGGCCGCGTCTTCGTCGAAGACGAAGACCAGGTGAGGCTGTGCCGAAGTCGGCGCGGATCTCGGCAGAGGCCGGGGATCCGACGCCGGAGCTTTCTCTGCCGAAGTCGGCGCGGATTTCGGCAGAGCCCGTCCTCTGCCGAAGGCGGCGCGCGAGGGTGACCGGACCGGGGCGAACCGAGGCGCTGCGCGGCGTATCGTGAAATACACCCGCGGCTCGTCGTGATCTCGGTGGGGTGTCGAGAGAGAGAGACCTCTCAGTGTGTCTCGATGAGCGCCTTCACGTCTTTGAAGCGCTCGTTCGGGATCGGCACCGACAAGTTGTATTGTGCAATCTTCCAGGTGCCGTGGTCGGTCTTGACGAGGACGCCGGTGCCGCGCGCGGGGCCGAGGTTGGGCGTGTCGAGGTCTTCGTCGAACCACGCGGTGTCGTTGACGAACGTGATCTCGCGGCGCGTCGCGCGAAACGACCACGCCTTGCCCTTGGCGAAGTGCGGATGTGCGTACGCGCGAAACTCGGGGACCGTCCATCGCTCCTTGCCGTCGGTGCCGAGGAACACGCCGCCTTCGGCGAAGTGGGAGAAGTAGCGCGGCTCGTCGGCCTTCGCGGCGGCGTCGTGGAAGTCGTCGAGCACGCGGCCGACCTCGGCGTCCGTCGCGCCGCCTTTGCCGATCACGGCGTTGCTCGGGGCTGCGATCGCCGGCGGACCGCCCGCGGCGGGGCTCGGGCACGTTGGCTTCGCGCCCTGGCCTGCGCATCCGAGGAGCAGGGTGAGGACGATCACGGAGTGCTTCGTGGTGCAGAGGGGATTCATGGGACGTCCTCGTCAGGGCGACTGCCAGATCACGGCGTGCGTCGTGGTCGATGACGCAGGCTCCACGACGAGCCTCAAGACTTCACCTTTGCGCGTGCACGCAGGTCCGCGCGGAGGGACGAGGCTGGTCGCGCCGGCTCCGCTGGCGATGGCGACCTCTCCGCGCGGCGCGTGCGCTTCGTCTTCGAGCCAGGCACGGACCGGCGCGCTCGAGGCGACGATCGCGCGGACGCACACGTCGGACGTCGCCGCCTTGATCTCGGCCGGCAGCTTCGAGGCGTCGCTCACGCGGAGCACCTCGCGCATCTGCGGCGCGTCGGACGGGCCGCGCGAGGCGAGCACCTCGACGCTCGGCACCTCGGGACCCGAGGACGAAGGCGCCGCGGGAGCTCCAGCGTCCGTGTCCGCGCGGACGACGCTCTTCGTCGCGGGACGTGCGGCGTCGCGTGACGATGCGCCGCACGCGGAGAGGGCGATCGCGAAGGTGAGGAGGCCGAGCGCGCGCGCTTGACCGATGATCACGCGCGCGGCTGCGCCGACGTCTCGCGAGCCGACGTCGTGCTGCGCTTCTCGTCGGCGGCCGCGGGAGGCGCGTCGGCGTCCATCCGGCACGAGCCTTGGAACTCGACGCCGCGCTCGATGTAGAGCGAAGGCGAGCTGATGTTTCCGACGAGCTTGCCGGGCGAGTGGATCTCGATGGCCTGGCTCGCGCGGACGTTGCCATGCACGGTGCCGCCGCGGACGATCACGGTCGCGACGTCGATCTCGGCATGCACCTCGGCGCCGTCACCGATGATGAGCGTGTCGTCGCTCTTGATCTCACCCTTGAAGGCGCCGTCGATCCTCACGCGACCTTCGAAGAAGAGCTTTCCTTCGAAGCGGGTGCCTCGACCGAGAAGGGCCGTGATTTCCGTGGCGGGGAGTGCGGAGTCGCCGTGAGACATGGTGGCCTCCGGGTAGCAGTGCCTCGGGGCCGCGGCAACCGGATCTCGCGGCTCAAGGACAGGTCTCGACGCGGCCTACCGAAGGGCCGTTTCTTTTTTCGGCCTCGCCAGCCGAGGGAGCCTCGGGTTAGGGTTCGCGCATGATTGACGTTGGAACAGAGGCCCCCGACTTCGAGCTTCCATCGAGCGAGCTCACCCCCGAGGGAAAGCCGGGCAAGAAGATCAAGCTGAGCGACTACCGCGGGAAGAAGAACGTCGTTCTCGCGTTCTACCCGCTCGATTTCAGCCCTGTCTGCTCGCAGGAGCACGGCTGCTTTCGCGAGGACATCTCGAGCCTCGACGCGGCGAACGCGCAGGTCCTCGGGATCAGCGTGGACAGCGCGTGGACGCACCAAGCCTTCGCGAAGTCGATGGGCATCACGTATCCGCTCCTCGCAGACTTCCATCCGAAGGGCGCGATCGCGGACAAATTCGGTCTCTACGAGGCCGACAAAGGATTCACGTCGCGCGCGACCGTGATCGTCGACAAGAACGGCAAGGTCGCCTGGACGCAGAACCACGGCCTCGGAAATGCGCGGGATGACAAGGCCATCCTCGAGGCGTTGAAGAAGCTCGGCTGAGCCGAGAGGTCAGCCGTCCTCGCCACGCGTCAACGCAGCGAATCAATACGTGTAGAGCGCACTTATTGATGCGACGGGCACCCGTTTGTCGTCGTGCCGCGGCGTGCTCTACTCATGAGCATGAAGTCGCGATCCGTCTTTGCGTCGTCTGCTCTCCTCCTTGGCTTGATGGCGGTCTCGTTCCCCAGCGAGGCACAACCTCGCGCCGGCACACCGGAGGTCCTTCCTCCACCGAGCGGCGGCGCAGGGCCCGCCGCGGACGCGCCTTCGGGATCCGGATCGGGATCGCAGCAGCAAGGCGCGGCAGGTGAGGGCAAGGCGTCGCCGAAGTCGTCGTCGAACCTCGGCGGCTACGCCTACGACGACAAGCCGGCGCGCAAGACGACCGCAGGCGCCGCTCCGCGCGGTCGCTACCGCCACTCGGGGCCGGTCGTGAACATCCCTGGCTTCGAGCAGACGACCGACGGTGGCTCACGCCTCTTCGTGCAGCTCTCGCAGAGTGTCCCGGTGGAGGAGCGCAAGGCGCAGGGCACGATCACGTACGTGCTGAAGGGCGCGAGCCCGCGCGTGTGGAACAACACGAACGCGCTCGTCACCGTGCACTTCAACACGCCGGTCGCACGCGCGCGTCTCGTCCCGTCGGGGCAAGACCTCCAGTTCATCGTCGAGCTCCGTTCGAACGCATCTCCGACCTGGAAGATGAGCGACATGCCGGACAAGAGCACGATGCTCACGATCGACTTCCCGAAGGGCGACTACCTGACGGGCGCGCCGATGGACGTGCCCGCCGCGCAGCCGCAGGGAAAGCCGGCGAAGCGTGGCGGCAAGCCGGCCAAGCCCGCCCCGAACACGAACGGCGCCGCGAAGCCGGACGAAGTCGCGCCGCCGGCCACGAACTGACCGCTGGCGACGTCTGCATGCAGGCACCATGACCTGGTGCCCGGTGTATAAGGAGCGAGGTGCTCCTCGGGCAGACGCCGCAACGACGAAACGTCGCAAGGGCCGCGCGGCGAGCTGCGTTCGGCATCTCGATTGTTGTCCTGTCGACGCTTGCGGCAGGCATCGCGAGCCCGCGGTTGGCGTATGCGCGCGAGGCGCCGTCGGTCGACGACCAGCGTGACGAGGATCCCGAGCTCGGCGATCTCGAGCAAGAAGCGCTCGGCACACGTGGGCTCCTGCGAACGCGCGCCGAGTCGGTCAGCTTCGACGCCGAGCAGAAGATCCTCGAGCTGTCGGGCAACGTGCGGGTCGACGCGCCGCCGTTTCATCTTCGTTCGCAGCACATCAAGCTCTCGCGAACGCGCTACGGCATCGAGGTCGACGGCACCGGACGCCTCGCGTTCTGTCCGTGCCTCGGGACGCCGCTCACCGTGGAGTTCGAGAAGGCGATCGTCGCGCCGCCTGGCGAGCTGTTCATCAAGAGCCCGAAGCTCGAGCTGTATGGCGTGCCCGTCTTCTATTTGCCGTGGTTCTGGCTTCGCTCGGACGAGAAGGTCGGCTTGCTCCCGCCCGACATCGCCTACCGCGGGCAAGACGGCTTCTACGCGGGCGCTGGCGTGCACTTGCCGTGGAAGGATCCACCGAAGGGCGGCCTTCGCCAGTCGATCGATCTACGCGGCGGAGCCTATTTTCTAGGCGGATTCGCCTTTGACGCGCGACTTCGGTCGCCGAACGCGACGACGAAGATTCGTTACGATCGCCTCCCAGGCGCGCGCGCGCCGGTGCTGCTCGTCCCCGGCTCGGGCGCGGACACGAAGGTCGACGATGGGCTCCTCGTCGACGCGCGCGGCGCCGCGAACGACTCGCTGACGACCATCGCGTGGGACGCGGACGTGCTTCGCGGACGGCGCGGCGTCGCGGCGACGACCGATCTCGACGCCGCGAGCAAGCCGTGGGACCGCGCCGCCGCGTCCGCGTCGGTGCGTGTCGGGCCGATCATCGGCGAGACGGGCGCGCGCGCGGTCACGAGACGGGGCGGCGATCTCGTCGCGGTCGAAGCCGCGGGACCGTTCGCGGCGTTTCGATCGTCGGGCGGCACGAGCGGCATCACGTACGACGCGACGGTGGAGGGCGGTACGCTTCGCACGTCCGGCGCGGCCGCGAGCGCCGCCGCGCTGGCGTCGCCCGCGATCACGCCCGACGCCGTGTCGTATGCACGCACGGAGATCGGCGCGCTCGCCGCGACCACGTTCGGCCCGATCGCGGCGTCGCTTCATGCGCGAGGGGCCGCGGACGTCGCCTCCGAAGGACGTCGCTACGGCTTCGATCGCGCCGGGCTCGTGCGCCTCCGCGTCGCGTCGCCGCTCGCGCGTTCCTTCGCGACGGGCGACGACGACGATCGCAACGATCCGCTCGTCCACGTCGTCGAGCCGTTCGTCGAGGCCGCGGCTCTCCATACGAAGAGCGACGCCATCCTCGAGTCACTTCCGGGTCGCGGCCTCGCGTCGCTCTCGGGGACGGCGCCTGTCGTCGATGGTGGCCTCTCGACGACGCTGGGTCGCTGGGGCAAACGCGAGGCGATCGAGCTCATGGCGTCGAGCGGCGCCGCGCTCGATCACGTCTCGGACGGTGCACGCGGCGTTCCGCTCGCGCGTGCGCGGCTCTCCGCGACGTTCGTGCCGATCGGTGCGCAGCTCGAGACAGGTCACGTCATGTCGTCGCGCAAGACGGAGACGGGCAGCGCCGTCGTCGCGCGCCTTCGTCTCG
Organism: Labilithrix sp.; assembly: GCA_044227045.1. Classification (GTDB taxonomy): domain Bacteria; phylum Myxococcota_A; class Polyangia; order Polyangiales; family Polyangiaceae; genus Labilithrix. Next base: position 164,350 of record JBGAFW010000002.1, read on the forward strand.
GACGCGTCGACGGCCCGCGCGTCCTCGCGAACATCGCGACGCGCGAAGGCATCGATCCGATCCTCGCACGCGCGATCACCGAGGCGCCGATCGAGTCGCCGGCAGGCTTTCTCGCCGCCGAAGGCACGACCGGCGGCGCGATGCTGTTCATCCCGTGGGCGCGCGCGATCGCGACCTCCGTCGGCGCCGACGGTGACGCGACGGCCGCCGAGATCGTCGCGGCGCGCGCAGGGCTCGAGCTTCGTGACCGATGCGGATGCGTCACGCTCCGCGCGAACGGCGCGCATCGTATCGGTCGAAGCGGCGTCGACGTCTGGATCGGGATCGACTTCGCCGCCGACCGCTGACCCGACGCTGGGGCGCGCTCAGTCGATCGTCAACGCGCCGCGCTCGGCTTCTTCACGACGCGCCAGGATCCAGTCGCGATGCCCGACAGCGTCGCCGACCCACTCGAGGCCGAGCCCGTCGCCCTTCACCGTGGCGACGATCTCCGAAGACGTGCCGCGGAAGTAGGGGCCTCCCGAGTCGCCCGGGCACGTCGTGGCCTTCACCCACGGGAAGCTCGGAGGCACGGTGGTCTTGCGCTTCGTCATCTCGGTGTTGGCGTTCTTGCAGCCGGCGCCGTAACGACCGTAGCCGTAGACGGTCAGCCGCTCCGATGGCCAGTCGGCGGCGATCGAGGCGGGCACGGCGACGTCGGGCGTGACGGCGACGTCGAGCTGCGCGACGGCGAGGTCGAACTTCACGTTGATCACGGTCGCGTCGGCGCGGAAGCGATGGATGCCGTAGGCGATCGTGCGGCCGTCGGCGCGCTCGATCGTGAAGGTCGCGAGCGGAGGCAGATGCGCGGCGCCGATGCTCGAGGAGAAGCCAAAGCAGTGCGCGGCGGTGAGCACGGTGCGCGGGCCGATGAGCGTCGCCGTGCAGTAGCTCCCGTCACGACGAAGCACGCCCACCTCCGGACGCTCGCGGTTCGCGTCTTCGTAGCGACGGAGCTCCGACGAGTCGGCCTCGACGCCCTCGTCTTCGCCCGCGATCGACGTCGAGCACGCCATGAGGAGCGAGAGCGCGGGGAGGGCGAAGCGGGCAGGCAGGGCAGACATGCGCTCGCTCCAGCAAGACGTGCGCCTCGACCCGCAGCTTTACGGTGTAAAGCAATTATGCACACTTCCGCCTACACCACCGAGGACGGCCTGAGGCGACGCGGATCCAGCGCTGGATCTCCGAACAAAAGGCCCAGTGGGTTACGCCCATCGTCGAGGACGGAAGGTCGTGCGCGCGTCGTGCTCACGACACAGCGGAGCATCGTGTCGCGACGATGAATTTTCTTTCGCGCGTCGGCTGCGCGCCGCGCGCGGAGCGCCCATGTTTTTCGAGTCGCGCGCGCGCGTCGCTTGTTGAGATCGATTCTCAACATCGCTTTCACGTTTTCTCTTTGCACCATCGAGTGGCAGGTGCTCGATTGACCGAGATAGACGCAGCGATTGCGTGCCATGCGTGCCGCGTCCCAGGTGCTGTTGACTGGGTGAACAGAGAAGGGAGACCACGTCCGTCATGAAAGGCGATCCGAAAGTCATCGATCTCTTGAACGAGATCCTCACGGGCGAGCTCACCGCCATCAACCAGTACTTCTTGCACGCGAAGATGTGCCAGAACTGGGGCTACAAGCGGCTCTACGATTACATCCGCAAAGAGTCGATCGACGAGATGAAGCATGCGGACATGCTCATCGAGCGCATCCTCTACCTCGAAGGCCTGCCCAACCTGCAGAAGCTCGGCAAGCTCAACATCGGGCAGACGGTCGTCGAGATGCTGAAGAACGATCTCGGGATCGAGGTCGTGGCCATCCCGCTCCTCAACCGATCGATCGAAGAGTGCCGCAAGGTCGGCGACAACGGCTCCGAGGCCCTCCTCATCGGCATCTTGCGCAGCGAGGAAGAGCACGTCGACTGGCTCGAGGCGCAGCTCGAGCTCGTCAAGCAAGTCGGCGAAGCCCACTACCTCGCGCAGCAAATCCGCGAGTAGGCGCCGGCTGCAAAAGGCGCGTCGTGAGGCTGCAATCGGTGCGTGCGGGCGCAGTCGTTGCGTTGCGGCGGGATGTTGCGCGTGAAAGGCCTGCGCATTCTCTCGCGCAGGCGGGCCGGCATCCTTCGTGCTCCTTTGGACATCCATCATGTCGAAGGACTTGCACTGCTATGAGTACGTAAATCGGCCGTACGAGAGCGTTCGCGACGCGCTCACGATCGACGCCATTGGGGTCTTCGAGCGGGCGACGCAGTCGGCGACGGGGCGCGCGCAGTCGCTCGTCAGCAACTTGAAGGTGTCGATCGCCGGGCTCGAGGTCGGGAAGAACGTCGTCATTCGCGTCACGAAGGTGGAGCCGACGAAGGCGCCCGGGCACGTGGCGGCGGACGCCGTTCGCGTCGATCTCGAGTGGGCAGCGGAGACGAACGCCGCGCTCTTCCCGTCGATGAAGGCATCGCTCTTCGTGTACCCGCTCTCACCGACCGAGACGCAGCTCGATCTTCGCGCGACCTACGCCCCACCGGGCGGGGTGCTGGGAGATGCGGCCGACAAGCTCGTTGGCCATCGCATCGCGGAGGCGGCCGTGCATCGCTTCCTTCAAGACATCGCCAACCGGCTCGGTCAGGAGCTCGCCTAACCATCCGGTCGTTCGTGAAACGTCGCAAAATGCCGTGAAACCAACCCTCGAAGTAACGTTCGATATTTGCTGGTAAATATTCGAAGTTACGAGGGTTAATTCGGGGAATGCGAGCGAAGGCTCGGAAACGTCCTTGAAATGAAAACGGCTTTCATTATCTTGATGAGGAGAGATGTACGTCTGCGTTTGCCTGGCAGTCACCGAGAGCGAGGTCCGAGAGGCGATCGACGATGGCGCGATGACGCGCGAGGCAGTGACGCGCGCCTGCAGGGCGGGCGGCGACTGCGGCGCCTGTCACGGCATGATCGGCGAGATGATCGAAGACAAGCTCGAAGCGGTGCATGCACAGACCGCGTGTCCGATGTCATCGTCTTCTCCTGACTCGCAGGAGCAGCTCGTCCCCGAGACCGCGCTCGTTCGCAAGAGCGCCGCTTAAGGCCGCTCGCTCACGACGTCATCACGGCTTTGTCGCGGTCGCCGCAGAGCCACTCGACGAGGAACGAGGCGACGTCGCCAGGCTTCGTGCCGGGGCCAAAGCCTGCGTCGAAGCCGAGCTCGAGGGCGAGTTTGTGGTCGATGCGCGGTCCGCCGAGGAGGAGGACGACCTTGTTTCGCCAGCCTTCGCGCTTCGCGAGATCGACGAGCGCCGCGGCGTTCTCCTTGTGGCAGTTGCGTTGGGTGATGATCTGGCTGACGAGCACGGCGTCGGCGTTCAGCGCGAGGGCGCGCTCGGCGAGGGTGGCGTTGTCGACCTGGGCGCCGAGGTTGTACGCCTCGAAGCACTTGTAGCTCTCGAGGCCTTTGTCGCCCGCGTAGCCCTTGTAGTTGAGGATCGCGTCGATGCCGACGGTGTGCGCGTCCGACCCGGTGCAGGCTCCGACGACGACGATCTTCCGGCCCAGGCGGGTATCGACGCGATGGTGGATGTCCTCGCGCGAGAGCGCTTCAGTGCGGACCTCCGGGACGTCGATCGTCGACGGATCCACCGCGTGCGACGAGTGACCGTAGACGACGAAATACGTGTAGCCCTCGGCGCACGTCTCCATCGTCGAGACGAGCGGCTCGTGGAGACCGTGAAGCTCGGCGAACTTCTTCGCCGCCTCACGCGCGCGCGCCGACGGCGGCATCTCGAGGACGAACGACATCTGAACCATGCCGTCGCCCTGGCGGTCGCCATAGGCGCGGAGCATTTTTGCGGGCGCGGTCGGATGCATAGGAGGGTTATGGCGAACCCCCTCGCGAGTTGCAAGCGCAGCGCTTAATTCGGATTCCCAACGCCCTTCGACTGGCGATAGCCTGCCTGTCCTTTCTCGAAATCCAATCGACAAACTCAACTTCTGTAAGAGAAGACGGAGGCTCATGATGGCCAAGTTCGAATACGACCTTTACGTCTGCGCGTGGGGTCACGGCGGGAAGACGGACGACATCAAGAAGGAGCTCAATCGCCGCGGTGCCGAGGGCTGGGAGCTCGTGGGGATGACCCGTGACGAGAGCCCAGACGACGAGCACGACGAGGAAGAGGTCCTCTTCGCCTTCAAGCGCGCGAAGGCCTGAGACCCACTCTCCACTCAGCGACTGGCCTCTTTCGGTTCGCCGGAAGAGGCCTTTTCTTTAGGAGGCCTTACGTCCCTCGAGGACGTTGAGGATCGGGTTCACGTAGCTCGGCTTTCGCGCGCAGACGCCCGCGTAGCCCTTGCCGCCGGTGCGCGTTCGTTTGACGTCGGCGAACGCGCCTTTCTCGATCGCCTTCCAGATCGTGTCGCGCTCGACCTCTTCGAGTAGCTCGTGCGCTTCGTCGAGCACCTCGACGGCGCGCTTGCCCATCACGCCGTCGGGGTTGATCGAGATCTCGTCGCCGAGCGCCTTCGCGGCGCCGAAGATGTACTTCGTCGACTTCAGCGACAGGAAACGATCCATGAGCATCGGGTTGTGGATCGCTTCGCTGAACATACCGAGGAGCTCGATCGACTGGTGCGTCATCACGCCGACGAGGTTGAACATCGCGTCGTGGACGTGGCTCTGGAAGACGTCGCCGGTCTTGTGCTTCGTGGGCGGCATCCACTTGATCGGATGCTTGTCGAACACCTGGCGCACGAGCTGAGCTTGCGCGAGCTCGAGGAGGAAGCTGTTCTCGATCCAGGGGTCAATCTCGTACGCGTGGCCGAGGCCCATCTGCTCTTCACGCACGCCCGCGCGCTTCGCGAAGGCCTCGTTGATGAACTGGCTCGACAAGACGGTGTGCGCCTTCTCGACGGCGTCGGCGGTCGTGAGGTAGTTGTCCTCGCCGGTGTTGATGATGATCCCCGAGCGCGCGATGAAGCGGCGTGACACGTACTGATCGATGAAGTTGCGGCACGGGTTGATGTCACGGAACAAGATGCCGTACATCGCGTCGTTGAGGAGCATGTCGAGCCGCTCGACGGCGCCCATCCACGCGATCTCCGACATGCAGAGACCCGAGGAGTAGTTCGTCTGGTGAATGTAGCGGCCGTAGTCGAGCGCGGCTTCGTCGGTCGCGCGGCGGATGATCTTGAAGTTCTCCTGCGTCGCGAATGTGCCGCCGTAGCCCTCGGTCGTCGCGCCGTGTGGGACGTAGTCGAGGAGCGACTGCGCGGTGGCGCGGATGACCGCGACGATGTCGGCGCCCGCGAACGCGGCGGCCTTGGCTTGCACGGCGTCGTCGTAGATGTTGCCCGTGGCCACGATGACGTACTTGAGCGGCGTGCCGCCCGGCGGCGTCTTTGCTTTGTTCTCCTCGCGCTCGGTGCGTGCGCGATCGATCCGATCGAGCGCGGCCTTCGTCGGCCCGGCGAGCGCCTTCAGCGCCTCCTCGAGCTTCAGGTCGGGCTCGTCGACCGCGACGAGCTCGGGGCCGTACGCGAGGCGCTCGGCGGCGTCTTGGACGTCGCTCGCGCCGCTCGCGATGGAGCGGCCCAAGAAGTACGAGATGCCGTGGCCGAGCAGGCCAGCCTTCTGGTAGCGGTCGACCACGAGGTTCACCAGCGGAGCGCCCTGGTCGTCGACGCCGTCGACGCCGAACGCGCGGAGGAACGTCCGCTCGGAGCCGACCGACGTGTGGCCGTCGATGTACGTTTGAACGTCATCGGCGATGCGCGCAGCGAGCTCGCGGCAGCGCGCCACCTTCTTCTCGTCCATGGGTACGCGCAACATGATCGTGCCCCCGTCTTTGCCACGGGGCGCGCTCTGAAACAACCCCACGCCTTCGCGCGAGCTAGAAGAGCAGGGCAGAGGCGACAGCGAGGCCGATGCCCGCGACGGAAATGCCAAGAGGGGTGAGGTTCTTGCTCGGTGACGAAGGCGAGCGTTGGACGAACCGCGCGGCGCCGACCAAGAAGAGCACGCCGCCGATCGACAGCATCACGAACACCATGCTCGAGGGCATCGTGTCTCGCATGAGCGCTTCACGAAGCTTTTCCTCGGAGGCCGCGGGTGAGGACGTGCTGCCGCCCGCGGCGGCGACGGCGGTCGCGTCGATCCGATGCTCGAGACGCGCGATCTCCGCGTCGGCGCGATCCCGGCGCTCGGGCGACCCGCCGGTCGCGATCGTCCCGAGCGCGGCCGCGCGAGCCGCGCGCCATGCCGCGACCGCCGTCGCGTCATCGGCGCGTCCTTCGGCGTCCTTCGCGATCGTGGCGAGCCGGGTGTAGCCGATCTCGGGAGAGTCGCAGAGCGGGCATCGCGCCTGGGCGGCCGCGCGTGCCTGGACGATCGCCTCGATTCGATCGCCACGCGCGAGCGCCGCGTCACACGAAGCGATCGATCGGCGCCCTTCGCTGACGCGCGTGATCCATGCCGTGACGAGGACGACGAAGGCGAGCCCGAACGCCATCGCGAGCTGCTTCGACGCGCTCTTGCCGGCTTTGACCGACGGGTTCACGCTCGGGCCCGCCGTGCTCACGTGAAGTCGCGCCGGCGGAAAACGAGCGACGAGACGACGAGCAGGAGCACCGCGTAGAGGAGCGCGTTTCCCCAGGCTGACAGCACGTAGGTGGGGAGGGGGACGCTCGGGACCTCGCCGAGCAAGATGGCGCGCGGAGGGACGTAGACGTTCAGGTTGGGGAAGATCTTCGCCAGCACGATGCCGATCGATCTGATCGTCTCACCGAACACCTTCGCGGGGAGATTGGCGAGCGTGTCGGACGACCGGCCGATCATGAACACCATCACGGTGAAGATCGCGGTCAAGAACGGCGACGAGAAGGAGGAGAACAGCGTCGCGATCGCCGTCACGATCGCGACCTCGGCCAAGGTCAGGATCGCCGAGACGACCACGACCTGACGCTCGCCGCCGGCGCCCGTCGACAGAAACGCGAGCACCACGAACGCGATCAGCGACCACGGCAAGAGGAGAAACACGCGCGTGAGCTTCGCGCGCCAGAGCCCGACGCCGAGCCCGACGAGGAGCGCGGCGACGACGCCGAGCGTGGTGCCGAGCGCCTGCCCCGATTGAATCGCCATGATCGTGAGCACGGAGGCGCCGTCGATCGCGACGAACGTGAGGAGGACGGCGAGGATGCCCAAGTACTTTCCGATGAGGTACTCGTGGCGGCGCAGCTTGCGGGTGAGGATCGGAAAGACCGTCTTCAGCTCGAGCTCGCGGTAGAGCGACGTGGCGCCGAGGATGATCGCGACGAGCACCGCAAAGAGCGACGTCGACGACGCGCCGATGTCCGCCACGATGCGCATCTCCTGGCGGACGCTCATCGTGGCGAGCACGAGCGAGTACGCGCTCGCGGCGAGCGCTGCTGCGAGAAGGCCGATGAGCACACGCGCGCGCACCGCCTCTCGGTACGTGTTCATCGTGATGGCCAGAATGCGGGCGAGCATCTCGTCAGACCCGCGAACAATACGCGAGAACGGTTCGTCCGCGAATCTAATCTCGGACGATTTCCGGCCGAATCACGAGCGAAGACGACCGAAGACGACGCGCCGTCAGCGACGGATCACGGTGGGCGTCGCGCTCGTCGAGACGTCGCGTACGCCCAGCATCCGCCGCTCGGCGACCTGGCGTCGAATGAGCTGCGGCACCGAGAGAAGCGCCGCGCGGAGGCGCTCTTCGAACAGATCGCGCACGATGCCTGGACCGACATCGACGAGGACGCCATACGTCAGGAGGACGCGCTCCTCGCCGTTTGGTCCGACGAACGGGCTGTAGCGGAAGAAGCCCCATGCGTCGTCGATGCCGTGCGGGCGGGAAGGGTCGAGCCAGAAGCGGATCTCGGTCTCGTTCTTGGCGGACGGGTGAGGCGCCTCGCGGCGAACCCGCAACGTGTACTCCGCCTCCATCACCGCGTTGCCCGTCGCGATCTCGAGCAGCTGATCGCCGTCGCTCGTGGTCCCGACGAGCCGCGCGCGCTTCGTTCGCGGCAGGATCCGTCGAAGCGACTCCACGTTGTCGAGCACCGCGGCGACGTCCGCCGCCGACGCGTCCATCACCGCGTACGTGACGCCGCCGATGAAGCGGTGATCGCCGCGCTCGAACGTCTGCTCGCGCACGACCGTCTCGCCGCGACGAAGCAGCCGCGCGGTCTCATCGGCCGTGAGCGCGTCGGCCCGCGCGGTGGAGGTGGTGCCGGGGATCACGCCGCTCAGCGCGAGCGCACATGCACACGCGGAGATGAGCTTCGTTGGGATGATTCGAGGCATGACGCGACGACCCAGCTTAAGTGGCAGGGACATGACACGCAAGAAGCCCAGCAGCTTTGTTGGGAGTGCTCGTCCACGGGTTTGTTCGGATCGTCATTCGCCGATTCCAAGAACGCTCGGCCCGACCGATCGCTTTCCTCGCGCTCCGCCCGCACGAAGGGCGAAACGCGACCGGCGCAGGATGTGCTTCCGATCGCTCGGGATTCAGGTGAGGACGATGCGGACCCGCGGGCCGATCGAGACGTGGAGGGCGCCCTCGCACTCGTGCAAATCGCCGTCGATCATGTAACGAAGCGGCTCGTTCGCGCGGCCGCGGATGGTCGCGCGATCGGTGACGGCTTCGTACGTGCGACCAGGTTGCATGGGCGCGGCACGCCAGATCCGCGGCAGTTGGCGCACGAATCCCATCGGAGAGGTGTGGATGCCGAGCAAGTGGAAGGTGTTTGGCTGCTCCGCGTACCGGTAGAACGGACGGAAGTTGAGGCCGATCTGGTCGACAGTGCCCCCTGCGATCGCGAGGTAGTCACGTTCGGGCCACGTCTGCCCATCGCCGGTCTCCACCGAGCCGTGAAAGGGCTGCGCCATGCGCTTGATCATGTCGCCGCCGACCGCGGCGCTGCCGACACCACGAAGGAGCGTCTTCGCCGCGACGACGGGGTTCGGAGGCTGACCGTACGCGTAGTACTCGGAGAGGAACCCGCAGACGACGCCCGTGCCGAAGTTGAAGCCGTACTTCGTCGCGAGGACCTCCGTGGGCCCGGTGCGACCCGGTCGGATCGACGCGGGCCCGTCGCTGTCCGTGTTCTTCTTGCGCGAAGCGCTGGCGTGGGCCTTGAGCGGCCGTGCGCCTTCCGCGCGAATGCACATCACGTGGCGCTCGACGTCGGCGAGCGGCGCTGCGGCGCGCTGGACGTACGCACGGCAAAGCCGATCGAGCAGTCCCTCCGGAGGACCGCGCCGAACGCCGACGGAGTTCGCGACGGTGTTCATCGTGCCGCCGCGGAGGAACGCGATTTGAGGGAGCGCGTTGCCTTGGTAGACGTCGAGGAAGCCCGTGATCGTGGTGCCGTTCGTTCCGTCGCCGCCGCTGATGCCGAGGACGTCGATCTCGAGCTTTCGAAAATCTTCCGCGACGCGGTAAAGCTCGTCGATCGATCCGGCTTCCCGGATGACGCCGCGATCTCCGAGCGTGCGTGCCAGGCGTCGTGCGGCGCGAGGGTCGCGGAGGTTGCGACCGCTTCGCGGATTGAAAATCACACCAATGCCGGGCATGTGCAGCTGCTTCTTCCGTGAGAACGTGGCTCAGCTACGACGCTGACCCCCCCAACCTGACCCCGCAAAGGGCGATCCGTCAAGCGAACGGCTGGTTTTTTCCCGCTCGAGGTGCCAAATGCAGGATGTGCCCATGACCCATGTTTCAGATTCGTCCCTGACGGCAACCCCGAGCGCAGGCGAAGCGATGCGCGCGGCGCGTGAGTCGGTCCTCGTGGTTCGGCTCGCCGATCGCGCGGGCATTCGGCTTCGAGGAAAAGAACGCACGAGCTGGCTCAATGGACTCGTCACGTGCGATCTGGCCAAGCTCGGTGAGCACGACGCCGCCTACGGGCTGCTCGTCGAGAAGAAGGGGCGCATCCAAACGGACTTCTTCGTCGTACGGGGCAAAGACGACCTCGTGCTCGCGGTGCCCGCCAGCTTGCGCGACCAACTCCAAGAGACGCTCGACCACTACCTGATCATGGAAGACGTCGAGATCGAGCCGGCCGACGTCGCGTTCTGGCAGCTCCACGGACCGTCCTCCGCGCAGGTCCTCGACGCGATCGCCTCCGAAGCGTCAGGCATTCGTCGCGGTGGAAAGCTCGACCCGCTCGGCGTGGGTGGAGGCGGCATCCTTGCTGCGCCTCTCGACGATGCCACGGAGGTGGAAGGGAAGATCGCGGCCGCGGTCACCGCCGCGTCGGGCCACCTCGCCGACGAGCCGACGTGGGAGGTCGTTCGCATCGCGCACGCGCTTCCGCGATTCGGCGTCGAGGTCGACGCCACGCTCTACCCGCAGGAGGCATCGCTCGAGAAGCTGGCGGTGTCGTTCGAGAAGGGGTGTTACCTCGGGCAAGAGGTCGTCTACATGCTCGAGAACCGCGGTCACGTGAAGCGCAAGCTCGTCGGGCTCGACATCGACGCGACGAGCGCCGAGCCAAGCGGCGCGGCCATCTCCACGCCCGAGGGCGCGGCGGTCGGTGACGTGAAGAGCTCGGTCGTGGGCCCCAACGGAAAAGCCGTCGCCATCGCGATGGTGAAGTGGGCGCAAGCCAAACCGGGCACCGAGCTCCGCGTCGGAGAGCATCTCGCCCGCGTTCGCTAAGGCGTTTTTAGATCGCAGTATCCGTTAGCGATTTCAAGCGTTTGGCCTGTGGACAAGCGGTGGATAACCGCACGGCGACTGGCAAGCGCTAGGGTAGGTGCTAGTCCTACTCGGCTCGGGTTGACCCGTTTTCCACAGGGTTATCCACACGCACGAGACGAGAGGCTCGTACCACCATGAAGCTCGGACTGATGACCCAGCTAATGCCTCAGAGCTTTCGATCGAGCTTGAAGTGCTTGCCGGAGGTCCCTTCGACAGGAGGCAGCGGCGTCACTTTGAGCATCTCGAGCGCGATCTCTTTGATGCGTCCGTCTTTCCCGAGGCGGAGGTGGAGGCGGTCACCGTCGCTCTTCACGACCTCGCACCTTCCAAACGCGAAGTGCTCCACGACGTCGCCCGCGTCCGGGTAGACCTGCTCTTCTTCTTCCGCCTGGCGAGGCTTGACCGGCTTCGGCGGCATCGCGGCGCTCATGAACGTCGGCGAGGGCTTCGGCGCCGCGGCCGCGGCCGGCTTGTTTAGCTCGGGATCGCTCGCGGGCGCGGAGGGCGCAGGGCTCGGAACGATCGGCGCAGACGGGGCAGGCGCGGGCTGAGCCGGCGCAGCGGCGATGGGTGCAGGCGCCTTTTGCGAGCTGCTCACCGGATCGAGAAGCCAGACGCCGAGAGGACCGGCCTGGCGCGTGGCGGTGACGTCGTCGAAGGCTGTCACGAAGACCTCGAGCGCGCCGACGCGTGCTTCGACGATCTCGCCCGCGATGGTCTCGAGGCCCGAGTCGGTCTCGCGCGAGAGCACGACGCGCATGCCGCACGTCACGTCGCCTTGTGAGAGACCGATGCTGCCTTCGAGCGTGACGGCGTGCACGGCGCCTGCGAGGAGGCGCGGACCCGACCCGCCGAGCGCGCGGATGCGCACGTCGTGGAGGACTCCGCTCGCGCGCACGTACCCGGACAGCACGATCTCGTCGCGGAGCTTTCCGAGCAGCGCGTCGGGCAGTCGAGCGGGTTCGGCGAGCTTGAAGAGAACGTGGCGTGCGCTCGATGTCGTCACCGTCATCGTCATGGCGAATTCCCCGGGGTGGTCGATGAGCTCGGTGGAGTGGTCGGCGCGTCCGCTGGAGGAGGAGGAGGCTGCTCCGGTGCGGGCGGCGTCGTCACCGGTGGCTCGACCGGAGGCGGCACGGGCTCGCTCGGCGGCGGCGGCGGCGGACAACCGGGGCGCTCGCTCGATTTCTCGCCCGCTTGCGAAGGACAGCGATCGATCGCGTCCGGCACGCCGTCGCCGTCGGCGTCGAGCCCGAGCGGCGCGTACGTCACGCCGAGCGTGAAGCGAAAGCGCGGGACGGTGATCGCGGCGTCGGTGATCGGGATGGGTCCGCCGCCGCCGAGATAGAACGAGATGTCCCCGCCGAGCAGCGGCGCCGATCGCACGCCGAGCATCCACTCCGACGGGACGATCGATTTTCCGTTCGCGTTGCTCGTGATGCCGAACGCCGACTGTTGTGTGTCGTGCTGCTCGGCGAAATTGACGTAGGCGCGGCCTTCGGCGAGGACCGCGAGCATGTCCTTCTTGAGGATGTCGAAGCCCGCGCCGAGCGCGGTCGTGAGCTGCGTGCCGACGCGTGCCCCCGCGAACTCCGTGATCGGACGGATGCGCGCGCCGATGTCCGCGCCGAAGAAGAAGCGATCGATGCGGTAGTCGGCCGAGATGCTCGGGTAGAAGACGACGGTGCGCTCGCCCGCGAAGGACGTGTTGTCTCCGACGGGCGCGGAGAGGGTGAGCCGTCCGGTGAGCGACCAAGCCTTGCCCGCGCCGCCTTGCTCGGCCGCGACCTGCGGGTCGATGCGCTCGCGCGGGACGATCGCGTAGGCGAGGCCGAAGCGGAAATCACGGACCGCCGTGTCGCGAATCGGCTCGCCGCCCGTGAGCGGGCTCGTGCCTGCGCCCGTCTGCACGAGCGTGACGGGCACCGCGACGTCGAGCTGGAGCGCGTTCGTGACGCCGTAAGCGAAGAGGAAGTTCGAGTTGACCTGGTTGTCGATCACGAACTGATCGCTGCCGCCAGGTCCTGGCGAGGCCACGCGCAAGACGACCGGACGCGAGAGGTAGGTCGTGACGAGACCAAACGCGATGTGCCGGCTCTGCACGGTCTCCGTCCCGGCGACCGCGGCGAAGCGCTGCGGACCGGGTTGGGGCCAGTACGAATCGCTGTTGATGCACGTGCTGATGAGCGGATTGGCGCACGCTTGCGCGCGTGCCTCTCTCAACCCAAGCCACGAAACGAGGCCGGCAAAGACAATCGAGGAAACTGCTCGGGCAGCTGCCCTTCGCATGAGCTGCGGCGCACCATACCAGAGTTGACTCTTCGGCTTCATTGGGAAAACGCCAGCGGTGTCTCCAAACGCCCAAAAACGCGAGGGACGTAGTAAATGGGCCGTCGAACCTAATGGCAAGCCCGCAGCTTCTTTCGGAGGCCGAGCCTCTCTTGCTCGCGAGCGGGTCTCCCCGCAGAAGAGAGATCCTCGCCCATCTCGGCATCCCAACCCTCGTCACCTCGGTCGACATCGACGAGTCGGTCGCACACGGCGAGCCTGCGGACGCCTACCTGGTTCGCATCGTCGCGTCGAAGCTCGCGGCGGCGAGCCGTCTCTTCCTGAAGTCCGTCAACAAAGGCGGGCTTCGCGGCGACACGCTCCAGGGCGCGAACATCGCCACGGCTTCCTGCGCAATCCTCGTCGCCGATACCTCCGTCATCGACGGCGACGCGATCCTCGGCAAGCCCGCCTCCGATGACGAGGCCGAGGCGATGATCGGTCAGCTCGCCGGCAAGACCCACGAGGTGTGGACGCGCTTCGCGATCGGCGCGCCGGAGGCCCCTGCGCGCTCCCTCCACGAAGAGACCGTCGTGACCAAGGTGACGTTTCGCGCGCTGACCGCCCCGCGCATTCGCGCGTACGTGGCGAGCGGCGAGGGGAAAGACAAGGCGGGCGCGTACGCCGTGCAAGGCCGCGGCGCAGGCCTCGTCGCGCGCATCGAGGGCTCGTACTCGAACGTCGTCGGTCTTCCTGCCTGCGAAGTGGTGGTCGCGCTCGAGCGGCTCGGCTTCTTGGCTTGAGCGTGACCGCGGCAGAGAGCAGCGTGGCGAGCGTCGGGCGTCGCCATCGTCGTCGCGACGGCATCGTCGTGTTCGGCGTCGCGCTCGCGATGCGGCTCCTCGTCGTGGCGTGGGCCGGCTCGTCGTTCCCGCCCTCTGCCGATGGGACCTATTACAACAAGCTCGCGATGCGCATCGCCGAGGGCCACGGCTACACGTGGCTCTGGGACGACGGCGCCGTGACGTATGCGGCGCATTACCCCGTCGGCTACCCCGCGATGATCGCCTTCGGGTATGTCCTCTTCGGCGCAAAGCCGATCGTCGCGATGATCTTCAACGCCCTGATCGGCGCGCTCGCGTCCGTGTCGCTGTGGTCCGTCGTCGCTCGGCAGGGCAGCCTTGCGCCGCCCGAAGGCCGCGCGCGCTGGTCGGTCTCACGGGAGACGCTCGCGCTCCTCGCAGGCCTCGCGCTCGCGATCCATCCGGTCTTCGTCCCGTACACCGCGGCGATCATGACCGAAGGCGTCACGGCGTCTCTCCTCGTCATCGCGACGGCGCTCGCGGCGCGCGCACGCGACGAGGCGTCCACCTCGAGGCGTCGCGGGCTCATCGTCGCGACCGGCCTCGTCATGGGCGCAGCCACGCTTGTGCGGCCGCAGTCGCTCGCGCTCGCGCCGATCCTCGGCTGGCTCGCGCTGTCGTCTTCTTCGACGATGAAGCACCGCGCGCTCGCGGCGGTCCTCGTGCTGATGACCACGCTGGCCGTCTGCGCGCCGTGGACGGCCCGCAACTGCGTACGGATGGAGAAGTGCGCGCTCGTCAGCGTCAACGGCGGATGGAACCTCGCGATCGGCACGCAGACCGACAACGGTGGGTGGCACGAGATCGCCGTGCCGGCGGCATGTCGCGAAGTCTTCCAAGAAGCCGCGAAGGACGAGTGCTTTGGTCGCGAGGCGATGAAGGTGATCGCGGCCCATCCGATCGCGTGGCTCGCGCGCGCTCCAGCGAAGCTGCGCGTGACCTTCGACTATTTCGGCGCCGCGCCGTGGTACTTGCATGATGCAAACAAAGAGCGTTTCCCGTACCGCGCGAAGGTCGCGCTCGGCGCGATCGAGACGCTCGCGTCGAGGCTGCTCCTCGCCGCGGCGCTCGTGACGGTCTTTCGAATGCGGCTCGCGTCGTCGACGGCGCTCGATCGCGCGCGCAAGATCGCGTGCGTGGTGGGGCTCGTCGCGTGCGTGGCGGTGCCTGGCGTCATCGGCTACCTCGCGCTCGCGGTCGGCATCCTCTTGCTCGGCCGGCGCGCGCTCGCCGAGGTGCCCCTCGTGGTGCCCTTCACGTCGGCGATCATCCTGGTGACGGCCGCGACGCATGCCGCCTTCTTCGGCGCCGGCAGGTACGGCATGGTCGTGGTCCCGTTCGTCACCGCGGTCGCGTTCGTCCGGTTCTCGACGCGAGAAGGGCTTGCGAAAACGACCGAGCGAGCCCATCCTTCCGCTGTCGGCGCCGTACAGGCGATCGTCGGTTGACGCGATCTTCCGCAAGGGGGACCACGTGAACGGGAGGAAAGTCCGAGCTCCAAAGAGCGCGATGCCGGGTAACGCCCGGTGGCGGGAACGCCAAGGAAAGTGCAACAGAGAATAGACCGCCCAGCCAGGCTTCACGGCTTCGCTGGGTAAGGGTGAAACGGCGGGGTAAAAGCCCACCGCATCTCCAGCAATGGAGATGGCGAGGCAGACCCCATCGGGAGCAAGGCCACATAGGCGGGTGCGCTCTGGAGGATCGAGGTCCGCGAGGATCGAGGTCCGTCGAAGGAGCAAAGGACGGCTCGTCCGAGCCCGCGGGTAGGCTGCTCGAGACGGCTGGCAACAGACGTCCTAGAGGAATGATACGCCGCCGCTCCCCAGGCGACTGGATGCGGAACAGAACTCGGCTTACGGACGACGTCGACCACGGAGCCCTCGCGTGTCACAGCGCGGGGGCTTCGCGCTTTCTTGGGGACACACGCGAGGGCTTCGCGCTTTCTGACACACGTCCGCGACGAGCTACCTCACCTGCGTGTAGACCTGGTCGTGTCCAGAATGCATCGCGTCACTTCCGGCTCCTGCGTGGCAGCCGACGCAGATCGATTTTGCCGTACCGGTGTCGCCCATCCCGTTCGCCGCCTCGGTCCCGTTCATGTCTTCCCACCAGTAGAACGACGCACCGCCGCCCGGCGCGACCTTGCGGTAAATGGCGTGGCCGATGATCTTTCCGTCGTCGCCAAACAGCTCCTTGACCGCCGCCGATCCCACCGGGAACTCTCCCTCACCGTGGGCGCTCAGCGTCGCGTTCGAGCAGATGCGGTTCATCCCGTGTGGGGATGGTGAACGCGCGGCGTGAGGCGCCGGCTCACACTTCCACGTGCCGGTCTTGTAGTCACCCTTCGCGAGCCACGCCCGAACCTCGGCGGTCGCTCCGGTCGCGGGCAGGTCGGCCGTTCCGTTGCCGTCAGGGTTCTTGGCCGGATCGGTCGAGCCTGACGTAGCGCTGGGGGTCGCGGGCGCGTCGTCGCTGCTCGAGCAGGCGGCCCCGCCTGCAAAGAGCCAACAGGAGAGGGCAATGAAGGTCATCGGTACGTTCGTGCTCGTCGTGTTCGCCATCGGGTATGTCTCCTTGAGGTGTGGGCGACATACGGCTCCGAAGCGGGTGCGTTTCGATCGAAGGTGTTCGACAGATTAGACCCCCCCCATCGAACGAATCGCTGTGGCCGGACCCGAGACGTCGGCGGATCGCGGCACACGAGATCGTCGTGCCCGGAACGCTCTTTCCTCACCTATCGTCGGCGAGCTTGCGGAGCGCGATCAGGAACAGGTCCTCGATCGACGTTTCGGTGCTCGGCTCCCCCTCGCCGACACGGACGGGGCGCCGCGTGATCGCGATGACCGAGTCTTCGAAGAGCGCGGACGGAGCGTGAGGGCGAAAGGGTGGCGTCGCCAGCGACCGGGGCAGCAGCGCGAGAAACGAAGCCTCGCGCGCGAGCGTTTCGACGGCGTCGATGGATGCACAGACGGCGGCGACGCGGAGGTGACCGAGCTCGACGGTGATCGCGTCGCGGCTGTGCTCTTCGAGGATCACGATCGATCGTCGGGCGTCGACGGAAACGCCGGGCTCGTTGGCAACGTGCGAGGGATCATGGATCGCAAAGGCGAGGCCCCCTATTTTCGTGGAGATCAGGTCTCGTGAGACGGGAGACGCGTCGAGCGAGCGGCCAAGGGCGAGCGCGACGTCGATGTTTCCGCGAAGAAGCTCGCCCTCGAGGGTGTCGCAGTCCACCGCCATCAGTCGGACGTCTTTCTCGATCGGCATCTTCGCGGCGGCACGAGCCGCAAAACGCATGAGCACGGATCCTTCCGCCGCGATCCGAAGCCGTTCGCTCGACCCATGGGCGTGGGCTTTCTCGAGGACATCGTCCATTCGGCGCATCGCATCGCGCGTCCCCTTGAGTAGCTCGACGCCCTCGGCGGTCACGGTCAAGCCCGTCGCGCTTCGCAAGAACAGGGGCGCGCCGACGTTCTCTTCGAGGAGGCGGATGGTGCGCGAGAGCGCCGACGGGCTCACGTGGAGCACGAGCGCGGCGCGCTGGATGCTTCCATACTCGGCCACCACGCGGAACGCCGGCAGCCAGTTCCAAAGCTCGGCGACGCGCTGGGCTCGGTCCATCGCGGCATTCATAGCAGCGCTCGAGGGGCGCTTGCTCTCCCGCGACTTTTGAGCCAAGCTTGCCTGGCTCGAAAGGGCCGCGCGGCGTTTCGCCCACCTTGAGTGACGCGCGTAAGAAGTGTCACCCTAAGCGGTTGGGACGGATCTTCGAGCTTTCCGCCGAGATCCCACTCAAAAGCCGAAGCGTGGTGGGCGAGAGAAAGCTCCTCCCCATGACCACGCGCTTGCCAAGTCACGAGATTTCCGCCAAAAACGCGGCAGAATCCGTGTCTACCTACCTCACCGAAGACAAGCTCCGCGCCCTGCTCGACGAGCGCATCCTCATCATCGACGGCGCGATGGGCACGATGCTGCAACGCTACAAGCTGCAGGAGCCCGACTATCGCAAGAACGGTCGCGAGAGCCACACGATCGACCTCAAGGGCAACAGCGACATCCTCTCGCTGTCGCGACCCGACGTCGTGCGCGCGATCCACGACGCGTACTTCGCCGCCGGCGCGGACATCGTCGAGACCAACACCTTCACCGCGACCTCGATCGCGCAGTCGGAATACAACCTCGGGCATCTCGCCTACGAGATGAACGTGGCGTCGGCGCGCATCGCACGCGAAGCCGCGAACGCCGCGCTCGAGAAGGATCCGAAGCGCCTCGCCCTCGTCGCCGGGTCGATCGGGCCGCTCAACCGATCGCTCTCGTTCTCTCCGAAGGTCGACGATGCGTCGTATCGCGCCGCCACGTTCGACGAGGTGAAAGACGCGTACGCCGAGCAGATCCGCGGGCTCATCGACGGCGGCGTCGACATCCTCTTGCCGGAGACCACCTTCGACACGTTGAACCTGAAGGCGTGCATCTATGCGCTCGAGGAGATCTTCGAAGAGAAGAACAGGCGCGTCCCCGTGATGCTCAGCGTCACGATCATCGACAAGAGCGGCCGCACGATGTCCGGCCAGCTCGTCGACGCGTGGTACGAGAGCGTCGCGCACGTGAGGCCGGTCACCGTCGGCGTGAACTGCTCGCTCGGCGCGATCGAGATGCGCCCGTACGTCGCCGAGCTCGCGAAGCGCGCGACCGAGTACATCACGTGCTACCCGAACGCCGGCCTCCCGAACGCGCTCGGCGAGTTCGACGAGACGCCCGAGATCACCGCGAAGCTGCTCCGCGAGCTCGCCGACGCGAACCTCGTCAACCTCGTCGGCGGCTGCTGCGGGACGACGCCCGATCACATCCGCGCGATCGCCAGCGCCGTCAAAGGCCTCCGCCCGCGCAAGCCCGCGCCGCCGGAGAAGCCAAAGCTCAGTCGCTTTGCCGGGCTCGAGGTCCTCACGATTCGACCCGACTCGAACTTCTTGATGATCGGTGAGCGCACGAACGTCACCGGCAGCGCCCGCTTCGCCGACCTCATCAAGAAGAACGACTACCAGACCGCGACGCAGATCGCGCTCGATCAGGTGAACAACGGCGCGAACATCGTCGACGTCAACATGGACGAGGGCATGCTCGACGGCCCCGCCGCGATGACGAAGTTCTTGAACATCATCGCGACCGAGCCCGACATCGCGCGCGTGCCGGTCATGATCGACAGCTCGAAGTGGAGCGTGCTCGAGGCCGGCCTCAAGTGCGTGCAGGGCAAGCCGATCGTCAACTCGATCAGCCTGAAGGAAGGCGAGGCCGACTTCCTCGCGAAGGCGAAGACGATCCGCCGCTTCGGCGGCGGCGCCGTCGTCATGGCATTCGACGAGAAGGGGCAGGCCGACACCACGCCTCGTCGTGTCGAGATCTGCGAGCGTGCCTACAAGCTTCTCCTCGGCGCAGGATGGGATCCCAGCGACATCATCTTCGACCCGAACGTCCTCGCGATCGCCACCGGCCTCGAAGAGCACGCCGAGTATGCGAAGAGCTTCATCGAGTCGGTGAAGATCATCAAAGAGAAGTGTCCTGGCGTGAAGACCAGCGGCGGCATCTCGAACCTCAGCTTCTCCTTCCGCGGCAACAACACCGTGCGCGAAGCGATGAACTCGGCGTTCCTCTACCACGCGATCAAGGCGGGCCTCGACATGGGCATCGTCAACGCGGGTCAGATCGTCGTCTACGAGGACATCTCGGCGGAGCTCCGCGAGCACGTCGAAGATGTCCTCTTCAACCGCTGTCCGGACGCCACCGAGCGCCTCGTCGACCTCGCCGAGAAATACAAAGGCACGACGAAGAAGAAGGGCGAGGAGCTCGTCTGGCGATCGGGGACCGTCGGAGAGCGCATCACGCATGCGCTCGTGCACGGCATCGTCGACTTCATCGAGGCCGACGTCGAAGAGGCCCGCGCGGCGCTCCCGCGACCGCTCGACGTGATCGAAGGCCCGATGATGGACGGCATGAAGGTCGTCGGTGACCTGTTCGGGCAGGGCAAGATGTTCCTTCCGCAGGTCGTCAAGAGCGCGCGCGTCATGAAGCGTGGCGTCGCGTACCTCGAGCCGTACATGGAGGCCGAGAAGCAGAAGACGGGCGCTCGCTCCCAAGGGACGGTCGTCATGGCGACGGTGAAGGGCGACGTGCACGACATCGGCAAGAACATCGTCGGCGTCGTCCTCGCGTGCAACGGCTATCGCGTCGTCGATCTCGGCGTCATGGTCCCCGCCGAGAAGATCCTCGACGCCGCGATCAAAGAGAACGCCGATGTCGTCGGCCTCTCTGGCCTCATCACGCCGTCGCTCGACGAGATGGTCTATGTCGCCAAGGAGATGCGCCGGCGCGGAATGGACAAGCCGCTCCTCATTGGAGGGGCGACCACGTCTCGCCAGCACACCGCGGTGAAGATCGCGCCCGAATACGATCACGAGACCGTGCACGTGCTCGACGCATCACGCGCCGTCGGCACCGTCACCTCGCTGATGGATCCAGGCAAGCGCGCGGCGCTCGACAAAGAGAACCGCACCGATCAGTCGCGGCTCCGCGATCTGCACGCCGGCAAGCGAGTCCGGCCCGTCCTCGCCCTCACGGAGGCGCGTGCGAACGCGCCGAAGCTCACGCACGAGCCGACGCCGAAGCCGCCGTTCCTCGGCGCACGCACGGTGGAGGCGGATCTCAACGAGCTGTCTCACTACATCGACTGGACGTTCTTCTTCACCGCGTGGGAGCTCAAGGGCCGCTTCCCGCAGATCCTCGACCACCCCGAGCAAGGCAAGGCGGCGCGGGATCTCTACGAAGAGGGCAAGGCGATGCTCGATCGGATCATCAAAGAGAATCTCTACCGCGCGCGCGGCGCCTACGGCTTCTGGCCGGCGGCGAGCGACGGCGACGACGTGGTGCTCTTCACCGACGAGTCACGCACGAAGGAGCTCGCGCGCTTCCCGATGCTGCGACAGCAGCAGGCGAAGACCGCGTCGGGCGACTCGGACGAGAAGGGGCCGCACATGTCGCTGGCGGACTTCGTCGCGCCGAAGACGGCGAACGTGCCCGACTACCTCGGCGCGTTTGCGGTGACCGCCGGTCTCGGCGTCGACGATCTGGTCAAGTCGTTCGAGAAGGATCACGACGACTACCACGCGATCATCGCCAAGGCGCTCGCCGATCGCCTCGCCGAGGCGTTCGCGGAGATGCTGCACGAGCGCGTGAGGCGATCGTGGTACGCGCCCGACGAGAAGCTCACTGGCGAGGATCTCCTCGCGGAGGCTTACCGAGGGATCCGTCCTGCGCTCGGCTATCCGGCCTGCCCGGATCACACGCCGAAGACGAAGCTCTTCGAGCTGCTCGACGCGAACGCCGTGGGGATGAAGCTCTCGGAGACGATGGCGATGATCCCTGCCGCGAGCGTCAGCGGCCTCTATTTCGCGCATCCCGACGCGCGTTACTTCAACATCGGCAAGGTCGGCAAAGACCAGGTCGAGGACTACGCCCGCCGGTCGGGCGCGACGATCGAGCAGGTCGAGCGTCGCCTCGGATCGAACCTCGGCTACTGATCACGAGCTCGAGGCCGCGCGCTCAGCTCCGGAGAAGCTTCGCGGCGTGGCCAAACGCGATCGCCTTGGCGAGATGCGCGTCGGTCATGCCGGGGATCGCGCGGGCGCGCCGGTACTCTTCACGCGCGTCCACGGCCGAGAGCAGCGTGTTGTCGGTGTTGACGCAGGCCCGAACGCCGAGATCCAACCAACGCGGCAGCGGATGCGCCTCGACGGAGGGGATGACGCCGGTGTGCACGTTGGACGTCGGGCACGCCTCGATCGTGACGCCGCGCGCGAGCACGAGCTCGACCACGGATGGGTCATCGAGCAGCGTCGTGCCATGGCCGATGCGCTGCGCGTGAAGCTGCTCGATCGCCACGCGGATCTCGCTCGGCGGCCGGCCTTCTCCCGCGTGCACAGTGCGGCCGATCCCGAGGTCGGCGGCGCGCGCGAACGCCGGCGCGTAGTCGGCGAGGCGAACCTCGTGCGAAGCGGACGGCCCGCCCGCGAGATCGATCCCGACGACGCCGGTGCGCGATCGCGCGATCGTCACGAGCGAGTCGACGAGCGCGATCGGATCGCCGTAGAGACCGCACAAGATCAGTCCGGCGCGGCCGCCGATGCCTTCGAGCGCGGCGTCGACGATCGCCTCCATCGAGGCGCCGTGGTGGAGCTGCGGAGCGAAGCGGATCTCGAGCGTCGAGACGTCCTCCGCCGCCGCGTCTTCGCAGATCTCCGAGGCGATCCGGCGCACCTCGTGAGGTCCTTGAAGGAGCGAGAGCGTGAACGCGAAGCGTGAGAGCGCCTCGGCGAGGCCCATCCCCGGATGAAACGCGAGATCCGCCGGGACAGCCTTGCCCATGCGCGCGGCGAGCTCGTCGAGCGTCACGCGTCGCAGCGATCCATCGAGGTGACGATGCAGATCGGAGAGCGGCGGTAGCGAGGTCATCCGTGCGCGTTCCTCTCGAGGGTGCGCGTCACCTCGTCTTCGAAGCGCGGGCTCGTCTTGCCTGGATAGAGTCGATGAAAGAGCGTCGTGTCGAGCGAAAGATCGCGCGGTCGCGGCTCACCGGGGACCGTCGTGCGCGACGCTCGTTCGATGTGAGCCTCGATCTCCGTCTCCGAGAGGCCGAGGACACGCGCGACGCGCGAGCCCATCTCGTAGCGGCTCATGCGCTCCGGTCCGCCGAGGTGGAGGACCCGCCCGGCAGGCGCAGGCACGGGCGACGCGGCGAGCGTCACGAGCCACTCCGCGGCGACGCGAAGCGACAACGGCGTGCGCCACTCGTCGTCGAAGAGACGCATCGTCTTCTTCTCACGAAGGGACGCGAGCTGATGGTCGAAGAACCCAAGCCGCGCGTTCCGCGTCGGCCCGAAGAGGAGCGGCATCCGCGCGACGATCGCGTCGGGCGATCGAGCGAGCACCGCGTCCTCTGCCTCGGCCTTCGTCCGTCCGTACACCGACGTGGGTGACCTCGCGGCGCGCTCGTCGTAAGGCGCTGCCTCCCCGTCGAAGACTTGATCGGTCGACACGTGCACGAGCCGAGCGCCGACCTCGACGCACGCCTTGGCGATGTTCGCCGAGCCCGTCACGTTGACGAGCGCCGCCCGCGCGGGATCGCGGGCGCAATCGGCCGCGTTGAAGACCGCGGCATGGATCACAGCGTCAGGGCGAACGTCACCGAACACCTTCGCGACCGACGCAGGGTCTGTGACGTCGACCGGGTGGAGGTCGGCGCCCGCCGGCCGGTCGCGCGTGGGGCCGCTGCAGGCGGCGAACCGAACCCCACGCGCACGAAGCTCGGCGCAAAGGAATCCACCCAGCAGCCCCGTCGCTCCGGTGACCAGAATCACGGCGTGCATTCTAGAGAATTGCCGCGCCAGCAGCTATCCATGTTCCATGCGCTCTGGCGCTCGGAGAGACCAATGATCGGGAAGCCGACTGTCGTGGGGTGCTGCTTCGTGTTGGGTGCTGCGGTCGCCGCGTTTGCGTGCAGCGGGGGCTCGGACGTCGCCGACACGAGCAGCAGCGGCTCGAGCGGAAGCAGCGGCTCGAGCGGCTCGAGCGGGAGCAGCGGCTCGAGCGGGAGCAGCGGGGATGGTGGAGCGCAGGGGAAGACGCGCTTCATCGAGGAGAGCGTCACGAGAGAAGACGCCGCGGAGTGGGACGGGAGCCCGATCGAGATCGTCGCGACAGGCGTCTCGGTCGCCGTGAACGGTGGGCTTGTCGTCAACGCCGACGCGAACGCCACGAAGGTCAAGGCGACCGCACGCATGCTCGCGACCGCGTCGAGCGCCGACAAGGCCGCGGCCGACCAGACGCTGACGGACGCCAAGGCCACGTTCACGATCGCGAACGTCGGCGGCACCATCAAGATCACGTGCGGCCACGGCAACGCGCACGGGACGTCGAGCGCCGCGGAGTCTGGCTGCGAGAAGCTCACCGTGACGGTTCCACAGGGCAGCGCCGCGAAGCCGCTCGACATCAAGATGACGTCCGGCAACGGCAACCTCGAGATCGGGTTTGCCGCCGCCTCGATCAAGTCGCTCAGCGCCAGCCAGGCGGGCGGCGATATCACCGCCTCGCTCGCCGCGACCAAGGGCGGAAAAATCACGCTCGTCGCGGAGTCGGGTGGGGACGTCACCGCGAAGATGCCGGCGGCTTGGTCTGCAGACCTCGTCGTGCTCGAGGCCGACGCCGCGCAAATTCAAAGCGGCGGCGTCGCGAACAACCAGCCCCATGGCACGATCGGTGAAGGGCTCGCGTCGCTCGAGATCACGAGCGCGGAGTTCGCCGGCACGACCGGCGCGATCACGCTCGAGTAAGCGAACGGCGTGGCGCTTCGTGCGCCTTTCGTCGCAATTTGCGATTGCGCCAGGGTGGCGCAACGTTCACGCGACCGCGAATTTTCTCACTGTTTCTCGCGTAGATGGGGCGGCTCGAGCGAGGCACTCTTCTTGTACACGCGCGGGCATCGTGACCATGGCGCCACTCAACCTTCGTCGTCTCTTCGCCCCCCACGCCTCTTCTGCTTCGTCGCTCGTGATCGGGTTCGCATTCATCGTGGCCTCGATCGGCGCCGCCGGATGCAACGCCGACGTCATTGGAACGGGACACGACGGCGTCCCCATTCAGAACCCTTCGACGTCCTCCGGAGGGCAGGGCTCTCCGAGCACCGATCCGAGCGGGACGGCGACCGGCTCCCAAGATCCGCCCGCCGTCGGCGCGTCCGGCGCTCCGCTCGACATCGAGGCGCTCTTCGCTCCTCCGACAAGCAACCAGCTGACACCAGGATCCATCTTCGGCGTCTGGGCGGGCAGTGAAGGGGACGGCGGCAACGAGGGACGACTTCGCGTTCGCGGCGACGACCTCACGCTCGCGAAGCGTTGCAAGAGCGACGGCAAGATCGCGTTCGTCTACGTGAAGGTTCGCGCCAGCGAGGACAAGATCACGATCCTCGAGAGCAAGACCGCGCGTCTCAGCTACACGCAGGGCGCTTGCTCGTTCAGCGTCGAGCTCGATGTCGGCGAGTGGGTGAGCTGCCGCACGGGCGCCGACTACGACTGCTACCAGGTCGATGGGACGAAGCTCCAAGGCCTCCAATCGAAGCTCCTTCAGTCCGGCGTCAGCGTGGGCACCTGGCTGAAGCTCTCGGACTAGGATCGGGATCGTTCTGGGCGGCCGCGTCGTCGTGTCATCATGGCGGGTATGGGGATCCCGACCGTCACCGCTCTCTACGGCTCGCTCAACGCCATCCTGAATGTCTACCTCGCCAACCGCGTCTCGACGGTCCGGCGAAAAGAGAAGGTCGGGTTGGGTGACGGCGAGTCGAAGGAGCTCCTGACTGCGATCCGGATCCACGGAAACAACGCCGAGTTCGTCCCGCTCGCGATCGTGATGATGCTCCTCGCCGAGCTCTGCAACGGCTCGAGCATCGTCTTGCACGTCTACGGCGGCCTCCTCTTCGTCGCGAGGCTGGCGCACGCGTTCGGCATGCCAAAGCGCGCACCCAACCCATTCCGCTTTGGAGGCACCGCGATCACGTGGGTCGGCATCGTCGCGATCTCCGCCTGGGTCCTCTGGCTACGCGGTCACCCGTAGACTCCGGTCGCCACGCGGCGCTCCGCTCTGCCGAAGTGGCCCGCGCATTCGGCAGAGCCCAGAATCGCGGCTCTGCCGAAGTGGTCGCGCGTTCGGCAGAGGCCAGAATCGCGCCTCTGCCGAAGTGGTCGCGCATTCGGCAGAGCCGAGCGTCGCTGGCGTCAGTGGGCGGGCTCTTTGAGGACCTTGACCGTGTCGCCGCGGACCTCGAGGACCTCGATGGGGCCGCCGTAGAATTTCGAGAGCCCGATGTCGATGCGCCACGCCTTGTCGTCGCAGGCTGGGCTGATGTCCGGCTTCTGCACGGTGTGACCCATGATCATGCGCTTCGCGTTGAGGAGCTTCAGCGCTTCGTCGAGCTGCGCGCAGTCTTCGCGGCTCGGCGCGGCCGAGTACATGCGCGTCCAGAGCGGGCCGTCTTCGGCGGTGAGCGCGCTTGGGGGATCGCGGCGCTCGCCGAGCAGCCACGACTTCGTGTCGCTGTTGATGTCGTCGAGGCCGGCTTTGACGTGCTTCGGGAGCACGCCGCCGTGGACGAAGATCGAGTCGCCGACGCGCGCGACGACAGGACGCGTCGCGATCATCTTCGCGACAGGGCCGCCTGGAAGAAACGCACAGGCACGACCACGCTGCTCGCTCTCGACGTGCGACGCGGCGGCGGCCATGCGGTCGTCTTTCGGATTCACGTCGACGAAGCTCGAGAAGGCGCCGCGCGTGACGTAGCGGAAGTCGAGCTGCGCGTTCATGATCTCGTGGTTGCCCACGAGCGCGACGACCTGGCCGCCAGCGAGCTTGGCGCTCTCTTTGAGCTTCTCGAAGAGGTCGAGGATCTTGCGGTCGTCGTCGCCGCGGTCGACCTCGTCGCCGGTCTGGACGACGACGAGCCTGCCGCCGACCCAGCCGTCCTTGTCGTCGATCGCGCCGGCGAGCTTCAGCGCGCGGCGCGTCGACTCGAGGTCACCGTGCAGATCGCCGATCGCCACGAGGCGCTCGGGCACGGGCGTCGACACACCAAGCGAGCCCACCGGTCGCGCGGGCGGCGGGGCCGTTCGCGTCGGCGCGGGCGGAGGTGTCGGCTCGGGCTTGGACTTCTCACAGGCGAGGAGCGCGACCACCGCGAGCGACGTCACGCTCACGCACACCGATCGCCCGAGCGGACGCGAGCGCTGCGAACGTCGAGCCTTCGTGAGGTTCACGCGAAGCTGCCCATGCCCGTCGGCGCGGCCGTTAGCCCGCCAAGGCCCGCAAGATCACGAGCCCGATCCCGATCGAGAGCACGACGCCCATGTAGATCGCGATCGCCTGCGTGTTCGACTTGCCCGTCTTCGAGTTGAAGCCATGTTGGCAGGAGCCGCAGACCGCGTGGTTCAGGAGCTTCGGGCCGATGAGCCCACCCCACCACGTGAAGCTCGGGTACGTGAGGTACGGGCTCGCGCAACGAGGGCAGTAGCCGCTCGTGTATTGCCCCGGAACCGGCCCAAACTGCGGTCCGAACGGTTGCGCATACGGCTGCTGCCCAAACGACGACTGCTGTGCATACGGCTGCTGTCCGTACGGCTGCTGCATGTACGGCTGCTGTTGCTGCTGGGGATACGGCTGCTGCGGTTGCTGCGCATAGCCCTGGCCGTAGGGCGGGCCTCCACCGAAACCACCGGGCGGCGGCGGTTGCTGCATGATCAGAACTTGACCGAAGAACCGCAGCCGCAGGAACCCGTGACGTTCGGGTTGTTGAACTTGAAGCCCGAGCCGTGCACGCCTTCGACGTAGTCGATCTCGGTGTCCTCGAGGTACTGGAAGCTGAGCGGGTCGACGTAGAGCTTCACGCCCTTCGACTCGAACTCCTCATCCATGTCGGTCGTCTGATCCTCGAAGTAGAGATCGTACGTGAAGCCAGCGCATCCGCCGCCGACGACACGAAGACGAAGGCCTTGGTTGGCCAAGTCCTCTGCCGCTGCAATCTCTCGTACCTTCTCTGCAGCGCGGTCCGTAATCGTGATCATGAGGTGACTATAGTGACATTTGCGGCGATTCGCCAGGGTCGGCGCAAGTCCTGCACGCGGTGGTTGTCGGGGGCCACGAGCTGGTCCCACGACCTGATCAGTTTCCGTCTTCGTCCGGATCGCGCGGTCCCCGCGGCTTGCTTGGGCCGAGCGGTGACGCGGACGACGAAGCGGCTGGGCGCAAAGGCTGAGATTCTGGCCCGGAGATCCGCGCGACGATGCCGCCGTCGCAGGTGACGGCGAACGCGCCGGCGCCGAACGGCGTGAGGCCGACAACACCCGAGCGAACGCCCTTCGTGCAGAGGATCTCGCCGATGGTGTCCACCGCGCCCTCGGGGCTGACGACCCCGATGTGCCCGTCGGTGGCGGCAAATGCGACCGCCCCGCGTGCGTCAACGAGCGGTCCGGTATGCGGTGGGGCCGCGAGCGGAGGGACGCCGCCGTCGGGCAACGTCGGTGGGGTGAACGACGCGATCGGCGCGCGGAGCAGCTCGGCGCCGGCCGCGTCGAGCGTGACGACGAAGCCGCGGCTGTGCGTCAGCGCCAACGTGGTCGCGATGGACGAGCTCCCCGCCGATCGAACCGAAGGCGGACCGAGGTAGAGGCCCTGCGCCGCGATCGCGCGCGTCGATCGTCCGCCACGCACGATGTCGACCTCGGCGATCTGGTTGCCTTCGATCACGCCGACGAGCGTGTTTCCGTCGACCAAGGCGGCTCCGCCGTCGACCGGGGCGCCGAACGAGCCGAGACGAACAGGCTCACGACCCGGCGTCCACCCGAACACGGCGCCCGACGCCGTCACCGCGAGGATCTTGTCGCCCGCGGCGATGAGAGGAGCGGCCGGCTGCTCGGGGAGCGACACGCGCGAGCGCACGTTGCCCTCGGCGTCGAGCACGATGAGGTCGGTGAGCGTCGCGACGACGACGCCGCCGTCATCGAGCGCAAGCGGAGCCGCGCGCGTGTTGCGTTCGCCGCCGATGCGCGTCGAGAAGCGGAGGCTGCTCGTGCTGCCGCTGCTCGGTGAGACGGTGTTCGCGGTCACGCTTGGTCGACGAACGCCGATCGCGTTGCCGCTGCTCGTCATGTAGACGATCGTGCCGTCGGAGGTCATCGTCGCGGGGCCGACCTGCGCCGCGCCGACCTTCACCGTCGCGCGCTCGTCGCCCGCTTCGTCGAGGAACGTGACATCGCCGCGCACCGAGACGACCGCGAGCGTTCCATCGCGGCCCGAGAGCGCAGGTTGCTCGATCGTGAGCCCGGTCGTCTTTCGCCATGCGATGCGAAGCGTCCCGCTCGGAAGCGGCGTCTTCGAGAGGCCGCTTCGTCGCGCGTCGACGCGCGCCATCGGTGCATTGCCGGGAGCGGGGCCGACGACGAACGCTGTGGGCCTTCGCGGATCGATCCGCTGCGCTTCGGCGCTGCGATCCTGGAGACCGAGCGCAAGGCCGGCCGCCGCGGCGATCGCGACGATGAAGGCGGTGCGTCGGGCGGTGAGGAACGTTGCCAAGGCGAGCCTGCTATTTCTTTCCGGCGCTCTTCACGACCGTGAGGAGCGAGCCTTCGATGTCAGGCACGGTCTTGCCGCCCGAGCTTACGGTCCCGATCACCGTGCCGTAGGCGTGAATCGTGTCGCCGCGCGCCACCTTCGCGAGGTCTTCTCCCTGAACGAGGCGGAGGATGCAGCCGCCGGCCGCGCACGCCTTCTTCTCTTCGATCAAGAGGACGGTGTGTCCCTGCGCGACGCGGGTCTCGAGCACCTCGCCGTCAATCACGACGCGCTGACCGAGCTTCGACGCGGGATCGGCGCCGTACACGTCGAAGGCGACAGGCGTCTTCGCGTCGAGCGCCTTGGCGCCCGCGTCGAGGGAGGCGACACGCGTGACGCGCGCTCGCATCGTGCGGGGCGCGAGCGGCGGGGCGTTCGCGGTGATCGTGAGGACCTTCTCGCCTTCGGCAGGGAGCTCGACGCGCACGCCGAAGTGCCCTTTTTCATCGAGCGCGACGTTCTGGCCGTCGATCGTCAGCGTACCGCCGGGCTTCGTCTGACCGGCGACGTTCGCGGTGGTTCGATCGGTGTAGAGCTCGCGACCGGGCGCGTCGACATGCAACGGCACGACGCCCGTGTGCACGACGAGCTGACCCGCCTCGGGGGCGGCGGCGCCCTTCGGCTTGATCGAGAACGGGATCTTCTTGTCGAGCGCCTTCTGCTCGTCGCTCGGACCGTCGACCTCGGCGCTGACGTCGATCGGATGCGCCGCCTTGCCGTTCGCGTCGAGCGCGACGGGCTTGCCGTCGACGGAGATCTCGGTACCAGGGAGCGCCTCGACGCGCACGGTGATGACCGGTGGCGCGTTCGTGAGCGTCGTGAGGTCGGCCTTCACGCGATACGCGACCGGCACGTGGATCTTCACCGACTCGTCGCGCCCCGAGGCAGGGCGATCGATCTGCATCGTGAGGTCGTTGTCGCCGATGGAGAGAGGCGCGGGGAGGGGAAGGACCGCGCCACCGGCCTGCACCGTCGCCGAGGACGCGCCGAGCGTGATCGTCGTGCCGTCGGGGCACGACTCGCAGCGGATCTTGAGCGACTCTTTTCCTGACTCGTCGAGCTGCGGCTGCGCGCTGAGCGGCGCACCGGAGCGCCAGATGAAGAGCCCGGCGCCGCCCGCGACGACCGCGACGAGGACGAACACGATCGCGACGACGGCGATCGCGGGGATGCCTTTCTTTGCGGGCTTGCGCGGCGCTTCGGGGAGCGGCTCCATCACGAGCGGCGCAGGTGCTGGGACGATCGGCGGCGCGGCCTGACGCTGACGCGACGAGGACGGCGGCGGTCCGCCAAGATGCGGCTGCGAGCGGGGCGCGGCGGCGATGCGCTGGTCCGAAGCCGGGTGGCGAGGCTGCTCGGGCGGCGGCGCGTGGCCGGCCGGCGGCGCGTTGCCGAGCGGCGCGATGCCTGGCATGGCGACGCCGATCAGCGTGCCTGCGACTTGCGGAGGACCTGCGGGCGCCGGGTCGCGTGTCGGGGCGATGCCCGGAATGGCGACGCCCATCATCGTCTTCTGCGCCGTCGGAAACGCAGGAGGCGGCTGCTGCGTAGGTGCTTGCTGTTGCGCTCGCTGCGAGGCGGGCGGCAAGTCGACGGCGGGCATCCCCAACATCGTCCCCGCCGCGCCGAGCGAGACGGTCCCGCCCAGCGGGTGACCAGGTGGCTGCACCGGCGGCGTGGAGGCCGGGTTGTGCACGGGATTGGGTGCAGTCTGCACGGGATTGGGTGCAGTCTGCACGGGATTGGGTGCAGTCTGCACGGGATTGGGTGCAGTTTGCACGGGTTGCGCGGCGGCCTGCGCGGCGCTCGGAAGCGACGTGCCAGACGCTTTGGCCTGGAGCTTGGCCGCTTCGAGGACGTCGGACGCGGAGATCCCGCCGAGCATCAACGTCTTGCCAAACGTCGGCTCGGCCGCAGGCGGCGCAGGAGCAGGTGCCGGCGCAGGCGCGGCTGCGACGACGGGCGCCACCACGACGGGCGCCACCGCGACCGCCTTCTCCTCGAGCATCGGCGGAGCTCCGCCAGGATTCGGCGCCGTCTTTGCCGCGAGCTCGGCGAGCGCGGCCTCGCGGACCGCGCGTGCGCGTTCGGCGACGTCCGGATCGTTCATCGTCTTCGCGAGCGGCTTCGGTGGCGGCGCACCTCCGCCGTCCGCGGGCGGCATCACCTTCCGCGTCGCTGCGTCGCTGCTCGTCGGACCGAGGAGATCGCCCGCCGGATCGGGCGGAGGGACGACCGGCGTCGGGCGCTCGTGTCCGCGCGGCCGCGTCGGGTCGTTCGATGACGCGATCGCAACGTTGGGCGCGTTCGGCTCCGTCACCGACTGCGGAGGCGCGACCTTCGTCGTCTCCGATCCGTACGGCGCAGGATCGAACAGCGTCTTGCCAAACGTCGGCGGGACCGGCGCGGGCGGCGCGACCGCGTGGCCGATCGCGGTTGGCATCCCGGCATGCGGGCGCGGCGGAGGTGGCGCGGCGGCGGGCGTCGCGGGCGCGGGCGGCGGAGCAGCCGCGGCGTGTCCGATCGCGGTCGGCAGCCCTGCGTGCGGGCGCGCTGGCGGCGCTGTCATCCCGAGGCCAGGCGAAGGGGTCGGCGCGGGCGCAGGCACGACAGGCGCTCCCGGCACAGCCGCGTGACCGACCGCGGTCGGCATCCCTGCGTGCGGTCGCGCGATCGGCGCGGGACCTGGCGCGGTCGGCTGAGGTGCGACGGGCGGCGGATCGGCGGTCGCGTCGTCGAGCGTGGTCGGAGCAAACGTGCGACCGCATTGGCCGCAAAAGCGGGCCTGCAGGGGAACGGCTGAGCCGCACTGAGGACAGGGTTTGCTATTCACCGCGCGCTGGGGGTCACCATACCTCCACAGCGTCGAAAAACGGAGCGGTTTGCACATGCTCGCCGTGCGCCTGCGGCTCGACGTCGAGGCGCCCGGCACGAAAGGCTTGCCATAGCGTTTCCCTCTTGCGATGACAGACGACAGGCAGAGCGATGCGCGTCTTCGTGCTCGGAAGTGGATCGAGCGGCAACGCGCTCCTCGTCGAATCGTGCGGCACGCGTGTGCTCATCGAGGCGGGCGTGTCGCCCCGCTCGATCGTGACGCGCCTCGCGCAGCTCGGGGTCGATCTTCGCCCTGGCGATCTCCATGGCATCGTCGCGACGCATCACCACGGCGATCATTTCGGATACGCCGAGAGGCTCTCCTCGGCGTTCGGCGCGCCGCTCTTCTTGCATCCGGGGATCGATCCGAGCGTGCGCCAGCGGACCAAGCGCGAGCCGGAAGAAGAGGCGCCTCTCAGCGGACCGCTCAGCCTCTCTCCGCTCAGCCAGAGCGCGCCGTCGAGCACGCCGTCGCCGCCGCCGTCGGCGGTGTCGCCCTCGCCCGCGGCGCCTCCCGAGCTACACCGCGTCGAGATGAACAAGGCCTTCCGCGTGGGTGAGCTCACGATCACGACCGCGCATGTTCCCCACGATGCCCCGCAGGTCGCCATTCGCGTCGACGACGGCGCGTCGGCGCTTGGCGTGGCGACGGACGTCGGGCGCATCACGCCGTCGCTCATCGCGCTGCTCGCCGAGTGCGACGCGGCGCTGGTCGAGGCGAACCATTGCACCGAGATGCTCGCGTTCAGCGAGTACCCCGACATCGTCAAGCGGCGCGTGGGCGGCGGCTACGGCCATCTCTCCAACACGCAGACCGCCGAGCTGGCCGCGCGTCTCGTCGGCTCGAGGCTCGCGCGGCTGTGGCTTGGCCACCTGTCGCGGTCGAACAACACGCCTGCGCGTGCTCTTGAGGTCGTGGCGACGCGTGCCCGCCGTATGGACGTGTCGGTCGTGCCCCAGGCGACCCCCGTGGCCCTTCACGTTCGGTCGACCAAGCCCTATCAGCTAGGGCTCCCGTTCTAATCAACGGCTGATGGCTCGCGGCGTGCCCCCGTCCACGCGTTGAAAGCTGGGCTGGCGCCCGGCCGCGGGCACGACTAAAAGGCGAAACGTTATGACCGATCAACCTCGCCTCGTCATGTGCAAGAAGCTCGGCAAAGAGCTCCCTGGTCTCCCGAAGCCGCCGTACAAGAACGAGCTCGGCAAGCGCATCTACGAAGAGGTCTCGAAAGAGGCCTGGGACATGTGGATCAAAGACTCGGTCAAGTACATCAACACCTACCGCGTCGATCTCACGACCCCGCAGGGACAGAAATTCATGTTCGACCAAGCCGAGGTCTACTTCGGCTTCAAGGACGGCAAGCTCGCGGACACCGCGTTCGTTCCGGCGCAGCCTGGTGCGGCGGAGGACGACGACGAGGACGACAAGTAAGCACGACGACCGAGACGACCCACGATGAACATCGCGAACGGAACGAGCACGAACGGCGCGGCAGCCACGGCGAGCGCGGCAGGCGCAGACAGCTTTCGCGTCATGCGCAAATCATTTCCTCCGCCGGAGGGCTTGCCGAGCTCCGAGATGCCGCTCGGCGTCTCCGGCTTCCGCTACTCGGATCTGTTCGTGCCCGAGCGCCTCAAAGATCTTTACGATGTATTCTGCACGGATCTAGAGAAGCGCGCCCCTGACACGTGGCGGGCCTACGAGGCCTACCGCGCGAGCCAGGGCACCGGGATGAAGCCCGAGGAGATCTCGAGCGCCGTCCTCGCCGTCGCCCCGCACGTGAGCGCGTTCGTCGGCAAGCTGTTCGGCGTCGAGAAGGAGATCGCCGAGCTCGCCCACGAGGTGAAGGACCGCTCGCCGCTCTGGAAATTCAAGGCGGACTTCGCCAAGAAGCGCGTCCTCAAGGACAACGCGGGCAAGGCGTGGAAGGGCACGTTCGCCGAAGCCGGCGGCGTGGCGACGGCGGCGATCACGGCGATGTTCCCGCAGCGCCCCGACGCTGTCCTCCGTGGGACGCAGAGCTACCCGGACGAGGAGCTCGCCGTCGCGAAGGCCGTCCTCATGCTCGTCGAGGTCGACGACACCGCGCGCAAGGCCGCGAAGGCAGGCGGCGCGACGTGGACGTCGGAGCTTCGCGAGCGCGCCGCCACCGTTCGCCATGCGCTCACGTCGAGCTGGAACGCGTCGCGTATCAGCGAGGAGGCATGCAAGGTCGCCGATCCGGCCGCGCCCACCGACGCGGAGAACCAGAAGGTCGTCGCCTTCGCGCTCGACGCGATCGAAGCGTGGCTTGGCTTCCGCCGAAAGGATCACGCCGACCCCGCGTATCACTGGCCGTCGCTTCGCGTCCCGAAGAACATCGACTACCAGCACCTCCCCGACCACGAGCGTCGCGAGCGCGACGGGTTTCCGCTCACCGATCGCCGCGCCGACCCGCGGCAAGCCGAGCAAGAGATCGACTACTGCCTCTACTGCCACGAGCGCGACAAGGACTCGTGCTCGAAGGGCCTGCGTGACAACAAGACGAACGAGGTGAAGAAGAACCCGCTGACGGTCCTGCTCGACGGCTGCCCGCTCGACGAGAAGATCAGCGAGATGCACGTCGTTCGTCGCGAGGGCGACGCGCTCGGCGCGCTCGCGATCGTGTGCATCGACAACCCGATGTGCCCGGGCACCGGTCACCGCATCTGCAACGACTGCATGAAGGCATGCGTCTTCCAGAAGCAAGAGCCGGTCAACATCCCGCAGATCGAGACGCGTGTGCTCACCGAGGTCCTCTCGCTGCCTTGGGGCCTCGAGATTTACGGCCTCCTCACGCGATGGAACCCGCTCGACGTTCGCCGGCCGTATTCGCTTCCGTACAACGGCAAGAACGTCATGGTCGTCGGCCTCGGCCCGGCCGGCTACACGCTCGTGCACCATCTCACGCGCGAAGGCTTCGGCGTCGCGGCGATCGACGGCCTCAAGATCGAGCCGCTGCCGATCGAGCTCACCGGCGACGCGAAGACGCCCCCGACGCCGATCAAAGACTTCGGCTCGCTCTACGAAGAGCTCGACGAGCGCACGCTGCTCGGCTTCGGCGGCGTCAGCGAGTACGGCATCACCGTTCGTTGGGACAAGAACTTCCTCACGCTCCTCTACATCACGCTCGCGCGAAAGCGCCTGCTGCGCATCTACGGCGGCATCCGCTTCGGC
This sequence comes from Labilithrix sp., assembly GCA_044227045.1. Lineage (GTDB taxonomy): Bacteria > Myxococcota_A > Polyangia > Polyangiales > Polyangiaceae > Labilithrix. Next base: position 199,482 of record JBGAFW010000002.1, read on the forward strand.
GGCACGCTCACGCTCGACGACGCATGGGAGCTCGGCTTCGATCACGTCGCGCTCGCCGCCGGCGCGGGACGCCCCACGATCATCGATCTGAAGAACAACCTCTCGAAGGGCATTCGCAAGGCGAGCGACTTCTTGATGGCGCTTCAATTGACGGGCGCTTACAAGCGAAGCTCGCTCGCGAACCTGCAGATCCAGCTCCCCGCGGTGGTCATCGGCGGCGGCCTCACCGCGATCGACACGGCCACGGAGCTGCTCGCGTACTACCCCGTCCAGATCGAGAAGCTCGCCACGCGCGTCCGCGATCTCGTCGCGCAGAAGGGCGCCGACGGCGTCCGCGCGATGTTCGACGACGAGGAGTGGGGTGAGCTCCAAGTCCAGCTCGCCCACGCGAAGGAGCTCGAAGACGAGCGCGAGCGCGCCGCAAAAGAAGGACGCGATCCGCGCATCCAGCCGCTGCTCGACAAGTGGGGCGGCGTCTCCCTCGTCTACCGGCGAAGCGTGCTCGAGTCGCCCGCCTACCGCCTGAACCACGAAGAGGTTCAGAAGAGCCTCGAGGAAGGCGTGCGCTACATCGAGAACCTCTCGCCCACCGAGGCGGTGCTCGACAAGTTCGGTCACGTGAAGGCGATGAAGTTCCGTCGCAACACGGGCACTCGTGACGAGGTCGAGATCCCCGCACGCACCGTCTGCGTCGCGGCCGGCACGAGCCCCAACACGATGTACGAGAAGGAGTACGAGGGCTCCTTCGCGCTCGATCAGAAGAAGCAATACTTCCAGGCGCACGAAGCGAAGGTCGACGAGAACGGCGTCATCTCGCTCACGCCTTCGTCACAGAAGAACCCCGAGGCGTTCTTCACGAGCTACCTCAAGGACGGGAAGCACACCGTCTCGTTCTACGGCGACAACCATCCGTTCTACGCAGGCAGCGTCGTCAAGGCGATGGCGAGCGCGAAGCACGGCTTTCACCACGTCGGTCATCTCTTCCCCGAGATCAAGAAGCTCGCGGCGAGCGATCAGCCCGCCCGCAACGACAAGCTCGCCCAGTTCTTCGCGACCCTCGACGACTCGCTCGTCGCACGCGTCGTCGAGGTCAATCGCTTGACGAAGACGATCGTCGAGGTCGTGGTCAAGGCGCCGATGGCGGCGCGCAAGTTCAAGCCTGGCCAGTTCTACCGGCTCCAGAATTTCGAGTCGTACGCGCCCGTGCTCGACGGCACGCGCCTCGGCATGGAAGGCCTCGCGCTCACGGGCGCGTGGATCGACGAAGAAAAAGGCCTCCTTGGCACGATCGTGCTCGAGATGGGCGGTTCGTCGCGTCTCTGCGCGGCGCTGCGACCAGGCGAGCCGATCATCTTGATGGGCCCGACCGGCACGCCCACCGAAGTGAAGGCGCACGAGACCGTGCTCCTCTGCGGCGGTGGTCTCGGCAACGCCGTCCTCTTTTCCATCGCGCGCGCGATGAAGGCGCTCGGCGACACCGTCCTCTACTTCGCGGGGTACAAGAAGGGCGAAGACCTCTTCAAGCAGGACGACATCGAGCGCTACACCGACCAGGTCATCTGGTGCACGGACACCGGCGCCGACGTGAAGCCGCGCCGCCCGCAAGACACGCATTTTCGCGGCAACATCGTTCAAGCGATGGTCGCCTACGGAAAGGGCGAGCTCGGCGTCGATCGGAAGGTGAAGCTCTCCGACGTCAGCCGCATCATCGCGATCGGATCCGACCGCATGATGGCCGCCGTCAAAGAGGCGCGCCACGGCATCCTCGAGCCGATGCTCAACCCGCGTCACGTCGCGATCGGCAGCATCAACTCACCGATGCAATGCATGATGAAGGAAGTCTGCGCGCAGTGCCTGCAGAAGCACTTCGACCCGAAGACGGGCAAGGAGTCGCTCGTCTTCAGCTGCTTCAATCAGGACCAGGAGCTCGACACCGTCGACTTCAAGCACCTGAACGATCGCCTCCGCGCCAACTCGATGCAGGAGAAGGTCGCGAACGCGTGGCTCGATCGCCTGCTCGAGAAGCACCCGAGCATCCTTCGCATCTGATTCACTTCGATTGATCGGTGAAGCAATCGGCGAAGCCGAACACGTTGAAGCCGTCGTCTTTGGCTTCGTTCACCCAGCTGCCTTCGCTGTCTTTGTAGAGCCGGTTCACCGCGTTCGGACCGTCGTACCGGTCTTTGCGAAGCTTGATGTCGCGCTTGTCCCACTCGGCTTTCGAGAGCGTGCGCTGCTCCATCGAGCCGTGGTTCGTCAGCTCCTTCAAGGTGTACGTGCCGTTCTTCTCGTAGACCGTGACCTGCTGATCGGGACCGCCGCCGGACTCGAAGACGTTGCAGTCGAGGAGCTTCTTGCCTTCGGTGAGGTTGGCGTCGTCTCCTGTGACTGCACCAGGCGACGAGACGTCGGAGGCGTCCGAGCCGGAGCAGCCCACCAAAAGACCCAACAAAACCGCCATTCCCGCGAGCAGACCCGTGCGAGCGACCATGTCAGTCTATGCAATGAAAGGCACGATTGCGCAAGGTCCGAAGTTCTGAAATTGCGCAAGTTGCGCAAATTCAGGGCTGTTCACGGAAGGCACAAGAAGGTCATGCCCGCCGCGTTGGGCGGCGTCGTGAGCGTGAGCGCGCTCGTCGCGCTGCCGGTGGAGAGCGAGGGCTTGGCGTCTGCCGACCCGATCGGAGGCGGCGCAGGGAAGACCGCTGTTCGCGTGACGCCGCCCGAGTCGAACGTGAGGTACGTCGCAGAGCCGCCCGACGCGTTCGTGACCTTCGCCTCGACCATCTTCGATGGGACACCGACGAAGACGCGTGCGTCTTCGTAGCGTGTGTCGAGCGCGGCGCGAGTGACGACGAGGCGCTCGCTCGTCGCCGTCGTCGCGTCGAAGAGGACGCTCACCGTGTTGGGGAGGTTCTTCACCGCGAGTGACGCGATCGCGTCCGTGCCGGCGACGGACAGGCTCTCGGTGCCGGGCGCGCCACCTTGGAAGTCCTTCGCCTCGAGCGCTCCACGAAGGACGTCCATCTTCGTCGTGACGGTGCCAGCGCGCGCGAGCTTCAACGCAAAAGCGGAGGGCTTGCCGTCATCGACGGTGATCGTGATCGCGTCGGGCGTGGTGCCCGATCCCGAGACGACGCGCCGCTGCAGTGCGCCGGGCTCGGACACGAACACCCGGTAGTCGCTGCCCGACGGCTGGTCGACGACGTAGACGACGCCGGCCGCGTCGCGACCGATACCGAGCACGTTCGAGAGGGTCGTGGGCTTGTCGACTTCGGCCAGCGGGTTACACGGAACGCTCGCAGCGCCGCTCTCGGAGGACACCTTTCCGTTTGCGTCGTCACGAGACGGCTCGGACGAGCCGCTGCTCGAACAACCAACAAGCAGCAGAGCTCCTTGTGTGCACATCGCGAGGGTGAACGCGGAGACGAGGGTAGGTCGGTTCATGCGCGCGCCCTCTGCAGGCGATGCACCAACACGTTTCCGACGAAAATCCCTGGCGATCGCGCTTCGATCCGTGTGCCATGGCACAAGAAGACGACCTCTCGATCACCAATGAACCCAGAGATCACCCGTGTCCATGAAGCCACTCAGCGAACCGTTGGCGGTGACGCCGAAACCGCTCATCGCGTGCGCGGTCGTTCGATGACGGCGATGAAATGACCCGTCGCCTCGCTGCGCTGTGCATCGTGCTCACGATCGCGCTTGGGATCGCGTCGCGAAAGGTTCACCTCGGCGTCTTCGTCTGGGACAAGAGCCTCGGCGACGCGCTCTACACGGTGATGATTTACTTCTTCCTCGCGGCGCTTCGACCCCAGACGAGGCCGCAGATGCTCGGCGTCGCTTCGTTCGTCATCTCGTTCGCGATCGAGCTCTTTCAGCTCACCGGCGTGCCGGAGCGCATGCCATTCCCGATCAACCGGATCCTGGGCACGACGTTCCAGTGGCACGACGTCGCCTGCTATGTCGTGGGCGCTGGCGTGGTGACCGGTGCCCACGTCGTGGTGGAGAAGAAGACTAGCGCGTCAGGGAAGAACGCGCGTTAGACCGACGCCGAGGCCGAGGCCGCCTCATCGGGGAGGAGCCGCAGCAGCGTCTCCATCGACGTCGCGCCGGTGTGTCGCTTGTGCTCCTTGCCACCGACGAACGAGATGATCGTCGGAAGCGCACGCACGCGGTACTGCGCGGCGATCGCGGCGGACTCGTCGGCGTCGATGCGGAGGACGCGGACCTTGCCGCCATGACGCTCGGCGATCTTCTCGATGATGGGCTCGAGCGCGCGGCACGGGCCGCACCAGTCAGCGCCGAAGTCGAGGAGGACGGGCAGGGGGGACTCCAGCACCTGGGCGGCGAAGTCGGTCTCGGTGATCATGGGCACGTGTTTCGTGGGTTTGCTCATGCCAAACCAGGTCCCGACACCGCCGCTTCTTACTCGACATCAGAGAGGAATAGATTTTCGACAAAGCCTGTAAGACCCGCGAACGCCAGCACCTAGAATCGGTTGGAGAGCCCTTTGAGCCAGAGCAGCGAGCACGAGAGCAGAGCCCTCACCGAGAGAGGGGTCCGGCGTGACCCCATCGACGCGCTGACGGATCTCATCCGCGCACAACGGGCGTCGTTCGTAAGCGCCGCACGTCGTGAAGGTCTCGGCGCCGAAGACGCGGTCGAGGTCGCGCAGGAAGCGCTCTCCACGTTCCTTCAAATCATCCAGCGCGGCGAGGCGCCGGAGGCGGCGAGCGAGTGGCCTGCGTACGTCACGACGATCACGAAGAACGCCGCGAAGAATCGCCGTCGCCGTCATCACAACGCGCTCCCGCACGAAGCGATCGACGCGCTCGACGCGAGCGGCAAGACGCCCGCGGCGTCGATCTCCGACGGCAGCGCGACCGCCGAGGAGCTCCTCGCGGAGGCCGAAGAGCACGTGCGTCTTCGCGCGTGCGTCGAGCGTCTATGTGGAACGCAGAAGTCCGTCGTGATGCTGCGGCTGCTCGAGGAGCGCGCAGGGCAAGACGTCGCGAGCGAGCTTGGCATCACACGCGGGCACGTCGACGTCCTCCTCCATCGGGCGAAGGCGTCGCTGCGCGAATGCATGATGGAGTGAGCGCGGCTCAGTCGAGTGAGCCAGCTCCTTGCGTGGCGCTCGGTTGATCGAAGGGGGGCGCTGCACAGGCGATGACGATGCGTTTCATTTCACTCCTCCCGATTCTTTCGTCGCGCAGCCGAAGAGCACTTCCATCTGCCCGGCTTTGCCCTTCACACCCGCGCAGCTTCCTTCGCAGAGAAGAATGCGCTTCGGATTGTTCACGTCGTCGTATTGCCAACCGGTCCCTGCGGCGCAGGATTGGTTGTACGGAATCGTGTCGGTCGACGACCCAGACTTGTAGAGGACGTTGACCTTCGATCGATCGAGCTGCTCGCCGGCGGGCGGCGCAGGGATCTCGTAGTCGCACGAGAGCGCGCTCGCTTTGATCGTGTTCACCGCCTTCAAGAAGTCGGCTTGGATCTGCGCAGGCTCGCTCACGTTGACGATGAACGCGTTTTGGGTGCCTCCACCGGCGGCGATCTCTTTCAGGCTCGTGAGCTGGTTGCCGACGCCGATCACGTACGTTGGGATCGTCCCAGCGACGGTCGCGGCGAGTGACTTCACGTCCGGGATCGAGTTGCCCGAGCACTGCGAGTCGGGGATGCCGTCCGTCACGAGGACGATGGCGACGTTCCCATCCTTGCCGTCATTGGCGGCGACGTTCTTCGCGTAGTCGATCGCGCCTTGCATCGCGACGTACGTGGGCGTGCCACCGATCGGTGTCTGCACGTCCATGCTCTCGCCGAAGTCGACGTTCGGGAGCGCCGTCATCGCGACGCTGGGCGCGCTGTAGTCCGCCTTGCTGCAGGAGTAGTCCTCTTGATCGGGGAAGTAGGTCAGCGAGGCGTAGACTCCCTTCGAGTCTTGCGACTCGAAGAACGCCTTCGACGCGGCCTTCGCGGCGGCCCACTTCGGTGAGCCGCTCGACGTCATGCTGCCGGACTTGTCGAACATGAAGACGAGGTAGACAGGCTTCGGCGTCGCCGCGGCAGACTTCGTCGCGCATTGCTTGAAGTCGTCGGGCGTGGACGCGCCCGCTCCCGAGGTCTCACCGCCGAGGGCGCCGCTCCCGTCCTCTCCGCCGAGCGACGGCGTGGTGCCTCCACCTTTCTTGAACGTCGACGAGGACGGCTCTGGCGCCGAGCAAGCCGCGAGGCCGAGCATCAGGCCGAGCGCGGTTAGGCCCAGCGCACGCTTCGTCGATATCGTGGAAAAAGGTGAAAGTGACACCATGAAGGAACCTCCAAATTCGCCGGCATCCCAAACGCGACAAGCGCACGTTGGGCATCCGAGCGACGAGCTCATGCCGACCCGAGCGAACGGTGACGTTCGAAAATTCTTCTGGTGCAGTACGCGTGCCCAAGTAAAATCGAGGGTTTAGTGAGACTGGAAAGGTGACGATGTAGGCTAAAGTAGTAAGGAACTTACCAACCCAGATCATCCCTGTGGGGTCTCGGGCCTGGGGTGGCTAGAAACCATCCGAGGGTCGCGCGTGATCCGGAGAACGACGATGAAGGAGCGCAACGAAGAGAGCTCGCTCGAGCGAACGCACGACGAGCCGCGCGCGCACGAGAACCTGTTCTGGCGTCGCGCGGCAAGGTGGGGATCGAGCGGACCCGAGTGGTGGCTGAGGCACGGCCCTCGGTTCTTCGGATGGGGCGCCGCGCTGCTCGTCCCCTCGGCGCGGAGGGCCGTTCGGAGCAACCTGCATCGCCTGCGCGGGCCGGCTTCGCCGCTTCGCGACGCGCGCGACGTCCTCCAGACGTTCGGCACCTACGCGTCCTGTCTCGCCGAGGTGCTCTCGAACGACGCGCCAAGCGGACCGAAGAAGCCAGACGCGCTCGTCATCGGCGAGCGGTTCGTCCGCGCCGTGCTCCGCGAGCGCAAAGGGCTGGTGCTCGTCACCGCGCACACGGCGGGCTGGGACGTCGTGGGTCCGCTGCTAGGCAAGACGTATGGCCTCGATCTCATGCTCGTCACGCATGCCGAGCCGGACGCCAAGGCGGGGCAGCTGCAAGACGAAGCGAGGCGGCGCGGCGGCGTGTCGATCGCCCACGTCGGCGACGATCCGTTGAAGTCGCTGCCGCTCCTGCAACATCTGCGACGTGGCGGCGTCGTCGCGCTTCAACTCGATCGCGTGGTGCCTGGAATGCGGACGCGCTCGGTCCCGCTCCTCGGCGCGCAGGGTGAGGTGCCCGAGGGGCCGCTTCGTCTCGCGCAGCTCTCCGGCGCGCCGATCCTGCCCATTTTTTGCGCTCGGCGCTCGCATCGCGAGTACCTGGTGCAAGCGTTTGCGCCTCGGTACGTTCCGCGAAGCGCGACCGAAGAGACGCTCGACGAAGCGGCGGCCCACGTCGCCGCGTGCATGACGACCTTCCTTCGTGCACATCCGACGCAATGGTTCCAGTTCGGCGGCGCGTAGCGTATACGGTGCCCTTGCGGCGTGGCCCCTAGGCCCAAGCGAGAACCAAGGCATCATGGCGACGACACGAGTGCACATCGGGAGCAAGGAATTGCGAGGGGAGCTCGCGGCCTACGCGAAGCGCTTCGACCTCCTCGAGGTGCGTGGTGTCGATGCGGCGAACCTGAAGCAGGCGCCGTCGGCGGCCACGCTTCGTCGCTGGCGCAAAGCCGCCCCGCCCACGTTCGAGTTCGCCGTCACGGCCGGACCGAACGTCGGCAAGCTCAAGGCATCGGACGCCTTCGAGACGGAGCTGAAGGCGCTGCTCGAGACGGCGACGACGCTCGAGTCGCAGCTGCTCGTCATTCCGACGCCGGCCGATGTCACGCCGAGCAAGCTCTCGCGCGATCGTTTCGCGAAGCTCCTCGAGCGCCTCCCGATGGATGCGTCGTCGATCGTCTGGGAGCCGAGCGGCCTCTGGGAGCTCGAGGACGCCGCCGTCCAGGCGAAGAAGTGGAGCGTCGTGCTCTCGGTGGATCCTGCGCGCGATCTCGTCCCGGTTGGACCGGTCGCGTTCGCGCGCCTGCGTGCGCTTGGCGGGACGCGCTCGTACAGCGCGGCTGCGCTCGAGCGCGTGGTGAACGCCATCTCCGGAACGAACCAGGATCGCCGCGACGTCTACGTCGTGATCGAGACGCAGAGCGCGCTGAAAGAGGGCAAGACGCTCCGCGGGCTCTTCCGCGCCGCCAGCAAAGGCAACAAGGCGCTGTCGCGGCTCGTGCGACCGCGCGGCGCGCCGCTTGATCTCCCGGACGACGAGCAGGACGAGTAACCGAGATGGCGCTTCGTAAAGCAAGAGCGACGGTCGCGTCATTGCCCGAGATCGAAGCGGCAGCCGAGGAGCTGCTTCGACGAGGCAACGCGATCGACGCCGTCGTCGCAGGGGTCTTCGCGGCGTGCGCGATGTCGGCGGGCGTGCTTCTCGGTCCCGTCCAGATCCTCGTCGGCGGCGCCGGCGCGGGCCTGCTCGCGATCGACGGGCGCACGCGTCAGCCGGGCATCGGCGCTCCGCGTCCGCGCGGCTTTCAAAACGACGAAGAGGTGCCGGACGCGGCGCGCGTCGCGACGCCATGGCTTCCGGCGGCGCTCTCGGTCGCGACCGCCACGATGGGGTCGGCCACGTTCGCCCAGGTGCTCGCGCCTGCGGTGAGCCTCGCCAAAGGGACGCCTCGCGCGGAGCTCCTGCAGAAGATCGCGTCACGTGGTCCACGCGCGATCGAAGAGCGACCGCTCGGCGTCGAGCTGCTCGCGTCGTGCGGACGTCCGAGCGGCGGTCTCCTCACGAGCGACGACCTCTCGTCACCGCGTCCCGAGGTACAGAAGGCCGCGCGGATCGATCGCCCCACGAGCGCGATGATCAACGAAGCAGCATCCTCGCACGGCGCGAACATCAGCAACGCGCCGATGAGCGGCCGGAGCCGCGCCGCTGCGCTCGCCGCAGAGCTCGCGAAGAAGCGCGCGGCGGCAGGCACCGCGGAAGAGCCCCGCGTGCTCATCACGTTCCCGTGGACGCACATCGACAACGGCCTGCCCGAGGCGCCCGCCCACGACGTCGACGTCGCGCGCGTCCGGGCGGTCTGCGCGGTGGACCGCAACGGCACGTTCGCGATCGGGTGCTGGGACGAGCCGACCGACGGCCTCTTGATCCCCGACCTCGGGCTTCGTGCGCCCTTCTTCGCAGAGCCGGTGCGCCGCGGTCAGACGCGCGTGCGACCTGGCGATCCGCGCCCGGCCGCTGGCCCCGCGGCGCTCCTCGGAACGGCAGCAAGCCCCGAGATCGCGTTCGCGGCGTTTGGCGCCGCCGATGCGTACGATGTGCTGGCCCAAGCGATCGCCGGCCTCGACGACGACCAACGCATCGAAGCGCACGGTGAAGCCAGGCTCGTCGCGCTCGCCCACGCCAAGGGCACAGCGTCCGTCCTCCGCGGCTAAGCGCGCTCGATCGTCATCCAGACCGACGAAGCGGGAACGACGAAGCGGGAACGACGAAGCCGCGCGGCGCTACCTCGACATGAGGGCGCAACGCGGCCTTGATGCTCGCGCGTATTCGTCAGCTTGTCAGAGCTTGACGCCGTGACGCTTCGCGTACGCGACGACGCCGATCTTGTCGATCGTGCGGATGTCGCGCGTCGTCAGCTTCAGCGAGACGTAGCGATTCAGCTCGGGAACCCAAACGCGGCGCGTCTGGATGTTCACGTTCTGCCAGCGCTTCGTCTTGATGTTCGAGTGGGAGACGTTTTGCGCCTTCAGCTTGCGCTTGCCAGTAATGTCGCTCTTCGCCATGACCAAAGTCCTTGAAAGGGCGCGAAACTTGGCGGAAACGGCTCACCGTGTCAAGCGCAGCTTGACGCTGGCCGCTCGACCCGGCGCCTCGAGGCGCGGCTGACCCGAGCTCGATGCGAGGCCAAAAGGGCCATTTTGACCGGGTTTCATGATGATTTCGCGGGCGTCCTCATGACGCCAGCGCGCGCCGCGGGCCCGCCGCTTTTTTTGCGTGGGTTACGGCTTCACCGCGCCGACGCGGTCGACGAGCTCGCTGCAGAAGGCCTTCACCCGCTCGAAGGCGGGCGTCTTCTTCAGCGTGAGCTCCTCCATATAGAGGCGGCGCGCGAGCTCGACTTGGACGACGTGGGCGGACTCGGCCGGCCGGCCGTAGTTCAGCGTCGTGAAGCCGCCTTGGTACGGGTCGTCGTGCGCGACGGTGAAGCCGGCGCTTCGGGCGTGCGCGTCGACCGCGTCGATGAAGGTGCGGCTCGCGCTCGTCCGACCGCGGGTGCCGGGGACGACGTCCGCGCGGTGCACGTGAGGGTCCCCATGGGTCGCGCGGCCGACGCTCGGCATCGAGTGGGCGGCGATCAGGATCGCATAGCCGAATTTCGCGCGCTTTCGCTCGATGAGCGAGGTGATCGCGCGATGGTACGGGCGGTAGTATGCGTCGAGGCGGCGCTCGAGCTCGACACGCGGGAGCGGGGCGTCGAGGACGCGCGCGCCCTCGCTCGTGAGGCGCCACACGACGCCGCGTGTCGCGCGGATGTTCGTCGGCGCGCCTTCCACCGACTCGGAGTCGATGTCTTTCTCGCTTCGATTGAGATCGACGACGTAGCGCGACACGTGCGCGACGATCATCGTCGCGCCGCGCGACGGGGCGTCGGCATAGAGCTCGTCGACGTAGAGGTCGGCGTCGCGACCGATCGAGCGGGCAGGGGCGGCGAGCGTGGCGAGCGAAGGACCGTCCACCCACAGACCACCGTGAGGAACCTCGACGATGACGGGCGTTTCGGACGCAGCCGGCGTGGGCTCGTAGATCGAGAAGGGGGTCACGGCGCTCGGGGTGGTCACGGAGGTCGCTTCACAAACCTAGCCGCCCCGCCAGACGAAAACTCGACAAAAACCAACGCGACGGAAAATCGCCGGCCGACCCGTCACGCGCGTGGATGCGCGCGATCGAAGGCGGCGCGGACGTGGTCTTGCGCGACGCGTGTGTAGATCTCGGTGGTGCCGAGATCGGCATGTCCGAGCATGGCTTGGACCGCGCGAAGGTCGGCGCCTCCACGGAGGAGGTGGGTCGCGAACGAGTGACGAAGCTTGTGCGGCGAGATCGGCGTCGTGATCCCGCAGGCGCGAGCGTAGGCCTTGAGGAGCTTCCACAGGCCCTGCCGGGTGAAGCGTTTGCCGCGCGGCGAGAGGAAGAGGTGCTTGTCGCGCGCGGCGCCCTTGTTCATGAGACGTACGGTGTCGACGTAGCGGTCGATGCGATCGAGCGCGATCTGCCCGACCGGGACGACACGACGCTTTCCGCCTTTGCCGAGCGGCGAGACGGTGCCGACGCGGCGATCGAGCTCGCCGAGCTCGAGGTTGCACAGCTCCGAGACGCGAAGGCCCGAGGCGTACATCAAATGGATCATCGCGCTGTCGCGGATCCCGCGCGCGGTGTCCTCGGGCGGCGCGGCGAGCAGGCGATCGACCTCTTCGTAGGAGAGGACACGCGGGAGCTTCCGCGCGAGCTTCGGGCGCTCGACCATCTCGGTGGGATCGGCGGCGATCGCGCGCTCCTTGACGAGGAACTTGAAGAAGCCGCGCATCGCCGAGAGCTGGCGTGCGCTCGAACGGGCGGATTTGCCGCGCTTGCTCGCGCTGATCACGAGGTCGAGGACGCTCGCGCCGTCGATGCGCTTGACGTCGTCCGCGGCGTCTTCACCGAGGTGCTTGGCGAGCTCGTTGAGGTCGCGTGCGTAGGCCTCGAGGGTGTTCTTCGACAGCGCGCGCTCCACGCGAAGATGATCGAGGTACGTGTCGATCCATCCGTGGATGTCCATCATCAGGCTTGGCGTGATCATACGTCTCCCGATCACGCGGGGCAAACACGCGTCGCTAGAGCGTGGCGGCGGCGGCGTGCATCGAGGCGAGGAGCGCCGCCGGGTCGTCTTCGCGCATCAGCGCCTCGCCGATGAGCGCCGCGTCCGCGCGCGTCTTGGCGATCGCAGCGACGTCTCCGGCGGTCTTCAGCCCCGACAGGTGGATCGCGATTGACGTCGCCGGGATGCCCGCGAGCACCTTGGCGGCGCGCTCGGCGTCCATGGCGAGGGTGTCCAGATCGCGCGCGTTGACTCCGATCGTGTCGGCTCCGGCGTCGATCGCCACGCGAAGCTCGTCTTCGGTCGCGACCTCGACGAGCGGCTCGAGGCCCGTGCTCTTCGCGTGCGCGACGAGCTCGCCGAGAGTCTTCGGATCGACGATGCGCACGATGAGGAGCACCGCGTCGGCGCCGCGCGCGACGGCCTCGTCGATCTGCCTCGGGGAGAGGATGAACTCCTTGGCCAGGATCGCGACGTCTTCGATGCGCGCCTCGGAGAACGCGCTTCGCGACTCGGTGAGGTGGATGTAGCCGCCGTCGAAGAACGTGGTGTCGCAGAGGACGCTGACCATCGCAGCGCCTCCGCGCGCGTAGGCGACGGCGCGGGCGCCGACCGACAGCTTCGTCGAGAGCGCGCCGGCGCTCGGGCTCCTCCGCTTGATCTCGGCGATGAGACGGAGACCTTCTCGAGAGCCATGCGCTGGCGATCGCCGGAGCCGCTCTCGCACGAGGGAGCGTCGGGGCGAGAAGCGTGTCGCGATCGGGCGGCCTTGAACGAGCGTCGCGATCTCTTCGCGCTTCACGCGGACGATCTCGTCGAGGACGCCGGCTTGGTCGCGTGTCATTTCGTGGGCGCTCCTTTCTTTGCGGCGTCCGACGCGAGCGCGCGCCATTGCTCGAGCGTCTCGCGCGCGCGTCCGCTTGCGATCGCGTCGCGGGCACGCTCGGCGCTCGTCTTCAACACGCCTTCATCAGCGTCGCCGCTCGCGACGACGAGCGCGGCGGCGGCGTTGAGCACGATCGCGTCGACCGCCGGATGCGCCGCGCCGCTCAGGATGCGGGTGATGACGCTGGCGTTGGCGGAGGCGTCGCCGCCAGCGAGCGCGCTCACGTCGAAGCGAGCGACGCCGAAGTCCTCGGGGCGGACGACGCGCTCACTGACGGAGCCGTCTTCGCGGAGGATGCTCACGCGCGTGGGCGCGGCGGGGCTGATCTCGTCGAGGCCGTCTTCGCTTCGCACGACCCATGCGCGCCGGACGCCGAGCTTGCCGAGGGCAGCGGCTGCGATCGGGCGCAGCGCGTCGTCGTACACCCCGACGAGCTGGTAGGTGGTCCGCGCGGGGTTCACGAGCGGTCCGAGCGCGTTGAAGATCGTGCGGACGCCGAGCTCACGGCGTGCCGTCGCCGCGTGACGCAGGGCGGGATGATGCGCGGGCGCCATCAAGAAGGCGATCTTGGCGTCTCGGAGGATCGCCGCTTGATGCGACGGATCGAGGTCGATCGGGATCCCGAGCGCGTCGATGACGTCGGCGCTGCCGCATCGGCTCGAGACGGAGCGATTGCCGTGCTTGGCGACGTGCACACCGCACGCGGCGACGACGATCGCGGCGCCGGTCGATACGTTGATCGTGTGCGCCCCGTCGCCGCCGGTGCCGCACGTGTCGAGCACGTGCTCGAGGTCGTGGTCGACAGCGGTCATCACCGAGCGAAGCGCCTCGGCAGCGGCGACGATCGCCTCGGCGGTCTCGGCGCCGCGTAGCCGAAGCGCAGCGGCGAAGGCGCCGATCTGCACGGGGGTCCACGCGCCCGCGAAGATCGCGCCGAACGCAGCGCGCACTTGGTCGGGCGCGATGACGCCGTCGCGCTCGATCAACGCGAAGACGGAGGCGAACGTCGGGTGTTCCGCTGAGGCGCCGCTGCTCATGACAAGGACAGCGAGCGCACCCAGTTGGAGATCAGGTCTTTGCCGTGCGTCGTCAGCACGCTCTCGGGATGGAACTGGACGCCTTCGATCCGCTTCTCTTTGTGCGCGAGCCCCATGATCTCACCTTCGGCTGTCCACGCCGTGACGGTGAGGCAGTCGGGGAGCGACGCGCGCTCGACGATGAGCGAGTGGTAACGGGTCGCCTCGAAGGGCGAGGGGAGGCCACGAAAGACGCCCACGTCGTCGTGCAGGATCGGCGACGTGCGACCGTGCATCAAGCGGTCGGCGCGAATGACCTTGCCGCCAAACGCCTGCCCGATCGACTGATGGCCGAGGCATACGCCGAGCACCGGCACGGCCGCCGCTTCGATCGCGGCGAGCGAGACGCCGGCTTCGTTGGGCGTGCACGGACCGGGCGAGATCAAGAGGCCTTGGATGTCGGCCATCGAGCGGATCGCGCTCGCGTCGATGGCGTCGTTCTTCACGACGCGTGACTCTGCGCCAAGCTCGCCGAGGTATTGCACGAGGTTGTACGTGAACGAGTCGTAGTTATCGATCACGAGCACACGCATGGCCCGGCATCATTGAAGCATGACGTCGTGGTCCGGTCGACCCGGCGGATCCCGAAGCGCTCGCGCTCGCTTCAGCGACCTTCGCGGATGTCGACCGTCGCGGCGAGCGCACGGCGCTCGATCTTCGCTTGCGCTTCCATCGAGTCGAGCAGCTTCTGCGGGTCGCTGCTCTTGATCGCTTCGGTGTAGGGACCGATCTCGGCCTTGCGGTCGCTCAAGATCTTGCCGAGCGTCTCCTTCTTCGACCGTCCCCACTCGGTCTTCGTCTCGGTCTGCTGGGCACGCTCGAGGCCAGCCTCGATCGCCGGCTTCGCGCGTTGGTCGAGCGCTTCGATCGCGCCCGGGATGTTGCCTTTGCGGGCCGCGTCGTCCGCTTCGGCCATCGCCTTCGACGCACGAACGTCTTGCTCGATGATGAGCTCGATCTTCGGACGGTCTTCCTGCCGGAGCTCGGCTTCGCTCTTCGTGCAGCCCATGAGGAGCGCGAACGAGAACGAGAGGAGGACGACCCCCGATCGAGAAGGAGGAAGAGAAAGAGGACGACGAAAGCTCACGCCGCGAGCGTACGCAGAAACTTCTTGAGGCGCGCGCGGTCAATCGAGCTGGCTGCGAGGATTTGGTACGCCTCACGGTCGCCCACTCTCCGAACACGTTTGGCCCACGCCCAGAAAGGACGCGGCGTCTGGCTCTGCTCGTCCGTCACCGACAGCTCGAGGGCGAAGGCATCCGGCTCGTCTTCGCGCGGAAGATGCGGCTCAGAGATGCGTCGCACGAAGACGCCGTCCATCGATGCGTCGATCAGCTCCACCGCGAACGGCATTCCACCGATGTACTTGTTGGCGAAGCGGCCATGCATCGCGACCCGAGATTCACGCCGATTGTCCATCATCCTCGAATGGTGGGATAATGTATGTGCGATGGCCAAGCTTATGGTGTCGCGATCCGATGGGCTAAACCCCGATCAAGCGCTCGCCAAAAGGACAAACCTCACAAGCGCATCTCAAGACGCCCATCTCGTAAAAAGAAGTCCAAACCAACGGCCAAAGCGGGTTTGAAGGAGAGGTTCATGCGCACAAACCGACGCGTGGCTTTTCCGGCGCCCCTCCGAAGGAGGCGAGTGTGGCTCTTGAGCAGCGGCCGAGCGGCAAGCCCGCAACCAATCTTGCGTAATTTTCCGGAAAACAATATGGTGACGCGCGTTTTCTGCTGATCTCACGACGCACGATCGCTCTCGCGATCTCGCTCTCAGAATTTTGAGAGAGGCTCGTGACCATCCTCTCTCGAGGGCTCGGAATGGCCGACGAAAAGAAGCCGAAGATCGATCTGAAGGCACGCCTCGGCAAGACAGCCGTTGGTGGTGCGACTCCTCCGCCTCCTGCTGCAGGTGGAGCTGGCATCCCCATGCCCGCACCGGCGCCGACTCCGGCTCCGGCAGGAAATGCATCCGGCGGATTCTCGCCGGCAGCGATCCCCGTTCCGACTCCGGCGACGCCGAAGGCGGTGGGTGGTGGCTTGCCGGTTCCGCCAGGCATCCCCGTGGGACCGCCCCCGGCCTTCAAGTCGCCTGCGATGAACCTCGATCCGTCGAACCCGCTCGCCGCGGCGATGGCTCCTCCCGCCGCGCCGGCTCCGGCTCGGCCGGCGCCTCCTCCTCAACCGCAGCGCATCGAAGTCGATGAGCTCACGGTTCAAGAGGCTCGCAAGGGCGCGCGCAAGCAGGGCGTCATCGCGGGCATGGTGTTCGGATTGGTGCTCGGCGCCGTCGGCTACATCGCCGGTGGTGCGCAGGAGACCAAGAAGGGCCGCGAGCAGTCGGTCACCCACGCGAAGTCGCTGGCCGGTGATGTGACGAAGTCGCGCGAGCAGCTGAAGAGCCTCGCCGACAAGCTCGAGGCAGGTCGCAACACGCTCGGCAAGGACCACAAGTTCCCCGACACGCTCGCGAAGGACCTCGGTGGCATCAACGTCGACTTCGACGGAACGAAGCTCGCGGGCGTTCGCTTCAGCGGCTTCAACACCGAGACCACGACGGGCCTCATCGAGTACATCAGCGGCGTTCAAGCGACCAACGATCGCAAGAACGCGCTGATCGGCCTCCTGTCGAAGCTCCAGAAGCCGATGACGGAGCAGCTGAACGACGCGGCGGCGAACAAGCCGCCGAAGGTCAGCTTCGTCGTCCTCCTCAACAAGGACAGCGCGAAGAACCCGTTCGGCGTCCTTGCTCCGCTGAAGACGCCGATCGATCTCAGCGCGGCGATGCCCGCGGAGTTCACCGCGACCGACCCGCTCAGCAAGGCGAACGTCACGGCGCCGAAGTTCACGACGCTCGACAAGCCGGGCGCCGCGTACGTCGTGCCGAAGTCGATCGAAGCCGCATGCCCGAGCGAGACGGCAGGCCAGCTCGGCCAGCTCGTCAGCCAGCTCACGCGCCTCATCAACGACGTGCGCGGCGAGGCTGTCCCCGGCGGTGAAGCCCTCGTCGAGCCGAAGCCCGGTCTCCTCGAGCGCGCCGACCGCCTCATCGTGAACCTCAACAAGGTTCAGTAGACCGAGCAGCGACTCTGCAAGCGCTTCCACGAGCGCTTGCAGAAGCACGTATTTCTACGCGGGGACGTAGCCGAACGCGAGGTCGTCGGCCGCGCCCACGCGCACGTAGCCGCGCGCGACGAGCGCGGTGCAGCGAAGGGCGGTCGGCACCGTCTTGTTGCGTCCGAAGACCGCGAGCACGCTCTTCGTGAACGACCGCCCGCCGCCGATCTGCGCTGGGACGATCACGAGCGCGCCCGGATCGAGCTCGCTCGGGTCGGGCAAGGCGAGCATGATGCCCGCCGTCGAGGTTGCGTCTTTCTCGCTCAGGCTGACGCGCTTGGCCGACGCACGCTCCGCCTCGCTCGGCGCGCGGGCCGCGGTCTTCGTGGGCGCATGGCGTGTGGCTTCGTGGTGGTGCTCCTTGCCACTCACGACGCCGCCTCGATCTTGGCGCGGCTTCGTTTGCGCTCACTCGTCGTGCCGCTGCTCTCGCCGACTTCACCGCTCTCCGCTTCGCCGTCGCCCTCGCCAGGCGGGACGAGCTCGGAGCGAATGATCTCGACCTTCACGACGCGGGTCTCGTCGGCTTCGCGCACGATGAGCTTGTAGCCGTCGAGCGTGATCGTGGCGCCGACCTCGGGGACGCGTCCGGCGCGATGGACGATGAGGCCACCGAGCGACTCGAAGTCGCCGTCTTCGGGCAGCTTCTTGCCGAGATGCAGCTCGAGGTCCGCGATCGGGATCGCCGCGTCGGCGACGTAGCGGCCTTCGGCGAGCTTCTGAATCGGGGCGACCTCTTCGGTGTCGTACTCGTCGCGGATGTCGCCGACGATCTCTTCGATGATGTCCTCGAGCGTGACGAGGCCGCTCGTCCCGCCGAACTCGTCGGTGACGATCGCAAGGTGGAGGCGGCGGCCGCGCATCTCGCGGAGCACGCTGAGGGCGACCTGCGCCTCGGTGACGAACAGGACGGGCTTGCGGACGATGTCTTCGAGCTTCGTCTCCGCCATCTTTCCTTGGCGAACGACGTCGAAGAGGTCTTTGACGTAGAGAAGCCCGATCACGTTGTCGACCGTCTCGCGGAACACCGGATAGCGCGAGTGGCCGTCTTTGATGACGTGCTCGAGCACGGCTTCGAGGTCCATCGTGACGTGGATGCCCGAGATGCGGCGCCTCGGGACCATGACCTCCTTGGCGGTGAGGTGCTTGAAGTCGAGGACGTTGCGGATCATGTTCGCCGGCTCTTTTTCGAGCGCGCCGGCCTTCTCACCCTTCGCGACGATCCACTCCACCTCGGTCTCGGTCAGCCGTGCGTCGGCGCTGGTCGCGGACTCGGGGACCTTGCGTCCGACGAATCGACCGAGCACCGCGAGCGGCTCGGCGAGGGGAAGCACGAGCAGCTCGATCGGCTTCAAGAAGCGGAGCGCGTAGCGGCCCACCTCTTCGGGTCGGCGGCGGGCGATGGTCGAGAGGACCTCGGCGAAGGTCGCGTAGACGACGACCGAGACGACGACGGCCACGAAGGCGGAGAGCCCAGGGCCGAGACGCACGTTGAAGGCGTCTGCGAGGACGACGGCGGAGAGGCTGATCGCCAAGACGCGCGCGACCAGCCAGCGCGAGAGCAGCCGCAGCGGATTCTGCGAATACCGAACAAATCCCTCGTCTTTCTCGTCGACGAGGTTCGACAGCCGCGCCTCGGGCAGAGCGGTCAACGCGGCGTCGGCGCAGGCGAAGAGTGAGCCGACCGCGGCGGCCACGATGGCCATCACGACCGGACCTAACGGGATTTCCAACTCCGGCTCGCGACTCGCATTGAGAAAGGGGCGCCGCCCCCGCGGGGTTTGGGGCAAACGCCCCTCAACGAGAGAAACGGTAGCGTGTGGGATGGTCGGCTTCAAGGCCCGCCCACGCCGACCTCCCGGTCGCGCTTGGTCCGTTACGGACAAGCTGCGAAAATGGCTCGGGTTCTCGGAATGCGGCCCGCGTACGCAGGGCTGCCTATCTCTTTCGATGGGTGATTCGTCAAAAGACGCAACGAAGCCCGAGGTCGGTCGATGAACCGGACGTGAACCCCACGAACCCCGCCTCGAACGCCTCGAACGCCTCGAACGCACGAGCGCGAGAGCCGCAGCCACCGACTCCGCCGCGGGCGCCTGGCCACGGCAAGGCGTTTGGTCAGGTCCTTGTCGGCCGGAAGGGCCTCCCGCCCAAGGCATCGCGGGGAGTGATCCGCGCGATCCCTTCGCGTGCCCATCTTCCCCCAAACCCAGCGAAGACCGACGCCGCGCCGAAGGGCGACGCGGTCGAGGCCCGCGCCGATCCCCTGCGGCGCGACGAGGACGACGAAGAAGGCTTGCTTCACGCGTCGACGAGGCATGCGGCGCACCTCGCGCCGCCGTTCTCGCTCGGTGAAGGGCAATGTAGCGGTGGCGTGAACGCGATCGCGGCGACCGCAGCCACGCGTGAGATCGACGCTGCACCTGCGACGGCCGCGCGCGTCTCGATGGAGGATTTGCTCCCGCAGCTCGTTCGGCGCATCGCGTGGGCAGGCGATCGGAAGCGCGGGACCATGCAGCTCGAGCTCGGCGCGGGTCGTCATGAGGGGACCACCGTGACGGTGCACGCCGACGACGGCCGCGTCCGCATCGAGCTCGGCGGCAAAGACGCCGCTGCCGTCGCCGATCTTCGCTCTCGCATCGACGCACGGCTGCGCAGGCAGGGCATCGATGTCGAGAGCGTGACGTAGCCGGCGGGTTAGAGGCTCTCGAGGTACGCGGAGAGATCGCTCTTCGCCGCGCTCGACAGGCCGCTGATCGCCGAGGCGTGGCGGCTTCCACCGCACGCCGGATCGAGGACGTTCGCGAGCGTCGTCGCGCAGCCGTCGTGCACCCAGGGACCACGCCACGCGACGCCGACGAGCGAAGGGACCTGGAATTTCCCGTCCGTCCCGACATTCATCGAGGCGTTGTTCGTGAGCATCGTGCCCTCGTGGCAGCTCGTGCAGTGGGACTCGAACGTGGTCTTTCCGCGCGTGGCCGCGAGATCGGCGGCAGGACGAAGCGGCTTGGGCGCCGGGAGATCGAACATGTAGTGCTCGAGCGCCTTCACCTGGTAGTCCGCGAGGTAGGGGCCTGCCATCCGCTCGCGGAACGTCCCGTCGGTGAGCCCTTGTACGTTCGCCACCGAGCCGTCCCAGTGGAAAGGCGCGGTGTTCTTCATCGTGCCGAGCAGCGACGGCGTTCGACGCGGTCCGATGTCGCCGAACGACCACGTGTGGCCGTCGTCGCCGCCCTCGGCATGGCACGTCGCGCA
Organism: Labilithrix sp.; assembly: GCA_044227045.1. Taxonomy (GTDB): domain Bacteria; phylum Myxococcota_A; class Polyangia; order Polyangiales; family Polyangiaceae; genus Labilithrix. The sequence continues at coordinate 219,717 of JBGAFW010000002.1, forward strand.
CGCGAGCATGCGGCCTGCCGTGGCGTGGAAGATGTCGTGCCCGGTGTCTTTGCGGCTGATGTTCGACAGCGGGATCGTCTTCGCCGCGCGAGACAGGTCCTTCGTCATGATGTGGAGCGCCGCGGGCTCTCGCGTCTGCACCAGCAGCTCGTCACGGCTCGTGAACGCAGCGGCGATCGCCTGGCCGTCCACGTTGCCTTCGGCGAGCGGCACGCAGTCCTGATGCCCGTCGAGGAGCATGTTCTCTTGAACGATGAGGAGCTGATGCAGCCCCTTCGCGAACGCGTTTCCGGCCGCGACGACGACGTGCTGCCGGCCATTCGACGCGACGTCCACCGGCACGACGGCGCGCGGAACGATGACCGAGCCGGTGCGGCTCGACAAGCGCGTGACGACGACGCTCACGCTCGCGTCGACCGTGCTCGGTGAATCCACCGGACAGTTGCGGAGCCCTGACGGCGCTGCGTAATACTCGCTCGGCAGCGGCACGGGCGGAGGCGGCAGCGGCTCCTGGCTCACCATGATCGGCTCATCGCCTCCGTCTCCGCGTGGCGCGGGCGCGGCGATCGCGCGGTATCCGACGCTGCCGCCGGTCGTGACCAACGCGCTCGAGACGACGCCGTCGAACACGCGTTCGATCGCGGCGTTGCGGAAGTGTGTAATGTACATGCTCCCGCTCTTCGAGACGAAGACGTCGCGAAGGTCGGCGCCGAAGTGGCGCGTGCGCGTCGGCTCTCTCGTGTCGGCGCTGGCCACGGGCGAGAACGAGACGAGCGAGCCGTCCGTGCATGCGATGTGCACTTCGTTGGTCGACTTCTCGAACGCGACGCCTCGCGCCGCCGTCTTGCAGGCGGGTCGCAGCACGAAGAGCCCGCTCGCGGCCTCGATCGTCACGAGCTCTCCGGTGCCGCGCAGCGCGACGTGAACCTTGCCCTGATCGTCGAACGCGACGCGCCCCGGCTCGGAGCCTTCGGGCAGCTCGATCGTGTGAAGCAGCGCGCGCTGATCGACGTCGACGAGGTAGACGAGATCGCGATCGGGATCCGCCATCGCCACGAGGTTTCCGTCAGGGCCGACCGTCATCGTCCCGCCGCTGATCGGCGGAGGCGCCTTTGCCTGCGTCACCGTCGGTCCGAAGGTCGGCGCGAACGACGCCGCTTGTTCGGTCGGTGAGGGGACCGTGGCGGAGGCGGAGGGGGGATCGCCGCGAAGCTCGTCGGGGGCGAACCGTGTGCTGCATGCGCTTCCGGCGGCGAGGCCAATCACGCAAGCGACGCCAAGCGCCGCGCGAGGACCATGGGCTGCATCGGCCTTCATCGTCATCTTCTCCTTGTCTATGCGAACGAGCGCGCGCGAGGCGCGTGAGGTGGACGCGCTACGCGAAGCGAGCTGCGCCGTACACCGAACGTGAGGACAGTGTCTTGCGAGCGTGCGCGCGGCTCACATTCGTTCAAGGGCAGACGGCAGGTGCTTCGAGCCAGAGTGGCTGAATCGGCCAGGCCGGCGGCTTCACACATTCGACGCGCATGCCGTGCTTGAACGCGCAGCTGCCGTAATCGCACGCGGCCAGCTCGCTGCACGGTTGGCCGAGCCGCGGCCGCCTCGCCGGACACGGGGGTGGGGTGCGGGATGCATCGGGCGAGCTCGCGCGAGGCTTCACGCACACCCACCGCGCCTCGTGGGCGTGCGCGCCATCGGGACCCGTCGTGCAGGCGCAGGTGGCGCCGTCTTCACGCGGGCAGAGGCGACCTTCGACCTCGCCTTGCTCGATCTCGCAAGGAGATCCATCGGCAGGGAGAGGTGAGGGGCAAGCGGCGCTGCCTCGCACGGCAGAGGGACACGCCACGCGCGATTGCAGATCGAGGACGTAGGACTGCTCCGTGCTCGCCGTGCACACGTACGTCGGGTTGCACGCGGGGTCTTGGTCTTCGCCGGCTTCACATACACGGCCAACGGTGAAGCACGACGTCGCGACCCGACTGTCCCACGCCGCGCTCGGACACTCGGTGAGCAAAGGCGAGGCGACCGATCCACTGGAGCTCTCGCCGCCGCCGTATCCGATGTCGGATTTGACCTCGCAGGCGCCGGCGACGAATGCCAGCGTGAGCGTCGAGGCGATGACGAGAGGGCGACGAAGCGCAGCGTGGGTGTCCATGAGCTATCTCGACCTCGGTCTCGTCTCTCGTCTTCGCCCTCAGGGCGTCACTTCGACACGCATCGCGACCGCGCCGAAGGGCTGACCCCACGACGCGACGTCGTCTCCGCCGACGCTCAGGGTCAAACGCTGGAGCGTCGTTCCGATCAACGCGTCCACCGCGAGGCGCACCGGGCCGTAGATCCGAAGCGAGCCACCCGCGCCGACGTTGGCCTGGGCGGTCGCGAGCAAGTCTCTCTCCTTCGTGAAGGAGCCTCCGTACGGCGCGGCCGAGACATCGAGCAGCACGGCGCCGAGCCCCGCGCCCAACGTCGGGACGAACCGCGAGGATGCATCGACGAGCGGTAGATCCACCGTCATCCCGAAGACGATCGGCTTCATCGTCGTCGAGACGAGGCCCCACGTCGGCGTGAAATACTGGCCCGTCGCGCCTTGTCCGATCGGCAGATCGAGCCTGGCGCCGAGCATGGCTTGCTTGGCGACGCGCACCGCGACCTTCGCCGAGAGCGCGTTCGCGCCCGCGTCGACGCCCATGAGGCGCGAGAAGCCTGCGCTGAGGAGCCACGGAGGCGTGCGCTCGTCTCTGCGTCGGGTGGGGCTCGCGTCGCCTGCGGCCGGAGGAAACGCGACGCCTTCGATCCCCGCCGTGTCGCTCTTGTCATAGGTGATGAACGTGGGCGGCGGGTCGGAGTCGCCGGCGCCATGCTCGAGGATGGCTCGCGAGATCTCGGCGGCTCGAAGCGCGACGCGGCTCGTGGGCTCCTCGGCGTCGGGCGCCTCGGCGACGACTTGCCGAAAGCGAACGTTGCCGGATGCGTCGCGCGTGAAGATGCGGATCATCTCGCCATCCGAGCAGGCCGCCACCCAGCCACGCTTCTCTTCCAGCCTGGCGCCGACGACGACGCGCGCGCAGTGGTTGGCGTCGTCGACGCGATCCGCGCGGATGTCGAGCGCGGTGAGCTCCTTCTCGAGGCGATCACCGATCGGATCTCCGGGAGCTGCGGCGACGACGATGCGGCGATCTGCGGCCTCCGCGACGCGATCGACGGACAGCACCGCGCCAAGCACGGAGAACGCAATCGCAGCCCGAGCGCTGGCTCTCACGGCATGCAAAGTGTCCACAGGCCTTCGTGACGGCTCAACAAAGTGCATGATGCTTCGCCCCCGCGATCACGCATTCGGTGCGCGTCCGATGGGCTTAGGCAGCGCGCGCTTGCGGCTCCCGAACGCCTTCGCGACCGTCTCGGGCGAAATCCACTCGGCACGCGACCACGACAGGTCACCCCCATCTGCGCCTTGTTCGCGCGTCAAGATCCACGGCGCGTGGACGAAGTCCTCGACCTCGGCGGTCTCTCCGATCGCCACCTGCCATGGGAGCTCACCCGTCGCCCACTCGACCTTCGTCGTCGCGCGCTCGGAGAGCCGCGGGTAGGTGAGGTCTTCGTACCGCACCTCGCTCTCCGAGGCGGCAGCTCGACCGGCATCGATCGGCGTGACGATCGACCAATGCCCGTCGTCGGAGACGACCAGCCAGCGAAGACCTTCGGTCGTGGCGGTCGTGTCGTAGATCAAATACTCGTCCCACGTCGACGAGGTGGAGACGTTCCGCCGGCTCACCAAGCCAAGCACGCGACATCGGTCGCCAGGGCGCATCAGCCCCACACCTTCGTCGCCGACGTCCAAGCACGGCGGCAACCCCTTCGGACGGGACACGTTCGGCGCCGGATCGAACCGCGGCCATCCTTGCCGTGGACGAAGCCCAAGATCGCCGAGCGTCCGCCGCCGTCCTTCGAAGACGCGCGGCGTTCGTGCGTCACGATCCCCCTTCGCGCCGTAGTCGATCGACGCGACCACGGCGGGCCGCGTCCGCGACGAGAGGTCCGCGTAGCGAAACGTCGCGCCGGCCTCGTCGCCTTCGACCTCGCCCCAGCGGGCGACGCGCGTCCCTTCGCCGCGCTCGACCACGACGAAGTCGGTCGCGAGGCTTACGCCCACCTCGAGATCGTCCCAGGAGGGCGCCAAGGTCGCTTCTTCCATCACCGCGATCGATCCGCCGGGCGCTTCGGCGAGGAAGTAGCGCGGCTCGTCCTCCGGCACGTCGAGGAAGCGAATCGCCCACTCGTTCGAGATCGCCCCTTTGCGCCCGCGCATGCAGGTGCGGCCCGCGAGGACGAAGGGGCGGCCATCGAGCACGCCGCGATCGCCGAGCGTGAGCACGGTCGACTCTTCGAGCCGGCCGGCGATGCCTGTCGCGTTCGACCCCGGACGGTTCATGCCTCGGCGAGCACGCGCATGACGTTGTCGCGAAGGAGCTTGCCGACGGCCTTCTCCGAGAAGCCCGCGTCGAGGAGCGCGTCGGTGAGGAGCGGCAGCCCGCGCGGATCTTTCAAGGGCTTCGTGGGGATGATGAACCCATCCCAATCGCTTCCGAGCGCAGGGGCATCCTCTCCGACGATGTCGACGATGTGCTTCAAATGGCGAACGACCGGCTCCAGGCCATCGCCGCCGACGAACTTCGGGCAGAAGATGACGCCGACGACACCTCCTTTGTCCGCGACCGCACGCAGCTGCTCGTCGTCGATGTTGCGCCAATGCTCGAACGCGCCGATGACGCCGGTGTGGCTCACGATCGGCGGCTTCTTCGCGACTCGGCACGCATCGAGGAAGCCCTTCTTGTTGATGTGGGCCAGGTCGACGATGACGTCTTCGGCCTCGCAGCGCTCGACGAGGCCGAAGCCCCATCGGGTGAGCCCGTCGTCGTCGCGCCGGCCGCGGCCGTAGGCGGGGTAACCCGCTTCGTTCGCGCTGAAGTGGAGGAGGCCGATGTAGCGGACGCCGCGGCGCGCGAAGACGCCGACGTTGTCGAGCGATCCTTCGAGCGCGTGCGCGCCTTCGATCCCGAGGAGGGCGCCCATGACACCCTCGCGCTTGCATTGCTCGATCTCGTGGGCCTTGCGGACGAGCCGGACCGAGCTCGACTTGTTCAAGAGCTGCCGGTCGAGCGCGTCGATCTGCTCGTGCACCGTGCGCGCCATGCCCCGCGGTCGATCCGCGAGGGGCAGGGACACGAGGCCGAAGAACTGCGCGCCCATTCCACCTTCGCGCATCCGCGGGAGGTCGACGTGGCCGCCGAGCGCCGCGAACGGCAGCGGTGGCTCGTGGGCTTTGTGGATGTCGTAGTCGAGCCAACGCGACCACATGAGCGTGTCGGCATGGAGATCAATCGCCGGATGCTCGGCGTGGATCGCGCGCGCCGCGTCGGAGCCGTGCGTGATCGCGTTCGAGGTCTTGTTGGGAGAGGAGCTCTGGGTCATGAGGAACGTGAGGACGGGAATTGTCGCTCACATCGAGGCCGCCGGGAGGGGATAGCGAGGGTGCCGCAAGGAAATCTACGTAATTTTATTGAGTTGACCAAGGTACTTGAGTTTTCCGATGCGACAATTAGATTCCTGGTCGGTCCCTCCATGCTTCGCCTCTCGAACCGCGGTCGCTACGCCTTGAAGGCGGTCTTCGATCTCGCCGTTCATTCGGAGTCGCCGGTGCAGGTGAAGGACGTCGCCACGCGCCAGAAGATCCCGCTGCGGTTCCTCGAGCAAATCTTCCAGCTCCTGAAGCGGGCGAACCTCGTCGAGTCGAAGCGCGGACCACGCGGCGGGTTTCTGCTCGCCAAAGAGCCGGATGAAGTGAAGCTCGGCGACGTCCTCCGCGCGGTCGAAGGCCCGGTCGTGCTCACCGGCAACCAGCGCCAACAGAAGCGGGGCGCGAGCACCGCCGACGTCACCGACGCTGTCCTCGCGGACCTCTCGCGCTCGGTCGAGCAATGCTTCGACGGGATCACCCTCCAAGACCTTTGCGCGCGTGGTGAGCGGGTCGCGCTTCAAAAAGCCCGCAGCGCGGCCACTCCGTACGTTATCTAAGTCAGCCAGGCCCACTCCAGACAAGACGCCCAGACAAGATGATCGCCGAATCGATGCTCGACCTCGTTGGACACACGCCGCTCGTGCGTGTCCGCGCGGACTGGCTCAACAACAGCGAAGGCTCGGCGAAGATCTGGGCGAAGATGGAGAACCTGAACCCCGGCGGGAGCGTCAAGGATCGCATCTGCCGCGCCATGATCGAAGACGCCGAGGCGCGCGGCCTCCTCGTCAAGCCAGGTCCCGTCGTGGAGCCTACGAGCGGCAACACCGGCATCGGCCTCGCGCTCGTCTGCGCGGTGAAGGGCTATCGCCTCATCTTGACGATGCCCGAGAGCATGAGCCTCGAGCGCCGTCAGCTCCTCGAGGCGTACGGCGCGGAGATCGTGCTCACCCCGGCAGACGGGCAGATGGAAGGCGCGATCGAGAAGGCCCGCGAGATCGTCCAGGAGACGCCGGGCGCGTTCATGCCGCAACAGTTCGAGAGCGCCGCGAATCCCTCCGTGCATGCGCGCACCACCGCCTTCGAGATCCTCCAGGCGATGGACGGCTGCTCGATCGACGCGTTCGTCGCGGGCGTCGGGACGGGCGGCACCGTCAGCGGCGTGAGCCCGGAGCTTCGGAAGGTTCATCCGCACGTCCGCATCATCGCGGTCGAGCCCGACGCCTGCGCCACGATCTCGCGCGGGCAGCGCGGGCCGACGAAGATCCAAGGGCTCGCCGCCGGTTTCGTCCCGAAGAACTACGACGCCTCGGTCGTCAACGAGGTGCGCACCGTCACCGACGACGACGCGTGGCGCACGAAGAACCTCCTCGCCAAGCACGAGGGCTTGCTCGTCGGCATCAGCGCAGGCGCGGCGGTGAACGTCGCGCTCGACATCGCCCGCGAGCTGCGTGATCCCAAGAAGAACGTCGTCACCGTCCTCTGCGACACAGGCGAGCGCTACTTCAGCCTCGACGAGTATTTCCAGCACCTCAAGGGCAGCGATCCCGGCTCCACGAACGCCGAGCGCCTTCGCAAGGGGCCGCGTCGATGAGCTCGGGCGATCGTCAGGTGCTCCAGAAGAAGCGCGTCCTCGTCGTAGGCATTGGTGGCCTCGGATGTCCTGCGGCGATCGTGCTCGCGCGCGCCGGCGTCGGCACGATCGGGATCGCCGACGATGACGACGTCGATCTCACGAACCTGCATCGCCAGGTGCTGTTCGAAGACGCTGACGTCGGCAAGCCCAAGACCGACGTCGCCGTGACGCGTCTCTCTTCATGGACGGCGGGCGTCGCCTCGCCGGCGATCGTCCCGCACCGCACACGCCTTCTCCCAACGAACGCGATCGCGCTCGTCCGCGACTACGACCTCGTCGTCGAGGGCAGCGACAACTTCGCGACGAAATTCCTCGCCGCCGACGCCTGCGCGATCGCGAACAAGCCGATCGTTCACGCCGCGGCGGTCCGCTGGCATGGCACCGCGCTCGCGGTCGCTCCGCATGGCGCGCCTTGCTACCGCTGCGTCTTCGAAGACCTGCCGCTCGAGAACCCGCCGAACTGCGCCGAGGCGGGTGTTGTCGGCCCGATGGTGGGCGTCGTCGCGGCCGCGCAGGCCGATCTCGCGCTCTCGGCGCTCCTCGGTGATGCGAGCGTCTTCGGCGAGCTCTTCACCTTCGACGGCAAGTCGCTCACCTCGCGGCGAAGGCACGTCGCGAAGCGCTCGACCTGCGCGCTCTGCGGCGACGCAGCCAGCATGGCGCGCATCCAAGACATCAACGAGGCCCGCTACGTCGAAGGCATCTGCGCCGCCGGCTAGCCCAACCACCCAACCGATCACGCACGCATTCAGACAGAGGAAAGGAAGACACTCATCATGGACACGATCGTCAGAATCCCCGCCGCGCTCCGAACGTTGACCGGCGGTGCCGACGAAGTGAAGGCCGCTGGGGGCACGGTCGGCGACGTCATCGAGGATCTCGAGAAGCGTCACCCTGGCTTGAAGGACCGCCTCCTCGACGACAAGGGCGTTCGCCGCTTCATCAACATCTACGTCGGCGAAGAAGACGTCCGCTTCACCGGTGGCCTCAAGACGGAGCTGAAGTCCGGCGACCAGATCAGCATCATCCCGGCGATCGCGGGCGGCTGAAATAGGGCTCCGCGCCTCGAACGACATGACCCCCGAACAACGCCGCCGCTACGGACGCCAAATCCGCCTCGCCGAGATCGGTGAAGCCGGCCAAGCTGCGCTCTGTTCGCTCGAGGTCTCGCTCGCTTCGCGTGGCGAGCATGCGCGTGCGATCGAGCGGCGCTACCTCGAGGCCGCCGGCGCGCGGGTCGTGGGGACGGGCGATGAGGCTCACGAGATCGTTCCCACGCTCGGCCTCCGGCATCCCGAAGCGCGCGAGCTCGCCGAGGGCGCGATGCACGCGCTCGACGCGATTCGCGCCTCTGTGCTCTCGGCGAAGGGCAACGCGCCATGAGCGGGTGGCTTCGTGCGCGCCGGATCGAGTCCGTCGTCGAGGCGGTGGGCGACACGCCGCTCCTTCGCCTGCGCCTTGCGATGAAGACAGCGCCGAGCGTGCCGGTGTACGCGAAGCTCGAGTTCGAGAACCCCGGCGGCAGCGTCAAAGATCGCGCGGCGCTTCGGATGATTCAAGACGCGATGAAAGACGGGCGCTTGTCGAAGGGCAAGGTCCTCATCGACTCGACGAGCGGCAACACCGGCGTCGCATACTCGCTCTTCGGCGCCGCGCTTGGCATTCCGGTGAAGCTCGTGATGCCTTCGAACGTGTCGAAGGCGCGGAAGGACATCGCGCAGGCGTTCGGCACCGAGATCATCTGGTCCGATCCGCTCGAGGGATCCGACGGCGCGATCCGCCTCGCGAAGAAGATCACCGATGAGGAGCCGGGCCGCTTCTTCTACCCGGATCAGTACTCGAACCCGTCGAACCCCCTCGCGCACTACCACGGCACGGGTCCCGAGATCCTGCGCGACGTCGGCGATCGCATCACCCACTTCGTGGCCGGCCTCGGGACGAGCGGCACGATGATGGGCACGGCGCGCCGGCTGAAGGAGCACCATCGACCCATCCGCTGCGTCGCCGTCGAGCCTGACGGGCCGATGCACGGCTTGGAAGGTCTCAAGCACATGGCGACGAGCCTCGTGCCGGCGATCTACAACCCGCGCACGCACGACGAGGTCTTTCCTGTCTCCACCGAAGACGGCTGGGACATGGCCGATCGCCTCGCGCGCGAGGAGGGCCTTCATGTCGGCCACTCGTCGGGCGCGAACATCTTCTGCGCGGTGAAGATCGCCGAGCGCCTCGAAGCCGAAGGGAAGGCGGGCTGCATCGTCGCGATCGTCGCCGATCGAGGGGACCGCTACTTCTCACCCCTCCGGTGGGAGAAGAAATACGTGTGGTGAGGAGAGGGTCATGAGTGGTGACGAGAAGAAGCATCCCTGGATCCGCGGGTCGCTGCGCATCGCCAAAGCGGTGATCGATCGGGTCGATGAAGAGGCGCGCGCCGCCTTCGGGCGCGACGAAGAGAGCTGTGGGCTCTTGATCGGACCTGCGGGCGATCCGCTCTTCGTCGACGAGATCGTCACGATGGAGAATCGCGCGAACAAGCTCCATCGCCTCGACCCCGAGACCTACCCTCGCACGGGCAGGATGTACTTCGATATCGATCCGATGAAGTTCGAGCGTGCCGTCCTTGCCGGCGAGTCGTCGGGGCGTCCGGTGAAGGTGCTCTACCATTCGCATCTCGACGTCGGCGCGTACTTCTCGGACACGGACGCCGCGGCCGCGACGATGGGCGGCGACGCGCCCACGTACGACCTCGCGTACCTCGTCACCTCGGTGCGTGCGGGCGTCGTCGACGACCGTAAGCTCTTCATCTGGGACGGCGACACGCGACGCTTCGTCGAGACGAGCCTCGAGATCGCGACCGCCTAGAAGCTCGTCCATCGTCGAAGACGGGGCGCAAATCCGCGCAAATCTTCGAGACATGGTAAGTCTTAATGACCGCTTCCATGGGGTCGTCTCCGTCATCCACCACGAACGTCGCCGCACGAGGCTTTGGCGTTCTGCTCGGCATGAGCGTCGCGCTCTCGTGCTCGCTCGTGGCGCGGGAAGCGCACGCCGACAACGCACGTGAGATCGCCGGCCGCGTGAACGAGCAGTGGCGCGTGGCGGGCGCGCGATCGATTCAGATCCCGACGCGGTTCTTGTTCGACGAGGAGACCGCGCTGATCGCGATCCCGCCGGACGAGACGGAGAAGGATGGAGACTGCACGCAGATCGCGGTCATCGGATCACGCGGGCTCAGCTTCCGCGCGCGCCTCTCCGACGCGCCGGTGGATCCGCTGCTCCCGCCCGAGCCGGGCGCGCGAGGCTCGAGCACGGCGGGTGTCCTCGAGCTGCGACGCTGCGAGCGCGGCCGGCCGTCGATCCGTCACGTCATCATCACCGCCGAGGCAGGCCGCGGCGCCGTCGAGGTCGTGGTCGGGCGATCGCCCTCCCCACTGCCGTCGCTCGGATCGATCATCCCCGAGCGAACGGGCGGCGCGATCCCTCCGCCGCCCGAGGCCGGGCCGCTCCCTCCGCTCACGCCGCAAGACAAGCGCGCCGAGTCGGCGGAGGCTCGCGCTCGTCGTGACGGCGCCAACGTCCGCGCTCGCGTCAGCACACGCGCCGGCGACGATGGCTCGGGCGACGAAGAGCTCGAGCTCGACGAGGGGTGCCATCGGATCGAGGTGTTCGGCAAGGAGATGATGCGCGAGCGACCTGGGCGGCGCTTTCGCCTCGACGTCGACGCCGAGCTTCGCGACGGCGATCATCTCATCGCGCGCGACCGCACCGAGGCGCCGGACGCAAGGCTCGAGACGTGCGTGGGCGCGCCGACGAAGCTCACGCTTCTCTACTCCGGCACGCCGCCCCATACGGAGGTGGTCGTCACGCGCGGAAGCTGGCCGCTGCCGGCGCGCCTGCCGCCGATCTGGGGACCCACCGTGCGCAGCAAGATGGCGCGCGTGATGTTCCTCCGCCACGTCGCGGTGCCCTCCGAAGATCCCGTGTATCTTGCACAAGGTTCCGCCGGCACGACGCCGGTGCCGCTGTCGGTCGAGACCGGCGGCTGCTACGTCGCCGTCGTCGGGATCACTCACGGCCAACGCCTGCGCCAGCTCCAGCTTCGCGCGATCGTCGGCGCGCGCGAGTCGACCGACGAGCGAGGCGCGGCCGAAGAAGCGGCGCTCTCCGCGTTCTGCGTTCGCGCGCACGAGTCGGCGCGCGTCGAGGTGCTCGCGCGCGGAACGGGCATCAGCTGGGGCCTCGCGCTGTTTCGCATCAAGAGCGGCCTCTGGGAGCCGGGGCGATGAAGACGATCGCGCCTCTGCCCGTGATCGGGACGCTCGCCGCTCTCGCGATGGCGTCGGCGTGTGGTCCGCGTGCGCAGCCCGCCACGATGCCGCCGCCGACGGTGAACGACCCACCGCGCGTGACGCCCGGGCCTCTCGAGGCGCGCCCGCTGCTCTCCGATTTGCCGGCGAAGGCGTCCCGCTTCGGCGCAGGTCCCGTCGCGATCGTCGCCGCGAGCCCGATGTCCGAAGGCGAGCGCGTCGGCGCGTTCGTCGACGTGCCGAAGGACGCGTGCCTGCTCGCCTATGCGCGATCGTCGGCGTCGCTCGAAGACATCGATCTCGCGGCGTTCGCCGAAGAAGGCAACCCCGTCGCTGTCGATGAGGGACCCGATCCACGTCCCACGATCCTGATCTGTCCGCCGCATCCAGACCGCGTGTACGTCGCCGCGCACGCCGCCGCGGGCGAAGGCCTCTGCGTGATCGCCGCGCAGCTCGTACCGCGAGACCGCGCCGAAGCCGTCGGGCGCGCGGTCGGAGCGCATGGCTCGACGCCGCGGTCCCCCGAGACATGGCCAGGCCTCGACGATCACGTCCGCAATCACCGCGCCGCGATCGGCGGCACGTGGGAAGAGCAGAGGCGCGTCGCCGTCGCGGTCGACTCGCGCGCTCCGTCGATCGTGGGGCTCACGATCGAGGAGGGGAGCTGCACGGACGCGCTCGTCGTGCCCGATGACGACGTCTCCGTGATCGACGTCGATGTGCTCGACGGCGAAGGGCGCCTCGTCGCGCGCGCGAAGGACACTTCGGCCATTCGATCGATCACGATCTGCTCGCAAGTCGCCGTCTCGGGATCGCTCCAGGTGCGACCGCACGTGGGTCGCGGCCTCGTCGCCGTCGTCGTCTCGAAGGCCAAGGCCGAGAGCACGCGCGAGATGCTCACCCGTCCCGAGGTCGCGTGGGTCGCGTCCGGGCTGCCGCTCGACTCGCAGCGCAACGCGCGCGAGAAGGCGCTCGGGAAAGCCGGCTACGCGGGACCGTCCGCGAGCCAGACGGGCCAGCTCCAGCTCGGCCGCCGCGCGACCGTACCGGTCGATCTCGGCGCGGGACCGTGCGCACGCGTCGATGTCGTCGCCGGCGCTCCGCTCGCGCTCGTCGAAGCGGCGATCTGGGATGACAGCGGCGCTCTGCTCGCGAACGGCGACGGCGCGGACGGCGCTGTGCTCTTCGCGTGCGGCAAGGGCAAGGCGCGCGTCGATCTCGGCACGCGTGGCCGGCCTGGACCGTTCGCCGTCCTCGTCCGCCAGGAGAAGTGGAAGGACCCTGCGTTCTCGGCGCATCCGCTCGCCGCGAGCCGCATGCTGTCGCGCTCCTCGGGACCGGCGAGCGCGCCGCACGAAGGCAAGCCTGGCGCGGTGAAGCACGCCGTCCTCGAGCCGGCGAAGCGATACATGCATGATGCAAATATCGCCGCCGGCCAGTGTCTCCGCGTCTCCGCGGGCGTGGAGGGCGAAGGCACGGGCCTCGAGCTTCGGATGTGGGACGCGGTGACCGGCGAGGAGCTCGATCGATCGCACGGCCAGTTCTCGGCGAGCGTCCGCGCATGCACGGCATCCGCGGCGCGCTCGGTCCGAGTCGAGGCGCGCGCGTCCGCCGGCAAGCTCGACGCCGTCCTCGGCGAACGCCTGGTCAACGCGAAGGAGTGACGGCGCTCCGGCCGATCCCGTTCGACGAGGACACGGGGCTCTGGTCGCCCTTCTTTGCGCCGCCGGCCTGGCGCGGCTCGCGATGGAGCCCTTCGCCGATCTCTTCGATGAGCTTCTCGTTGAACGCCGGGATGTCGTCGGGCTTGCGGCTCGTCACGAACCCGCCGTCGACGACGACCTCTTCATCGACCCACTTGGCGCCTGCGTTCGTGAGGTCGGTCTTGAGCGTCGGCCACGACGTCATCGTCCGTCCTTGGACGCAGCCCGCGTTGATGAGCGTCCACGGACCATGACAAATCGCGCCGACGGGCTTTCCAGCGCCGACGATCTGCCGCACGAACGAGATCACCTCGGGGATGACGCGGAGCTGGTCCGGATTCATCACGCCGCCGGGTAGCACGAGCGCGTCGTAGTCGTTCGCGTTCGCCTTGCTGAGGGCGAGCGTGACATCGACCTCGTTGCCCCAGTCGGTGTGCTTCCACCCTTTGACGGTCTTTGCGTCGTCCTTCGGTGAGATCACGTCGCAGCGTGCGCCTTCGTCACGAAGCGCCTTCAGCGGCTCCTCGAGCTCCGATTGCTCGAAACCATCCGTAACGACGAACGCGACACGCTTACCCTCGAGCTTCTTTGTCATGGTGTGTTCCTCCAGGCCATTCGCGCTTGCGAACGTGAGGCCAAGGCACCACCGATGAGCGCGAGCAGATCAGCGACGAAGCGAGCGGGTGAGCGCGTCGTCAGCGCGCTTCGAGTCGACATTTCCGACGCAGAGCGTGGGGCCGGTGCGCGGGACGAACGCCACACGGCAGCGACCTCGCGTGCCCGGGATGAGCGTGCCGAGGACGAAGTCGGCGCCGATCCCGATCGCGACGATGAGGAGCCCCACCACGAGGAGCGACGGCGAGGCGGCGCGGACGCCGTCGGCGAAGGCGCGGACGCCGATGTAGCTGCCGAGCGCGAGCGCGAACAAACCCGCGTAGAAGGCGGCGCGCGGGAAGCGCACCTCACGGACGACGCGGACGAGCCCGGTACGCAAGATGACATGCTCGCGCTCACGAAGCGTGCGGCCGAGGAGCTCGGTGCGCGTCTTCACGCGGATGCCCGACTCCGAGAACGAGACCTCGGCGGGGCGCTTGTACGCGAGCGCGAGGCGCGCGGTGAGCCGCACCACGTGCACGGCGAAGAGGATCCCGGTGAACGCGAGGAGCGTGGTCGCGACAGGACCACGCGGCGTCGGGAGCATCTCGCCCTCGAGGCGCACCTCTTCGGGCATCGCGTGGTCGCCGGTGGCGAGGACGCGGAGGAGGACCGGGTCTTTGACCTCCTTCGTGAGCTCGACGCAGAGGGCCTTCGCGCGATCGGCGCCGGAGCCTGCGAGCGCGGCGCAGCCGACGATCGCCTCGCCGCGTCCGAGCGCGCCGCCTTTGCCGCGCTCGATCCGGCGAACGCGATCGGCGATGGCGGTCCAGAGATCCGCGGCCTCTTCGCCAAGCGCGCGATCGAGCAGGGGCGTGGCGTCGAACGGCGTGTGCGTCGCGAGCCAGAGGATGTCGCCCGCGAGGCGGTTCTCGTCTTCGGGCGTCTTCTTCGGAGACTCAGCGACCGCGTGCGCCCAGAGCGCGCACGCGAGGGACTTCTCGGCGGCGCCTTCGCCTCCGTTGCCGAGCACGTCGAGCGCGTTGCCAAAGCGCGTGTCGGCGTCCTCGCGCGTGAGCTTGTGCTCTTCGGCGGCGCTCAGCACCTTCGACGTGAAGTGCCACGACGTGATGCGTGACGCCGCGGCTTCGGTGATCACGCGATTCGCGATCGCGACGAGATCTCCGAGACGCGCCGAGCGCGCGAGCAGCTCGTAGGCCGCGAGCGGACGCGCATCGCTCGGCTCCGCCACGACGTTTCGCTGCGAGGGCGCCTTCACGACCTCGGGTGGCAAGCCGAGCGCCGCGAGCTGGTCGCTGGCGCGCGCCACGATGGGCTCGTTGCGCGACGAGCTCTTCGCGACCGCGAGCGAGGAGTCGCTCGTGGCCTTCGCGGCCTTCGCTTCTTTGGCTTCGAGGATGCGGGCCTCGATCTCTTCGGTTGCCTTTTCGGCAAGCTCGTTCAGAGCCGGCGCGCTCTTCATGCGATCGGCGGCGCTGTCGAACTCGACCGCCGCGGTCTTGCCTTCTTTCTCGTTGGGAACCAGTGGGTTCCCAAGCCCTCCCGCGATCGCCATGCGCACCGACTCGAACGCGCTCGCGGTCGCGGCGGCGGTCTTCTGCTTCGTCGACGATTCGCGGCGAGGCTCGGGCTCGGTGGAGGACGATGCGAGCGCCGACGAAGAAGACGCTGCGGGGACGGGGAGGGGTGGAGCGTTCGACATGCGTGTGGTCGGTGGAGCAGGCTCGACGGTCGGAGCGGACTGCGGCGCCTTCGGGATCGTGAGCGGTGCGTCTTCGAGCGTGGCGGTGTCGATCGCGCCAGCTTGTGCGTTTGGTCGCGACGACGGCGCGGCCGGCGGAACGGCGACCGCGGTCATCGCGCCGCTTCCTTTGCCCGCGTTCGGCGACTTCGACGCCGGCGGCGCGACGCCGATCAACGTCTGCGCGGCGAGCCTACGCTTCGCCTTGCGTGCCTCGATCGAGTCGGGCGCAGGCTCGGAGGCAGGCGCGGACGCCGCCATGTCTTTCGTGCTCGGCGCGGGCGGAATCGGGAGGGACTCCGAGCCGTGCGGTGACGTCGCGGGCGCCGACTCGGTTTTGTCGTCGGCGCGCTCGTCCTCCGGCTTGCCTGAAGCGCTCGTCGTCGGCGCTGCGTCCGACTCCGTGGGCGCCTTGGCGGCGGCAGCGGCGTCGGCGTCGGGCGACTTGTCGGCGCTTTTCTCCGTCTCTGCTGTCGTCATGGTGGGGTTGGGCGGCCTGCCTCGGCGAGGGCGCGGCGCGCCAGCGCTACTTCAGCTCAGGGAACGAGAGAACAGCCGAGTCCATCGTCTAGCCGAACGCTTGCCGCGCGACCACTATTCTTCCCTAGTTTTCCCCTACATCCTGCTTCCCCACGTGCTTTGAGCGGAATCTTCTTGCGTTCGCGGACGAGCGCCGGTGCGTGGAAAATTTGGCCCAATCACGCGCGATCCAGTACCCCCACCGCATGAAAGACAAGTCGGAAGTGATCGCGGACCTGCGGAGCATGCTGGCGGACGTCTTCACCGCCAAGGCGCAGGGCGAAGCTTACGGTCGACTCGCACGCGCGCACGGCTACGTCGATGGCTACATGCGCGCCTTGCTCGAGCTCGGCTTCGTCTCGAAGGACGAGCTGCTCGACATCGTGAACGCCGAGCGCGAGCGCGCGAGCGGCCCCGCGATCCGCCCGATGGCGGAGATCGTCGGCGTCGCCGCTGCCGCTGTCGCAGCGGCCTGATGGCCTGCGGCTCGCGCATGCGACTTGCTCGTGCCTAGGGCATGAGCAGCCCCGAAAGCCAACCGCACCCGCAGAAGCTGACCGTCGACGGCGAGCGTAAGCCCGGCCGATCCTTCAGCGACCCGAGTCGCCCGCTGGGCGAAGACGTCATCGAGCGCGGAGATCCACTTGGTGGAAGCTCCGACGAAGGGATGTACGGTCGCTCGTCGATCCACGACAAGACGCAACACGGTGTGGCCGAACGCGCCAAGTGTGTCTCCGTCCTTCGCAAGGCCGAGGAGCTCATGGCGTCGGGCAACCCATCCGGCGCGACCGAAGAAGGACGCCGCCGCGCGATCGAGCTCGCCTGCGGCCGTGTTGGCGTGCGGGTCCACGAGTACGACGTGATGCTCGCGAACGACGAGGAGATCCAGTCGCTCCACAACGCGGTCATGGACGCCGCGCGCACGCACGGCGTGGAGATCTAGAGGTTCGTGGGCCGCGCCGGTGGCTACGGCTCGACGAGCGTGACGTTGCCCTCGACGGTCTTGCTCGCGCGCGTCGACTGGCGCCACCACGCAGCGACCTTGCTCTCGCCCGGGACGAACTGCGGGAACGCGACCCAGCGGTTGTCCTGACCCGTCACGGTGCGGAGATCCCACTTGTGCGAGGTGGGTGAGCTGCCGGTCCCGACGGCCTTGCGGAGGCCGAGCGAGGAGGAGTCGGCGTAGTAGATCGTCACGACGTCGCCGTCGACGCGAATGACGGAGTCGTCGCCGACGATGTGCTTGCCGTCGGGGAACGTCTTGCCGTCGACGGTCGAGCCGTCATCGACGACCTCGGACTTGCCGGGCTTGCCGTCGTTCACCGCGATGTAGCGGAGCGACTCGTCGAGGCCGTTGACGTAGCTCACGTGCCACGTGCCGGTGCTCGCGATCGCGAGCGACGCTGCGATGCCGACGTCGCCGGTGTCGATCGCCGTCTTGTCCTCGCGCTTGCCGGTCTCGCCGTCGAGGATGACGCGCTCCCACGGGATCGCGCCTCGATCGAGGAAGCCGATCAGGTTGCCGTGGTAGCCGTCGTACGCGACGAGGCCGAGGCCCTTCGGCCCGGTGGCGATGCTGATGAACGCGCCGAGCGCGCTCGGGTAGGTCTCGATCGCGCCTTGTTTGGCGAGGCAGGTGGCCTTGTTGTCCTTCGTGACGCAGGCCTGGCTGTCGGTGCATGCGGGCGCGCAGCCGCCGATGGTCTTCGTGCAGATGCCGGTCTCCTTGATGCACGCGTCGCCGCCGGTGCAGCTGTTCGCGCGGCAGGGCCCGTCTTCGTCGACCGCGATGTCTTCGAACCCGAAGTCTTCTGCGCCTTGCGGCTTGTCGGTCTTCGCGCGTGCGAGGACGATCTTCGAGCGCGTGCGGCCGCCGTTTCCCGGCTCGATGTGCATGTACGCGATGACCGGCTTGCCATCGACGAGCACCATCTTGCCGTATTTGCCGATGTCGGCGCCGGCTTGCTCTTTGAGGACGGAGATCTTCCAGCCGTCGTCCTTCGTCTTCACCGCGAGCTTCAGGCGGTGGTTCGTGTCGTCGTAGTAGCTCACCATCGGCAGATCGTCTTTGTCGAGCTGGATCGAGGTGTAGCGGCCGACGTTGTCACCCGAGTCGACTTCGCCCTTGCGCCAGCCATACGGCTCGTAGCCGGGGCACGTGCCGTCGGTGCGTGCCGGGATGCCGTCGACGGTCTCCCAATCGACCTCTTTCTTGCCGAGGTCGTACTTGCCGACGACGAGGTCGCCCCAGAGGAGCGAGTCGCCTTCGGAGAGCATCGAGTCGTTGTAACCGGCCGCCCAGATCGTCCCGTCCTTCGCCTTCGCGACGGAGAGGTACGCGCCGGGCTGACCATGGCCGAGGCCCGTCGAGCACGGCTGGTTGCAGTCGGAGCCGCATCCGGTCTGCGGATCCGCTTCGCTTCCGCAGGCGCAGCCTTGGCTCGTCGCGGCGACGGCGCTGATCGCGCCGATGGCGAGGCCAGCGCGCGTGGCGATGCCGCGCCATGACGACGGCGTGGAGGAGGCGATGACGTCGCCGCTGCGACGCGAGCGACGTGCGAGCACGATCGCGAGCGCGCCGAGGCCGACGAGGACCGCGACGAGGCCGCCGTTGTCGCTCGTGCCCGGCGTCGAGCAGCCGCAGCCGGAGCCCGCCGCCGCGATCGTCGGATCCGCCGCGCCGCGAAGCGCCTGGCGAACCGTGCCGATGTTTCCTTCTTCGTCTTTGACCTCGACGTTCACCGAGGCCGCGTTCGGGGCCTCGATGCGCGCGAGCTCGCTGAGGCTCTTCCACTCGCTCCACGCCTGGTTGTCGACCTGGTAGCGCGCGGTGAGGGCCTCGGGCTTCGAGACGATGTCCCACGCCTTCAGCGTGAGCGCGCGGCTGTCGTGCGGATCCTTCTCGAGCTTCACGAACGGCGCGAGCGCGTCGATGACGTACTCGATGTCGGCGGGCGTGCCGTCCTCGGTGTTCGGCTGACCCACGACGCGCGCGGCGGTGTGGAGCGTGTGCTTGCCTTGGACGAAGAGCTGATCGTCCTTGATGACGATGTGCTTCTCGGTCGACCACGGCGAGCGCGTGCCGCTGTCGATCCACCACGAGTACTCGACGGGGTGAACGGTGTCGCCGTCGAGCGACGACGACAGCTCGACCTCGAGCTCGGGGAGCTTGTCGGCTTCGTAGGTCCACGCCTGGAGGTGATCCTTCCAGACCTTCTTGCCGAGGAGCTTCGCGCGGGTGTCGACCTCGATCGACGCGGTGCTCGCCTTCGAGAGCGTCGAGAAGATGCCGACGAAGTCATCGGTGTCCTTCGTGAGCTTCTTGATCTCGTTGACCTCGAGGCTGAGGCCGAGGCTCGCGACCGCGCCGGAGATGTCGATCGGCGAGAAGCCGCCGCCGACGAGCTGCTTCGACACGGTGCCGAAGATGCCGCTGACGGCGCCCGCGACCACGTCCGGGTTGTCCATGAGGAGGATGTCGGCGTTCGAGATCTTGCCGTTCGTGACCTTGATCTCGCCGAGCGACGGCACGAGCCCGCCGTTCGGGTTGCTTGGGCCCTTCGCTGTTTGGAGCGTGACGGGGATCGTCAGGTCGCCCGTGTACGTGAAGACGCGCGCGAAGCGATCGAAGCTCCAGATGTAGAAGTCGATCGCGAGCTCGGGGATCGTCACCATCAAGAGCGGGTCGGTGTTCTTGTCGTTGCCAGTGCCGATCTTCACCTGCGGCGGCTTCTGCGGGCGCGTCGCGATCGCCGCGGCGGCGTCGGACTGCTCGAACGTGAGCGACTTCAACGACGGGATGAGGAGCGAGAGGAGACCGCTCTTCAACATGTCGAACTGCTCGGTCGACACGCCGAGGCACAAGAGGCCGCTGTTGTAGACGCTGGTGAACGAGTAATCGAGGAAGCGGCCCGAGAGCGCGATACCCACGTGGGGCGCGCCCGCGGCCTCGGCGGCCTTCGGCGCGAGCTCGTCGGGGATCGGGATGCCGGTCGGGGGCGTGACGGGCTTCTGGACGACGCACTTCGACGTCGGTTGCGGGAGGACGCCGCCGACCATGCCGAGCGTGACGCCGTTCTTCGTGCGCCCCGACGCCTCGGCGTTGAGGTTCGGGTGCGGCTGCATCGCGCCGAACGAGCCGATGCCGAAGTCGACGCCGCCCGCCGTGCTCGGCGAGAACGACTTCAAGAGGCCGCCGAGCTCGACGTGCGAGTCGGTGCCGAGGAGCATCGGGACGCACTTCGCCTTGTCGGTGTCGTAGACGCAGTGCTTGTTCTCGGCGTCGGGGCTCGTGTCCGTCGGGCACGACGGGTTCAGCGTGGGGATCGGCTTCGTGCAGAGCTGGTCTTTGAGGAGGCTCCGAACCTGATCGGTGAGGCCCTTCTTGAGCGGGTCGACGACGAGGCCCTTCACGAAGCCGGAGTTCGTGATCGCGCTGCACACGTCGGTGGCGAAGCCGCACGACGAGCAGACCTTCACGTCATCGGACGAGAGGCCGGAGAGATCGATGTCGGCGTTGTCGATGTCGATCTTCGTGTAGCCGGTGCGCGGGGCCGTGGTCTCCGCGACGAGCGGGATCGTGATCCCGATCGGGAGCGCCTTCGGCGTGACGTTGGGCTTGCCGTCGCTGCATCCGCCGTTGCCGTAGCCGATGTGGAGCGTGATCGAGCCGATGTCGAACGTGCCGCCGACGATCGGGTCGCCTTTGATCGTCGCCTCGATCGGGGTGTCTTCGAGCTCGAGGGGAATCGTCGCGATGACCTTGATCGCGTTCGGCTTCACCGAGTCGATCTGGAACGTCGACTTGCCGATGCCGACGCCTGCGTGGCACTTCGGCGGGGTCGCCGCCGGGTTCGGACCGCCAGGGCACACGTTGGGGTCGAGGAGGATCTTGCCGATGCCGAGGTTCGCGATCTGCGAGCTCGGAGGATCGATCGCGGGGATGTCGAAGCCGAGCGTGCCGTTCGGCGCGTTCGTGAGCTTCGTCGCGATGGCGGGCAGCTCCTTCTCGATGAAATCGAGGCCGGGTCGCGAGACGCGAACCGACGCTGCGTTCTCGACGGCCTTGTCCGTCGGGAAGCCACCCGGCAGCGGGGTCATCCCCGCGCAGCCACCGCAACCACCGCATCCGCCGCCGCTACACGAAGCGATCAGCAGAAAGAAGACGACGCCAAAGACATGGCGGAAACGTGAAAGCATGAACTTCCTCCTCCTCGTGACCGCGCCAGCTCTCAAGCAAAGTCTAGCGGTCGCCTCGCGAGAGCCCGGCAAGGTCTCGATCAAAGCGCCTCGCGACCTATCCACATCGTGACAGATGCGCGAGCAATCACCACTCCCAACACGACCCGAACGAGGGGCCGAAAATCATGACGATTTCGGCGTCCTCAACCCAAAAGAGGCCTTACCACGGGAGGCGTGGCCGATTTCCGGAAATCGTGCGCTGTGGCTCCTCATGAGACGGAGCCTTGATGCACAGCGTCAACGGTCAGTCCGCGTCCGAGGCATCTGCTGCGTCGCTCGCGTCCGTCGTGGTCGCGTCGGCGTCCGCGCCTCCATCCAAACCGCCCGTTGACAGACCCGAACAGCCGTCCACGCTGCCTTTGCCGTCGAAGATCTTGGCGGCGCTCGCGGCGAACGTCGCGGCGAGCCACACGCTGTCCTGGCAGGAGCCGGGCGCTTTGTCGGTCGAGCAGTAGTCGCCTTTGAAGGTGATCTTGCCAGCGCCGTCGCGCGGACAGACGAGCCCGGCTTCTGACGCCAAGAAGGCACACAGCGACTTGTTGTTGAGGTCCCGGATCTTGACCGCGTCGGCTTGCTCGAGCGTGATGAAGCCGCCGAGCGAGCCCGCGGTGTTCCACTTCGGGCACAGCTCGCGGTCTTCGGTGCACGACGTGTCGAGCGCGGCGGCGTTGAACGCGCCGATGCAGTTGCCGTCGGGGGACAGCGAGACATTCTCGATGCGCGCGTCGCTGATCGGCAAAATGATCGCGCTCTCGAGCTTCTCGGAGAGGAAGATCGGGATGTTCACGCTCGCGCGCTCGAGCGTCTTGAACGTGTTGCCCTTGATCTCGATCTTGACGTTGAGCGGCTCGACCTTCGTGTTGTTGAGCGTGAAGCTCGCGAAGCAGAAGCCCTTGCCGGTCGGATCGGTCGAGGGAGGCGCGCCGCCCGTGAGGAGCGTGTTGTTCTTCTTGTCGACCCGAAGGATCCACGTGAAGAGGCCGGTGCCGTTCTCGGCGCACGTGGGCTCGGCGAGGTCGATGCCTCGGTTGACCACGTTGTTTTGGATGAACGACCCTGCGAGCGGCGCCGGCGCGGCGATGTTCAGCCGGCGCATCCGAAGGTCGAGGATGTCTTTGCCCTTGTTGTCGCCGATCGGAAGGCAGGTGGCGGTCGGTCCGCAGCGCGCCGTGTCGATCACGCATCCGCTCCCCGAGCACGACTTCTGCGAGTTGTCGCAGTCGGGAGGCGGAAGGTCACCAGGCTTCGCCTCGCACGCGCCGCCGCCGCCGCTCGCCGCCTGCTCGGGCGACGTGCGAAGGTGGTCATCGTCGCAGGCGAGCGCGATGAGCGTGGCCGCGGCGCCGAGCGCGCCGAGCGCGAGGATCGAGACGAGTCGGTTCGAAGGGGCGCGCATTGGGCTGGAGAACGCTACTCGATCACCGAGATGGGACCACCCGTCTCGACCAGCGTCGTGAACTGCTCCATGCGCTTGTTCAAGTCGGCCGGGCCGACGTCGAGCAGGCGCTTCGGGCCGATGCCTTCGACGCAGAACGAGCCGAGCGCGGAGCCGAAGTAGATCGCCCGGCGGACCGTCTGCGGATCGACTGCGCCAGCGCGCGCGATGTAGCCGATGAGGCCGCCTGCGAACGAGTCTCCTGCGCCGGTCGGATCCACGACGTCTTCGAGCGGGTAGGCGGGCGCGAAGAACACGCCGGCGTCGTCGAAGTAGAGGGCGCCGTGCTCGCCGCGCTTGATGATGAGGCGCGACGGTCCGCGCTTGCGGATGTCGGCCGCGGCCTTCACGAGGTTGTGGATGCCGGTGAGATCGCGCGCCTCCTCGTCGTTGATGACGAGCATGTCGATCTTCGCGAGCACCTCACCGAGGAGCTTCGGCTCTCCGGTGATCCAGAAGTTCATCGTGTCCGCGATGACGAGCTTCGGCTTGTCGACCTGCGCGAGCACCTCGAGCTGGAGCGCCGGGTGGATGTTGCCGAGCAGGACGTACGGAGACGATCGGAACTGCGGCGGGATCTTCGGGCGAAAATCCGCGAAGACGTTCAGCTGGGTGTCGAGCGTGGTGCGGCTTGCGAGGTCGTGCGAGTAGCGCCCGCGCCAGCGGAACGTCTTGCCGTTCGCGTGCTCGACGCCGGCGGTGTCGACGCCGCGCTTCTTCAGGTCTTCGAGGACGGCCGCGGGGAAATCGTTTCCGACGACGCCGACGAGGCGGACCGAGGTGAGCATCGACGCCGTGATGGACGAGTACGTCGCGGCGCCACCGAGCACGTCGTTGAACGTGCCGGACGGCATCTCGAGATCGTCGAACGCAAGCGAGCCAACGATGAGGGCGGGTGCTTTTTGAACCATGATGGGTATGTCTCGGCGGGCAGCCTAGCCCAAAGCATCACCAAGGAGCCAGCCAAGCCTCGCGCGAGCCGGCTCGGTGATGGCGCTCGGCGCGGTCATGATGGCGCCCTTGGTCGCGCGGTACGCGATGCTCTTGGCCGGATCGGGCAGGTGCGAGGAGAGGTCGGCGAGCGCCTTCTTCGCATTTCCGACGTTCTTCTTCATCGTGGCGACGACCGCCTCGACCGTCACGTCGTCGTGCGCGTCGTGCCAGCAGTCGTAGTCGGTGGCGAGCGCCAACGTGGCGAACGGCAGCTCGGCCTCGCGCGCCAGCTTCGCCTCGGGCATCGACGTCATCCCGATCACCGAGACGCCCCACGTGCGGTAAAGCCGGCTCTCCGCGCGGGTCGAGAATTGCGGCCCCTCCATGCAGACGTAGGTTCCGCCCTGGTGCGTCGTCGCGCCCGTCGACTGCGCGGCGGCGCCGAGCGCGTCGGCGAGCAACGCGCAGGTGGGGTCGGCGAACGGGACGTGGCCGACGATCCCATCTTCGAAGAACGTCGTGATGCGCTTCTTCGTGAGGTCGATGAACTGGTCGGGGACGACGAGGTGTCCGGGCTCGATCTCCTCTTTCATCGACCCGACGGCGCTCACCGACACGACGTGCGTGGCGCCGGCCTTCTTCAGCGCGCAGACGTTCGCGCGGTAGTTGATGGCGTGTGGCGGGAAGCGATGGCCGCGACCATGGCGCGGCAAGAAGAGCATCGTCGTCCCGTTCGCGAGCGTCCCTTTGACGAGGACGTCGCTCGGGCGCCCGAACGGCGTGTCGATGTCGAGCTCCGTGACGTCACGAAGACCGTCCATTTCGTACAGACCACTGCCGCCGAGGACACCGAGTGTGTAGCCGCTGCTCATCGCCCCCGGACATAGCGGCGAATGCCCAGAGCCTCAAGAGTGAGCGACGCTAGCGAGGAGCTTTGGCGACGCTGCCTTTGCCGTCGACGAAGCCGCGATGGGCGTTGTTCGTCCAGTACAGGCTCTTGGCGTCGAGCGCCATCTGGGACGGAGCCTTCTGCTTGGTGGCGATCACCTTCGTGGTCGGTCCGCAATTGGCGATCTCACACGTCTTGATGACGCCTTCGTCGTTCAAGAAGGAGCCCGCGTCGTTGCTGTAGGTCACGACGGACCAGTAGACGGTCGGTCCCGAGACGGCGATCGCGGTGATGACGTCGTTCGTCACCTCCGGCACGATCGTCGTGGGGTTCGCGCAGAGCGGCGAGAGCGCGCAGCTCAGGACCTCGTAGCGGCCGGCCCAGTAGAGGATGTTGTTGTCGATCTTGAAGTCGTTCACGTAGGCGCCAGGGTGGTTCGGCACCGTGACGGGCGCGGGGCAATTCGCCTTCGAAGCGCACTTCTTGATCGTGTAGCCGTTGTCGTCGGAGTAGATGACGGCGCCGTCCGCGGCGACGATGACGAGCTCCGGGTTCGACGCGTCGGCGATCTTCTTGAAGCCACCGGTGCAGTCCGGGATGGGGCATTGGTAGACGCCGCCGGTGCTCTCGTTTTCGGTCCAGTAGAGCGTCGTCGAGTCGAGCGCGAGGCCGTACGAGCGCGTCGACGCGGTGTGCGGGAAGGGAAACGATCCGCCGTCGGTGCTGCTGAGCGCGATGCGGAGCGGGTTGCCCGGGTCGTAGTAGTTCGACGCGTAGAGATGCGTCGCGTTCACCGCGAGCCGTTCGATCGTCACCGACTGCGCCGGAGGCAGGAGGGGCTTGGCGGCGACCGTCGCGCTCGCGCAGCCGTTCGTCGGGCAGCTCACGATGCCGGCGGGGTTCGAGTCTCCGAGGAACCCGAGGTAGACGGTGTCACCTTGCACCGCGATCGCTTCGGCGCCGTACGTGTTCTCGAGCAGCGTGCAGATGCCATTGGCGCAGAGGCCGTTCGTGCAGTCGTGGCCGCACGCGCCGCAGTTCGCCTTGTCGGTCTTGAGGTCGGCGTTGCACGTGGGCGTCGACGTGTCGCCGTTCGGCCCGTCGCCCGAGACGATGACGTCGCCGCTCGAGGACGACGCTTGGCCGTCCGGGTTGTTCGACCCCGCCTCGGCGTTCTCGTCGAAGGTGAGATCCGGCACGCCGATGAGCCCCGCGCATCCGGTGAGCACGCTGACGAAGAGAAAGAGAAGACGACCGCGCCTCATCGTTAGAAGACCCCCAGCACTGTGAGGCCACCACCCGTCGGTCCGCCGGTGGGCGCGACGCGAATGGTTGCATGTTGCAGGCTTTTCTTCGAAGCAGGCTCGTTTTGCCCGGTTTTGTTGCCGCCCGGAGCGGTGAAGATGAGCACCGCGCCGCCCGCGAGGAGCGCGCCGCCAGCCACGAACGAGATCGTCGAGACGAGCCCGAGCGTCTTGGCGCTGTCGGCGGCGTCCACCGCCGACTTGTTCGCGCACGGACCGTCGTTCGGGCACGCGTTCTTCGCGTCGCTGCTCTTGCCCATCGCCATGAGGCCCGTGACGGCGCCGACCGCGAGGCCCGCGACACCGACGCCGCCGACGACGTAGCCGATCGTTCGCTGGCCGCTGCCTTCGTCTTCGGAGGCGCGCGAAGGCGTCTTGGTGGGTTGCGGCGTCGTGCTCGGCTTCGTCGCGACGGGCGCCGGGGCGGGGGCGTCCGACTCGAGCTTCGGCACCGTGACCTCGACCGACTCGCCGTCCTTCGCCACCGTCGCCGAGGTCTTGAACGGTTTGTAGCCCGCGGCCGTGGCCTCGACGGAGTGCGCGCCGACGTCGACGGGCGTCGGCAGGTTCCACGACGCTTGAGAGACCGACGCGCCGTCGCGCGTGACCTCGAGCTTCGGCGCAGGATCGACGACCTTGATCGTGAGGCGCGCGAGCTTCGGCTCGAGCGCGGTCGCACGTTGGTTGGCGAGCTTCTCCCAGTCCTTGCGACCGAGCGCCTGCGCCGCGCTGGCGGCTTCCTTGTAGGTCGCCCACGCGCTCGCGGTCTGCTTGTTCTTCTCGTAGCAGTCGCCGAGATGGATGAGCGTGCCGGCGCCGCGATCGAGCCGGTTCGACTCGGCGAACTTCGGGCACGCCTCGGCGTAGTTGCCTTTGGCGGCGAGCTTCTTCGCGGCGTCGAAGAGCGCCTCGGCGGCTGCTTCGTTGCCGGCACGCGCGCGCGGCGCGAACGTGACGATCGCAAACGCGACCGCGACCGATGTCGTGAACGTCGTGAGGCGACGGTTCATGGTCCCCATGATCCTCATCGTACCCAATCTCGCTCGACCCGACGCCTTTCTAGCGCCGTCCGATGTTGCTCAGATCGTCAGGCTGCTTTTCGGCAGGCTTGTCCGGCTGCTTGCCGTTCTTCGGAGCGGCAGGCTTCGTGGCGGGTGTTGGTGGCTTACGCATGTCGGGCAGCGCGCTCGCGGCAGGCGGCTCCGGCGCGGCGGGCGGACTCGCGCTCGTCGAGGCCGAGGGAAGGGGAGGGAGATCCTTACGGCCGGGCGGGAGCGGGACGCTCTCGCTCTTCTCCGTGCCTTGCGCTTGGGTGCTCGTCGCGGCGTTCGCGCGCTTGACGTACCAAACCGCGCCGCCGGTCGCTGTCCCCGCGACGAGCAGACCCACGACCGCGATCGCCGCGATCAAGCCGCCGCTGCTGCTGCTGCTTCGCGCGACGCCGACCTTCTGCTGCTCGTGAAGGAACGGCATCGGGCCGACCTGCGACTGCGTCTCGCCCCACGCGACCGAGGTCCCGCCGTGCACGTTCACACGTGACGACGTGGCCGGAGGAATGGGGTTCGAGGCCGTGGGCGCGGACGGCGCGGGGTTCGAAGGAGCCGCGCTCGGCGAGCGACCTCCGCCTGCGACGGCGCGCACGCGATCGGTCGCGGTGGCCTGGACGTAGCTCGTGAACGGCTCGAGCGCTTGCACGAGCTCGACGACCGTCTGGAAGCGATCTTCGGGGCGCTTCGCGAGGCAGCGACGCACGATGAGCTCGAGCCCTTCAGGCACGTCGGGGCGGAACTGGCGGACGGGCGGATCGGGCTCGGTGACGACGACGAGAACGAGCTCGGTCACCGTCTCGGCGTAGAAGGGCACGCGGCCGGTGAGCAATTCGAACAAGATGACGCCGAGCGCCCAGATGTCCGTTCGCGTGTCGACGTTCCGCGCGCTCCGGAGCTGCTCGGGCGACATGTAGCTCGGCGATCCGATGACCTCGGTCGTCCTCGTGAGCTGCATGTCCTCTTGGCCACGCGCGAGCTGCGGGTCGACCTTCGAGATGCCGAAGTCGAGCACCTTCACGACCGGCTTGCCGTGGACGGCGTGCGTGAGAAACAGGTTCTTCGGCTTGAGATCGCGGTGGATGATGCCGGCCGCGTGCGCTTCGGCGATCGCCTCGCATGCTTGGAGCACGTAATCGACGGCGACGTTGACCGGGAGCTGCTGCTGCTTGTCGACGATCTCGCCGAGGTCGTGGCCCTCGAGCCGCTCCATCACGATGAACGGGCGGCCGTCTTCGAGGTTGCCGACATCGAGGACGCGCGCGACGTGCTCGCTGCGAAGGCTCACCGCGGCGCGCGCTTCACGAAGGAAGCGACCGAGGACGTCCGTGTGCTCGAGCGCGCTCTCGCGCAGGAGCTTGATCGCGACCTTCTGGCGAAGCGCTTCGTGCTCGGCGGCGAGCACCACGCCCATTCCGCCTTCGCCAATCAAACGCTCGACGCGGTACTTGCCCGCGAGAAGCTCGCCTCCGGAGAAGCTGCGTTGGGTTGTTCCGTTCATTTGAAGAGGGCGGCGACAGAACAGGGGGTAGGCGCGAAACCCCCTGTGCTTGCAGAACGCTCGATGAGAATAACGACGTCCGGGACCACCGTCGACCCCAAGATCTCGCTAAAGTTTCGGCTAGTCTGCGGTCGACACGAGAAATCATGCGCCCTGAGCTCTTCCGCCTCTTCGACGTAGGGTTCCCCTCCTACTTCGTGCTTCTGCTGTCCGGCTTTGTCTTCGCGACGGGGCTCGGCGTGCTCTGGGTGCGCCGAATCGGCTTGAATCCCGATGTGATCGTCGACCTCGGCCTCGCGATGCTCCTCTCGGGGGTCGCGGGCTCACGCATCCTTCACGTGCTCGCGGACGGTCACTTCATGGAGTACGTCCACTTGTGTACCGATCCGTCGCAGGTCGACTGGCCGTTCGACCGGGCGGAATGTGTGTCTGCTGCCTACGATGGGGTGTGGGACGCCGCGAAGGGCGTCTGCCATCCGAAGAGCAGCGACTGCTTTGCGTGGGCGAAGTTCTGGGCGGGCGGCCTCACCTATTACGGAGGGTTCCTCGGCGCGACCGTGGCCGCGGTCTTCCTCCTGCGTCGCGATCGGTTTCCGTTCTGGAAGGCCGCCGACATGGCGGGCTTCGCGATCCCGATGGGGCTCGCGTTTGGTCGCATGGGTTGTCTCCTCGCGGGCTGCTGCTTCGGCGCTGTCACGAAGCTCCCGTGGGGGATGTCATTCCCGCCACGAAGCCCCGCGAGCGAAGCGCAGGCGAAAGAGCATTTGTTGCAGAGTGCACGCATGTGGAGCGAGCCCGTCCATCCGACGCAGGTCTACGAGTCGGCCGCCTCGCTGCTCGTCGCGTTCGTGTGCCTCTACGTCGTCATGCCGCGGAAGCGATACGACGGTCAGGTCTTCGCCGCGTCGCTCGTCCTCTATGCGACCGCGCGCTGCCTCGTCGAGATCCTGCGGCGCGATGATCGCGGCGGCATGATCGGCCTCTCTACGTCGCAGCTCATCGGCCTCGGGCTCATCGCTGCGGCGTTCGTGATCCATCGCACGCTCGGGAAGAAGAAGACCGCCGCGCTGGCGCCGGCGTAGGCTTTTCTTGTTGGCGCGCGCTTGCGCGACAGTGTGCGTAGACGCCTCAACGGTCGCGCGAGCTCCTGCTCGCGACGCGCGGGTATTTACGAGCTCGTCCTCGGTTCGCCCCGCGGGAATGTGCCTTGCTCTGCCACCCGGAGCAGAACATGACGATGGAACCGACCTACTTCTTGTACGCAGGCAAGCTCTTTCACGACGCGTTCGCCGCTCCATTCGACGACCTGGCGCCGGACACGATCCGCGATCCACGTCCGCGCTGGGAGCTCGTGCCGGGCTCCGAGCACGACGTGCGCCATGACGGCGACCCAACGCCCGCAGGTCCGGAGAGCGAGCCGGTCGGCGACGACGACGACGACGAAGAAGGAGACGCGGGCGAAGAGGCGGGCGACGGCGATGAGGACGAGGGCGTCGAGAGCAGCGAGCGATCGCCCGCGAGTCACATGCCGATGATCCCGCAGCACCCCACGCCCGACGCCAACCCGATCGATCCGCGCGTCTTCTAGGCACGACGCGCTCAAGGAGGACGATATGGATGATGCAAAGACGAAGCTGATCGAGGCGCTGCGTTCGTTCGACACGCTGATGGTCGCCACGCGCTCGGCAACCGGATCGATCCACGCACGCCCGATGGCGGTGGCCGACGTCGACGATGGCGGCGAGGTGTGGTTCGTGACGGCCAAAGAGAGCGAGAAGGTCGACGAGACGAGCCTCGACGCGACGGCGCTCGTGACAGGGCAAGATGACCACCGCTACGTGTCGGTGAGCGGCAAGATCGACATCATCAACGACCGCGAGCGCATCGCCGCGCTGTGGAAGGCGTCGTGGAACGTCTGGTTTCCCGAAGGAAAAGACGACCCGAGCGCCGTGCTCATGCGCGTCCGCCCGGAGGTCGCCGAGTACTGGCTGCAAGGCGGCCTGAAGGGCGTTCGCTACCTCTTCGAGGCGACGCGCGCGCTCCTCGATGGGACGACGCCACGCGACGAAGCGCTCGACCACGCGAAGGTCTCGCTCCAGGGCCGCTGAGCCGAACCGCCCGCATCGATCTGCGCGCGGCATCCGCCGTCAGGCAGCGAACGACTCGTTCGCTGCCTTTTGGCGTTTCGCGCCGCGTTTCCGCCTTGCATCCGCGCGACTCTGGTGTAAATCGGGCGCGGGGTTAGGGGAAAAGAAGAGATGAGCAGCTCCGTTTCGACCGTTCCGACGACCGAGTCTTCGAAGAACCTGATGGCCGCTGCAGCAGCGACCGTCGCCGCACGTGGCGAGCTGGAAGAGGCGTGGTTCGCGGAAGAGCCGCCGGCCAGCACGCGCCGTCCGTCGAGCGGACCGCCTTCGCAGCCCGTGAAGATCGGCGATTTCCTCGGCGATCCCGACGTCGACGGCTGGTTGCGCTAAGTAGCCTTCCGCGCGCGTGTGTTAGCTGTTGGCCGGTAGCGCTGCCTCGGCGGAGGCGGTCACGTCGGAGGCCGCGGTGGTCACGAGCACCGCGCGCGCACGTGCTTGCTCCTCGCGCGTTCGCGTGTGAATCCCGATGAGGATCGTGCCGAAGAGCACCTTGCCGTCGTAGTACTTCGCTTCGATCGCGGGCGAGCCGAGCCCCACGAGCGTCCCGAGGATCCCGAGCAGGGCCGCGCCGAGGGCCGCGCCGCTGAGCGCGACGAGCACGGGCCCCGCTTCGGCGATGGCCGCGAGGCTCGGGATCATGCCCGAGAGGCCCACCGCGAGCCCGGTCATCACGCCGAGCAGCGCGCCGAACGCGACGCCGATGAGCGCGCCTTCCGGGGCACGCGTCCGCGCCTCGAACGCGAAGTCGTGATCACCATGCCGATCCGGGAACAGCACGGAGACGTCAGCCGCTGGAAACCCGGCCGCGACGAGACGACGCACAGTGAGATCGGCCTGCTTGGGGTTGTCGACGATGCCAAGAACGACGCGATTCATGGCCAGCGAGAGCTGCACGTTGTGAGCCTGCGGGTCTCGCATGGGCTGCGTCAGCGCCCCCTGATCTTGATCGAGCTCGGGTCGTTTCTGGATCACGCGCGATCCGCATCCGTGTGCGATCTGCGCGGAAAAATCGACCCGGTTGAATTTTGAACCGCAACGATTCCGAGAAGTTAACGGTGTCGCCCTAGGTGGTGCGATGTGTGCTTTATGACCATGCACACGCGTCGCGGATCGCTCACTCGGGAGCCTTCCGCGCGGAAGCGTCCTGCACGCTCTTTGGAGGTCTCGCCATGCTCGCTCGTCGTTTGCTCGCTCTTCTCTTCATCACCACCTCGGCATGCGTTGCGGTCACAGGCTGCACGGCCGACACAGGCGATGACGCGGCCAACAACGACGAGGACGACAACGTTCACGTCGGCGACGGCAACTCCCCCGAAGACGAGCTCGTCTCCGAGCGGCAGCTCAATGGCAGCGAGCTCCCCGACAAGACGATCAGCCTCACGTTCGACGACGGGCCTGGGCAGCGGACGTCGGAGCTCGCGGACTACCTGGCGGCGCAAGGCATCAAGGCGACCTTCTTCATCAACGGCATGAAGGTGCCCGGGCGGCAGGCCGCCGTCGATCGCGTCGTCGGTCGCGGGCATCTCCTCGCGAACCACACGCAGAACCATCTCCAGCTCACGAAGCAGAGCGCGACGAAGATCGTCAGCGAGATCAGCCTCACCGACCAGACGATCGCCGCCGCGCAGCCCGGAGGGCCGTGGGTCATCCGCGCGCCGTTCGGCGCATGGAACGCGACCGTCGCGCACGCGGTGAACGCAACGCCGATGAAGAAGTACGTCGGAAGCGTGTTCTGGGACGCGGGCGGTGAGCTGACCGCGACGAGCGCAGCCGACTGGGATTGCTGGGGCAAAGGCGTCTCGATCCAGCGCTGCGGCGAGCTCTACTTGCAGGAGATCAATCGCCGCAAGCACGGCATCGTCCTGATGCACGACATCCACAACAAGACCGTCGACATGGTCAAGCAGATCGTCCCGCAGCTCGTCGCCGCAGGGTACAAGTTCGCGCCGCTCACCGACGTCCCGTCCGTCAAGCGCGCGATCGCGGCGTCGACCGGCGGCGGCGCCCCCGAGACCGATCAGCAGTGCTCGAGCGCCACGCTCGGTCGCGCCGTCGACGAGAACGTTTGCGTGCAGTCACGCAGCAACCAGAAGTGGTTCCGTTGCGTCGACGGCGAGTGGGCTTCGTCGACCGGTCCCGCCGACACGAAGTGCACGCAGCGTTTCCCGCTCTGACGTTTCTTCGCTCGGAGCACGTTCCCACGAGAGCGTGCTCCGATCGTCACTCCGAGGTGTGCTCGCGGAGCGACGTGAGCAGCGACGCCCACCACATGCCGATCGTACGGAGGAACGCCGCGCCGACCTGGCCGTGCCGTGCCGGATGATCGTCGGGGATCGCGCTCCAGCCGTAGTGACGAACGGTGACGAGCGTGCCTTCCGACTCCGAGCCGGCGGTCGTCTCGAAGAGGACCTCGACGAACGTCTTCTCGCCGGGCTTGAAGTTCGCGATGCGCCACTCGAGCTGCAGCTCACGCGGCGGCTCCCACACCGTGATCTTGCCGACCTCGAAGGTGCGCGTGCCACCGGAGGCGACCTCGAACGTCTCGAAGAGGCGGCCACCGACGCCTTCTTCCATGAACAGCGTGCCTCGACGTGTGCCGCCGAGGCGGTACTTCGGCCCTTGCCGCCACCATCGATCGATCTCCTTCGTGAAGATCTCGAAGGCGTCGGCGATGGGCACCGCGACGAACACGCTCACCTTGGCGGAGTCGGCGCTCATCGCGGCTTCTTCGTCCCACGCGTGCGCTCCGCGTGCTCTTTGAACGAGGCGAGCTCGAGGCTCCAATACGACTCGACCTCGTCGAGCCAGCGTCGCAGCGCGCGAAACGGCTCCTTGCGTAGCGTGTAGACACGCACGCGCGCGTCGGCCTCGTCACCCGAGGGTCGCTCCTCTTCGACGAGCCCCGAGCGGCGGAGGACGCGAAGATGCCGGCTCATCGCGGGCGCGCTCATCTCGAGCGCCTCCGCGAGCTCACCGGCGCGCCGCGGCTTGTGCCGGAGCAGATCGATGACGCCACGGCGCGTCGGATCGGCGAGCGCCGTGAGCGTCCCGTCGAGGGAAGGTGCGGTCATGGCGGTCAGGGCTTCGGCTTCGGGTTGCGCATGCGCTGGTAGAACCACCAGCCGTGGCCGCCGATGTCCTGGCACTCGTAGCCGCGGTCCTCCCAGTAGTCTTCGCCGTAGTCGTGCGTCGTCGGCTCTTGGATGATCTTCGCGCCGGCTTCGCGTGCACGCTTGCAGTGGGCCTCGACGTCGTCGACGTAGACCATCATGTTCTGCGTGTTCGCGCCGCCCGCGTGCGCTGGCGCCTTGCGGTTCGGGAACTTCTCAGGCTTCTCTTCGCCGACCATGATCAAGCCGTCTCCATAGACGAGCTCGGAGTGCTCGAGCCGGCCGCCTTCACCCTCGACCTTCAAGCGTGTCTCGAAACCGAAGGCGCGGCAGAGCCAGTCGATCGCCTTGTGACCGTCTTCGTAATAGAGGGCGCTCGAGATGCGCGGCCAGCCGGGAGGTGTGGGCTTCATCGGTCGTTTCTCCTTTTCGCGTGGGCAAAGAGCTTCACGTCGAAGAGAATAGTTAACCGCAACGTAAACTAAATCAAGGTCGAATTTCTCTCTGGGCTCACGAAGACGACGCGAACGTGCGAAGGAGGCGTGTCGT
This sequence comes from Labilithrix sp., assembly GCA_044227045.1. GTDB lineage: Bacteria > Myxococcota_A > Polyangia > Polyangiales > Polyangiaceae > Labilithrix. The sequence goes on from JBGAFW010000002.1 coordinate 253,902, forward strand.
CGCTTCGTCCGCGGGGAAGTACGTCTCGATGCGGATGTCCTCCGCGGTCGCGTCGATCGGCGTCCCGATCGTGGAGATGGTCGTGAAGAGCCGAGCTTCGAGGCCACCGCGCCGCAGATGGACGCTGATGAACGGTCCCTGATCCGCCTGCGTCACCGTCCGGATCGACGTCGGCAGATCGGGGATCTTGGCCACCGCCTCACGCAGGCGACCGATCTCGGGATCGTCGGGGAAGCGCGCGGCCTCGCGACGTGCGCGGTCGAGCGCGAGCGCAGCGACCTCCTCGAAGTTCACGATCGACGGCCGCAGCCCGCGCGGATGCAGGGTCGCGAGGAGCACGTTCTTCATCACCTCGGGCGGCGCGGTCGCCAGATCGCAGAACGCCGCGAACAGCCGCGTCGCGCCTTGATTCATCTGGAGCAAGCTCCACGTCCGGTCGCACGCCACCGCTCCGTTCGGCTCGATCCCGCCGAGCACGAGATCGATCGCGCGCCGGAGGGAAGCGGCCTCGGGCGCCTCGAGCGGCACGTCGCGGTAAGCCGCGACGAACCCGGCGGCCTCGAGGAGGACGTTGCGATCGCGAAGCGGGAGGTCGAGCGCCGAGCCAAGGACGAGCACCATCGTCTTGCTCGGCGCGGCCCGACCGGTCTCGAGGCAGCTCAGATGGCGCGTCGAGATCTCGGCGTCGCGCGCCAGCCGCTCTTGGCTGATGCCGCGGCTGCTTCGATGGCGCCGGAGCGCGGCTCCGAACGGGGAGTGCGGCTTCGAGGGGCTGGCGGGGGATGAGGACGGTGACGAAGAAGAGGGCGGCATCGTGGGAGCTCTCGACAGGATAGCCCGCGGCCTCCGAACGGGCATGACCTCGGAGGTCATGGTCCTCATGACCTCGCGCCTTCACATTCGAGGCATGAAGAAGGTCCTTCCGCTCCTCGTTCTCCTCCCGTTTGCCGGCTACAGCACGCTCGTCATCCTCGAGCACGGGTACTTCGGCTTTCTGACGCTTGCCTTGCGCGAGCCCTGGGCGATGCAGCTTTTGCTCGATCTGTCGATCGCGTGCTTCTTCATCGGAGCATGGATCCGCCGCGATGCACGCGAGCGCGGCATCAGCGCGCTGCCGTACCTCCTGCTCTTGCCGTTCCTCGGCTCGATCGCCACGCTCGCGTACTTCGTCCATCGCGCCTGGAAGGGCGAGACGCCACGCGCGTCGTCTGCCGAGTCGAAGTCGCGTCTCGCCTCGGCCTGACGTCTTCGCACGCGCGGGCCCCGGTGCTATGCGAGATGAGCACCGAGAGAGCACGACCGCGCGATGGCACACGCGACACCCCGCTTCGTCTTCTTGGCGCGTGCGCTGGCGTGCACGGCGCTGGCGGCGGCGTGTGCGGTGGGATGCAACGCCTCGGCGCCCGACCCGACCGCGAGCGACGGCACGTTTGGTCGCCGCTGCGCGCCCGGTGAGGAGGGCCCGGACTGCAAGTCGTGCGCAGCAGGCTACCAAGATCGCGACGGCAACGGCCTCTGCGCGCCAAGCTGCGCGATCACCTCGTGCGGGGCCCACGAGCGCTGCGACGACGCGAGCGGACGCGCGATCTGCCGCTGCGTCGCCGGGTACGTGCGCGCCAGCCGCGTGAGCGCCGAGGACGGCGGCGTGGGCGGCGCGAACAACGGCAAGAATCGCATCGAAGAGGACGCGCGCAACGCGTGCATCTTCCAAGGCGGTCCGCGCGACTGGGGCTTTCAGCAAGACGGCAGCGCGGCGAACGGCTGGACGACCGACGGCGTCGCGTTCCTCGTCCCGACGGCGCCGACGGACGCGCGTGGTGGCATCGAGCCGGGCTGGGTTCAGCTGCCGGGCACGAGCATGATCTCGCAGTCGTTCGAGATGCCGTCGTGGCAAGACGCCGAGCCGCTCGCGATGGATCTGACCTTCGGCTGCGAGCTCGGAGGGACATGCCAAAACGTCAAGTCGCTCACCGTCCTGTTCGGTGAGCGCGGCGTGAGCATTCCGTTCGCGACCGCGACCGGCGGATTTCTCCAGCGTCGCATCTGCCTCGGGGATGGCGTCTTCGGTCGTCGGGTCACCCTCTCTTCCGTGAGCTATGCCAACTACAGCCGCATCTCGAGCGGCGAAGATGGTCTCATCGATCATCTTCGGTTCGTGCCCGCGAGCGAGTGTCCAGCGCCAGGACGCGTCCTCGACGGAACGTTCGACGACTACGAAGGCGGGATGTCGGGCTGGCATCCGGAGACGCACTCGCTCGACGGAAACACGAACGGGACGCTCGTGGAGATCCGCGAAGGGGTCGGGACGAACGGCGGTCGCGCAGGCGTCCTGATCGCCCCGAAGTGCAACGCACCAGGGCTCGTGTCGGTCGTGTCCGTGCCCGAGCGCATGCAGCACCCATCGCTGCGATTCAAGCTCCGAGCGTCGCATCCTCGCGTCAAGCTCGAGGTCGCGCTCGCTGCAGAGCCGATCGCGATCGTCGGGGCCACGAACGCGCGCGAGGACCTCTCGCAGGTCGAGCATCCACGCGTCTGCTTGCCTCAATGGTCACGCGGCCTCGCGCACGAGCTTGGCGTGAGCCTGCACGCCAACTGCGGTGAGAGTCAGCCGCTTCGCACCGCGATCGTGGACGACTTCGAGGTCGTTGACGATCCGTCATGTGGCGCCGCCGCTGTGATCGACGGCGGCTTCGAGGAGATGGCGCTCTCGTCGACCGCGGCGTGGATCAAGCCGGGCTACGAGACGCGAAGCGAGATCGGCGGCGATGAGGAGCGCGTCGTGCTCGATCCCTCGCGCGCACACGGCGGCGCGGCGTATCTGTCGCTCACGGCGTTCTGCGGGGCGGTGCAGCGCTCGCAGGCGGTCGCGGTCCCGGTGAGCCGATCGACCGATCTCGGCGGACCGGCCGTCCGCTTCTTCTACCGGACGAAGGACAACGATCTCGGCGGCTCCTATGCGCACGTCGACGGCAGCTGGAAGGATCTTCCCACCGCCCCTGAGTGGACCGAGCGTCGCCAGTGCATCTCGCCGGAGCACGCGGGGCTCTTCGTCGACGTCGTGTTCTCGGCGACCACCAACGCTGGCGGCGTCTTCGGGTCGGGTGATCCCGAGTCACCCACGTGGTCTTGCGACGCGATTCGGCACACCGTCGACATCGACGACGTGTCGGTCGTCCTGGATCCCGCGTGTCCGAAGACCTACGTCGCGCCCGACGGCATCAGCGACCCGTAGCTCAGTGCTCGCAGCACACCGTCGTCTCGGGTCCGGGGTCGAACGAGCCGATCGGCGCGCCGCCCGTCGCCGGACAGCTGCCTCCGTTCGGCGTGACGCTCACGACCGCCGAGTCGATCGAGCCGACCGCGGCGCACGTGACGGGGAGCGAAGCCGTCGAGGTTGGCTGGACGCATTTGCCGCCCGCGTTCGGACCGCTCGCGTTGAATCCCGAGAACGAGCCGCTGCACGCGATGCCGCTGGCCGAGCCGCACGAGCAAGCGGAGCAACTTCGCGTGTCGCTCCCGCTCGCATGGAACACGTGGTGGGACGGGTAGCCCGCGGGGCAAGCGAACGAGCCGCTGCGCGCGATGCATGCGTTCGACGGAGCGAAGGCCGGCGTGGTGGTGGGCGCGCACACGTTGCCGGCGTCGCAGGTCGACTGCGTCGCGGCCATGCCCATCCCGCAGAGGCGTACCGCGCTCGACCACGAGGCCGGCGGGACCTGCGTGGCGGCGACGACCGCGCAGGAGCCGCCGGACGCGACGGGTTGGGTGACCGTCATGCGCAGTGAGGTGCAATAGAGAGACGAGGAGAGCTCCGTGCACGCGTTCGTCGAGAACGATTGGCTCGCGGCCGAGGAGCATGTCTGGGAGCACTCCTTGTCGCGGTAGTACGTGACGACGGGCTTCCCGCACGTCGCGCCGGCCGGCGCCTCGCAGGAGCACGTGCACTGCGCAGCCGGAGCGATCGGATCGGCGTAGCCCGAGTAGACGCTGACGTTGTAGTCGCCCGAGCACGGAGGGGCGCCAGCGAGTGAGCCGCTGCTCGTCCTGAACATCTCGAGCGGCCCTTGCCAGCCATCGGGCACGACGAGGACACATCGTCCGCCGCTGCATGAATTCGAGGGAGGCGAGACGATGACGTCTTCTTCGATCACGTCTGGAGCTGCGTCCACCCCACGCCCGCCATCGGTCTCCGACTGCGCTCCTTCGGAGGAATCGCGTCCGTTCGGATCGCCGTCGAGCGTCGCGGCCGCGGGCGATGCGTTCGTGCTGCTCGCGTCATCGGTCAGGAGGTCTCTGGCGTCTTGAAAGTCGAGGATCGTCGCGCATGCCGTCGACGCCGACGCGAAGATCAAAAAGCAGAAGGCCGCGCCGAGCGATCGAGCGAGGCGTGTGCGCGCACGCGTGGCCGCGGCCAATCGGCGTGAGCATGAGCGTGAGGACGAAGACGACATGGCGAGCGCTCGATCAGCGAATGGGGCGTGGAAGAGACGGCGGGGATTGGTGATGGTGATGGTGCGGCGGGCGCGGCGAGGGCTGATGGTCGAGCGCCCGCTTGAGCGTGACGCGGAAGCACGTCCCGCGACCGAGCACGCTCCAGAACGAAATCTCGGCGCCGATCTGACGCGCGAGCTCGCGGCACAGCGAGAGGCCGAGGCCGGTGCCGCCGCGACCGCGACGCGTCGTGAAGAAGGGCTCGAAGATCTTGTCGTGCATTTCCTCGGGGATGCCCGGACCGTTGTCTCGGATCGAGACGATCGCGTGGTGCGCGTCTGCGGCGTAGACGTGGAATCGGACGCGCGGCGCCGAGAGGCTCTTCGCGGCGAGCGCGGCGTTCGTCGCGAGGTTGAGGACGATCTGGCCGAGGAGGTTCGTGTCGCCGATGACCGCGAGCGGCGTGCCCTCCTCCTCGACGGTGACCCCGTGAAGCGGCTCCGCGGCCCAGCGGCGAACGTCGCGCACGAGCGACAGGAGATCGATCCGCTGCTCTTTCACGACGCCTTGCCCAATGAGCACGCGCAGGTTCGTGAGCAGCGCTTCGATTCGATGGTAGCTCCCCGCCGCGTCATCCATCGCGGTGTAGAGCTCGTTGGCGTCACCGGCGTCGACCAAGTGTGCGCGCGCGGCGTGGAGACCATTCTCGAGCTCGCCCCTCGGCGCCACCGTGAGCGCGGCGAGGAGACGCTCGGACTCGATCAGGCGTGCGACCTCTTGCCGAATGAACTGGAGCGATCCGATCGCGACGGAGAGCGGGTTGGCGATCTCGTGCGTGAGCCCGGCGCTCATCCGTCCGATCGACGCGAGATGGCTGTGGAGATCGAGCTGCTTGGCGAGGTCGGCGACCTTGATCTTCGCGGTGGTCGCGTCGACCGCCGACTGCATGAGGCCGATGAGCTCGCTCCCCGCGAAGGGATAGCGAATGCACGCGAAGGCGCCTGCGCCATGCGCCGCGCTGACGGACTCGGTCGGACGGCCTTCGAAGACGTAGACGATCGCGGCGTCGGTGCGTGCGCGCGCGCGTACCTGAGCGATGTGCGCCCCGACGTCGAAGCGGTCGTCGACGACGATCACGTCGGCGTAACCCACCGCGTCCGCGCCCGCGACCGCGAACGGCGCGTTCATCGTGTGCGAGCGGATCTCGCGCTCGACCGGCTCGCTCGCGAGGACCGCGACGACGCGCCGAGGCTCGACCGCTCCGGCGCTCGCGTGGGGCGGCCGCTCGGGCTCGAGCGAGGGGCGCGAGGCGGGAAGGACGCCGCTCTCTGGGTAGCCGTCCGCTCGACCTCGACCGTGATCGAGGGCTCTAGAAACGTTCGGCCCGCGATCCGATGGCTTCACCCCCATACCCCGATCGAGCAAGTGGGGGAGGTCCACATGTGGGTCGGTCTTTCGCGGAAGATCCCTCACGAAGAGAAGGAACGGCGGATCCCGAGATGCGTTCAGGCCTGACCGCCGTCATCCCGACCGACAGGCCGACGAAACCGGGTCGGCGCCTCTAAATCCTCCGATGGCGTGGTCGTTAGGAGGGACTGAGCCTTTTCATGCACGAACCGGTTCCCACGCCCGACGCCGCCGAAGACTCTCGCGAAGACGAGGTCAGCGTGGTTCGGGTGTTCGGCCGGATCGCGCCCGGGCGCGTGATCGACGGCAAGTACCTCATCGAGCGCGAGCTTGCGTCGGGCGGTGTGGGCGTCGTCGTCCTCGCGACGCATCTCGAGCTCGGCCAGCGCGTCGCGATCAAATTCCTGCACTCGCACCGCCTGAGCGACGCCGCCGTGGTCGAGCGCTTCAAGCGCGAGGCCCGCCTCGCCGCGAGCATTCGCTCCTCGCACGTCGTGCGCATCCACGACGTCGGCACGCTCGAAGACGGCGCGCCGTACATGGTGATGGAGTACCTCGAGGGTGAGGATCTCGGCGCCGTGCTGGCGCGCTGCGGGCCGATCTCGGTCGACGTCGCGATCGACTGGATCCTCCAAGCGTGCGAGGCGCTCATGGAGGCGCACGCGCTCGGGATCGTGCATCGTGACCTCAAGCCCGAGAACCTCTTCCTCGCGAAGACGGGCGTGCACTCATCGATAGTGAAGATCGTCGACTTCGGCATCTCGAAGGTGCACGAGGATCCGTCGGGAACGAGCGCGCCAGCTCGCGTTCTAGGCAGCGCGCGCTCGGCCCGGATGACGGAGGAAAACGAACGCTTTGGCACGCCGGTGTACATGTCGCCCGAGCAGCTCGCGTCGTCGACGAACGTCGACGCGCGAAGCGACATTTGGTCGCTCGCCGTCGTGCTCTTCGAGCTGCTCACCGCCGATCTGCCCTTCGAAGGGCACGACCTGACGTCGCTCCTCTCGAACGTGCTCACCTCGTCGCCCGTCCCTATCCGAAGGAAGCGACCTGACGTGAGCCCCGCGATCGAGTCGATCCTGCTCGCCTGCCTCGCGCGTGATCGCAACCATCGGCCGGCGGGCGTCGCAGAGCTCGCGGGGATGCTCGCGCCGTTCGCGACGCCCATGTCCGGCGCGCGTCCGTTGATGCATCACCTCGCGCACGCGACGCCGAACGCCGCGTTCGCGCCGATGCCGATACCGAACGCTCCCGCGCGCGCCGCGCTCGGTGACGCCGCGACGCTGTCTCATGTTGGCATGGGCTCGCAGCCCAGGCTCGCGGTGACGATGTCTGCTGGTCCTCGCAAGACCCATACGTCGGCGCTCTTCCTCGTGCTCTCGTCGATCATCGCGCTCGCAGGGGCCGCCGCGATCGTGCTCTTCGTGTCGACGTTTGCTCGTGGGACGCGCTCGTCGATCCTCGCGGCTCCGGCCAAGGTCGATGGACGCAGCGGCCTCGTCGCCTCCGCGGCGCCGCCAGCCGCGTCATCGTCGCCAGCAAGGATTCTTCCTGCGCTGATGCCGCCAAAGGAAGATGCACCTCCACCCGCGGTGCAGCCTTCCGCGAAGCCGGTGGTCCAGATCCCATCGCCACGAACGACGCGCGCACCAGCCGCGACGACGCCTGCATCGGCGCGCCCAACGACGCCAGCGCCGCCGCCGCGCTCCGACTACGACGACTTCGGAGGACGTCAGTGAGATCACTTCGGCAGAGCTCGCTCTTCTTCCTCGTGGCGAGCCTCATCACCACGCAAGCGTTCGCCGATGAGCCTGAGGACACGCAGCCGCGCCAATCGCGCGCGCAAGCGCTGTTCGACGAAGGACGCGATCTCGTCTTGGCGAAGCGCTTCGACGAGGCCTGCCCGAAGCTCGCCGAGAGCCTGCGGCTCGAGAACGGCATCGGAACGATGCTGTATCTCGCCGACTGCTACGAGAAGAACGGCCAGCTCGCGGGCGCGTGGAGCCAGTTTCGCGCCGCGGCGTCCCTCGCCGAGGAGAAGCACGATGAGCGCGCCGCGGTGGCTCGCCGGCGGGCAGCGAACCTCGAGCAGAAGCTCACGCGCCTCGTCATCGTCGTCCCACGCGATCGCCTCGTCCCCGGCCTCGAGGTGACACGCGACGGGATGCCGGTGAGCGAGGCCGACTTCGGCGGATCGCTACCGGTGGACTCCGGCATCCACACGATCGCGGCGAAGGCGCCGCATCACGCGCCTTGGAGCATCAACGTCGCCGTGCCCGCTTCGCCCGGCGCCATCACGGTGAACGTTCCGCTCCTCGAGGCACGTGGGTCGCAAGAAGCCAACGCGCCCGCACCCCCTCCAGCGTCTCCTTCTTCGACGACGGAGCCGCAGAGCGTGCCGGCGACACCGAGCCCCGAGCCCGATGCCAGCCATGGCACGTCGTGGATGCGCGTCACCGGAGTCACGTTGGGGGTCGTCGGTCTCGCGGCGGCCGGCGCGGGTGCGTTCTTCGGCCTCCGCGCGAAGGGGCAATACGACGACTCGAACCTGAATGGACACTGCACGGCGGACAACCGGTGCGACGCGGAGGGCAAGCAGCTCCGCTCGGACGCCAACGGCTCGGCGCAGCAGTCGACGATCCTCGTCACCGCAGGCCTCGGCGCGGTCGCGACGGGCGTCCTGTTCTATCTCCTCAGCCCGTCGCCCCGCAGCCCAGCGGGCCAGCGTCCGCCTCGGCACGACGTCGCGATCCGCCCGAGCCTCGCTCCAAATCAGGCCGGTCTGTCCTTCACGCGAGCGTGGTGACCCTCGGATGATCATGCCCGTCATGGGCAGGCGTCTCGCCCGAAGCGCGCCCTGGTGACGATCCAGATCAGGGGCGTGAATCCGGCGCAAATTCAGCCATTTCACGACATTCCGTGGGATTCACCGCTCCGCACGGACGATTCCAGCGCAGGCACCTCCGTTGCAGACCTGTCCTCCTGACGGGTGCTCGTGAATCTCGTGAACGGAATGGGTGTCGCCACATGAACCTGCTGCCTTTCGTCAAGACGACGACGATCCTTCGCGCCGGAGTCCTCACCGCCATCGCTGCCCTCGCGGTCGCATGTGCGACCGAGCCGGCGCCTCTCGAGAAGCGCGTCACGCGGCAATCGAGGTTGGGCGATGGAGAGCGCTGGCAGCCCGTGGAGTCGAACGCCACCGGCACGTACGAAGGCCTGAACGGCGAAGGCTGCTCGGGCGGGCTCAAGCCCGGAACGAAGCAGCTCGGCGAACAGATCAAGCAGCAGTTCGGCACCTCGTATGGCGGCTACTCATGCCGCGCGAACACGGCGAACCCGAAGGAGCTGTCGATCCACGCGGTCGGCCGTGCGCTCGACATCACGACGTCGGGAAGCGCGGGCGAGCAGATCGCGAACTTCCTCGTGACGAATGCGTCGACGCTCGGCGTCCAGCTCATCATCTGGAACCACACGCTGTGGAAGGTCACCCCGAGCGGCGCGACCTCGCGCGCGTACACGGGACCCAACCCGCACACGGACCACGTCCATGCGGAGGTCAACACCGCGACGGCCGCCAACGGACCGGGTCAGGTCGACGGCACGACAGGACCCGGCACGAACGATCCGAACGATCCGATGGGCACCGGTACGGACGCTGGCGTAGGCGACCCGAACGATCCGAACGGCGATCCGATGGGCACCAATCCGCCCACGGGCGCCGGAGGCCCGGGCGATCCGATGGACCCCGGCGGCTATCCGCCCGGTCCCGGCGCGCCCTACGGCGACGAAGGTGAAGAGATGGAGTGTCGCTCGGACATGGACTGCGATCCGAACGGCATCATCATGTGCGATCAGGGCTACTGCATCTTCTGATCGAGTCGCAGCGAGCATCCATCACGGACCGAGGTAGCGCTCGATGAGCTCGCGAAAGGTATCTTTCCCGAGCTCGCTCAGGAGCGCGCGGTTCAGCGGCTCACGGAGCGCGCTCCCGTCGGGGAGCGCGAGGCCGTAGTCCTGCCGATCGAAGGTGATCGGGAGCACGGTCACCGCGCCGTGGAGATCGTGCTTCGCGATGTATTGGATGATCGGGGCGTCGTACACCATCGCGTCGACCTGGCCCGACTGCACCGCCTTCAGGCCGTCGGCAGGCGTGGGGACAGCGCGATACGCGACGTGATGCCGATCGAGGTACGCGGCGCTGGTCGAGCCAGCGACGGTCGCGACGCGGACCTTGACCAGATCGTCCGGGCCTTTGATCGACGACTCGAGCTGGTTCACCGTGAGCGACGACGTGATGGTCGCGGTGAAGCTCGCGGTCAGGATGACGGCCGCGAACATCCACACGAATCCAAGGAGGCGACCGCCCACCGTCACCGGCGACTTGTCTCCATAGCCCACCGTCGTCATCGTCACCGCCGACCACCAGACGCCGGCCGCGATCCCACGGAGCGGTCCACCACCAAATTGCGCGTCGTTGTGCCGTCGTTCGAAGAGCCACACGAGCGTCCCGATCCCCGTGAGGAGGCCGAGCAACGCGCCGACAATCTTGAGCAGGTCCCAGCTGACGAGGCTCTTCATCGCGGCGAGCGCGCCGCCATTCGACTTCGGCAGCACCGCGATCGAGAGGCCGGTCGAGTAGATCGGATGCGAGAAGTCCATCACGCCTTCGCGCTCGGACGTGATCGTCAGCGCGCCGACCGCGACGTCGACCTCGTGCTTCTGCACCGCTTGAAGCAGCCCCTTGAGGTCGTATTCGCGAACCTCGAACTTCATCCCGAGATCGGCCGCGACCATGCGCCAGAGCTCGATCGCGATCCCGCTCCAGCTCCCGTCGCTGTTCTTGATGGCGAAGGGCGGGGAAGGCTTTGTCCCGACGACGAGCGTCGTCTTCAGAGGCTCCGGGCTTGGTGCCGGTGCTGGTGTTGTTGATGGGGTGGGGTTTGCCTTGGCATGCGACGAAGGGCCGAAAACCATGGCGAAAGCGAAGACGATGAGGGCGACCAGCGCGCGGAATCGCATGGCATTCACGCAGGCTTGACGCCGCGAGCGTGCCGAAGTCGCACACGTCGTGCGATCGGTGGCAAACTAGAGGGGCTTGGCGAAGACGAAGCCACGTCGCATCTCTTCGAGCTCGGGGCGCCGCGCGCCTGTCGTGGCGGCAGGCGGTCTTGGCGTCGTGCTCGCGTCGTGCTCGCTCCTCTACAACCCATCGAGCGACGAGCTCTCCGGCGGCCAGAGCAGCGGCAGTGACGCCGCGTCCTCTTCGACGTCGTCCTCGACCTCGTCTTCCGGCGGCGATGGGTCGAGCGCTGACGGCAGCGGAGGCCCGACCGACGCCAGCGACGCGCCGTTCGTGTGCCCGCCCAACGCGCTCGTGTGTGACGACTTCGAGTACGACGCCCTCGGCGCAGGTCCTGCGCGATCGCTCGGCGACCCCGTCGGGCTCGTGTCCATCTCGAAGGCGCAGGCGCACTCGCCGTCGCGAAGCCTGAGCGCGCTTCTCCGAGGAGGCAAGCCGTCACCTCTGATCGCCAAATCGCTGACCAACGTCCCGTCGCGCATCACGCTCTCGTTCTGGCTCTACGCACCGACGCCGCCGCCCGACGCGAACATCACCTTCCGCGTCGCGGACCTGCTCTGGGGCGCAGCATGCGATTGGGAGTTTGCATGGCAGCTCGACATCAACGCCCAAGGCCTGCGCACGAGCTTCAACACGTACAATGCCGCAGAGAAGCCAACCTGCGGGCCGGTCGACTTCGGGAGCCGGCCGCTGATTACCGCCACGCAGCTCTTCGTCCCCGCGTGGCACCACATCACGGTCACGAACGACGTGGGCCAGCAGCCCATCAAGAAGACCTCGACGGCGGTCGACGGCGTGCCTGCCGCGAGCGACACGGTCAAGGCGACGAAGACCTCGATCCCGACGGATCTCCGCGTCTCGGTCGGCATCCCGTGCATTCAGACGACGGGCGGATGCTTCGATTGGGACGGCGCCGACTTCACCGTCTTCATCGATGACGTGACCATCGTCCCGACGCCTTGATCCGGGCCGCCTGTTTCCAACGCTCGGTGTCGGTGCGCTCGAACCGCGATGGCCGATCGCAGAGGCGCCCTTCACGGTGACGGGCTATGACCATCCTACCATCCCATGGACGACGTCACCCGAGCCGTACGCATCCGCGTCTTCGAGGAGATGAGCGATGCCATTCTCATCGCGAACGACGATCGGCGCTACGTCGACGCAAACGACGCGGCCTGTGCGTTGCTCCGGTTGACGCGCGAGGAGCTCCTTCAGCGTCGGATCGACGACGTCATCCCCACGGCCTCGGACGCTGACGTCGACGATATGTGGCGGCGCTTCCTCGCGGAAGGTGTGCAGCAGGGACAGTTCTCGATCGCGAGGGCGGGTGAGCCGATCGTCGTCGAATACCGCGCTCGCGCGCGCATCGCTCCCGGCCGCCACTTGAGCGTGCTCCGCGACGTTACCGCCCGCGTGCGCGCGACGCAGGCCGCGGAGCAACGGGAGCGCGCATTTCGCCAGCTCGCCGACCATCTCCCTCACGTCGTCGCGCGATTCGACCGCGAGCACCGGCATCTCTACGTGAACAAGACGATCGAGCGAGTGACCGGCCACTCGCCGGACGCGATGATCGGCAAGACGAACGCGGAGCTCGGACACTCCGACGAGAACGTGCGCACGTGGAGCGCGCTCGTCGATCGCGCGTTTGCCGGTGAGGAGGTCGTGGCCGACTTCACGTTCGGTGACCCGAGCGCGCCGCGGACGTTCCTCGCGTATGTCGTGCCGGAGCGAGGCTCTGCGGGCGTGGAGAGCGTCCTCACGGTCGCGCTCGACGTGACCAGCGAGCGCGAAGCGGTCGTTCTGCACGAGCGGCGCGAACGCGACGCCGAGCAGGCGCGGGCGATCCTCGACGCGTTGCTCATGACCGCCCCCATCGGCTTTGCCTTCTTGGATCGCGACCTGCGCTTTCGGCTCATCAACCCCACCTTGGCCGCCCTCAACGGCTTGCCGATGGAGGAGCACATCGGCAAGACACCGATGGAGATCCTGCCGGGCATCGCCGCGGACTTCATTCACACCCATGCGGACGCGGTCTTTCGCACCGGCGAGCCTCAGCTCGACCTCCAGCTCACCGGAGAGACGCCGGCGCAGCCTGGCGTCATCAGGACGTGGATCGAGCAGTGGTACCCCGTTCGGGTCGACGCGGCGATCATCGGCGTGGGCATCGTCGTCGAGGAGGTGACCGAGAAGCGCGCGGCCCAAGCTCGGCTCCGCGAGGCGGCGGAGCTCCGTGAGCGGCTGATGGCGATCGTCAGCCACGACCTTCGCAACCCGCTTCACGCGATCATCACGGCCGCGAATGTCATCGCGATCCACGGCGAGGCGACGCGTCCTCTCCAATCCATGGCCGGGAAGATCCTCTCCTCGGGCCGGCGGATGAATCGGCTGATCGAACAGCTGCTCGACTTCGTTCGGGTCGATCAGGCAGGCGGTCTTCAGCTCGAGCGCGGCCCGATGGAGATGCGACGTGCCGTCGAGCGAGCCGTCGACGAGTGCCGGCTCGCGTTCGTCGACGCCGATGTCCTCGTGCGCTCGGAAGGCAATACGGCCGGCGAGTGGGATGAAGATCGACTCCTTCAGGTGATGACGAACCTGGTCTCGAACGCCCTTCAGCACGGCGATGGGCGTGCCCATGTCCGGGTGGATGGCAGCGCGACCGACGTCGTGCGGGTCGAGATCGAGAACAAGGGTGTCCCCATTCCACGAGAGATGCTGCCCATCATCTTCGACCCGTTTCGGCGCGCCGCGGAAGGTCTCGCTCGACGTGGCGGCCTAGGTCTCGGTCTTTACATCAGCCGATCCATCGCCGAGGCGCACGGCGGCACCATCGAGGTGCGCTCCGACGATCAGGGCACTGTGTTCGTCATGTCTCTTCCGAGGACGCCGACTCTCCAGGATCGTCCGTCCGCGACTCGACAGCGCTGAGCGACCCGCGCGTGCGGCCGTTGCATTGCGCGACGAATCCAGCGCTGCCGATACGTCGCTGTTGCATTGCGCGACGGCTCGCGACGCGCTCGTCAACCCGAATGTGACATCGACACGACTCCGTCACAGAGATGGTTCGGGGAAGTCGAACTGACTGTGTTGACTGCGATGCGTGCGACACATCGTTTGCTGGTTCGTCACCGTCCTGATCCTTCTTGCCACCTCGTCGACACGCATCGCGCATGCGCAGGGCACCCAGGACAGAGACAAAGACAAAGACAAGCACGCGGCCAAGCAGCCCGAGCACGAAGAAGAGAAGCCTTGGTACGAGCGCCTTCAACTTCGTGGCTACACGCAGGTCCGCTACAACCGCCTCGGCGCTACCAATCCTCATCTCAAGAACGATCAGGGCGACAAGTCGATCGGCGACAGCGGCGGCTTCCTCATTCGCCGCGCGCGCCTCATCCTCCGCGGTGAGGTCGCGTCGTTCCTCGGGTTCTACATCCAGCCCGAGTTCGCGAGCGCGCTGCAAGACTCGCTCAACATCGGCCAGCTCCGCGACCTCTGGGGCGACATCTTCCTGAACCACGACAAGGAATTCCGCTTCCGCGTCGGCCAGCAGAAGGTCCCGTACGGCTTCGAGCTGATGCAATCGAGCTCGAACCGCCTCCCGTTCGATCGAAGCGACGCGCTGAACAGCGCCTTCGTCAACGAGCGCGACCTCGGCGCGTTCTTCATGTTGGCGTGACGAACGGCCAGCCGCTCAACACCCGCGAGCGAAACGACAACAAGCACTTCTTCGCGCGCATCACGTATCCGTTCGAGATCGGCTCGCAGACGATCGAAATCGCGGGCGGCGGCTACACCGGCCTCTTCGTCGTCCCGAGCCTCGCCGAAGGCATCACCACCGCGCAGAAGGACATCCGCGACCTCCGCATGCACGCCACGTTCGTGCTCTACCCGCAGCCCTTCGGCCTCCAAGCCGAATACAACGCCGGCGTCGGCCCCGAGCTCGACGGCAAGGTCGTCCGCGAGCGCCCGCTCGACGGCGGCTACATCATGGCGATGTGGCGCGCGAAGGTCGGCTCGATCCATCACCTGACGCCGTACGTCCGCGTTCACCGCTACGACGGCGGCAAGAAGTTCGAGCAGAACGCGCCTCGTCACGAGGTCAAAGAGGTCAACGCCGGCATCGAGTGGCAAATCTCGAAGTGGCTCGAGATCACGAGCGAGCTCATGGCGAGCGACCGCACCGTCAACGGCAAGCGAGAGACCGGCCGTCTCATCCGCCTCCAGGTCCAGCTCAACTACTGAGGAGGCACCACGGCCGATGTTTCTACGGAGGCGGGGGCCTCGTGAGGTCCTGGACGTTGTGCGCGGCCGGTAGCTCCGCTCCGCAGATCGAGCAGACGAACCACGCCTCCTTCACGAGGTTACGTTCGTGGCAGCGCGTGCAGCGCCGAAAGATCGCCTCGTACGTGAAGTGCCCTGGATGCGCGATGCCCGCCTCGTCGAGCGCCTCCGCCACCGACGCCCACGACGCGGGCTCGGGGCAATAGCCCGTCGACTGGTTCGAGATCTCGACGACGCGGCAGCCCGCGCCTGCGCCTTTACCCACGCTCACGCGTACCGCGGTGAGCTCGCCGGCCGCGTAGACCTCGCCGCCACCGGCGCACGCCACGTGCTCGGATCGTCGATCGGCGACGCGAAGCACGCCTTGGTCGTCGATGACGAACGTGTGCGCCTCACCGTTCGCGAAGGGGAGGAGCTCGGCGGCCGAACGAACCGCGACCCCACGCGACGACGTGACGACGGACCGCTTGATCGCGTCCGGACCGACATACCCGTAGCGCCGGCGCGCTGGCGACTCCATCGCTTACCGCCTTGGTCCCTTGCGCTCGTTTCGCCGCGTCGTGCCGGACGTTCGCGTCGACGCACCGGCGCGGTACTCGCTCTCTGTGACGAGGGAAGGCAGCCCGCGGATCGTGGTCCAGTAGGCGACGCGCGCGTCCTCGTCGATCCGAACGACGCCACCGTACAGCTTATCGGCGCCGTCCTTGTGAGGACCGGAGACCCAGTAACGCTCGCCCGTCGCCTCGTCGATGCAGTTGTACTTGTAGCCGCTCTTCGTCTTCGCGAGATGACGGTCGCCGTAGTGAACCGAGCGGCGTGACCTCGAGAGCAGCACCCACCCGATGCGGCCGTCCCCATCGAGGCCACCGCTCTTGTTCTCGATGTACATGATGCGCCGCATGAGGCTGCGCAACATGCGGCGCGCACGCCGAAGATCAAGGCTCGGCGCTTGACAGCCCCCACGGCCGACACTATTTAACATAAACGTTAAATACGAATTCGACCGGAGTTTCCCCGCGTGCCCGCTTCTCCCGCCATCGACATCACGTTTGCCGCCCTCGGGGACCCGACGCGGCGAGCGATCGTCGAGCGCCTCGCGTCCGGCGACGCGACGGTGCTCGAGCTCGCGGCCCCGTTCGACATCAGCCTGCCGGCGATCTCACGCCATCTGAAGGTGCTCGAAGAAGCTGGCCTCATCACCCGCGGCCGCGACGCGCAGCGCCGGCCCTGCAGCTTGCGACCCGAGGCGCTTCGCGAGGTGGTGGCGTGGGCCGAGCACACGCGGCGCGCATGGGAAGACCGCTTCGAACGATTGGACGAATACCTGCGCGAATTGCAGGCGACCGAGAAGAAGATCGAGACCGAGAAGAAGGACACGCGAAGGGAGAAAGACCATGGCAGACGAAAAAAGCGGTGAGCATGTTTGGGCACTCGACCGAGAGATCGTGCTCACGCGCGTCTTCGATGCGCCGCGGGACCTCGTGTACCGCGCGTGGACGGAGAAGGAGCACTTCGTGAAATGGTTCGGCCCACGCGGATTCACCACGACGATCCATTCCGCGGACATGCGCGTCGGCGGCGTCCTCCGCTTCGACATGCTCGCCCCAGACGGCACGGTCTACGACAACCGCATCGTCTTCCGCGAGATGAAGCGGCCCGAGCTCCTCGTCTTCGATCACGGATCGGACAAGGACAACGACCCAAACCAATTCCACGTCACGATCACCTTCGACGAACAGAGCGACAAGAAGACCGTGCTCAGCCTGCGCCAGCTCCACCCGACGAAAGAGCGGCGATCGATCGTCATCGGCTTCGGCGCCGTCGAGCTCGGCTACCAGACGCTCGAGAAGCTCGCCGAGCACCTGCGCTCGCAGACGTGAACCGTGGTTGAATGATCTGCATGCGCGTCGCCGTCTTCATCTCGCTCAGCGCCAGCGTGATCGGCGCCTGCGGCGGCGGAGGAGGCAAGCGCGAGCGCGTGATCGCGTCGCCGGCGCTCGCGCAGCAGGTCGCGTCTCCACCTCCCGCGGAATCCGGGAACATCGCGGACGCATCCTCGGCGCGACGTGTCGATGCAGATGCAGATGCCGGGACGACACAGGCGACGCGGCCATGGCCCGACGTGAGCACGTGCAGCTTTCCGCCTGTGGCGCCAGCCGAGGGGACGGTGGCGAAGCAATGCTGCAACCCGTCGCCCTCGGTGAGGCTCTGCCTCGAGACGATGAGCCTGATCCACCGCCACGTGGTCGGCCCCTACACGCAGCGCACGCTGACCGTCACGCCCATTGCGGCAGAGCACAAGGCGATGTCGTTCCCGCTCGACCGTCAACAGCACGGCAGCATGAGGTCCCCCGACGTCGTGCTGGCGCGACTCTCTTTCCGCATGCACGACAGCGGTCTCGAGCTCGTCATCGGCAAAGGCTGCGACCACGTCTGCCAAGCCGAAGAGTGCGGCAAGGAACAGAAGGTCGTCGCCAACCTCTGCGCGTCGGCCGGTACATACCGCTGGGACGGCGACCACCTCGTTCGCGAGTGAGCGACAAAAGCAAAGAGCCTCGATGTTGCCGTCGAGGCTCAGTTCTCACGTCGCTTTTGGCGACCCCAGCGGGAATCGAACCCGCGTTACCGGCGTGAGAGGCCGATGTCCTAACCGCTAGACGATGGGGCCGAAATCTTTTGCTCCGTGGACGCTGTGAAGAGGTGGTTGGCTGGGGGACTAGGATTCGAACCTAGATAGACGGAGCCAGAATCCGCCGTCCTGCCATTAGACGATCCCCCAAGGAAGCCGAAGCCGCTGGCGAGGGAGTGCTTGGGCTCAGGCCTGAATCTTCGCGTGATCCGCGCGTGAGAGGGCGTAGCGAATTCCTGGCTCGCCGTAGAAGTCGTGGTCGCCGTCGAACGTCATCCCGATCGCCTTGCTCACGTTGATCGAGGCGACGTTGTCGGGATGGATGTTCGCGATGGCGCGGGGGGCGCTCGGGTGGTGCGCGAGGCCGTGGTCGAGCGCGGCCTTGGCGGCCTCCTTCGCGTAGCCGTTGCGCCAGAACGGCTGGAAGATGCTCCAGCCGAGCTCGAGGTCGGGATGGGCCTCGAGCTCCGAGCCACCCTGCGCGTTCGTGACCAACGAGGTCTCGCGGAAGAACGCGCCGACGAGGCCGACGAAGTCGCGCGTGGCGGTGACCTCGACGGCCCACCAGCCTGCGCTCGTGATCGACCACGTCCCCATCAGGGCCGCGAACACACGCCAGGACATCCGGCGATCGACCGGCTGGCCCATGTACTTCATCGCGGACGGATCCGACATGTGTCGCGCGTAGGCCTCGAAGTCCGAGAGGCGGACCTCACGGAGGAGAAGACGGGCCGTTTCGAGCCGAGGGACCGTGAACGAAAAGGTCGGGTTGGATGGCGCGTGGTCGTTCATCGCAGCACGCGCGCATCATGGTCACGCCGCGCCGCGATCGGAACCGGCAAAATCAGAAAAGATGCGGCGTCAGCGTTTTCGATCGAGACGCGTCGGATGGGTGAAGCCGCGCGCATAGGGGTTCTCGCGGACGGCGAGCGAGGCGCGTCCTCTGGACGTTGGCATCGTCGTCGTCGCTGTCGCCGTCGTCGTCGTTGGAGTCGGGACGAGCGGCGCGGAGGGCAGGGACATGACCGCGTCGACCTCGGGCAGCGCCGTGGCGTCGGACGGTGGAACGAACGCGCGGACGTCCGCCTCGCTCGTCGAGACGCGTGACGACGAGATGGCGTCCGCGAGATCGCTGCCCGGCGAGTCGTCTGCCGGGGCGTCGCCGCGGGTGCCCGGGATGAGCGGCGGCTCGAGATCGCGCGCCGCTTTGGCGGGGACGCTCTTCGGAGGCTCTTCGAAGAGGCTCACGCAGGCGACGATCGCGGCGGCCGCGACCGTGGCGATGGCGCCTTTGCGCCTGCGATCGATCGCTCGGCGGAGGCGCGCGACGCTCGGCGGGATGCCGTCGTCTTCCAGCGGCGCGATCGAAGGCGGCGCGAACGCGCTCGGTGACGGCTCGACGTGAGGACGCGGCGCGGGCGCGATCTCGACGACGCCGTTCTGCGAGTCCATCGTCATCGCGAGGGGCGGTTGCGAGGCCGCGCTGAGGTTCTCGGCCTCGGCCACGTGAGTGGTCGCTGCGCTCCTCGTCACCTCGTCACGACCGGCGAAAGGCGCGAGGACGCGCGCGAGCGTGGCGACGTCTCGGAGGCGCGCGTCGGGATCCTTCGCGAGGCAGCGATGGACGATGCGCGCGAGGTCGTACGGGACGTCGGGCGCCGCGAGGAGCGCCGGCTCGTCATAAGCGACCGCGACGAGCATGCCCGAGATCGTGTCGGCGCTGAAGGGAAGCTCACCGGAGATGAGCTGGTGGAGGATGACGCCGAGCGCCCAGACGTCGGCGCGCGCGTCGACGCGAAGCGGGTCGCGGATCTGCTCGGGGGCGAGGTACGCGGGCGAAGCAAACCACGCCGTGGACGTGTCCTCGTCGCTGTCACCCCACCCGCCGCCGAGATCGCCCGAAGGCTCGACCGGCGCGCACATGCCGAAGTCGAGGATCTTGATCGCGCGTGACGACGCGACGACGAAGAGGTTCGACGGCTTGAGGTCGCCGTGGACGATGCCGGCCGCGTGGGCCTCGGCGAGGCCTTCGCAGGCCTGGAGGATCAAGCGAACCGCTTCCGGGGCAGGGAGGCGTTCGCGCGACGCGAGCTCGCTCGCGAGCGTGGTGCCTTCGAGGCGCTCGGTCGCGATGAACGGCATCCCGTCTTCGGTGAAGCCGGTGTCGGTGATGCGCGCGATGTACGGGCTCCGAAGCGACGCCGCCGCATGCGCGAGCGCGAGGCGACGGCGCTGCGCCTTTTGATGGGCGCTCGTCGTCGACGCGAGGATCTTCAACGTCGCGTGCCGTCGCAGATAGACGTGACGTGCGGCGACGACGAAGCCCGACGCGCCGACGCCGAGGACCTTCTCGACGCGGTAGCGGCCTGCGATCGTGTCGCCTTTGACCTTGAGACCGGGGACGAGAAAGGCTGCCGCACGGGCGATCTCGTCGTTCGACTTCTTCGCGAACGGAAGGGAGCCAGGAGAAGGGCGGCGCGACGGCATGACGCCCGAGCGCAGTGCAGGGTCGATGCCTCGCGGACAAACCAGGACGAATCCGATGGGGCGTCCCAGATCCTCGCGAAATGCACGCCGCTCGAGCACGCTTCCGTCCCGTCGAGCTCGCGGTCGAGTGGGGCATCTTGCGATGCTGAGATCATTGCGGACGTCATCCCGGTTGGGACAGTGGGTCCACCCGTGATGGTCCGTCCTGCACTTCTTGACGGGTCAGGCCTTGACGCCGCGCTGGCAACGTCTAGGTTGGGCGCGATTTCTAGCACTCACCTCACTCGAGTGCTAACAACGGCGCCAAACGGCAGCCAAGAAACGAGAACTACAATGAAAATCCGACCGCTCCAGGATCGTCTCGTCGTCCGTCGCACCGCAGAAGAGGAAAAGACCAAGGGCGGAATCATCATCCCCGACACGGCCAAAGAGAAGCCGCTCGAGGGTGTCGTGGTCGCCGTCGGATCGGGCAAGGCCGTCAAAGGCGGCAAGGTCGTCCCGCTCGACGTGAAGGAGGGGGACAAGGTCCTCTTCGGCAAGTACTCGGGCACCGAGGTCAAGGTCGACGGTGAGGAGCTCGTGCTCCTCCGCGAAGACGACGTCCTCGCCGTGTTCACCAAGTGACTCGAGCAGATAAGGCAGCAGGAGAAAACACATGAGCGCAAAGCAAATCGTCTACAGCCGCAATGCTCGCGGTCGCATCCTTCACGGCGTGAACTCCTTGGCCGACGCGGTCAAGGTCACGCTCGGACCGAAGGGTCGCAACGTCGTCATCGAGAAGAGCTTCGGATCGCCCGTCGTCACCAAGGACGGCGTCACGGTCGCGAAGGAGATCGAGCTCTTCGACAAGTTCGAGAACATGGGCGCGCAGATGGTCCGCGAGGTCGCCTCGAAGACGAGCGACAAGGCGGGCGACGGCACGACGACCGCCACGGTCCTCGCGCAAGCGATCTACACGCAAGGCCTCATGCTCGTCGAAGCCGGCCACAACCCGATGGACCTGAAGCGCGGCATCGACCTCGCGGTCGCCGCGATCGTCGGCGAGGTGAAGAAGCTCTCGACGCCGACGAAGGACAAGGCGCACATCTCGCAGGTCGGCACGATCAGCGCGAACGGCGACAAGGACATCGGCGATCGTCTCGCCGAGGCGATGGAGCGCGTCGGCAAGGAAGGCGTGATCACGGTCGAAGAGGCCAAGGGCATGGAGACCTCGCTCGAGGTCGTCGAAGGCATGCAGTTCGATCGCGGCTACCTCTCGCCGTACTTCGTCACGAACACCGAGAAGATGACGGCGGAGCTCGAGAACCCCTTCATCCTGATCAGCGAGAAGAAGATCAGCGTGATGTCGGACATCATCCCGCTCCTCGAGGAGATCGCGCGCGCAGGCCGCCCGCTGGTCATCATCGCGGAAGACGTCGAAGGCGAAGCCCTCGCGACGCTCGTGGTCAACAAGCTCCGCGGAGCGCTGAAGGTCTGCGCGATCAAGGCGCCGGGCTTCGGTGATCGCCGCAAGGAGATGCTCAAGGACATCGCGACGCTCACGGGCGGCCAGGTGGTCAGCGAGGATCTCGGCGTGAAGCTCGAGTCGTTCACGGTCAAGGATCTCGGCCAAGCGAAGAAGATCTCGGTCGACAAGGACAACACGACCATCGTCGACGGCGTGGGCGATCCCAAGGAGATCAAGGCGCGCATCGAGACGATCCGCAAGCAGATCGAGAACACGACGAGCGACTACGATCGCGAGAAGCTCCAGGAGCGCCTCGCGAAGCTCGCCGGCGGCGTCGCCGTCATCAAGGTCGGTGCAGCCACCGAGACCGAGATGAAGGAGAAGAAGGCGCGCGTCGAAGACGCCCTCCACGCGACGCGTGCGGCGGTCGAAGAAGGCATCGTCCCCGGCGGCGGTGTCGCGCTTCTCCGCGGCGCGAAGGCGCTCGAAGGCCTCAAGGTCGAGGGCGAGCAGGCGCACGGCGTGGCGCTCGTTCGTCGCGCGATCGAGGAGCCTCTCCGCCAGATCTCGAAGAACGCGGGCCACGAAGGCTCCGTCGTCGTCGAGAAGGTCCGCGCAGGCACCGGCTCGTTCGGCTTCAACGCCGCGACCGAGACCTACGAAGACCTCGTCAAGGCCGGCGTCATCGACCCGGCGAAGGTCGTCCGCTCGGCGCTCGAGTTCGCGGCCAGCGTCGCGGGCATGATGCTCACCACCGAAGCGCTCATCGCAGACAAGCCGAAGAAGGCGTCGGCTGGCGGCGGCGGTGGCGGCGGTGGCGGCATGGGCGGCATGGGCGGCATGGGCGGTATGGGCGGCATGGGCGGCGACTTCGATATGGATTGATCGAGTCGCAGCGAGCATCCGCTCTCTGCAACGAGCCCCGATCTCTTCGCGAGGTCGGGGCTTCGTGTTTAAGCTGCACGTCGATGGCCGACGAGCACACGATTCGGGTCCTCAGCTTCAACATCTGGCGAAGCGGAGGTCTGTCGCTCGAGGCGACGATCGAAGCGATCGCCCATGCGCGCGCCGACGTCGTCGGGCTTCAAGAATGCAGCGCCGAGGCAGCGAAGACGATCGCACGCGTGCTCGATTACGCGTACGTGCATGACGACAACGCGCACGCGATCTTGACGCCCCGCGTGGCCGGCGCCGCCATCGAGAAGATCGGCTCCACTCCGAACGTGTGGGGTGGCCTCGGCGCGACGATCGACGTGCCCTCGAAGGCCGATCCGTCGAAGGCGACGCGCGTCCACGTGTTCGACGCGCACCTCCACTGGGATCACTACGGGCCGTATCTGCTCCAGGAGGAGCGGTCGCCGGCGTCCGTGCTCGACGAGGAGCGCGTGATGCGCATGCCTGGCCTCGACGAGCTCTTCGCGATGATGGATCCGTTCCTCGCGCGGGGCGAAGGAGGCGCTGCGCCAGCCGACCCCGTCTTTCTCCTCGGCGACTTCAACGCGCCGTCGCATCTCGACTACGCCGACATGGCCTGGCCCACGTCGATCGCGTGCGAGGCGCGCGGCCTCGTGGACGCGTACCGCGCGCTCCATCCTTCGAACCGCGTGTGCACGCCGGACGATCCGTTCCGGCAAGACGAGCCCGGGATCACGTGGTCGTCGATGCTCGCCGAAGAGCCGCGTGGATGCTTCGATCGGATCGACTTCATCCACTACGCCGCCGCGCCGTCGCATCGGACGCGTCCGGTCGAGTCGTTCGAGATCGACGGCCGGAACGGCGGCGTGAAGACGTGGCCGAGCGACCATCGCGCCGTGCTCAGCGTGTTCGCCGTGGGCTGACCTTCGAAGCTCACGACGGCTCACGAACGCAACGAAGACCCGACCCGAGCGCGCTCGCCTTTTGTTTGGGGAGGGGAAGAGCGAGCGCACCCGAGCCGCGGAAGCGAAGAGGGAGCTGGCCCGGCTCATCGCCGGCAACCTAAGGAAGACGCCCGTGAAGGCGCTGCCGCGAAAGCACATCGTGTGCCTGAGGCGCTCCGCGCGTTTTCGAGGAGATCGGCGCCGCGTGTGATCGCTTTGGATCCGTTCGAGGGCGCGTAACGGCTCCTTTTCGATCCTTTTTTTTTTGGGGCGCGCGCCGATGGAAGCCGAGAAGAGCGACCGGAAATTGGTCGAACGTGTAGCGACTCGCAACAATGCGAACGCCGATGGCCCAAAAGAGCGGTCAACAACAAGAGGACGACATCGTCGTCGTCGGAGCGGCGGCGCATCCGTTCCGCGATGCGTATCACCTCCTGTTGACCGTTCGCTGGTGGGCCGCCTTCGCCGCGATCGCCGTCGCGTTCCTCATCGTGAACGCGCTCTTCGCGCTCGCGTACATGCTGACCGGAGGCGTCGAGGGCGCGCGGCCGGGATCCTTCGCGGATGCCTTCTTCTTCAGCGCGCAGACGCTCGGGACGATCGGTTACGGCGCGATGCACCCGACGGGCACCGGCGCGAACATCGTCTCCGTCTGCGAGTCGATCGTGAGCATCGTCTTCATCGCCGTCGCCACCGGCCTCGTGTTCGCGCGCTTCTCGCGATCGACCGAGGCGCTGATGTTCTCGGATCATCCGTGCATCGCGCCGATGGACGGCGTACCGACGCTCTCACTTCGCGTCGGCAACGACCGGCAGGGCGCGATCATGGACGCGCAGGTGCGGCTCACGATGTTCCGCACGCACCGCACGGCGGAGGGCGTCACGATGTACCGCATGAAGGACCTCGTCCTCGCGCGCGAGCGGACGCCGGCGCTCGGGCGAACCTTCACCGCGATGCACATGATCGACGAGCAGAGCCCGCTCTACGGGATGACGCCCGCGATGTGCGAGCGTGACGAGGTCGAGCTCCTCATCCACGTCGTCGGGACGGACGGCACCTCGCTCCAGCCCGTCTACGGACGTCGTCGCTACCTGGCGAAGGAGGTGCTCTGGGGAGCACGCCTCGCGGATGTCCTCAGCGAGCTGCCCAACGGCAAGCTGCAGCTCGACTGCAGGCGCTTTCACGACGTCGAGGCGATCGAGCCGTCCGATGCGTTTCCGTATCAGGCGAAGCTCCCGGCGCGCGCCTCGTGACGTGCCGGCGCGAGGTCAGAGCAAGCTCTTGATCTTCTCTTCGAGCTCTTTGGCGTCCGCCTCTCCGCGGTAGCCTTCGTGGATCATCCGCACGACGCCCTTCTTGTCGATCAAGAAGGCGGAGGGCATGCCCGGTGGCTTGAAGCAGTCGGCGATCTTGTGGCCTTCGTCCCAACCGACGGGGAACTTCGCGCCGTACTCCTTCGCGAAGCCAGGGATCGCGCTCTTCTTGTCGTCGTCGTCGACGGAGACCGCCGCGATCTCGAAGCCGCTCGCCTTGTACTTCACGTAGAGCTCTTGGTACTTCGGGAACGACTTCTGGCAGGGACCGCACCACGTCGCCCAGAAGTCGACGAGCGTGACCTTGCCGGGCTCGATCGTCACCTTGCCCGCGCCGTTCATCGACGTGAGGTTGAAGGTGGAGACGGGCTTACCGACCTCTGGCTTTCCCTTGCAGGAGAAGCTGCCGCCTCCGCCTCCTCCTCCGCCGCTCGAAGACGACGAAGAGCCGCCGCTGCTGCTGCTTCCGCCTCCGCTCGGCGCCTTCGGATCTTCGGGACAGCCTGTGAGGACCGCGGCGCTGAGACCAACGGCGATGCACGTGATGCGTGAGAGCAAACGCGTCTGCATTCGTCAAAGATAACAAAACATGTGAAGGGGAGGGGTCTGCGATCCGATCGGGGCTTCATTTCCATACGCCGATCACGACGCAAAAAAAAACGCGGGGACGACCGTCCCCGCGTTGCAAATTTCGTCGAGAGAGGAGCGCGTCTTAGAGAAGCGCCTTGATTTCCTTCTCGAGCTCTTTCTCTTCGCCCTCGCGGAAGCCGTTGTGGACGTGCTTGACGACGCCGTTCTTGTCGATGACGAACGCCGAAGGCATGGACGGTGGCTTGTAGCACTCGGCGATCTTGTGGCCTTCGTCCCAGCCTACCGGGAACTTCGCGCCGTAGGTCTTGATGAACTCCGGGATCTCCTTCTTCTCGTCGTCGACGGAGACGGCGACGATCTCGAGCCCGCTCGCCTTGTACTTCACGTAAAGGTCTTGGTACTTCGGGAAGGACTTCTTGCAGGGCTCACACCACGTCGCCCAGAAATCGACGATGTAGACCTTGCCCTTTTCGAGCTGGGTCTTGCCGCCGTTGATCGACGGAAGCGAGAACGTCGATGCGTTCTTGCCGACCTCCGGCTTGCCCTTGCAACTCAGCTCGCTCTTGCCGCCCCCGCCGCCAGTCGAGCCTTTGTCCCCCTTGTCGCCATCTTTCGAGTCTTTCGAGTCCTTCGAGTCCTTCGAGTCCTTGGAGTCTTTTGCGGACGAAGGGTCCTTCGCAGGCGGATCTTCACCGCATGCGGTAAGTGCAATCACCGCCAATGCGGTCAGGGACGTAACCAATCGGGACATTCGCATGGGAGCGAGTTTACTTAGAACTTCCGAATCGGTGAAGTACCTCCAAGAGCCGATCGCGACGCCACGAGCCCGAGCGCGATCGCCTGAAACGGCCACGAAACGAACGCAAACGGTGCCGCCAGGATGAGTTTGTGTGTGGGTTTTTGACTCCTTTCGAATCGTGGCGATAAGCTCGTCTCTGCCGATGATCCGCAGCGCGGCCACAAACCGGACGATCTCGTGCAGCTGCGCGTAGTCGGCTGTCACGGAGGAGAGACTCCGAAGCATCGAACGTGTGCGTTCCTCTTGGACGAGCGCATCGCGATCGACGCTGGCTCTCTGACGAGCGGCCTCGACCTGTCGCTTCAGTACAAGCTCGAGGCGGTCCTCGTCAGTCACTCCCATCTCGATCACGTGCGCGACCTCGCCACCATCGCGGACAACCGCGCGCAGCATGGTTGCAAGCCGCTGCAGGTCGTCGGGACGAAGCCCACGCTCGAGGTGCTGAAGAAGCACTTCTTCAACGACCTGCTTTGGCCCGACTTCTCGGCGATCCCGTCGAAGAAAGAGCCAACGATCGTCTACACGGTGCTGAAGCCCGAGGTGCGCACCGAGATCGCGGGCTTTGGCGTGAAGGCGATCGCGGTGACGCACACGATCGACACGAGCGCGTTCATCGTCGACAAGCACGGCGTCGCGGTGGCGTACTCCGGCGACACCGGTCCGACAGAGCGCCTCTGGGAAGCGTTGAACGAGCAGCAAGACCTCCGCGCCTTGCTGATGGAAGTGAGCTTCCCGAACGAGCAGCAGCGACTCGCGACCCTCAGCGGTCACCACACGCCGCAGACGCTCGTGAAGGACCTCAAGAAATACGCGCGCCCGAAGGACCTTCCGACGCTTCTTTACCACATCAAGCCGGCCTTCCAGCGGGAGGTCGAGAAGCAGTGCAGCAAGCTCAAAGGCGTCGAGCTGACCGTGCTCACCCTGGGCGAGCAGCTGCTCCTCTAGACCTTCGAAACGAGCCGCGCACGGCAGGCGATGGGCAGGCGCCGAGATGTGCTATGTCGGCACGTCCTGCCGTGAGTAGTGATTTCGCATCCTCGTCCTCCAAGCCGTCGCCCGCGCAAGGCGACGAAGCGCTCGTCCCTGTCCCGGGTCTCGAAGACGACGAGGACGGCTCGCGCATCGTGCGCGAAGAGATGCGCCTCCTCGAGATCGTCAACCGCGCGCTCGACAAGACGCTCGCGGAGAACAACCCGCAGCCGGACAGCGGCAACCCGTCGTCGAAGCACAACTCGTCGATCCCGCCGCCGGGCGGCTCGGGGCTCGCCGAGGCGCTCGCCGACGACGACCGAAGGCTCCTCGAGCTGCGCGACCTCGCCGCGACGGCGAAGCCCGAAGATCTCCCTGCGCTCTTCGAGCAGATGCACACGCTCGGCGCCGTGCGCGCGCATCGAGGCAAGGGCACGACCGGCATGGTCGATCGCAAGAGCCCTTACTTCGGTCACCTCCGCCTCGAAGAGACGGTGCACGATCGAACGCGCCGCGGGCCGGGAAAAGAGCGTCGTCGCGACGTCCTCGTCGGCTCGCGCCAATACCTCGACCCCGCCGCGGGCGTCCGCATCGTCGACTGGCGCAACGCCCCCGTCAGCCGCATCTTCTACCGCTACCGCGAAGACGACAGCTACGAGGAGACGCTCGGCGATCAACCCGTCGAAGGCACCGTCGTGTCGCGGCGCACCGTCGCGATCGTCGACGGAGAGCTCCGCAAGGTCACCGCGCCGCAAGGCACGTTCGTCAAAGAAGCCGACGGCCGCTGGCGTCGCGCCGCCGCCCACACCGCGCGCCTTCGCCTCCCGTCGAAGGACGGCAAAGACAAGGTCGCCGCCGCCGCCGCGTCCGCGGCCGCCGGGTCCGCCACCGACCGATCGCGATCGACGTCCGCCGATCGCTTGCTGCCTGCGATCGCCGCGATGCTCGACAAGGAGCAGTACGACCTCATCACCAAGCCGGGCGCAGGCCTCGTCGCCATCCAGGGAAGCGCCGGAAGCGGCAAGACGACCGTCGGTCTCCATCGCGTGGCCTACCTCCACGCGAGCCAGCCGAATCGCTACCGTCCGAACCGCATGCTCGTCGTCGTCCCGAACGAAGCGCTCGTGCACTACACGAGCCGCGTCCTTCCAGGGCTAGGCGTCGAAGGCGTGCCGGTCCTCACGTTCCATCGCTGGGCCGTGCGCGCGATGTTCGACATGTTCCCGCGGCTGCCTTCGGCGATCAGCGAAGAGACGCCGCCGCTCGTCTCGCGCGTGAAGAATCACCCGGCGATGCTCGAGGCGACCGACCAGCTCGGCGTCGAGCTCACCGCGCGCCTCGACAAGAAGGTGCGGAGCGCGTTCATCGGACAAGACGAGGCGCAGCCGCGCTGGCCGGAAGGCGCGAAGGTCGTCGACGCGTGGATGAAGACGAAGGGCGCGCCGGATCGTCGCGTCACGCATCTCGCCCAATGGATCAGCGGCAAGCGCGAGATTCACGGCGTCGAGGCGGCCTCGACGCTCCCGCACGTCACGAAGAGCGCCGTCGAGTCGATCGGGCAAGAGCTCCGCAACGAGACGCGCAACGTCCTCGGCGCCTGGGACGAGGTGCTCACGAGCCGCGAGCGCCTCGACAAGCACTTCGGCAAACACTTCGGCAAAGGCCAGCTCGACCAGGTGCACGAGTGGTGCGTTCGCCAGGCACGCGTGCGCTCCGAAGGCGAGCGCGACGGCGACACGCCGAGCCTCGATCTCGAAGATCGCGCGCTCCTCCTTCGCCTGTTCCAGATCTTCCGCGGGCCGCTCCTCGACGGAGAAGGGCAGCCGCTCACGCTCGCGCACCTCTTCATCGACGAGGTGCAGGACGCGAGCCCCGTCGAGCTCAAGGTGCTCCTCGACATCGCCGCCGGCTCGAAGGACGACAAGGATCCGAGCCAGCTCTCGGTCACGCTCGCGGGCGACGTCGCCCAGCGCATGCGCGAAGACGACGACGTCCACGTCGCGTTCGATTGGGACGCGACGCTGAAGGAGCTCGGCGTGCCGGGCGGCGCGGGCATGATCGAGCCGCTGAAGGTGAGCTATCGCTCCACCGCCGAGATCACGTCGTTCGCGCGTGGCGTGCTCGGTCCCTTCGCCCACGAAGCCGAGCCGATCGCGACGCGTCAGGGACCGCCGGTGGAGCTCTTCACGTTCGCGTCGGCTGGCGAAGCTGTCGCGTTCCTCGCCGACGCGCTCCGCGAGCTTTCGCTGAGCGAGCCCGAAGCGAACGTCGCGCTCCTCTCGCGCTTCCCGCAGCAGGCCGAGGTCTATTACGACGGCCTCGTCCGCGCGGAGGTGCCGAACGTCCGCCGCGTGCGCCGCCAAGACTTCACGTGGGAGCGCGGCTTCGACATCACCGACGTTCGCCAGACGAAGGGCCTCGAGTTCGACGAGGTCATCCTCCTCGAGACCACGGCGTCGAGCTACCCGGAGACGGCGCAGGCACGCCACGGCCTCTACGTCGGCGCGACGCGCGCGGCACACCAGCTCTGGTGTCTCGCGAGCGAGGCTCCGTCGAAGCTCGTCATCGAGGGGCTCGCCGCACAAGACGCGCGGCGGGCGGCCGACGAAGCGTCGGGCGCCAGCGAGGGCTGATCGTCCTCGTCAGGTGAACGCCAGGTGAGGGCCGTCACCCTCACACGACGTGAATTTAGGCATCTTCAGCTGCGTGTCACGCGCCGGTCGTGCGACCGTGACGAATTGGAAACGCTCCGTTTCCGCGCGAGCGCCTTCTCGCGTCCTGAGATCCGAGGCAAGCCATGGTCGTCGAAGCCGTCGAGGAGTCGGGAAGGAGAGAGGCCGTGCTTTGTTCGTATCGTTTCTATGTTCGACCGGGCAGCGCATCGAGCGCCGCGACCGCGACCACCGACCGTAAGCCGCTCGCCGTGCGCCGCGAGGAGGCCTCCGCTTCGTCGTCTGCGCCGCAGCCGAACGCAATGCCCCTCGCCGACGTGGCGCCACACGCCGCGATCGTCCAGCAGTACGCCTGGTAACGAGCCCGCTCAGAACTCGTTCAAGTAGACGAGCGGCGTCGCGGTCTTGGTCTTGCCGGACCAGCTCACCGCAGCGCTGATCGTCGTCGGGCCTTGGTTGCAGGTGCCCTTGACGGCGATGTTCATGCTCACGTTGCCGGCGGCGATGAGCGAGGGATCGACCTTCGCGACGATGTACATCGTTCCGTCGGGCTTCACCTCCGTCTTCTCCATCGTGCCGTTCATGATCGTGACATGCGTCGCTCATGCGGCGATGACCGAGGCGTCGACCTTCGCGACGATGTACACCGTTCCGTTTCCCGTCTTCCTCACGTTGCCGGCGGCGATGAGCGAGGGATCGACCTTCGCGACGATGTACATCGTTCCGTCGGGCTTCACCTCCGTCTTCTCCATCGTGCCGTTCATGATCGTGACCGGGGCGTCGCTCACGTATTTCCAGTCGTCGCGCCCGGTGGGCTTCGAGAGCGTCAGCGTGATGCGAACGACGTCGCCCTCCTCCGACAAGCGCGCCGACGGCGTGATGATCTTCGAGATCCCGGGACAGAAGGCCGGCGTCGGCATCGGATCGACGACCGCGTAGCCGCTCGATGACGGCTCGCCGCTCGACGACGACGTCGTGCCTTTGACCTTCGAACCGCAGCCCTGCTTCTCGGAGCCGCCGTTCTTCACCTCTTTGCCGCACGAGATCGATCCGGTGCCAGCGACCGCGACCGCCGTCGCGGTGGCGAGCATCCGCTGCATGTGCGCGAGCGTTCGCGATCGCGGCGAAGACGCCGACGTGTTCGGTCGTCGCGGATCGGGGAGGACCTCGGGGAGGACGGTCTTGTCGCCCGTGCTGCCTCCTTCGGCGGTCAGCACCGGGAGCTTCTTTCGCTTCTCGCTCGTGGGATCGCTCATGACAG
>JBGAFW010000096.1:0-36823 GCA_044227045.1 Labilithrix sp.
GTAACAGCCGTACATCTCGCGCCCCACCGTCTCGGTGTTCTCGAGATCGAGCGTCTGCTCGGGCGCTCCTCCGCTCACGTTCGCCGGTGCGGGCGGCGTATCAGGCTCTGATCGTGCCCAGGGTGTCGGCCCGCTGCACCGCGGGCAGCAGCAGCCGCTGCGACGGCCATCGTGCGCAGCGTGTCGCGATCTGCGGCTGCGACGGACGTGTTCGTCGACGATGCGCGCGTACGAGGCGGGGTCGAAGGAGGCGGCGTGGTCGCGCGGTTCGACTCTTCTTCGATCTCCTTGGCGAGCTCGGGATCGAAGGTCGGGATCAACGTCCGCCGCTCGCAGTTTGTTGTTGTTCGTCTTCGGCCGCCTCGCCGGAAACCAGCACTCCCCAACTACCAGCCAGCGGCTCGTCACCCCGCCACGGCATCCCGACGCTATCGTCCCTGCAGACCCCTGCCTGATGGCATGATGCGAGGCCAAAGTACCAGCCGCGCCTCGCCCGCGCGAGACGCGGGGTACGGCGCGATCTCCGACGAGATGAGACTTGTCTCTGAAGAGAGCACCGACGGGTCTTTTCCGGTTGGCGGCGCCCTCAACAGAGCCCATCAGCGAAACGACGGACCAGCACGCTTTTTCGATCACGATTTCTTGGGAGCGCTGCCATCCGCGGGCGTCGAGCAGGACGCGATGGCGACCGGCCGGGAGGCGGACGCGCGCGACGGCGACGCGCGCGGGAAGCGTCTCCCAGCTCCGGGTGTCGGGGGTGTCGAGCGCCGTGAGCGTCGCTTGCGCGCCGAGCGACGCGACGAGGCCGACGACGTTGTCGCGTCCTGCAGCGGTCTGGATCCCCTGACCGACGGCGAAGCGCGCGATCATGCGCGTGATCGCGCTGACGATGATCTTCCCCTCGATCTTCTTCCACTCGGCGCGGACCTCACGGTCGACGTTCACCGCCTCCTCGAGCTGGACGTAGCTGTTGTCGAGCCGAACGGATGGGATCGAGTAGTTACCTTGCCCGGGCGCGAGCGTCGGGAAGTTGATCCACGTGACGAGGCCCTGCAGCGCGAGCTTGTTGGCGGCCTCGCGATCGGCGGGGCTGATCGAGTCGGCGAAGAGCGTGAGCGCGAGGCCGATCGGGATGCGCTCGCCCACTTTGTGCGGGACGCGGCCGTAGCCGACGACGAAGAGCACCTCACCGCTGCCGTCGTCCTCCTTGGGAGCGCCGCCGCCGCTCTTCTCGAGCAGCGCCTTGATCCGTGGGCTTCGGTACGAGCCGAGCGGCGCGAGGCGGGCGACGGCGTCCTCGAGGGTGCCGAAGCCCGAGAACGCGAGCGCCTCGTCGTAGTAGCGAAGGGCCTCGTCGGTCTCGCCATTCTTCTCGCAGGTGAAGCCCGCGAGCAAGCTCCCGAGGCCGAGCACCGCGTTGTTCGGCTGCTGCAGCGTGTCCTTGTAGTACTTCTGGATGACCGAGAGCCGGCGCGACTCGACGCGCGCGCCGTTCAGATCGTGCTGCTCGAGGTAGTTGATCATGTCGAGCGTGTTGACCATGAGCTTCTCGTAAGGAGGAGCCTGGTATTTGCCCGACGATCCGCTGAACACGTACTCGCCGATCGAGTCGCCTGCGTTGTGCGCGAGGTCGAGCATGTCGATCGCCTTGTCGGCGGCCTCGAAGTCCTGCTTCGAGAGATTGAACTGCACGAGGCCTTGCTGGATGCTCCCGCGATCGAGCACGAGGAGGGCGTTGTCTCCTTTGATGTCCTTCGGGAGCTGCTTGTCGCTGTCGACGTCGAGCTCCTCGTTGATCGCCTTGATCGCGCCCTTCGCGTCGCCGGCGTCGAGCGCGGTGCGCATCTTCAACGTGCGCGCCTCGTGCCCGCCGCAGCCGACGAGCCAAGGCGCGAGGAGGATCCCGGCAAAAGACGCGGCGCGCGCCAGGCGAGCGGCGTCCCCGAAGAGGAGCCCGGAGGCGGCTCGAACGAACCGGTTCGTTCTCTCGTGGCGATTCATGGACATGTCTTTCCTGAGGGGCTCGCGTCGGGCCCGAGGTCCGATCCTCGAGCTCGCCTCGTGTGCGGTTTCCCTCGGTGGCGACGCTACTTGATCGCCTTCGTTATCTCGCTCTTCGCCGAGAAGCGAATCTCGCTCGTCTCGACGTCGAGGACCTGCAGATACAGGAAGTACTGGACGCGGCGCATATCCTCACTGCGCTCGTCGTTGCCGGAGACCTTGCCGGTGATGAAGAACTTCGCGCCGAGCTGCTTGCCGTAGCGCGCAGCATGGGCGGGGTTGAAGACGGCGTTCTGCTGCCCTTCGACCTCGCGGATCATCTCGGCTTGGCGCTGGCGCGACACCATGCGCACCGCATTCGACTCGAGGAGCCAGGTCTCGGTCTCGTTCAGGATCGTGTCGAGCGACGAGTCGATGTGCTCGCTGGTCGAGTTCTGGAAGGGAAAGATCGCGACGATCGGCTGCGGATTCGTCGTGCGCCACTCGTTCATGACCGGCGAGACGCGAAGCTTGTTCAACGTGTCCTTCAGCGCACGCTTCATGTCCTCTTTGTCGAGGCCAGTCGAGAGCGCGTGCGAGTCGACGCTCGGATCATCGGCGCCGCGGACGACTTCCTTGCCGCAGCCCGAGGCGGCGACGGGGAGCACGAAGGCAGCGAGCGCGCAGGCGATACGTGCAGAGTGCAAGCGAAGCGACATGGGGATCATTTCTCCTAACGGGTCTTCGGAACGTGCGGAATCCTAGCCAAGTCTGTGTGCGCGGGCAGTCCACGCAGACCAACGGTTCGACGGAGGATGCGGCCAGAGATTCCGCTTCGGCTTGATCTGGGATTTAAGATCACGGCATTCCTGAGCGATATCGAAATCATATATTTCCCTACACAATCTGTCTTGCACTCACATTGAAACGCGCTACAGAGGGCGCGCTCAACCTGGTGGGGACGGATCCGAGCGCTTCGGCCTTTCCCGCGAGGAAGCTCTTGGCTCATCAAAACCATGCGCGCGGCCGCGCTTCACGCGAACCGCGTGGAGGGATCCGTCCATGCTTCGACTTCGCTCGTTCGCTTTTGCATCCGTGCTGCTCATGGGAGGCCTCGTGGCCTGCTCGTCGTCCTCGAGCGACGACAAGGAGCCCGTCGCCGAGACCTCGCAAGAGATCACGAAGAGCCAGCTCAAGATCGTCGGCTCGCTCGACTACGGCAAAGCCAGCCCGGTCACGAGCTACAAGAACCCGCCTCGCTACGTCGCGTTCAAGTTCGCCGGCAACGAGGGTGACGCGGTCGACGTCTGGGTGAAGTCGAACAACGGCGATCCCGTCACGTGGATCCTCGACAACGACTTCCACATCGTCGCGGTGAACGACGACGCGTCGAAGACGGACACGAATTCGCACGTCACGGTCACGCTCCCGAAGAACGCGAGCGCCACCCACTACATCGTCGTCCGCGACTACTGGCAGGGCAACATGACCTTCAAGGTCACGCTCGCAGGCAAGCCGGCGGATCCGGCAGCGGGCTGCAACGTCGACGCCGACTGCGCGAAGATCGAGAAGGGCTGCTGCGCGCTCGGCAACTTCATCGCGATCCGCACGGACAACGTCCAGGCGTACAAGGACGCGCTGGCCTGCCAGACGCCGCAGATCTGCCCGAAGATCGCGGTGCGCCCCGACTACAGCGCCGCGGAGTGCAACAACCAAACGCACAAATGCGAGCTCGTGAAGCCGGCGGACATCCGCTGCGGGAGCTTCATCATGAACTCGCACGCGTGCCCTGACGGCTACCGCTGCCAGCTCACACCCGGCCTGCCCGACGTCGGCGGCAAGTGCGTCCAGTTCTGCGGCGGCATCGCGGGCATCCCGTGCCACGGCGACAACGAAGTGTGCGTCGACGATCCGAACGACGGCTGCGACCCGGCCAACGGCGGCGCAGACTGCGGCGGCATCTGCCAGACGAAGACCGTCCAGCACTGCGGCGGCTTCGCGGCCATCCCCTGCACGAACCCGAACGACGAGTGCGTGGACGATCCCTCGGACAGCTGCGACCCGGCGAACGGCGGCGCAGACTGCGGCGGCATCTGCCAGCCGAAGTGATCGCGCGCGGACCCAACGAAGAGGTCCGCTGATCGAACGAAGGCGAGGTCCGCGCGAGCGGGCTTCGCCTTGTTTTTTAGGCAAATCAGAGCGCTGTGATCGCAGCGTCGAGCGCGGAGTCGATCGACTCGCGGTCTTGCTCGCCTTCGAGCTTCGTCCCGTCGATCCAGATCGTCGGCAGGCCGTGCCCCTTCGCGTCACGAAACGCCTCGCGATCGCGATCGATGCGCGCCTGCGTCGCGGGGTCCTTCACGCACGCGCGGAAGCGATTCATGTCGAGGCCCGCTTGCTCGGCGATCTTCTCGCAGCCTTCGGGGGTGAGCGCTTCGGGATCCGTCGTGAAGAGCGCGTCCGTGATCTCGTCTCCCTTGCCGAGCGCCTCGCCGCAGCAGCCCGCGCGCGCGGCGTCGAGCGCGTGAGGATGCATCCGGAGCGGGACGTGCTTGCGGACGACGCGCACCTTGTCGTGGCGCTTGTCGAGCGCGGGCTTGAGCACGGCGTGCGTCGCGCGGCAGTATGGGCACTCGAAGTCGACGAAGTCGATCACGGTCACTTTGCCTCGCGGGGTGCTGCGCATTTCGAGCGCGATCGAATGGGGGACGTCGAGCGGGATCGATCTCTGTTGAAAGCCGACCGCGAGCGGTACGCCGATCGCCGCGAGCATCAGCGCGATCGATCCACCTGGCACTGCCCGCCCTGGAAGAGGGTCGAATTCGTTCTTCAGACGAACGAACGCGACGACGGCGAGCACGATCGAGGCGCCGTCGACGACCGCGCAGAACGGACAGAGGACGCCGAGCTTGTACTGCACGCCAAAGAGAAGGACGGCGACGCCTCCCGCGATCGCGGAGAACGCGGTCTGGGTGATGCGCGCCTCGCGACCAGGGACGAGCGCCGCAAGCCCGATCGCGAGCATCCCGAGCAGGCCGAGCGCCGGGAGAGGAATGCCGAGGGGCCGCGCGAAGATCGTCTTCTTGACCGCCGTGCAGCCTCCGTCGACTCCGCAGAAGACCGGGGCCGGGCGCACGTAGTCGACCAGCAAGACCGCGCTCGCCGCGAGCGCTGCGGCGACGAGGACGATCGTCAGCAAAAACCAAGCTTTCTTCATCCCGCTCTACCTTGCGTTTGCCCACCTCATCCGAGACGCCCAACGTTGGGCCGGAGCGGATGTGGGCTCCTTCTAAATAGAGGACTCGCCCCCGGTTGTGCAGACCGAAGCTTTAAGACTCCGGACGCGGACCAATATTCCCGCGACGCGAAAACCCGGATGGCTTAGTAAAGACCCACAAACATGACGAAAGCACGACGGGCAGCCCTCCCCTCACGCACTGCCGTGCTCGATGCCTTGAGCGGCGAGGATCGGCCGATTCACGCGAACGAGCTCGCGGAGAAGCTCGGCGTCGGCGCCGAGTCGTACCAGGGCCTGCTTCGGCTCCTCGATGACCTGGTGTTCGACGGCGTGCTCACCGCGCGTGGCCAGCGGTTCAAGCTCGACAAGAAGCACACGCCCTCGGCCAAGAGCCGCGACCGTCGCGAAGGCATCCTCACGGTCAACCCGCGCGGCTTCGGCTTCGTCGCGAGCCCTACCGCGAGCGGCGACGACGTCTTCATCAACGCAGACTCGCTCGGCGGCGCGATGCACGGCGATCAGGTCATCGTCGAGATCACGGCGCGTGGCTCACGCGGCCCCGAGGGCACGATCGTCGAGATCACGAAGCGCGGCACCGTCCGCGTGAGCGGCATCCTACGTCGCCGCGGCAAGAGCGCGTGGATCGAGCCGGACGATCCGCGCGTGCGCGGGCCGGTCGTGCTCACGAGCGAGATCGATCTTCGCGGCCCCGAAGGAAACAGCGGACAAGACGGCCAGGTCGTCGTCGCCGAGATCACGCGCTTCCCCGACAATCCAGGCGAGAACCCGGAGGGCAAGCTGCTCGCCGTGCTCGGCGCGCCGGGTGAGCTCGCGGTCGAGGTGCAGAAGGTGCTCTTCCTCGAGCAGATCGAGGAGGTGCACTCGGCGCAGGCGATCGCCGACGCCGAGTCGTACGGCACGGAGGTCCCGGCGCACATGCTCGCGGACCGCGAAGACCTCACGCACATCCCGCTTCCCACGATCGACCCCGAGGACGCGCGCGACCACGACGACGCGGTGTGGGTCGAGCGAACGGAGAGCGGCGGCTACGAGGTGTGGGTCGCGATCGCCGACGTCAGCTCCTACGTGCGCCCCGAGACGAAGAAGCTCGACGAAGAAGCGCGCAGCCGAGGCTGCAGCATCTACCTGCCCGATCGCGCGATCCCGATGCTCCCGCGCGCGCTCTCTTCGAGCCTCTGCTCGCTCCTCCCCGACGTGCTGCGCCTCTGCCTCTGCGTTCACGCCGAGCTCGACGCGAAGGGCACGATCAAGAAATCGCGGATCGTTCGCGGCTACATGAAGAGCGCCGCGAAGCTCACGTACGGTGGTGTCGCGCGCGCGCTCGGGTTCACCGCGGAGCCGCCGCGCGAGCCTCGCGCCGAAGAGATGGTCGACGGCCTCCGCGTCGCGCACGAGGTCTCGCGGATCCTCCGCGCCAAGCGCCTCAAGCGCGGCGCCCTCGACTTCGATCTCCCCGAGCCGGTGATCAAGCTCGACAGCGACGGCAAGCCCGTCACCGTCACGCGGCGCGCGAAGGACCTCGGCGTCAAGAAGGCGTATCAGCTGATCGAAGAGCTCATGATCTTCGCGAACGAGGTCGTCGCGAGCTGGCTCCTCTCGAACGGCCTGCCGGGCGTCTTCCGCGTCCACCTCCCGCCGGATCCGCAGAAGCTCGAGCGCCTCGCCGCGATGTGCGAGGTGCTCGGCATCGACCTCGACGTCGAAGAGACGCAGACGCCGAAGGGCCTCGCGCAGATCCTCGACAGCTTCAAGGATCACCCCAACGTCAACGTGCTGAACAACCTGCTCCTTCGCTCGATGAAGCAGGCGACCTACGACATCGCGAACCAGGGCCACTTCGGCCTCGCGTCCGAGGCGTATCTCCACTTCACGTCCCCGATTCGTCGCTACCCCGACCTCGTCGTGCACCGCATCGTCCACGCGGCGCTCACGAACAAGAAGGAGCTCGCCCGCATCGCCTCGCAAGAGCAGCTGCAAGAGGCCGCGCTCTCGTCGTCGACGGCAGAGCGACGCGCGATGGAGGTGGAGCGCGAGATCCTCGACATCTACCGCTGCTTCTTCATGATCGATCGCATCGGCGAGCGCTACGAAGGCACGATCTCGGCCTTCGTCGGCAGCGGCGCCTTCGTGACGCTCGACGATCCGTTCGTCGACGTCCTGGTCAAGACCGAAGACCTCGGCCCCGACTTCGAGATCGAAGACGACGGCTTGATGGCGACCTCGAGGCGCAGCGGCGACTCGATCCGCCTCGGCGACCGCATCATGGTCGACATCACCGACTGCGCCATCCTGCGTCGCACGGTCTACGCGCGCCGCGCACGCGGCGAAGGTGAGGCCGCCCATGATGAGCGCCCGCGTCACCGCATGAAGCAGGGCGACCCGCGGGGCAAGAAGAAGCATCAAACGACGACGAACAAGCCCTCCTCGAAGTCGTCGAAACACAACCGCGGTGGGACGCCCAATCGCGGCCAGAAGAGCGGCCCGAAGCAGGGTCGCGGCAAAAAGCAGGGCGGCAAGAAGAAGCGGCGCTGATTCACCACACGACAGGAGTCGGTGCTTGGCGCCGCTCCTTCGTACCGTCGCCGAGCTGCCCGAACGCGTTCGCGCCCCAGCAATAGAGCTTGCCTTGCTTCGTCAGCGCGCAGCCGTGCTGCGACGCGATGCATAGCTGCTCGACGTCGCTCACCGACGACTTCGTGGGACGCTCATCCGACGAGCGCGTGCCGAGGCCAAGCTCCCCTTCCCCGTTCGCGCCCCAGCACTTCGCCGAGCCGTCCGCCATCAGGGCGCACGTGGAGGCTTCGCCCGCGATGAGGCGCGTGACGTTCGTGAGGCCTGCGACGGGCACCATCTTCTTGTGCGAGTCGATGTCGGGCTTCGTGCCGAGCTGACCGGCATCGTTCGTCCCCCAGCACTCGACCTTCTTGTCCTTCGTCACGACGCAGCCGTGCCGGTCGCCGGTGACGACGTGCTGCGCGCCCGTGACCGGCGGCTTCGCGAACGCGCCGTTGCCGCCCCAGTCGCCCGGTCCCCAGCACTGCACCGCGCCCTTTTCGTCGAGGCCGCACGCATGCGTGAACCCGGCGGCGATCTGCTTGAACGTCTTCGGCGGCGGCGTACCGATCGTCTTCTCGTCAGCACCCCAACACACGACGCCGCTCGCGCCACGAGCACATGCGATCACGCCGCTCGCGACGAGCTCTTCGGCGTCGTTCACGCCATTGACGACCATCGGCTTCGCGTCGCTCCACACCTTGCCATCGTTGGCGATTCGCCCCGTGCCCCAGCACTTCACCTTCTTGTCTTCGAGGAGCGCGCAGCCAAACTGCGAGCCGAGCGCGATCTTCTTCACCTTGCCGATCCCGGGGACGATGCCGCGCTTCATGCGCGCGCCGGTCGCGCCGTCGCCGAGCTCGCCGCCTTTGTCGCGTCCCCAGCAGTGCGCGGCGCCATCCGAAGCGACGGCGCACGTCGTGAAGTCACCGCAGTCGACGTCCTTCGGCGGACCTGCCGGCGGCGTGTCGGGGACGCTCGCCTCCTTCGACGACGCCGTGCCGCCGCTCGACGAGGATGTCTCCGAGGGCGTGGTCGCGCCCGGGCCGTTTGCGTTTCCGCCTCCACACGCCGGCGCGAGCCCCACCAGGAGAGCGAACGCCGTGACCGAAAGAGCGGACACGACGCGAGCTTCGCGCGCGGACGAGACCATGCATCTTGAGAGTACACGAATGGCGCCGGCGAGGTATTTCGGACGGCGCGATTTCGATTCGGTCTTCCGCTTCGCCGCTACAGCTCGACGTCGAGGTAGTCGCGGAGTGTGGGATCTTCGTACTGCTCGAGGGCGGAGGCGATTTGCTGGACCTCGGCCAGCTCTGCCTGCTCCTTCGGCGGGATCTGGACGACGAACCGGACGAAGAGGTCGCCCTTCGGGCGGTTCTTCCGCGCCACGCCCTTCCCTCGTACGCGAAGGATCGTGCCGCTCTGGGTCGCCGGGGGGACCTTCAGCGAGATCGGGCCTTCGAACGTGGGGACCTTCACCTTCGCTCCCCGGATGGCTTCGCTGAAGCGAATCGGGACCTCGATGTGGAGGTCATCGCCCTCGCGCTTGAAGATGTCGTGCGGCCTCACGTGGATGATGAGGACGAGGTCACCGCTCGGACCACCGTTCGGAGAAGGCGCGCCCTGACCTGGGATGCGAACGCGGCTACCTTCGTCCGCGCCCGGCGGAATGCGCACCGTGACCGTCTCGTTCGAGTTTGGGTTGCGAAGGCCGATCGTGGTGCCCTTCACCGCGGTGTCGAGGTCGACCGTGATCTCCTGCTCGTAGTCTTGCCCCTTCATCGGTCCGCGACGCCGGCCACCGCGGCCGAAGATGTCGGCGAAGTCGCTCTCGACGCCTCCGCCGCTGACCGCGCCGCCGAAGATGTCCTCGAGGTTGACCTGGCGCGCGCCGCCGCCGAAGCCGCCGAAGCCACCGCCCCGGCCGTTCGCGCCCTGGCTTTGCCACGCCTTGTACGCACGAGCCTTCTCTGCGTCGAAGCCCTCGCGAAGCGCCTCTTCGCCAAACTCATCGTAGAGCGAGCGCTTCTTCGGATCATGCAGCGTCTCGTAGGCGCGATTGACCGCCTTGAAGCGTGTCTCCGCCTCTTTGTTGCCGGGATTTTTGTCCGGATGAAGATCGCGAGCGAGCTTGCGATAAGCCTTCTTGATCGCATCCGCTTCAGCGTTCTTCGGAACGCCAAGTACTGCGTAGAAGTCCTCCGCCATGATTGTGATCGAACCTAATTCGCTGCTGCGTTCTATGCAACGGGCGTGCGCGAGAGATGCGGGCAACTGCGACAAAGCAGGAATTTGCGAGCCTCTGTCGCTCTCGACAATCCATTCGACCCCGGAAAGGGGCGCCAGAGCTAGAGCGTTTGTTAGGATCGAACGCCTAAATGACCTCCTTTGCCTT
This sequence comes from Labilithrix sp., assembly GCA_044227045.1. Classification (GTDB taxonomy): domain Bacteria; phylum Myxococcota_A; class Polyangia; order Polyangiales; family Polyangiaceae; genus Labilithrix. Next base: position 10,191 of record JBGAFW010000096.1, read on the forward strand.
GCCACGGCGCGCGCGCATGCTCCTGACCGGGGCTCCGCTTCTGCTGGCGACGCTCGCGGTCGCCTCCTCGTGCCGTCCCACCGCGCCGCCCACGCACGACGGCCAGGCGGACTCGAGGCCTTCGAGCGACCCGTCGAGCGCTGCCGGCGGGTATGACGCCGCCACGCTCGTCGCGCTTGCCGATGCTTCGGCCGCGCTTCGTGGCGACGCCGGCTCCGCGCCTGTCGCGTACTCGGACCCCATGACGCTTCATCGCGAGACGCGCGAGGACCTCCTGTCGCTCTTCTCGATCAAGGAGTTTACCGAGCAAGAGAAGAAGACGATCCAGCCCGACGGCTTCTTGCGCGCGATGTTCAACCCCGACGGGCCTTCGCATGCGAACCAGGGCAACAAGGCCATCGCCCAGCACACCGTCAGCAAAGAGAAGTGCCTCGAAGGGCTGAAGGACATCGTCCTTCAAACCCCCGAGCAGAAGGCCAAGTGCGGCGGCGCCGAGAACATGGTGCCGATCTGGGTCAAAGGCAAAGAGGCCTGGTACTGCATCGACATCTTCGAGTTCCCGAACAAAGCGTGCGAGCTGCCGATGGTGTGGACGCAGCCGCCGCTCGCCAAGAAGGTGTGCGAGCTCCAAGGCAAGCGCCTCTGCTCCGACATCGAGTGGAACATCGCGTGCCGCGGCGATCCCGACGGCGGCGATGATTGGCGTTACGCGTACGGCAACAAGCTCGACATCGAGATCTGTCACACCAACCTTCGTCATCGACTCCCATGCGTCGTCCAAAACGCCGGCACGACGTGGAAGACCTGCTCGACGGACACCGAGCCAAGCGGCGCCTTCCCCAAGTGCCGCTCGCGCTTCGGTGTCTTCGATCAGCACGGCAACGTCGCCGAGGTGATGATGCGTCGCGAGGGCGACAAGGTGCTGACCCAGCTGAAAGGCAGCGCGTGGTTCTACGTCGAGCTCGCGAAGGAGCCGAACGAGCCCGTGCCCGCGACGACGACGAACAAGACGGGCGCCTATCCCGATCACTGCAACTTCGATCCGCGGTGGCACGTCGAGCAGCTCAACGAAGCGCAGCACGTGAACTACCACCTCGGATTTCGCTGCTGCAAATCGATCCCTTGAGGGTCGCGAAGAACGACGCGACGAAGAGCATGAGCACGATCGCGAGCGGCGCGTAGTCGCCGGAGGATCGGTAGAGCCCTGGCGGAACGTCGGCGCGTACGGTCGCCGTGATCGTCGTGGCCTCGAGCGGCCTCGCGCGCGCGACGACGCGGCCGGAGGCGGAGATGATCTCGGACACGCCGCGGTTCGACGCGATGACGACTGGCCGGCGATTCTCGACCGCACGAAAGACGCTCACGAGGTTGTGCATGCGCGCGGGGACGGGCGAATCGCCGAACCATGCGTCGTTGACGGCCAGCGCGATGACGCTCGGCGCGCTCGAACGTGTCGCGCGGACGTCGTCGGCGAACAGGCTCTCGAAGCAGATGATCGGCTCGACCGTGATGCCCGTCGCGAGCGACATCGTCGTGCGCGCTTCGCCCGCCTTCGTCTCGAGCTTCGGGGCGCCGAGCGCGCCGAGCAAGGGAGACGGTGAGGTCTCCCCGAACGGCACGAGATGCACTTTGTGATACGGGCTCGTGATCGGCTCGCCGGGCGTCATCAAGAAGAGCGAGTTGTACCCCGTCGCGGTGGCCGCGAGCGACGAGGAGCCGACGAGGACGGGACGCTTCGCGCCGTCGACCACGGCGCGCGCACGAAGCACATCGAGCAGGTTGCCTTCGAGATCACCGCCCGCCGACTCGGGCCACACGACGAGCTCGGCGCCCGAGGCGGCGGCGTCGCGCGTCAAGCGATCGAGGACGACGACCGCGTCGTCGCCGCGGCGCTCGGGGGCGAAGCTCGTCTGCACCGCCGAGACCGTGATCATCGCCTCGCCGCGATCGGCGGGTCGCAGCGCGAGGCCGGCGAGATGAAGCGCAGCGACGACTGCGAGCGCGACGAGAGCGACCGGGCGCGCCGCGCTCTTCTTCGTCGTCGTCAGGAGCTGCCCGAGCGCGACGTTCGCGGTGACGACGACGAGACCGACGAGCGGCTCGCCGCCCACGCTCGCGAGCTGCACGAGCCACGTGTTCGCGTGCTGCGTCTGCCCCATCGTCCCCCACGGAAGCGCGAGAAAGCCAGCGTGGCCCTTGATCCACTCGAGGCCCACCGCGATCGCAGGGAGAAAGAGCACCGCTCGGGCATGTGACACGAACCGTGACCACAGAGCTCCGAGCGCTGCCCAAAACGTCGATAGGTAGAGAGCGCACAGGATGGCGTGATGCACACCGAACCCTGGAAAGCGCGTCGCCCAACCGAAGACTGTGAACGCGGTGATGAAGCCGAACACGCCGAACATCGACGCGCTCGCGCCTTTGCGCGCGTCACGCACCGCCACATGCAAGGGGACGAGCGCGACGAACCCGAGCGCGCCGAGCTCGAACGGCGGAAATGAGAGCGTGAAGAGCACGACCGACGACGCGATCAAGAGCGCGCGACGCGTCGTCGGATCGAAGCGGGTGATCTTCGCGCGAAGCGAATCACGTCGCGACGAACGCGCGGGCTCGACCGGCCGCGTCGCCGCCGTGCTCCGCGCGAGCGGCGAAGTAGAGCGCACGCTGAGAACGCCTAGGAGCATCCCCGTCGTCATCATGGCTGCCTTCCCTCGCCTTCGCCTTCGCGTCGTGCGTTCATTTCACGGTGACGTTTGCACCGGCGACGCCAACGCATCCGTCGATGCCGCGCGCCGAGACGAGGAACGTACCCGTCTTCTTGTAGGAATGCGTGAGGGTCACCTTCCCTTCGAGGAAGGTGACGTTCGGCATGTCTTCGACGCTGCCGTCACCCCAGTCGACGCGAAGCGGGCACACGCCGCCGAGCGCGGTGGCCTGCACGACGTTCAGCGTCCCGAGCTTGCCCCAGCTTTGAAGGGTCTTGACCGCGCTCGCGTCGACGTCGACGTAGCCCACCTGCGCGCCGGTGCATCCCTCCATGCCCGTCACCTTGAGGTTCTTGCGACCCGGCGTGTAGTACGTGTGCTGAATCCACTTCGCGCCGCCCGTGGCCGCGAACTGACCGCTCAGCGTCTCGACCTTGCCGTCGCCGAAGTCGACGTTGAATTTGCACGCGCCGTTCTTCGCGTTGACGATGACAGTCGAGACCTCGCCCGCGCGAGCCTTCGTCGGGCCGCCCGCGATCGTGGTCACCGCCGCGTCAGCGACGACGACCTTCGTCGAGGCCTTGCCGGTGCAGCCAGGGAGCGCGCGCGCCTCGACCGTGTAACTACCGCCCCTTTTGTAGGCATGCGCCGCGACGTCACGTCCGGGCTGCTCGGACGTCAGCGCCTGCTGCACGTACCCGTCGCCGAAGTCGACCTCCATCGGGCACGCGCCGGGGCCGCCAGCGAAGCTCGTCGACACCACGACGTCGGCGCCTGAGAGGGCGGTCGTGGTCGGTCCTTCGATCGTCGTGATCTTGCCTTGCTCGTACAGACGTGCGCGCGTGCCCGTGCGCTCCGTGACCTGCGCGAGCGTCGACGTGCTGACACGCCTCCGCGCGAACGGCACGTCCCCTTTGTCGAGGAACATCTGGAAGTCGTTCGCGCCCATCCCCTGGTCCGAGCACGTCGCGGGGCTTCCATGGAGGAAGGGGTCAGCCGTGCACGTCGCCCACGTGTTGAACGTGACCGTCTTGTCGGGATGAACGATCTTCACCGTCTCCGAAGCGCGCTTCATCTTCGGCGACCACTCCGCGAGGATCTGAACGCGAACGTCTTGCATCACCGGGCTCGCGTTCGCAGGCGCCACGTTGATGTTGCACTTGCCCGAGAGGGCATACGTGTCGGCGGCGTCGTCCGCGGCGTTCGCGAACGCAGCGTAGTCGCCGACCGCGCAGTGGGTGGCAGGGATCACCTTGACGGCGGGCGTGACGGGGGCGCGATTGCCGTAGGGCGCCATGGCGAGGCCATGCGCGAGGCTGGTGAGGCCGAGGGTCGTGAGAAAGGCGAGCGAGAAGGCGCCGCGAAGCGCGCGCGTGGACAGGGTTCGTTGGAAGATCGTCATGCGTGGGTGCCGAGACCTCAGCAGGGCTCGTTCCATCCGCACGAGCTCCTGGGCGAGCTCCAAACCATCGAGATTTCGCGCTTTGCCGCGGCCGCACGGTGTTCGCGCACGCGCGGCGCACGTGCGGATCGCCGCCCGGCGCTACCCCAACACGGCGTTCGTGATCGCGCCGTAGGCTTCGCGCCAGTTCGCCTCGAGCTCGGGGGAGAAGGCGTCGCCGAGCGCCTCACGGAGCGTCTCGATGAGCACCTCACCAACCCACGGATACATCTCGGGCGTGACGCCGTACTTGTCGTGGTTCTCTCGAAGCGAGTGCAGCTCGCGACCGAGCCACGCCGGGTCGTCGACGTGATCGACGATGGCGCAGATCTTCTGCGCGAACATCTTCTGCTGCGCCGTCGGTGACGACCGATGAAACAGCTTCTTCACCTCGGGATGTCGCTCGAACAGCAGCGAATAAAACCGCGCCGGGAACGCGTCATCCATCGCGAGGATCGTCTCGAGGCTGTCGCGGAGCGACTTCGGATCGATCGTCATGTCGAAGAGTCTCCCCCATCACCGCCGTCGCTGCCGTCGCCCTCGTTGCCAGCGGCCGAGAGGCCGAACTTCTTCAAGAGCCGGAGGAGCACGTAGCGATTCTTCAGCCCGAGCGCCTTGGCGGCGCGTGACGGGCTGCGATCGTTCTCGGCGAGCGCACGCTCCACCGCTTCGCGATCGATCTCGCTCGGGACCTTCGTCACGTTCGCGACGGACTCCTCGGAGTCACGAAGCTCGGCTTCGACCGCGGGCGTGAGGCCGATGTAGTCGCTCGGCGCGGTTCCGATCGCGAGCCAAGCCAGGCGATCGAGCTCGCGAACGTGATGGGTGAACGAGTGGCGAAGGAGTCGGGCGACGAGATCGGGCGCGAGCCGCGGCTCTGCGATCTGGTTGGCGCGACGCTCGAAGAACTTGGCGGCGATCGTGGGGTTCTTGTGCGCGACGCGGCTCAAGATCGATCCGAGCAGCAGCGGGATGTCTTCGCGCCGCTCGGCGAGGCCTGGGATAAAGACCCGATGCGTGAACCGCGCGAGGAAATCGTGCTTCAGCGCGTCGAGCGGACGGTTGGTCGCCGCGACGAGCCGAAACGACGACCGACGTGGCTTTGCTTCACCAAGCCGCTGGTACTCGCCTTCGGCGTCGAGCACGCGGAGGAGGTGCACTTGATGCGACTCGGGCAGATCGCCGATCTCGTCGAGGAAGAGCGTCGATCCGTCCGCCTCACCGATGAGCCCCGCGCGCTCGGGCATCCCCGGGTTCGGGTAATTCTTCACGTTGCCGAAGAGCTCGGCGTCGAGGAGCGAGTGCGGCATCGTCGCGGCGTTCCTCGAGACGAGCATCTTGCTTCGACGCGACGACAGACCGTGGATGCTTCGCGCCGCGAGCTCCTTGCCCGAGCCGCTCTCACCGAGGAGCAGCACGTGCCGATCGGTCGACGCCGCGAACGCGAGCGCTGCGCGAAGCTGCCATGCCGCCTCGCTCTCGCCGACGAGCCCGAACGGATCGGGCGCTCCAAACGGAAACGCATTCACCAGCTCGCCCGTGATCGGCGGCAAGATCGGCGGACGGTTCGTCACGAGGTACACGGCGGCGTTGTGAAACTCGATGACGTCACCGACGCGAGCTTCGCCCACCGCGGTCGGCCGGCCATTGATCCGCATGACAGCCCGCCCAATGGACCGCACCTCGATCAGCTCGGGGCCCTTCGGTTCGGCGATGACCTGCAGGCGCGAAATCCGAGAGCACGCGATCGGAGGGCACGGGCTCGTCGTGCCTGGCCGCATGCGAAGCGGCGTCGCGCGTGGCGCGGGATCATCGGCGAGGGGCCCGCCCCGTCCAATGCACGTCGTCTTGTCGATCGCGATCGCTTCGCCTAGCCGCTCCGTCTCGTCGAGGGACCACGCGAGGACGAGATGAGGGTGCCTCCCGGCAGCCGTCGTTCGTGGTTTCTCCCAGGGAAGGACGCGATCGGTGGCGGTGGAGGTCGTCGACGACATTCGAACGGATCCGATCAAAATACTTCGACCGGGCCCGACGCGTCCAGTCGCGTCACCAGCTATGGGTATGGAACAGGATCACGACCTTCTCGTCCTTGTCCTCCACGCGTGGGGCTCGAGACTTTGGCGTGCCTGCTCGTAGCTCGGCCACGGCCGCTTTGGCTTTCTTCGCGTCGTCGCGGCGCTCTTTTTCGCCGCTGTCTTTGCGGGCGGAGGCCGATTTTCTTCGAGGATGCATGGGAGGGAGCTTTCTGGTTACCAATCGAAGAGGACGTCGACAGGGTTCGTCGCGCCGCGCATCGGAGTGCTCTTCGTGCGGTCGACGTCGATGGTGGTGACCTTCGAGAAGGTCTTCGTGGACGGGTTGTGGATGAAGTAGGTGACGCGGTTCACGCGCGGGACGTCCGTCTGCTTCGTCACGTGCATCACGGACCAGCCGAACATCTCCTTCTTCTCGTACGTCTGCGACGTGAGGTCGGCGCCCGAGGTGAAGCGAAGGACCGCGAGCTCGCGCGACCCGCCGTCTTCCGTGCCAGCGATGAGCGTGCTCTTCGTGTTCGGCGTCGCGTTGTGGAGCATCGCCGCGAGATCCGACCGCCACGACACGAACGAGTCGCGATCGAGCGAGGTCTTGATGTCGTGGGTGTTCGCGGCGAGCGCGATGTTCGCGGGATCGAGCATCGCGTCGGGGCGAGCGTCGGTCTGGATCGCACGCCACGCCGCAGGCGCCGCGGACGGAGGCGCGAGGCGGTCTTCCCACGACACGCGCCGCACCGGGTTCGCCGCCTCGATCGTCGCGGTCGCTCGCTGCGCCGGCGCGTCCATCGAGAGGCGATTCGGCACGAGCACGTCACCGCTCTGGAGGACCTCGAGGCTGTTGAAGTGTACGTGACCGAGCACGAGCGTGCGCGCGTGCGGGCTCTTCACGAATCGCTTCAAGAGGTCGATCCCGGACATGTAGTAAGCGTTGCCGTCCTTATCGAGCTCCTCGTCGGGCGCCATCCACTCTTGGAGGCCGTCGTGGAGGCAGCTCTCACGCTCGTCGATCGAGAGCGAGAAGTCGGGCTGCTTGCAGACGAGCGGCACGAGCTTGTCGTTGAGCAGGTAGTTGAGCGTGCTCTGCGCGATGTCGCGGTACTCGAGCGTCGGTGAGTAGTAGCCGTAGTCGAGGCCCTTGTGGCCGCCGCGCGGATCGTGGTGCATCAGGACGACGACGTCCTGGCTCGCGTTCTTTCCACGGAGAAGCTCGCGATCGAGCCACTCGAGCTGCGGCTTCGAGATGTTGCCACCGTAATTGACGGTGTACATGCCCCAGCCCGTGCGGCGGTGCTGGCGAAGCTCGAACGAGTTCATCGAGACGTAGCGGTTCTTGCCGAACGTCCACGAGGCGGTGAGCGGGCCGTACGTCTTCTGCCACTGGTAGAAGCCGTCGTAGAGCACCATGTTGCGATCCGAGCGCGGCACCTCGGCGAACGACGCGCTGAAGGTCTCGCCCACGCTTCGCTTGAAGGCGCCCGCGTAGATGTCGCGATGGAGGCCGCCGGGGGTGGATGCCGTCTTCGTGAGGAAGTCGTTGTACGCGTTCCACGAGTAGTCGGGCCACGGCTTGGCGTTCTGCTCGTCGATCACCTTCTGGAGGCTGTCGCCGACCTTCGCGTCGACCGTCTTGATGAGGCCTGGCACCTGGCCGGTCGCCGCGTAGCCGTCGTGGTTACCTGCGGTGAGGAAGATCGGCATGTCGAGGCGCTTCAGCGCGTTGAGGATGCGCTTCGCCTCGGTCGCGTACGTCTTGGCGACGATGCGCTGGCGAATCGAGCCGGGCGAGCCGCCGTTGTGGAGGTCGCCGTTGAAGGTGATGAACGCGGCCTTGCGCACGTCGGGGCTCTGCTCGGCGTTCACGCCGTCGACGAAGTCGTCGAGCTTCGCGGCGGTGAGGTTCGTGTACTCCGCGCCCGTCGCGACCTGCGTGTCGGTGACGTTGATCGCGGTGTACTCGTCGTCCATCGAGTCGAACACGCGGACGGCGTTGTATTGGTACTCGAAGACGTTCGCGAAGACCTTGCCTGCCTTCGTCACCTCGAAGCGCGTGTCGTACAGCCCTGCGGGCACGCCTTGCATCGCGGCCTTGTCGAAGACGAAGCGGAGCGTCTTGCGTGCCTTCAGCCGCTGCGGCATGTCCGCCGGCTCGGGGTTCTGGAGGATCTTCGTCGGCTTGATCTTGTAGATGCCCGCGCCTTCTTGCTGCGCCGACGGAGACTCGGCGGCGGAGCGCGCGCTCTTCGCGACGAGGAAGAAGTTGATCGCGTTGTCGTCGTCTTGCTTCAGCGTGACCGCGGAGAGCGGCGAGCCGTTTCCTTCGGGCGCGCGTGACGGCAGGAGGTGATCGTAGGCGTTGTCTTCGATGCGAAGGACGAGGACGACCTCGTCTTCGTTATCGCTCTTCACGTAGAGGTTCGGGTTGCCGATGGTGGGGTAGATGAGCCGATCGATCTGGACATGGGTGTCGTCGATCGCCCACGGCATGATCTGTTCGTTCTCGCTCGGGTCGGCGTAGAACACGTTCGTGAGGTAGCTCTCGCCCTTGCGGCTCACGACCTCCCACGGCCGCTCGTTCAGCGCGCTCGCCGGGAGATCCGGGACGTCGGACGCGTTGTCACCGCCGCCGTTCGGCTTCACGTCGCCGGTGTTCGTCGGGTCCTGACCGCCGTCCGACCCGCCGTCCGATCCGCAGCCGGCGATGATCGACGCGACGCCGAGCACTGTTAATAGAGAGAGCCAACCTCGCTTCGTCCCCATGCCTACGATGTAAGCAGCTGTCGTACCGGCGATTGCGCAACGCTAAGGTATTGGCATGATGACGAAATACGTTCTTGCGTGTCTGGCAAGCAACGAAGTGGATCCTCCTCACACCCACATTGCCGTCCATCGTCTGGTTGTGGTTGCGCAAGTCGCGAGAATCGCAGCACTTGTCCCTACCGATCGGTCTGCTTCAATCTCTCGAGGTGACGCCCGCGTGTCACGGCAAAAGAAGCGTCGAGCCCGTCGTCGTCCGCGCCTCGAGGTCACGGTGCGCGCTCGCGACGTCGCGGAGCGCGTAGGTCTGCGCGATGCGGACCGCGAGGACCTTCGCAAGGATCGCGTCGAAGAGATCGCGCGCGCGGAGCTCGAGCTCTTCGCGCTTTCGAACGTAGTCGTGGAGCGTCGGGCGCGTGAAGAAGAGCGAGCCGTTCTGCTGGAGCAGCCGCGGCTCGAACGCAGGCACCGACCCAGACGACTGGCCATACGAGACCATCATCCCTCGCGGGCGTAGCGACGCGATCGAGTCCATGAACGTGTCTTTGCCGACGGAGTCGAAGACGACGTCGACGCCTTCGCCGTTCGTGAGCGCGCGCACGCGCTCGGACGTCTTCTCGCTTCGATAGAGGATCACGTGATCGCAGCCGCTCGCGCGCGCGAGCGCAGCTTTCTCTTCGCTGCCAGCGGTCCCGATGACGGTCGCCCCAAAGTACTTCGCCCACTGCGAGAGCAGGAGCCCGACGCCGCCCGCGGCCGCGTGGACGAGGATCGTCTTCTTCTCTCCTCCTCCTCCGCTGTGACGAAGCGCGCCGATGTCGAGCAGGTAGTGCGCGGTCATTCCTTTGAGCATCACCGCGGCGGCCGTTCGATCGTCGATCCCCGCAGGGATGCGCACGAGCACGTTCGCCGGGATGTTTCGCGCCTCCGCGTAGGCGCCGAGTGGACCTCGCGCATACGCGACGCGATCGCCTGCGCTCACGTTCGTGACGCCCTCGCCGATCGCCTCCACGACGCCCGCAGCCTCGGTGCCGAGACCCTCGGGCAGGTTCCCTTTGTAGAGCCCCGTGCGATGGTACGTGTCGACGAAGTTCAGGCCGATCGCGGTGTGCCGGACGCGCGCCTCTCCCTTGGCGGGAGGCGCGAGGTCGACCGCGGTGAAGCGGAGGACCTCAGGCCCTCCATACTCGTGCACCACAACTGCGTTCGTCTTCTCCATCGTCTTCTCCTCGGCGAAGAATCTCAGATCTCGCATGGTTGCGCGAACCCGAAGCCGGCCCGGCGCGGAGGCTCGCCATTTTTCGGAGCGATGCTAGCTTGCGGGCCGTGCGCTCCGCAGCCGCAGGCTTTCTCCTCTTCGGTCTCTGGCTCGCGATCGCCGCCGGCGGTCACGACGCTGGCGCCGAGCCAACGAAGACCCTCACCCACGACTGGCGTGAGGTCGGCAAGAACCACTGGCAGATCGTCGCGACCTCGCCGAGCGAAGCGACCGACGTGACCGACGCCGCGGAGGGAACACGCGGCGCGTGCTCGCCAGGCATGGTCGAAGTGAAGGGCAACTACCGCGTCACCGGCATGGGCGACGAGCTGCAAAAGAGCGTGTGCTCGAAGTGGATCAACCGTGACTTCCCCGAGCGCTGCGCCTCGTTCGACAAGGACAAGTGGAAGGCCATCCGCGACAAGCTCCCGACGAAGGCGATGCACTTCTGCATCGACCGCTTCGAGTACCCGAACAAGAAGGGTGAGTTTCCCGTCATCCTCGTCAACTTCCCCGAGTCCGAGCAGCTCTGCAAAGAGCAGAGCAAGCGACTCTGCACCGAAGACGAGTGGACCTTCGCCTGCGAAGGCGAAGAGGCGACCCCCTACCCGTACGGCTACGACCGCGACGCCACCGCCTGCGTCACCGACAAGGCTTGGCGTCCATACGACCCCGACGCGTACTACAAGAAGGGCGCGGTCGTCGCGGAGCTCGACAAGCTCTGGCAAGGCCTCGCCGCCGGCTCGCAGCCGAAGTGCAAGAGCGTCTTCGGCGTCTACGACATGATCGGCAACGTCGACGAGTGGACGATGTCGGCGGTCGGTGGCCGCCGATCGATCCTCAAAGGCGGCTACTGGGGACCGGTGCGCACGCGTTGCCGTCCGACCACGCGCGCTCACGGCGAGGCCCACGCCTTCTACCAGCAAGGCTTCCGCTGCTGCGCGGACGCGCCGTCCGCACCTGCACCTGCGCCAACGCCCGCGAAATAGCGCTTAGCGCAAGACCTCGAGCTCGTTGTCGACGGCCTCGACGCCTTTGACCTCGCGAACGCGCTGCTCGATCGCGACCTTGTCGGCGAGGGTCGGCACCGCGCCGCTCAAGGTGACCTGCCCGTCGACGGTGACGACGCGCAGGCGGTGGATGTCGACGTCGCGGAGCGTATCGTCGGCGTTGAGAGCTTTGTGAATGCGCTCGGCCATCCGGCTGTCGGGATGACCAGGCACCTTCGCCGACTGCGGTGAGTCAGTGAGCATCGGCTGCTTGTCGGGAGTCTCGAGCCCTTGCTTGTCGACGCCGAGCCGCGAGCTCGTCGTGCGCGTCGTCGAGACGAGCACCGGCTCGGGTGGATACACCGTTACGGTGGTCGAGGCGTTGGTGTGTGTCGTGTACGAGGCGTCGTTCGTCGGCTTCTGCCCCTTGTAGGTCGAGCAGGCCGACGCGAGCGCACCGATCGCGATCGCGTAGAGGATGGTGGAGTGGGTGATGCGTTTCATGGCTTGCCTATGCCGGTGAGGGATGTGGGAGCGATTTGTGCATCGCGTGGCTTCGCTTCGAACAAAGCGTGCGCGCGAAGCTCTTCGTGATGGGCCTCGAGCGCCTTGCCGACCGCGATGCGACCGTCGAGGAGGCGGCCGTCGAGGCCGTTCTTCAGCGCACGACGAAGGATCTCGGCGGTCGCCATCGATACAGCGCTGAGCGCGGCCTTCTCGAAGAGACGACGCGTGAGCGAGGGTCGCGGCACGAGCTCGAGCTCGCGGATCGTCTTGGCGATGCTGCGCGTCGCGCGGTGGGAGAGCGACCGGCGATGACGCGCCCGAAAGCCCAGCGCAAAGGCAGCCACACCGAGCCCGAGCAGCGCGGTGACGCTCGCCAGCCCGATCGCGGTGGGCAGGGCGAGCTTCTTCGCTGTCTCGCCGAGCTCGACGACTTGATGGCGGCGCGTATCGAGCGCGTCGATCGCGCGAAGAAGACGCGACCGCACGACGCCCGCACGGCGCTCGAGGCGATCCATGCGTGAGTCGGGAGACGGCTCGTCCGCCTTGCGATCGTGAGGATGGACGACGATCCCGTTCTCTTTTCCTTTTCCGACGCTCATGCCACGTGCTCCTTCAGTTGATTCACGTCGGACTTGAGCCTTTTGCGCGTCCGCTCGAGTGGGTTCTTCGGCAGCATCGAATAGCCAATCGCCGCCGCTGCTCCGGAGACGACGAGGAGCCCTGCCGCGACGCCGAGCGCCGCGAGCGCCGTCCCGCCGAGCGCGAAGACGAGCGCCATCGAGAGCATGCAGAGCATGAGCACCATCGTGGCGAGCGCTGCCCCGAAGAGGACGGCTGCCTTCTTCGCTTGCGCGATCTCTTTCTCGACCTCGACCTTCGCGAGCTCGATCTCGATACGGACGAGCTCCTTGGCCTCGTCGAGGACTTCGCGGACGAGATCTCCCGTCGACGCTTCCTCGATCGCCAATCGCTCGGGTGCCGGTTGTTCGTATCTCATGACTTTCTCTCCATCTCCCTATGCGCGCGCTCCAGCAAGACCTTCGCCAACGTGAGAGCGGTCCATCAGCCGATTCGCCTTCTCGGCGATCTTCTCGATCCCATCACCGGCGGCATCCAGCGGCGACACCTCTCCGAGATGTCCGGTCATCACCCGCCGCTCGATCCGACGAGCGATCGACTCGAGCATGACCCACTCCTCGAACGCGAGATCGGACTCGTTCATCTCTCGCCAGATCTCGACGAGCCGCCGCGTCGCGATCTTGGAGATGCGATGATGATCGCGTTCGTGCGTGCGAACGATCTCGAGCAAGCGACCGAGCTCGTCTTGGATCTGCTGGCCGCGCTCGGAGCCGACGAGGTAAGCGTCCGCGTCGATGTCGGTCCGCGTCATCATCGCGCGGACGCGCGCCACGCGCTTCGGCTCGCCGCGAAGAAGGAGGTCGGCAGGGTAGAGCGTGATGTCGAGCCCCTCGGCGCGGATCGTAAGAAGCTCCTCGGCGACGATCGGGCTCACGGCGCTCTTCGCCAGATGACGAAGCACGTTCGTGGCGATCATCATCCGCTTCGGCGGAGGGGTGATCTCGGGGAGCATGCCGGCGCGCGCCACCGCCTCGGCGATCTCGCGGACGACGCCGTCGTAGCGACCGAGCCGCGCCTGCACGTAGACGTGCGTGTCGGACCAACCGCGCACGATCGACGCCACCTTGACGATGGGCACTGTGATCGCCGTGACGAGGAACGAGATGAAGAAGCCGAGGGCGAGCGGATAGCCCGCCACCATCGTCCGCAGCACCGAGCCCTTTTTGCTCGGCGCCGCCCAATGAACGAGGAGGCCGACGAGCGGCGGCGCCAGCACGGCGAGCGCCGCCCATGCGATCCGCAATGCTCGCGCTCCAAACCAGCTCTCGAGCGGAAGGATCGCGAGGGCCCATCCTGCCACGGCAGGAAGAAACAGCCCCACGACGAACACCGGCCACGCGATGGAGAGGACCAACGCGACGGTCACCGCCATCTGCTTCTTCGGCGGCAATCGCCCGAACAGCGCCGTGACCGACCAGCCGAAGATCGCCTGGATGAGCGTCCCGATCTTCTTGCCGATGAAGCTGAGGAGGAGGGAGACGAACGCCACGTAGGCTGAGCGTGCATTTTGCGAGCCTGCGAGCAAAATGGTTTCGGCCGCGCAGCGCCCGACACGCGAACAAAACTGGCTGAGCGTGCATCGAACATACCGGCTCGCGCTTGCTCGAAAGCCCGCGCGATCTACTCGTGCACGTGGTCGTCGCCGGGCCGACGGCGCGGCATTCTGCGACCGGCGCGTCAGTAACGCTTCGTCCAGATGCCGTCGACGATGCCGGTCCCGCGGTCACCGATCGTGGTCTCGAGCGACCAGTTCTTGTGGAAACGCCACCCACCCTTCGCGAAATTCTTGTCTGGCTCCGTGATCGGCGGCGTGCCGAGGACGTGCGCGAAGCCCACCGTGATGCGAGGTGTCAGCTGGATCTGGACCTCGGGTCGCGGGTTGTTCGACGAGGTGGTGTCGATGCGCGCGGTCGCTTGAATGCCGGCCAGGTCGTCGAGCGCTTCGGTCAGGCCTTGCGCCGCGAAGCCGCCGCCGAGACCCACCGCGGCCTTCGTCGTTCCATCGGGCGCTCTCCCCGCGGGCGGAGGCGTTGGGTTCGCGCCGTCGGCGGTGCCAAAGAGGACGAGCGCGAGGATCTCGTTTTTCGGGCGAGGCGGCTCGGATCGCAACGTCACCTTGCCGGTCTTCACCGGTCCGACGAAGTCGGCGTAGATGCGGGACCCGTCGGCGGCGGTCCATCCAGCGGTGACGACGATGACCGGATTCGGCGGGGTCTCGCCGTTGAACGTGATCGTGCCCTTCTCGATGTCGAACTTCTTTCCCTGTACGTCGACCCATCCACCTTGCAAGGTCTGGATCTGACCCGTCACGCGCGTGTCCGCGCCGACGACGACGTTGGTATTGCCCGTCACCGCGAGGCGCGCGGAGTTTCCTCGCTGCACCTCGATCCGGCCGAGATGCACCGCGACCTCGAGGCGCGACGCCTCCTCTTCTTGCTTCTTCTCGGGCGGGACGGTGTCCTCGTAGTCGAGCGGCACCTTCACGAAGGTGCGATCGTCCTTGTACACGCCAACACGGATGTTCTCCTTCTCGGAGAGCTGCTGCACGCTGCTCTTCGTCGAGTGCGGCAGTTCGACCAAGAGCTTGGGCACATCGACGGCGAGCTTCGTGTTCTTTCCGTTCGCGCTCTGGCTCGCCTTGACCGTCACCGTGCCCGAGACCTCGCCGAGGGGCGTACCTTGCGCGGAGATGGACAGCGCGCGGCGCTCCGGGATCTCGATCGTCGCGTTCGCGTCGGCGAGGCGCGTCCCATCGAGCTTCGCGTCGGCATGTGCGCGGAGCTCGCCTTGGGTGCCCTTGGCGAAGACGTCGGTGACCTTGATCGCTCCGTCGGGTGAGAGCGTCGCCGTCGCGCGCACGTCCTGAAGCTCGTCGCCGAGCGCCGCGATCTGGACGGTGCCCTCACGAAAGGTCACCTTGCCTTGGATCTGCGCACCAGGCTTGCCGGGGACGAGCGTGGCCTCGGCGTCCGCGTCGATGCGGCCATCGAGCGCGGGCACTGCCGATTCGACGAAGGGCTGGATCGCAGCGGCGCGAAAGGCCTTCGCGACGAGCCGCGCCTGAACCGGCTGATTCGCGTCGAGCGTCGGCGCCATCGCCGCACCCCATTGCATGCCGGTCGCCATGCTCGCGTCGAGGAAGCCGTCTTTTTGATCGACCCGCACCTTCGCCGCCAGCTTTCCTCCGCCGGCGTCGACCACGATCGTCCCCTTCTCGTAGCGCGCCTTGCCGACCGCGAGCTTCGCGAGATCGATCTTCGCGTGCACGCGCGCGTCTTTGTGGAGACCGTCGAGCGTCACGTCACCCGTCACGCGACCGCGCACGCGGCGATCGGCCACCTGCGGGATGGTCTGCAGCGGAAAATCATCGACGTGGACGCGCGCGGACGCATTCCACGCGAGCGCCCTGCTCTCCGAGCCAGGCGGCGGAGCGATCAGATCACGCGAGCGCGCCTCGACACGCGACGTCGCGACGAGCACCTCCTTTCCGTCCGACTGCACCTTCGCGTTCAGCTCGAGCGCGTTGCCGTCGTAGTCGACGGTCACGTCCGAGTCTGCATTGAGGCCGCGCGGCATCGTCGGCGAGCGCACGCTTCGGCCACGGAGAGCAAGGTGCGCGCGCGGCTCGAGCATGGTGCCCCACGCGTCGAGGTCGGCCTCGATCGCGCCTTCCAGATCTTTCACGCCGAGGATGTTGGGGAGGCGATCGAGCCGGCGCGGAGGGATGACGATCTTCGCCGCGAGCGGCGCGCTGAGCACCTTGTCTCGCGCCGTGCTCGGGTCGTCTGCGATCTCTTTGGCCGGAAGGATCGCCTTCGCGTCGACCGCCACGAGCGCGCCGCTGGCGTCCGTGATGCGGAACGCGACGCTCGTGAGGCCGCTCGTGCCGTCGTTTCGTACATCCACGCCAAGGTCGAGGTTCGTCGAGCGCCATGGCGACGGCTCCTCGACGCGCAGCTGGCCGACCTGCGAGGCGCCCAACGCGTTCTTTCCCGCGAAGACGAGGCCGTTCGTGTGCGCGTGAAACTGCACCTCGGGAGGCGCATCTTCGCCGTCGCGACCGAAGCGACCTTGCATCGTGAGCGTCCCATGAATCTCCGAGACCGGGAGCTTCTCGCTCGGGATGAGCGACGCGACACGCTGGAGATCGAGCTCGCTGTCGACCTGCACGCGACCGTGCGCTCGCGTCCACGACTTCGGGTTCGTCGCCGGGCCGCCCAGCACCACCTTCTTCGTGTAGACGCGGACGTGACCGGTCGTGTCGAGCTCCGCGTTCGCGTCGAGCGCGAGCTCGCGATCATCGAGCGAAGCGTCGACCTTGGCGCGCCCCTTGTGAACGAGCTGCGCCTCGAGCCCTTCGACGGACGCGTGAACGTCGCCGCGCGCGTCACCGTTGCTCTCGAGGGTGCCCTCGCCTCGAATCGCGAGCGTCCCCGCCGAGACGATCTTCGTCTGGTCAGCGAGCTTCATCACCGTCGCGAGATCGATCCGCGGGGCGTCCACCTTCGCGTGCATCGCGCGTGGCGTCTTCGACACGTCGGCGTGGATCGGATCGCCAAGCCCGAGGACCTCGGCTCCCTCCACGCTCAGCGACGGACCTTCGATCCGCACGACACGCGCGCTCGCGTGGATGGGCTCGTTGGCAAGGCGCGTCGCGTCGACGCGAGCGTCACGGATCGTGATCTTCGATCCCACGGGGGCTTCCCCCCCAAATCCGGTGGTCACGGACGCCGCCACGTTGATCGAGGTGAAGAGCATCTTGTTGACGAGGATGTTCGTCGCGTGGACCTCGCCGTCGATCACCGGCTGGTCGATCGTGCCCTTGACGGAGGCCTTTGCCGTCGTCTCCGCGATCGCGAGGTCACCGATCTTGGGCATCGTGGTCTGCGAGAGCGTGGCCTCGGCGCTGGCGGTGATGGCCTTCTCCGGCAAGAGCAGGCGGCCGGAAGCGGTGACGCGCGCGCTGCCGCCGACGCCGATCGTGCTGCCGACCTTCGGCAGACGGCGGATGTCGGGGATCTTCGTGCGGACCGAAGCGTCGATCGCGCGACCATCGGCGATGCCCTCTCGCGGCGTCATGTCGAGCGCCACCTCGGTGGGCATCGAGCGCTCGTAGATGCGCGCCCGCACGTGCGCCGTCTGCTTCGTGAACGAGCTGCGAATCTCGACCTTCGGGATCTCGTCACGGTCGAGGCGACCAGGCAACGTGTCGATCGATGCCTTTCCGTCGATGCCGCCGTCCTTCGCGAGGTTGACCGATCCGGTGGCGTCGAGGCCAAGATCGCTCTCGGGCGCGTCGGTCGTGATCGCGGAGAGGTCGACGTGTCGAGCCGTCACCTCGCCTTCGATGCGCGTCTTCGCAGCGTCGGTCGTGTCGATCATGGCCTTGGCGTCGACGCTCGCTCCGCCGAGGCGCACCTTCGCGTTCGCGTCGAAGTGGTCGAGCACGCCATGCGCCTCCGCATGGAGCGACAGAGGCTCGGTGAGCTGCACCTCGCTGACCATGTCGCGCGCGCTCTGTCCGGTGCGATCGTAGGTGTCGACGCGCGCGTCGATGCGTTGATCGTCGATGTGCGCCTCGGCGGTCGTTGGCATGCCGCCGACCTTTCCGTCGAACAGCGCGTGGAGATCGAATCCGTTCCCGTTCGGCGCCGGGAGCGCGAAGTAGCCGTGCACCGAGCCGGCCGGATCGACGCCGCGCGGGAGGCCGTTCGAGGTGAGCGTGACGTGATCGAGATCCGCCCGGACGAGCTGCGGGGTGATGTGCGCATGCGCCGCGAGATCATCGAGCTGCGCGTCGATCTTCGTCGCGTTCGGAGGGGTTCCGTGGGCATGCCCATGCGCGAGCTCGAAGCGCGGAGCCTCGACGTGCACGCCGCGACCCGGTGGAGACGGCGGCTCGGGAGGCGTGGGCTTTGGCGTGAACGCGTTCGCCAGACGCAGGCTCTTGCCCGTCTCGTCGGCGTCGAGGTTGGCATCCGCGTCCGCGATCGACGCCGAGGGGACGGTGATCGTGATCGGTCCCTTGCCAAAGAGCGCCGAGCGAGCTGCGTCGATGCCGTTCACGCGAACGCGAACGTTCCTGACGCGCAACACCTCGACGCCCGACGGATCCTTGACGCGGACATGCACGCCCTCGACGCCGCGAAGCCCGAGGTGGCCGATGTTCTCGATCCGCACCTCACCCATCAACGTATCGCGGAGGATGGAGTTGACCTGGGTGGCCACGAGCCGCCGCGTCGCAGGGAGGTCCATATGGACGATCGCCGCCGCTGCCGTCGCGCTGACGAACGTGACCGTCGCGCCTACGACCGAGCCGATGACGCCGAGCACCCGCCTGGCCCGCCGTCCGGTCGTGCTCTTTGTCGTCGTCATCTTCAGTAAGCCTCACCAATGCCGAAGGACACTGCGATAGGGATGCCAAACGCGAACGTGTCCGGCCGTCGCTCGTCCGGCGTCAGCCCACCGATGACCTGGAGCCCGGGAATTCGATAGCCGATGTCGAGTCGAATGGGCCCGACCGGCGTGTCGTACCGGCCACCCGCGCCGCACGACAGGTGGAGGTGCATGAGCCGGATGTCGGCCGTACGTGGCGAAACGTCACTCGCGTCACAGAAGGTCGCTGCGGAGAGCGGTCCGTTGATGTTGATGCGAAACTCTGCCGAAGCCTCCCAGAGCGTGAAGCCGCCGGTCGGTGTCCGGCAGTCGTAGTCACCGGTGCAGGCGGTGCCGAGCTTCTGCACCTCGGTCTCCGGAGAGATGAACGGGACGATGTCGTGCGGGCTGACGCCACGCAGCGGATAGCCGCGATTCGACGTCGGTCCACCCGAGAAGAAGCCGCGAAAGAACGTGAGCTGGTAGTCACGCGTGCGATCGGACGATTCGTCGAACTCGCTCGGTCGTGCGCGGACGACGCGGCCATAGTTCTTCGGGAACAAGAAGCCGACGGACGCGCGCGTGGCGAAGACGACGCGCTTCGTGATCGGCACGTAGCCACGCACGTCGGGCTGGACTTTGATGTCCTGCGCTTGCCCGAGGAAGGGTCCGCCGGCGTACTGGAACGTGTTGCCGATCCAGATTCCCCGGCGGGGATGCACGCGGTCGTTTCGAAAGTCGAGCTGCGTGATGAGCTCCGGATACGAGATGTAGAGCGTGCCGAGCGTCGGATCTTTCGTCCCGACGTACGCGAAGGGATATGCCGCCTGGAAGTTGTGGGAGAGCGCGGCGTAGAACCTCCAATACGTGCGATCGACGCCGATGGAGTTCCGCAGCTCGCCGTAGCCGATCACGCGCGCGTTCGGCGGCGGATTGGGATCGAGGTAGAGCCCCTGGATGTTCAGCTCGGGTCGAATGAAGCCGTTCGTGCGCGCTTCGATGAAGCCAGGTTGCCGGAGCTCGAGCCGAAGGCGCTCCTCCGGCAAGAACTTCGACGGCGCGACGATGTTGTTGACGCGGATCGGGTAGAGGACGACGCCTGGACGAAAATTGACACTGAACGTCCGAAGGCCGCCGAGGAAGTTGCGGTTCTCCCATCCGACGATCCCGTGGATGTCCGTCTTGAGCGAGTCGAACTCGAAGCCGCCGCCGAGACGAATGGTGCGAAGGCGCGAGGGCTCGAGCTTCACCTTGATCGGGACGACGTGATCGCGCCGCGGCGGATCGGGGAGGTCGGGCGTGATGTCGACGGACGCGAACACCCCGAGATCGAGGACGGCTTGCTGCGCCGAATCGAGGATCGCCTCCGAGTACGGCTTGCCCTCCGGAATGTCGAGCGCTCGCCGCACCGGTGACTCGGGCAGCTGCCCAAGCCCCTCGATCGTCACTGGCCCGAAGATGCACGGCTCACCCGGGGTCACCGTCAAGACGACGTCGGCCTTGTGTTGCACGATGTCGACGACGGCGTCGTTCTTCACCTTCGCGTAGGCGTAGCCTCGGTCGGTCAGCGCACGCCGAACGGCGCCGACCGCTTTGTCGAACGCCTCTTCGGCGAACGGCTTGTCCTTCGGCAGCTGCTCCTCGGCGGAGCGCTGTGCGATCTGAATGATCTCCTTCGAGACGCCGGTGCCTTCGAGCCCATCGAGGCGCACGGTGCGGACGACGACCGCGGGCCCTTCTTCGACCACGATCTCGACGCGCACGTGTTTGTCGTCGAGGTGGAAGATGCGGCCTGCACGCGCATGTGCCTCGTAGTATCCCTTCGAGCGATAGAAGGATTCGACGCGCGCCAAGTCGCGC
Organism: Labilithrix sp.; assembly: GCA_044227045.1. Taxonomy (GTDB): domain Bacteria; phylum Myxococcota_A; class Polyangia; order Polyangiales; family Polyangiaceae; genus Labilithrix. Next base: position 30,752 of record JBGAFW010000096.1, read on the forward strand.
TGGAGCACGTTTCGATCGAAGACCGAATACTCGTAGAGGACGCCGCGAAAGAGCCCGAGGAGCTTCTCGCTCTCCGTCGTCGCGATCTTGTCGGCGATCTCATCCTCGTCGATCTTGTCGGCGCCGCGAACGTTGACCTCGTTTACCGCAGAGCGCCCTTCGGGCACCTTGTGGCAACCGAGCGAGAGACAGGCGGCGGCGACGAGGCAGAGAGAAGCAAGCCAACCTCCCGCGACTGAGAAACGAGACGTCATCAAAGTTCAGGTCCGTGCGCCCCGGCCGGTAGCAAAGGTGGCACCACCTGCCGTTCTCCGCGTTAGCGGCCGATACCTCCACCGTGATGTGCGTTTCTGCCTCGGTCTGTGGCGCGTTAGATCCGTCGTGGCGGGTCGAGGCTCGAACACCATGCTCGCGCTGCTGGTATGCCCCGTGCTCCTGGGTCTCCTTCGTCAACGATGCATCCTCGTCATGTGCTCTCGGCTTCGGCGGCGATGTTCGCGTGCGCGCTCTTCGTCGCGGCCGCGTCATGTCGCGCCAAGAACCTCCCCGCGCCCGAGTACACGAGCCATCCGACGAGCGCCCTCGTCGAGGTTCCGTTTCCGCCACCTCCTGCGCGCGTCGAGAACATCCCGAAGAGACCGAACGACGACGCTGTGTGGATCGACGGAGAGTGGCAATGGCAGGCTCGCCGCTGGGCGTGGAAGCCCGGACGTTGGATGGTGCCGCCGGCGAACGCGCGGTTCGCGCCGTGGACGTCGGTCCGTGATCGCATCGGCACGCTCTACGTCGCCGCCGGCGTCTGGCGCGATAGCGCGGGCAACGAGGTCCCCGAGCCAGAGACGGTCACGGCCGCGAAGCCCGCCGCGGCGGCCGTCGTCGACACCGAAGGAGAGCCCGTCCCGCCGTCACGGATCGTTCGCTCGAACGACATGGGACAAGACCGCGATGCCTCCACGACGAACGCCATCGAAGAGCTCGACGCGGCGGCGCGAAATGCCGAGGCGAACGCGGCGGCGGGCGATGCTGGAGCTGGCGCGGATGCAAACGCACCCCAAAGCGAGTAGAGAGAGACGTCCGCGTTGAAAGACATCCTCCTCGTCGCGATCGTGCTGATTGGATTTGCGTGGGTCATCACCGCGCATGTCTCGATCGTGTTCGGCCTCGCGCGAAAACAGCCGCGCTGGCACGCCCTCGTCGCGCTCGTGGTCGCTCCGCTTGCCCCGTACTGGGCGTGGCGGGAGAAGATGACGAAGCGCGCGGTGCTGTGGGTCGCAGGCGTCGCCGTGTACGTCGTCGCGCTCGTGCTCGCGTCGTTCTAAACAGTCTCTTTCTTCTGTTCGCGTGTCGGGCGCTTCGCGCCCGAAGCCTTGCTCGCAGGCTCGTAAAAAATGCTCTCTCTTCTGTTCGCGTGTCGGGCGCTTCGCGCCCGAAACCATTTTGCTCGCAGGCTCGCAAAATGCACGCGCGCGGAGCGATGAAGATGAAAGAGAAGGAGTCGAAGAAGAGGTCTCGTGTGCTTGCGCTGCTCACGCTGCTGTCGGTGTCGCTCGCGGTGGGCGCGACCGCGAGCGCTGCGTCGCGCGATCAGGCGCCGATCCCTGGTCCGTCACCTGCGCCGTCGCCGGGACCGACACCTGGTCCAACGCCAACGCCTTCGCCATCGCCTGCACCGTCGCCGCAGCCGCCCTCGCCTGCACCGTCGCCGTCGCCGTCACCGTCGATCGACGCTGGCGGCTTCCGCTGATCGCGTCGGCTCAGCCCTTCTCGCGGAGACGCTTTCGGAGCGACATCTCTTGCGAGCGCGCGTGACGCTTCGACGCGACGGCCGCGAACGTGGCCTGACGCGGCGATAGCTCGCCTTGCTGGCTCATCAGCTTTCGCCACGACACGACGCGGCTATCGTCGATCTCGCCGGCCTTCACCGCCTCGAGCACGGCGCAGCCTGGCTCGCGTTCGTGCTTGCAGTCGCGATAACGGCATTGTGACGCGATCGCGATCACGTCGTCGAAGGCGTCGTCGATGATCTCCCCGTCGGGGATCCACGGCTTCAGCTCGCGCATGCCCGGCGTGTCGATCAAGAGGCCCGCGCCTTCGTGCGGGATGAGAAACAGCTCGCGGCGCGTCGTCGTGTGGCGGCCCTTGCGATCGTAGGAGCGCACCGCGCCCTCGAGCTGCGCGTCGCGACCGAGGAGGCAGTTGACGAGCGCGGACTTGCCGACGCCCGAAGAGCCGACGAGCGTCGCGGTCGTGCCGGCGGGGACGCGCTCGCGCAGCATCTCCACGCCGTGACCACTTCGCGCGCTGGTCGCGAACGTGGGCGCGAGCTCGCTCGACTCTGCGATGAGCTCGGCGAGCTTCACGTCGTCGACGAGGTCCGCCTTCGTGAGGAGGACCTGGGCCTCGGCTCCGCCGGCGGCGATCGCCACGAGGTAACGCTCGAGGCGCCGGAGGTTGAAGTCGGCGTCGACCGCGGTGACGACGAACACGCGATCGACGTTGGCAGCGATCGCCTGTGGCTCGGCGCGCTCTCCGGCGGCCTGCCGGAGGAAGCTCGTGCGGCGCGCGAGCGCGAGCTCGACGACGACCTCATCGCCCGTCTCGCCGACGGCGACCCAGTCGCCCACCGCGATGCCCCCGACGGGGCCATCGCGACCGAGGAGATGCGAGCGAAGGCTCGCGAGGCGCTCGGCAGGCTCGAGACCAGGCACCCATACGCCGACGCGTGCAGCATACACGGACGCGACGCGAGCCGGCCGGAGGTCAGGCCGGTCCGCCGGCATCTGCTCGGCAAACGCATCCGACCACCCGAGGCGTTCGAGCGTCAGTGAGGTCACGAGCTCACGATAGGGAGGGGGCGAAAAAGGAACAACGTTTCGCGCTCGAAGATGCGCATGCGTCCTCGGTGCGTCAACCGATGTGCGGGTTCCTGCCCGCAACGAAGCGTGGGGTATGGGCCAGCGCCCCGTGTTGGGAGACACACGATCGGCCTATTTTTCCGACCAAGCGTATCGCACGACGCACACGCCTGACGCGCGAGGGCCCGCTTTGCGCTATACGAAGACGATGACGTCGGACGGCGTGGATCCTCGTGCGCTCGAGCGCGTGGGCGCCGTCCTGAACGAAAAATGGACGCTCGAGCACCTCATCGGCTCGGGCGGGATGGGCGCCGTGTACGCCGCCAAGCATCGCAACGGCGCGCGCGCGGCGGTGAAGGTGCTGCATCCGGAGCTCGCGCGTATCGCCGAGGTGCGTGAGAGGTTCTTGCGCGAAGGCTACGCCGCCAACCGCGTCGAGCATCGCGGCGCCGTGCAGGTGCTCGACGACGACGTCGTCAAGAGCGGCCCGGACGAGGGCTCTGCGTACCTCGTGATGGAGCTGCTCGAAGGCGAGTCGCTGCAAGAGCGCGTCCTCCGCGGCCCGAAGCTCACCGAGCGCGAGCTGCTCGAGGTGATGGATGCCGTGCTCGATGTCCTCGCCGCCGCGCACGCGCACGGCGTCATCCATCGCGATCTCAAGCCCGAGAACATCTTCCTCGCGCCCGACCCGGAGCGCGAAGGCGTTCGTGTGAAGGTGCTCGACTTCGGGCTCGCGCGCATCTCGGAGGCACGCGGCGTCACGAACGCAGGCATCGCCGTCGGCACGCCGTCGTTCATGTCGCCCGAGCAAGCCGCCGGACGCAGCGCGGAGATCGACGGACGCACGGACATCTTCGCGCTCGGCGCCACGATGTTCCGCATCGTCACCGGCCGCCGCATCCACGAAGCCGAGAACATGGTGCAGCTCGTCACGCTGATGGCGAACGTCCCCGCGCCGCGGCTCCGCTCGATCGAGCCCGACGTCTCCGAGAGCTTCGCGCACGTCATCGATCGCGCGCTCGCGTTCGATCGCGAAGATCGCTACCCCGACGCCGAAGCGATGCGCGCCGACGTCCGCGCCGCGCTCGACATGTGCGTGCGCACCTCGGCCGCGTCGTTCGTCGTCATCCCCTTCTCCGCGCGCAACGTGCGCGTCGGCTCGTTCTCGTCCCTCGCAGACATTCCTCCACAGACGACCGACGCGAAAGACGCGAAAGACGCGAAAGACACGAACGACGACGAGGAGGCCGCCGCGCGCGACGAAGGTAGCGGCGACGACGCGAAGGTGCAGCGCGCCGCGCGCCGAAAGACGTACGTCGACATCGAAGAAGAGAGCGCGATCCAAGCCCCGGTGCGCTCGCTCGCGCGATCGGCGACGCTTCCATGGCTCATCGTCTTGCTCTTGCTTGGCGTCGGCGCGTGGAAGCTCCTCCCGTCGATCCAAGAAGAGCTCGTGCGGAGAGCGTCGCTCTGGGCGTCGAGCGCGCCGCCGTCGCTGGCGCCGAGCACCAGCGCGAGCGCGACGACGACGAGCGCGACGGAGGAGCAGGACGCGTCTTCCGCGCCCGGCACCGACACCGACGCGAGCGTGGAAGACATCGACGACGCAGGGGCGCTCGAGACCGACAGCATCTCGGCCGAACCTGTCACCGGAGACGCCGCTGCGCCCCCCGCGTCGTCGGTCGCGGTGCTGCCTTCAGCAAGGCCGCCGGCTCGCCCGCAGCACCCGACGTCCCCGCACGCGGCCGGCAAGCCACCCGCGAAGAGGCCGCCAGCGCCGCCACCAACACGAAAGCCCGCGCCGACCCCGACGCGAAAGCATTAGCGATCCACGTGGAGCCCACGCTGGCGTGGGTCATCGTGCTCAGGCGAGGTGCACCGTGCAATCGCGGACGTCGAGTGTGGAGCGCGTCGTGCGCGCGGCGAACGCGTCGTCGTGCGAGACGAGCACGACGCAGCCTGGATACGTGCAGAGTGCATTCTCGAGGCGCTCGATCGTCGGCAGGTCGAGGTGGTTCGTCGGCTCGTCGAGCACGAGCGCCCAGACATGGCGGCCGAGGCCGAGCGACAGCGCGAGCTTGCGTGCCTCTCCGGGCGACAGCACGCTGCCGTTCGACGCGAGCACGCGCTCGGGATCGCTCCCGAGCGCGCTGAACACCGAGAGGACGCGACCCTTCTCCTCGGGCTCGAGCGAACGGAGCTCGGCCAGCAGCGCGGAGACGTGGTCTGGCTCGATCTCCTGCGGGACGTAGAGCACACGCTGCCGGCGCTTGTCGTCGTCGGCGCCAAAGGCGTCGAGCAACGCGCGGAGGAGCGTCGTCTTTCCCGCGCCGTTGGCGCCGGCGATGCGAACGCGGTCTTCACGTCCGATCGTGAGGCGCACGTCCCGGAGGATCACCACCTGATCGTCGTCGGATCGGATCTCGCCGGCGCTCAGGTGGAACAGGTTGGCGTTGGGCGCTCGCTCGTACGTCGCGAACACCTTGCCGCCCAGCGTTCGATCACGCTCGACCGCCGGCACCTCCTCGCGAAGTCGCGCGACGTGATCGGCGACGACGCGCACGGTCCGGCCCGCGCGCGCCTCGGCCCATCGCGCGAGGTTCGCTGCGAGGATGCCGCGGCCGTCGCTGTCGTTCTTGTCTTTCATGCGGCTGCGGGCGCTCACCGAGCTGGCCGCGGACTCTTGGGTCCGCCGCGCGACGTCGAGCCGCCGCTCGGCGATGCGTACGGCCGCCTTGGCTTGCGCGTGTGCCTCTTCACGGTCGCGACGCTCGGCCTCCCAGGATCCGTGCGCGTCCGAATAGCGTCCGGCGTAGATCGCGACGGCGCCATCGTGCACGCGCAGGATCGATCGCGGAAGCCGCTCGAGCACGGCGCGATCGTGAGAGACGATCACGCCGACGCCGCGAAAGCGTTCGAGCGCCCCGAGGAGCCGGTCGCGCGCGCGGCGATCGAGGTGATTGGTGGGCTCGTCGAGGAGTAGGACGTCGGGCTCGCGCGCGAGCGCCGCGCCGATCTGCCAGCGCTTTCGTTCACCGGGCGAGAGCGTCGGCCATCGCGTGAGCTCCTCGTCGTCGAGGTCGAGCCGTCCTTTGATCTCCGCGGCGACGCCGTCGAACGACGCCGCGAGGTGATGCACGTCGTCGTTCGGCTCGTCGACCGTCTGCGGGCAGTACGTCACGAGCGCGCCTTGCCCGCGCACGTGCAGCGATCCTTC
>JBGAFW010000097.1:0-36917 GCA_044227045.1 Labilithrix sp.
CATTCGCTGGATCGCCGGGATGGAGTCGAGATGCGTGAGCGTGTCGCCGAGGCAGGTGACGAGGTGGGCGGGCGAAGACGACGCTCCCTTCTCTTCGAGGAAGGAGATGACGTCGGCTTTCACCACGTCGACCGGGTGCGCGAGCGTGGCCTCGGCGACGCGTTCGCGCGCCTCGCGAACGAGCTTGTCGCTCGTGTCGACGGCGCTGACGCGATAACCGAGACGGGCGAGCGCGATCGCGTCTGCGCCGGAGCCGGCGCCGAGATCGATCGCGGACGGCGGCGCGGTGCCCGCCTCGGGAGCACCCACCGTCTCGCGCAGCCAGGTGACCTGCGCTTCGACGCGCGCGGCGAAGTCGCCGAGCATCCACGAGTACACATCGGCGAGGAGCTGTTCGTAGTGCGCGTCAACCTGGGACATCGATCGGCTCCGTTGGACGAGGGGGCGTTACGCTGGCGTGAACCGCGGGGAAGCGAGCGGCCCAAGGCTCGTGCTCGACGCGCACGGCGCCAGCGAGGAACGAGACCAGATGATAGAAGCCCGTGAGCGCGAGGAGCTCCAGGATCGCGTGCTCGTCGAAGTGCGCCGCGAGCGCATGGTACGTCGCGTCGCTCAGCGTCCCGTCGTCGTGGAGCTCGTCCACCGCGCGTAACGTCAACGCGTCGAGGTCGCCTCCGCTCGGCGCGGCACGGACGGTCGCGTCGATCATGCTCGCGTCGAGCCCTGCGACGGCGCCGAACGCCGACACGTGGACGCCCCACTCGTATTCGGCTCCGCAGCGGGCGGTCGTGCGCAGGATCACGAGCTCGCGGATCCGAAGCGGGAGAGCGCCATGGCCGAGGAAGAACGCGCCGAGGTGGCGGAGGCGGTCGCTCAGCGCTGGATGGCGCGCGATCGTTCGAAACAGCGCGAGAGGCTCGACCGCCGCCTCCTTCGGCATCCACTTGCGAAGCGAGGCTTCGACGTCAGGAGCATAGGGCGGCGTGAGTGGCTCGATGCGTGGCTTGATGCTCATGCTACATAATCAGTAGCAACGTTCGAGCGGGGATCAAGGGCAGAACGTCCCCCGCACGATTCGTGCTACAGTTCCCGTAGCATGGCGAGTCGATCGAAGGTGCCGAAGCCCGGCAGCGCGGTCCGAGGGTCGCGTTCGGGCAGACCGATCATGGCGGCGCTCGACCTCCTCGGCCGTCGCTGGGCGCTCCGCGTGCTTTGGGAGCTGAGGGCCGAGCGCGCGACCTTCCGCGAGCTCCGCGCGCGCTGCGACGGTCTCTCGCCCACCGTGCTCAACGCTCGCCTGAAGGAGCTCCGCGAGACAGGCATCGTCGAGCTCACGCCGCCGGATGGCTATGGGCTCACGCGCGCCGGCACCGAGCTGCTTCGCGCGCTCGCGCCGATCGAGCGCTGGGCCCGAACGTGGGCCGACGCGCTCGACGGCCCTTAGCGATCGCCTGCTTCGCGCGCGACGAACACGAACGCGGCGTAGGCGTTCACGAGGACATCACCGCGCTCGAGCGGCGCCGCCTCGACGTGTTGCGTGACGCCGTCCCAGCCGACGCGCCGCCCGACGGATCCCACGTGAAGAGCAGCGAGACCCGTCGACGAAGCGTCTCGATCGTCGCGACCGAGCAGGACGGAGCCGTTCGTCGAGCCCGTGTCTTGCACGAGCGCATGCGTCGCGGTGCACGTGATCTTCCATTGCGCGCCCTCGACCACGCCCGCGAGCTCCGTGCGCGACGCCTCGTATTCGCAGCCGGATCCTCGCCCGACCAACGTCACGCCTTCGCGGAGCGGCAGGAGAAAGACGGCCTTCTTCGTCGCGGCGACGAGATACGCGACGGGTGGGGATCCATCCCGAAGCGCCAGCACGCGAGGCGTCGCCAGCGCCGGGTCGTTCGTCACGATTGGCGCGCCCGAAAGCGCCGCCAACCCCACACGCTCGAGCGCCTCGACATCCAGCATGTGTCCCTCTCTTGGGGAGGGTACCGCGTGCCGTCTCGCCGTCCACATCAACCTCGCGCGCGACCGAGCAGCTTGAAGAGGCCCTTCAACGCTCGAAAGGCCAGCGGTGGTCGCGCGCGCTTCACGCCGAGGAGGATGGCATTCACGTCGTCGAAGAAGCTCCCCGGCTCGTCTTCTTCGATCGCGCGAAGACGAACGACGACGACGTCCTGAGCGGGGATCGCGATGAGGTACTGCCCGCCCCAACCGTTCGCGGAGATCGAGCGGGGCTCGCCGTAGCGAATGTCCGCGTCGGGGCGGTTCGCCTTCCAGGTCATCGCATAGAACGACGCGAGATGGCGATCGGAGACCGGCAGCTCTTTGCCGAGGAGCGTCCGCTGCACCTCCGCGCGAAACGCGTCTTGCGACGAGAAGAAGCGGCCCTCGAGAGGGCGGAGTCGATCGAGGAAGCTCGCGGGAACGCCCGACTCTCTCCAGCTCTCGAAGACGCGTGACGAGAGACCAAACTCGACGCGCTCGGGGTCGAGGAACCAGCCGAGACCTCGCGGGGCCGTCGACCAGAACGCGTCGGCGTCACGATACGTTCGCGTCGAGGCGTCCATCCAATGGCGCGAGACGATCTCACGCCCCGCGAAGGTCCCACGATCGAGCACGAGCCGACCGATCCGCGCGAGGCTCCGCGCGCTCATGGAGAGCCCGCTCATTCCTTGCACGTTTCCGGCGCGGTCTTTGGACCAGGTGAAGTCCGCGATGCCAAGAGGCTCGAGGAGATGCTCGCGGGCCCATTCGTCGAGTGGCTTGCCACATGCTTGCTTGACGATCTCGGGCAGCAGGTTCGACGCGCGGTTGCTGTATGCGTACCGTTTCCCCGGCGGTCGATCGAGCTCGGCGGCCGCCGCGAACGCGACGAAGTCGCCCGCGGCATAGATGTCCTCTGTCGTCGGCTTGTCGGCGAGGCCGCTCGTGTGGTCGAGCACGTGCGCGACGCGGATCGCCTCATTCGGCGTGCCGCGCCACGAAGGGATGTACTCCGCCACGCTCGTGTCGAGCGCCACGAGCTTGCGATCGATCAACTGACCGACCACGAGGCTCACGACGGACTTCGTGATGCTCATGATCTCGATCGGTCGATCGATCGCCCCCGCTTCGCTCGCCAGGACACCGCCGCGCTCCACGTAGAACGCGGTGCTTTGCGTCTCTACCGCACGGGCGCGCAGCTGCTCGAGCGACGAAGCGAGGTGCGGACCTAGCGCATCGGAGGCAGGCACACGATCGATCATCTTCGATGAGTCGACCGAGGCCTACGCGAAATTTCACCGGCTCAGCGATTCGTTCGGCGGCAAGTCACCTGACCCGAGCAGATCCGGCCGCCACCCACGGGCCGGTAGCAGTCGTACCCGGACCCGAAGTCGACGTCGACGCGCGTGCTGTAGACGCGGCAGGAGCTGCTGCTTTGGTCCACGCCGCGGCAGTAGCTCTCCGCCGCCGCCTGCAAGCTCGCGTACGCCGAGCTGTAGTCGTCCGCGACCTGCCCGCTCACGCGCCCGGTGACGTCGCTGCAGATCGCGGCCCCTCCGCCCCACCCGCCGTAGAGTCGATCCCCTCGCATGTCGCCGAGATCCGTCCAGGGTTGGTCGATCTCGAGCGCGGGCTCGCTCCAGCAATCCACGAGGGGATCCGAGCATGGGTCATCCCACGAGCTGCCGCTGGTGAGGGGCTGGGCGGAGCTCGCCGCGGGCTCGTCGGCCGACGCTGCACACCCCGTGACCACGGCGGCCATGGTGACCACCGTCGCGAAAACCTGCCAATGTTTCATCTCTTCATCGCCTCCGCCCCGTGGATGCAGCCCGGGGCGAAGCGTCTCAAAAAATAGTTCGTCATGGCCGGCACGAGAGCCTTGCCGTGTGGGTCATGCGCGCTGGATCGAGCCACGCCATCACCACTCCCGCCGGCGTGGGTACGGCGACCACGTGACGAAACGACGGGGCACGGGCGACGTCGACGGCCGAGGCCGGATCGATCGTGCCGTCGTGCCTGAGCGGCGCCGCCCGTAGCACGGAGTTCGTCCCATCGGCCTTCACCCAGACGACCATCGGGGGCCCGTTCGCGCCCGACGTCAGGCGAAGCTCGTCTCCGACGGGCGCCTCGGCGATCACCTCGCGAGGCTCGGCGAAGCGATGTGCAGAGTCGGAGAGGAGGGTCGAGCGAAGCCGCGCGCGGCCACCTCGCTCTTCGACGTAGAGCGCGACGACCGTCGTGTCGAGCCAGCCCAACGCCGCCGCCGAGGACGCGGGCGCCGCGACGAGCACGTCGCCCAAGCGCTGCAGATCGCGATCGAGTCGCGCGACGCGCAGCTCGGTGGGTGACTGGAAGGCGATCGCCGTTCGTTCACCCGAGACCGCGACGTCGAGCCGGCGAAGGCGCTCCTCCGATCTCGTCACCGTACGCCACGACGCACGATCGGGGAGGCCTCCGACGATCGCCACGTCGACGCGGTACCCTTGCGTGGGCGGCGCGGCCTCGACCGCCGCTGCGAGGATCGACGCGCCTCCGTACGCTCGGCTCACGAAGTCGACGAGCTGGCCTTCGACCGTCGACGTCGCGAGATCGCCATGATCGACGCCCATCACGATCGCGGTGCTCTTCTCGGAAGAGCCGTCACCAAAGACGATCGCGGGACGACCGCCGCCCTCTCCGGTCGCGAGAAATGCGCGCGGGCTCACCATCGCCATGCGAGGATCGCTCCACGCGGCGAGCGAGCCGTCGTGCTCGACGTGCAACGTCATCATCGGACGCGCCCCCGCTTCGACCGGCGCGACGCTCCCGACGAGCACCGAGGCGTCGCCTCCTTCGAAGAGATGAACCTCGTCAGCAGGCACCGCAAATGCGCGCGACGCTCCGACCGAGCAGAGACCGGCGGAGCGCGGAGGCTCATGTCCGCGCGTCGAGAGGACGCCCGCCGCGAGCACGCCGGACGCGACCACGCCGATCACCGCCACGAGCGCATAGCTTCGGCGCGGACGCTTTCCCACACCCGGTCGTCGCAGCTCTTGCTCGATCTCGTTGATGATCGGACGCATCGACGGCCATCGCTCCGTCATTGCGTCCGACATCGCGCGGACGATCGCGCTCGCAAGCGTAAGAGAGAGGCCTGCGTCGACGAGGCGCTGCTCCCGCTCCGACGGGGCGAGCTCGCGAGGGTTCGCTTGCGCGAAGAGCTCGAAGGCGACGATCGCCCACGCGTATTGATCCGTCCTCGCGTCGGAGGGTCGTCCTTCGCGTTGCTCCGGGGCCATGTAGCGCGGCGTTCCGATGACGCGACCCACCGCGGTCTCGAGAGAGCTCGGAGCGACGTCCGCGTCCGTGTCACCCGGCACGTCGTCGTACTCACGCTTGACGATGCCGAAGTCGAGGAGCTTCAAGCGGCGCGTCGCCTCGACGATGAACATGTTGTCGGGCTTCACGTCTCGATGGACGACCTTCTCTGCATGTGCAGCTTCGAGCGCGTGCGCGGCGTCGAGCATCCATCGGAGCCGATCGTCGATCGACGCGCCCACCGCGGCTTGCCGGAGCGTCTTTCCCCGCAAGAGCTCCATCGCGATGAAGACCTGATCGTCGGCTTCGCCGACCTCGAAGATCGTCACGATGTTCGGGTGCACGAGGCCCGCGACGGCGCGCGCCTCTCGAAGCAGACGGCGCCGTCGGGTCTCGACGTCAGCGCTGCCTGGGCGTAGCACCTTGAGGGCTACCGAGCGATCGAGCTGGGGATCGTGCGCCGCGTAGACGATGCCCATCCCGCCCGCGCCGAGGACGGCTCGGATCGTGAAGCGGCCGAGTCGCGTGCGCTGCAGGCGAGGCGCGTGCGCTGCAGGTGAGGCGTCGCCTGCGGCGGTCGCGGTGGTGGCGTCCTCGTCGCTGACCGTGGCGCCGGCGGCGGCGACGAGCGCGCGGCACGACGCGCAGCCGTCGAGGTGATCGAACGCTGCCTCACAACCACGCGCCTCCATGCGACCGTCCAAGAACGCTGCGATGGTCTCGTCGTCGAGGTGATCGCCCTTCGTCACCCACCCTCCGACGTCGTCGCGAGCGCCGTTCGCAACGTGATCTCGAACGAGCCCGCGAGCCCCGAGAGGATGCTATCGACCTGCTCCGAGTCGACACCGAGCGCCTCCGCGAGCGCCTTTCGCATACCCTGCGCCACCTCGGCGCGCGCAGCCGCGAGCCTACGCGCCGCCGTCGCGCGGCTCACCCCGAGGATCGAAGCCACACCTTCGATCGTCGCGCCGTCCAGGTAGTGCATGCGGAGCAGCACGCGTGTCTCGCGATCGAGCGTTCGAAGCGCCGTCTGCAGCGCCGCGTTCGCCGCCGCGCCGTATCTCGCGCGGAGGACCAGGCCCTCCGCATCGGCGACGCCAGCATCTCCGAGGATCTCGAGGTCGTCATGAGGGATCTCGCGGCGCTCGGGCGCGCGGCGATCGGCCTGCGCCTCGCGAACGGCGACGACGCGCACCCATCCTGCGAGCGGTCCGCGTGCTCGGTAAAGCGCGAGTCGCCGCTCTCCAGTAAGCAGCTTGGCGCGCGTTCGCTGGATGACGTCGTCGGCCACCTGATCGCCGAAGAGCCTCGCGACGTGCGCGCGTGCGGGCGCGAAGGCCCGGGCCTCGAGCACGGCGATCGCCTCCGATTGTCCCGCGAGGCACGCGACGGCGAGGAAGAGATCCTCGACGTGCGCCCCATCGGGATCCGCGAGCGGCTCGATCGCCGCGACGAACGCGGCGTCGTCGACCCAGCGCGCCGGGTGTGCGGCGTGGGCGCGCGCGAGTGACTCGTCGACGCGACTCCGGTCCATCGCGGCCGATCATAGCCAAACGGCCGTCGCCGCGCAGGCGCGTCCCTCTACGGGCTCAGACCAGCCCTCTGGATGCGCGCGAGCGAGCGCGTGATGAACAGCGACATCGCGGCGAGGCCGAGCCCAAAGACGCCGGCATGGATCGCGCTCCGCGGATCGAAGTCGGAGGTGAGCGAGAGCAGCGCGTACGACGCGACGAGGTTCGACAATCCATAGAGCACGTTCACGCGCGGCGACGACGCGCCCCGAAACGGAGGAGAGGCGAACGGGGTCGGAAACGTGCGCCCGAGCACGCCAGAGACGAAGTGCGGGATGAAGTTCGCGAAGAAGGCACCGCCGAAGAAGTACATCGGGACGTGGGACCAGAGCATGCGACCTCCGAAAGGCAACTCGGTGTTGCCAAGTCACCAAGCGTATCGTGACCGAGCAAGATGGCAACTCGTACTTGCCATCTCGTCGAACGTGCTATGTTCCTGGACCGGAGCTCGGCCGAACGTCGATGAAGCGCTCGAAGACACGGCGAACGAAGAACGTCCTCGGCGGGCGTAGCGAGCGCGTCGTGCAGAAGGTGCTCTCGGCCACCGTCGCCGAGCTCGCCGAGTCGGGCTACAGGGCGTTTCGCATGGACGCCGTGAGCGAGGAGGCCGGGGTCAACAAGACCACGATCTACCGGCGCTGGCCTCGCAAGAACGAGCTCGTGGCCGCCGCCGTCGAATGGATGCGCAGGTTCGTGCACGACGTGCCGCTCCCCGACACAGGCGCGCTCGAGCGCGATCTCACGGAAGCCTTTCGGCGAAGGGTGACGTTCAAGGATCGCGTCGAAGGCCAGGCGTGGGCGCGGCTCCTCGCCGAGAAACACGACGCCGAGGTCAGCGCCGTCATCGGCGACGCGGTGAAGGAGCGAAGCGGCGCGTGGTACGCGATGGTCACGCGTGCGATCGCGCACGGTGAGCTCCCGCGCGGCACCGACCCGCGCCTGCTCTTGCGGATGCTCGGCGCGATCGTCGACGCATCGACCGCCAGCTCCGGCAAGCTGAAGCCCGAGCTGCTCGACGCCGCGGTGCGCACGATCGTCGCGGGCGCCCGCGCGGGATCACTGGTTCGTACGCGCGGTCGTTCGCGGTGACGGCTCGATCACGCGCGGCCGGAGATCACTTCGCGACCTTCATGATTTGACCCGCGGCGTCGTTGGTCCAGTAGATGGCGACATCATCGACGGCGATCCCGGCAGGCTGGGTCTGCGTCGTGACGAGGGTGGTGGGCGTTCCGTTGCAGCCCGTCTTCGCGCACTTCATGATCTGTCCGCCCGCGCCTTGGTTCGTCCAATAGAGGTCCGTCGCATCCATCGCGATGCCCGTCGGCGACGCCTGTTGGGGCGCCACCACGCTCGGGTTTCCGTTGCAGCCACTCTTGGCGCACGTCATCACAGCGCCGGTGGAGGCGCGGAGAGTCCAGTAGACATTCGTGGCGTCCACCACGATCCCGGCGGGCGAGATCTGCGCCGCCGCGAGGATCCCCGCGTCGGCGCAGCCGCTCGGGGGACACGTCGCCACCTCACCGTTGATCGCGCCCGGTAGGTTCGTCCAGAACAGGTTCGTTCCGTCGAACGCCACGTTGAGGGGACCGGGTTGACCGCTCACGACCGTGCTTGGGTTGTTCCCGCACGCGATGGGGCATCGCATGATCGAGCCACCCGAGACGTAGTTCGCCCAGTAGATGTTGACCGCGTCGACGACGATCCCGAACGGCTTCGTCTGCCCCGTGGCGAGCACGGTGGGATTGCCGCTACACCCGCCGGTGTCGCACCGCGAGATCTGCCCCGAGCCTTCGCTCGTCCAATACAAGGCAGACGGGTCGAGCGTGACGCAGCGAGGCTTGTCTTGATTCGATGCGAGCGTGATGGGGTTGTCGTTGCAGCCATCCTTGGCGCACTTCATCACCTGCCCGCCACTGTAGTTCGTCCAGTAGACGTTCTTGGAGTCCACCACGATGTTGATCGGCGTGCCCTGGTTCGCGGCCAGCATCACCGGCGTGCACGCACTGTTGGCACATTGACCGCCGAGGCAATCATGACCGCACCTGCCGCAGTTCTTCCCGTTCGTCTTCACGTCGACGCACGATCCACCGCAGATGATCCCGCCATCGCACGCGACCGTCCCGTCCGTGCTGCCCGAGTCGGTCGCGTCCGCGCCGCCCGAGTCCGCGCCCGATCCTCCATCCACTCCACCATCCGGCGCGTCCGTCGGGTCGTCGCCGACGCAGGCAGGTATGACCAGCAGTCCAAGGAGGACAAGTCTGATGGTGAGCTTCGTGACCATGAGCCCGAACGTATGCGAAGAGCGACCGCCGTCAATCGAACGTGAAGGCATCCGCTCGATGTATTGGCGCAGCTTTTTCGTTTGTGCGCTGCCCGCGCCGGTGCCCGTCACCCGTGCCAGTGGGCGAAGCACGTGAGCGCAAGCTTCTCGAGGGCACGGCGTGTCGACACGAGCGCTGTCGGGACGCGGCCGTCGAGGATGAGCATCGCGAGGCCATGGGGAAGCGTCCAGAAGGCGAGCGCCGCGCTGTCTGCGTCCTTCTTCTTGCCGATGACGGCGCTCACGCAGTCTCTTAGGAGCGCGAACGCGTCGCTTGCGGCTTCGGGGGCGCACGACGACGCGGTCGCGCTGCCGAACATCAGGCGAAAGCGGTCCGGATGTTCGACGGCGAAGCGCACGTACGCGACCCCGTAGGCGTGGAGGCGCTCGGTCGGATCCTCGAGGCCGGCCATCGCCTCCACGCCCGCCTCCTTCAACCAGCCGAAGCCCTGGAAAGCCAGCGCGGCGATGAGTTCCTCTCGCGTGGTGAAGTGCCGATACGGCGCGGTATGCGAGACGCCCACGCGCCGCGCGCATTCGCGAAGGCTGAGGCTCTCGAGACCCTCCTCGCGCAACATCTCGGACGCGACGTCGAGGATCGCGGCGCGCAGATCTCCGTGGTGATACTGGCCCTTGGCCGGCCTCGACCGCTTCGTCGTTCGCGCCATGGTCCGCATAGTGCGGTCGAGAGTTGACAGCGTCAACATCTCGTGGAATCAATGTTGTCACTGACAACATTGGAGGGTGCGGATGGATTCTTCGGGGGAGACACACGATCGTGACATCAGCCAAGCGTCGCCTCGGAAGAAGCGTGCGCGGAGGATCGCGCTAGGGGTGGTGGGGGCGTTGCTCTTCTCGGCGACGAGCGCGTTCGCGTACGTCCACCTCACCTACCAACGGGACTTCAGCGCGATCCCGCTCCCAAACATCAAAGCGAGCCAGGATCCTGCGGTCATCGCGCGCGGCGCCTACGTCGCGAACGCGGTCGCGCACTGCCCGGCATGCCACGGCAACGGCGAGAGCACGAACAAGCTCGAGCTCCCCGCGGACCCGAAGGACCTCCGCGGCGGCTACGTCATCAAGGCCGGCGCCTTCGGCACCTTCTACCCGGCAAATCTCACGTCCGATCCCGAGACCGGCATCGGCAAGATGTCCGACGCGGAGCTCGCCCGGGTGATCCGACACGGGGTGTCACCGGCAGGTGGCTACGACCCGCTCATGTCCTTCGCCGTCGGTCCGATGTCCGACGAAGACCTCACCGGCGTGATCTCGTACCTGCGCACGCTCCCGCCGATCAAGAGCGCGGTCCCGCGCGATGAGTGGGGCTTTCTCGCCAAGGCCCTAGCGGGCAAATTCAACCCTCGCATGTCGTCCGCGCCGGCGTATGTGCCGCCTTCCGACGAGCCGAGCGTCGGGCGTGGTGAGTACCTCGCGAATGGCCCCGCGCTCTGCTTCGGGTGCCACACGCCGACCGATCCGACCGCAGGATTTGCCGAGACAGGGCCGCGGTTCTCCGGGGCGTCTGCGCCCGAGAAGGACAAGCTCGATCCGAATTTCGAGCTCTGCCCGCCGAACCTCACGCCCGATCCCGAGACCGGCGCGCTCGGGAGCTACGACGAAGCCGCGTTCCTCGATCGCTTTCGAAACGTCGGCGGAGCCTCGCGCGGCACCCAGATGCCATGGGCGAGCTTCAAGCAGATGACGGACAGCGATCTGAAGAGCATCTTCCGCTACCTCCGCTCGCTGCCGCCGACGAAGCACGCGACCGGCCCGACACGACGCCGGCGCGGGTGGAAGCCTGAGTGATTCGACAAGCGCCGCACGTCAAGCGCGCTCGAAGATGGCCTGCGTGAAGCGGGCGACCTCCTCGAGCGCACGCATCCCGTTCGGATGGTACGCGGCGAAGAGCGCCGCGTTGTGTGGCATGTCGGGCGCGACGTGCAGCGTGACGGCGACCTTTGCGTCCTCGAGCCGGCGCGCGATCTCGAGGATGTCGTCGCGTGGGATCTCGACCTCACCGGCCACGATGAGGGTAGGCGCGAGGCCGTCGAGCTTCGCGTTCACCGGTGAGATCCGCGGATCGTCGAGGTCGTGCTTCCCGGCGAACGCCTCCGCGTGCTTCACCAAGACGTCGCGCGTCCCGAAGTCGAAGCGCTCGTTGTCGGCGAACGACCGGCCTGGCATGCGCAGGTCCGACCACGGCGAGAGAAGAACGGCCGCCGCCGCCTGGGGCCGTCCTTCATCGCGGAGCGCGATCTGAAGCTCGATCGCGAGGTTTCCGCCGGCCGAGTCTCCCGCCACGACGATACGGTCCTCCGTCACGCCGCTCTCGACGAGCGCAGCAAAGGCAGCGCGCGCGTCTTCGAGCTGCGCCGGAAACGGGTGCTCCGGCGCGAGGCGATACTCCACGCCCGCGACCGCCGCTTTCGTCATGAGCGCGAGGCGCGCGCAGAGATCCGCGTGCGTCGTGCGTACGGATCCATAGATGTACGAGCCGCCGTGGAAGAACAAGATCACGTGCGACTCGTCCGCGTCCGGCGCGGTGAACCACCGCGTCGGGACACCCCCGAGCTTTGCGTCACGGATCTTCGTTCGCCGGACCATCGTGCGTGGATACGGCCGCGCGTCGACCTCTGCGCGCAGCTGCGCGAAGGGCGTGGCGCTCGTGGCATGCCAGTCGGTGCGCAAATACTCCAGCATCCACTCGAATTGAAACGACCACGTGGGACGCGCCGGACCGCGAGCCGCGCGCCGAGCCCGCGTGGTACGAGCGAGGGCGAGTGCGAAACGTCCAACCATTCGTAGAATCGACATCATGGCTGTCCAACACGATAGGGTGTTAAGCACGCCCCGACATGGTCGCGGAGCTCTCTGCGTTGGGCGATCGAACCAGCGACAACGAGCCCGGTAAGCGCTCGCGCGTAGGGCTACTTTCTCGTTCGACCCTTGCGAGACGACGTCGCGGGTCGACTCGCCGCTGCGTTCGGGGGCGAGGCGTCTCGCGTGAGGAGGCGTGCGAGCTCGGCGCGTGTGCCGACACCGAGCTTCGCGTAGACCGATGCGAGCTGCTTCGCGACGGTCGCCCGGCTGACCCCGCGCCGCTTGCCGATGGTGCGGTTGTCGTCGCCGCGTGCGGCTGCGCTCGCGACCTCACGCTCGGCCTTCGTGAGTGTGCCGAGCGCGCCGTGCTCCTCGGTCGGGGCCGAGAACAGGAGCACCTCGGCGCCGTCGTCGAGCTTCATCTGCTCGATCTTCGTCGGGACGCCGAGCCGCGCGACGAGCGCCGCGCGCGATCGGACGCCGAGCTTGCGGTAAGCCCGTGAGAGGAGCGCGCTCACGGTGCCTTGCGCGATGCCGAGCTCGTAGGCGATCACCTTCTCGGGATGACCGCGCGCTGCCCATGCCGCGACCGCGCTCTCCGCCGAGGTGAGCCCGCGCGGATCGAGGAGGCTTGGCTCGTTGACGAACGCGAGCACGTAGCGCCGTTGATCCGACTCGAAGCGATCGACCGTCGAGTACTGCCCGCGAAGGAGGGCTTGCCACGACGACAGCGCGCGGTCGGGATCGGTCCGGCGAAGCCGGCCGCGCGCACGATCGACCGCGAGGACACGCTCGCGCAGCAGGGGAAGAGCGCTCTCGTGTGGCTTCTCGACGTGGGCGACGCGTCCGTTTGCTTCGAAGATCGCGGCGGGTGACGCCGTCCCTTTGACGAGCGCACGCAGGAGTCGCTGCGCCGCCGCGACGTGCGCGGCGATCATCGAGAGCTGGCTGCGCGTCCGCGGCTCGAGCTTTCCGGGCTTGTCGCGGGTGATGCAGAAGATCACGCCGTCGCCGTCGGGGTTCGTCGCGTTGACGTACGCGCAGTCGCGCACGCCGATCCGTTCGCTCGCCCCAGCTTCTCCGGCCATGCCGTCGAACGTGGTGCCCGCGTGCTCGCTGAACGTCCCGGCGGGACCGGCGTCGAGGTAGAGATGCCGGCGTTCCTCGTGCGGCGAGACCGCGAAGCAGCTCATCACCGTCGACGCCACCTCGGGAGGGAGGTCGTGCGCGACCGGCATCGAGAGCCCCCAACGCTCGGGAGCGCCGCGGAGATCGTAGGCGTGCGCGTAGCCGCCGCGCTCCCAGCCGACGCACGCGCTCACGTGAGGAAGGACGCGCGCGAGCCACCGGCCAGGGTGATCGAGCTCGATGTTCGAATAGATGGCCTCCACCACCTCGATGAGCTTCGGTCCTGGCAGGCGCGCCACCGGCGAAAGATACCCGATCGGCTTGTCGCCATGCCGAGGACCTCACGTAAGGAAACGAGGTATGTCCCGCCGCTCCCGCTGCGCGGGATGATTTCCCATGCGCATTCATCGGCTGTGGGTGGTCGCGGTCGCCGTGGCCAGCACATTGGGCGTGGTTCACTGTGGTGACGACGACGCGGCGAAGAGCTCCACGACGAGCACGGGTCCGGAGGGGAGCTACGCCGGCGTCATGGTCGGCGACGGCTTCACCGCGGAGGTGAAGATCAGCGTCGCGTCGGCGGCGAGCACGCGGGTGAGCACGCTGCATCCGCTCGCCAACGGCACGGTCACCGTGAGCGGGACGATCGTGTCGGGCGTCCTCGGCGTCCCCGTCTCCGTCACCGGCACGTTCGACGCCACGACGCTCGCGCTCACCTTCAGCGGCTCCTCGGCCAAAGGTGAGATCACGTTCCGTGGAAAGCTCGAGAATGGCGTCATCTCCGGACCGCCTGCGCAGACGCCGTTCGGCGAGGTGCCGCTCACGCTCGTGAAAGATCTCCTCGGGGTGAAGGTGTATTGCGGGCGCATCACCGGCGGGACGACCGGGCTCGTGGGCGTCTTCACCGCGGGGGATCGTGCGGGCGCGGCGTATGCGATCCCTGGCAAACGCGACGCGATCGCGGGCACGTTCGCGCGCGATCAGGTCGACATCCAGGGAGGCGGCGCCAAGGTGCTTGGAACGGTGAGCGGCGCCGTGCTCGCCGGGACGTTCACGAGCCCTGGAGGGATCGGCGCGACGTACTCGGCGAACGAAGGCAGCTGCGCGACGCTCGTGACCGAAGCGCTCGACGGCGGAGGCGGCGACAGCGGTCTCGACGGTGGCGGCGGAGATGGCGGAGACGGCGGCGGCGGTGGCGACGGCGGAGCGCCGGGCGCGCCCGAGCTCGTCGCGCCCGTGTCCGCGCCTGGCGTTGGGCACATCGCGCTGTCGAACGGCGTCCTCTATTACACGATCGCGCATACCTACTTCAGCCAGAAGCTCGAGATCGGATCGGTGAGGACCGACGGAACCGCGGGCGCGACGGTGCTCGCGGTGAACACGCCGCCGGGCGAGACGAGAAACCCCGCCGGCGGCATCGCCGTCGCCGGCGGCAAGGTCTACGTCGCAGGCGGGACCAACCCGCCGGGCGGCGATACGATCCTGTACTCCGTGCCGATCGGCGGCGGCAGCCTGACGGCGTACGGATCCGCAGGGCCTGCGGGGTTGATGGAGAGCTACCAGCTCCTCGCCGCCGACGCGGCCGGCGTCTATCGCGCCGACGGCGCTGTCTCGGGCGCGGTGCGTGGCTTCTCGCTCGCAGGCGTCGCTGGCGGAACGGTCTCGAGCCTCGTCGCTCCCGCCGCGATCGCGACGGACGGCACGAACGTCTTCTTCGGCGGCGGCGACCTCACGGGCATCAAGCGCGTGCCGAACACGCTGGCCACCGGCGCCGCGACGGCGACGGAGGTCGCGCCTCCCGCCGACTACAAGATCGGCGCGTTCGTCCCGTCGATGACCGGAATGATCACCGACGCGACCCACGTGTACTGGGCAGGCGCAGACAACGCCAACAAGCTCGGCGGCGTGTGGCGCCGGCCGAAGGACGGCTCGGGCACGACGGAGAAGTTGATCGAGACGCCCGCGCTCGTGCGTGGCGGGATCGCCGTCGACGACTCCTTCCTCTACTTCTTCACCGTCGCGACCGCAGGGCAAGGCGCGAGCTCCGGAACGCTCCAGCGCGTCCCGAAGGGCACGCCCAATGGGAACGCACAGACGATCGGCACGGCCAACCCCTACTCGGTCGTGAGCGACGGCACGTACGTCTATTACGGCGACGGCGCGAACCTTCGAAAGTCGCACAAGTAGAGGAGCAAGAATGCACAGGACCATCATCGTCACGCTGGCGCCTTTGCTGCTGGCGCTCTGCCTCGAAGGCTGCACCAAGGACGCGCCTCCACCGCCGACGGACAAGCCGTCCACGACCGCGACGGCGACGACGGCCCGATCGGTGAGCGCTGCGCAAGGCACCGATGGAGGCGGAGACGGATCGGGATCGAGCCTCGCGAACGCGAAGGCGCTCCAGAAGGGCGCGCCAGCGACGTTCACGCTCACGTGCTCGGCGACCGTGTACATCGGACCTTTCCGCTTCACGAAAGATCCCGAGAAGCTCGTGATTCAGGGCAAAGGGAAGAACTCGTCGGCCGCGCAGATCTGCGTCGGCGGCGAGTGGCTCGATGGATCCGGCAAGGTGATCGGCCCGAGCGGCATCGGCTGCGCGGACGGCAAGGGCGCAGCCGAGGGCAAGCCGGAGATCGAGTACTCCCCTGGCAACGGCGGCAGCGGCGCGAACCCAGTCTACCTCGCGTTGAAGTTCAGCGACCCAAAGCCGGCTGGCTGCCCGAGCATCGACGTCACGCTCTCGCTTCCCTGACGCTCGTTATCCGTTTGGGTGGCTTGTCGCGCGACTGCGCCGGGGACATGATGCGCCAACCATGCGCGTGTTTGCTCTCTTCTTGGCGAGTGTGGTTGGGTTGGCGTGCAGCTCATCGTCCACGAGCTCGACGGATCCGAATCCCACCGGGACGGAAGCCGGCGCGGGCACGACGTCCGCGCGGTGCAGCGGGACGCCGTCGAGCTGCAATGTCATGCTGGACTGCGGCGCGCAGCGTGGCTGCAGAGACATGAGCACCTCGAGCGGGCGATCCTGCGTCGGCACTCCACAACCGTGCAGCGACAGCGCGGGAAATCGCGACTTGTGCGTCTCGATCTCCGGGTGCGTCTGGCGCGAAGACGACGGCGGCACGTTCCAGATCCTCGGCGCCTGCTCGGGCACCCCGGTCCCGTGCTCGAAGATCACGGACCACGACACGTGCCTCAATCAACCCACCGATCTCGGCTCCATCTCGACGCTCTGCATCTGGACAAACAGCCAATGCGCCCAACAGCAGGACGTTCAGGATCCGGGCTGCGTCAGCACCCTCACGGTCACCAGCGCACGCGGTGATCATCTCCTCAGCCCACCCCACGTGAAGCAGATGTGCGAATCGCGCGCTGGCTGCACGTGGACCCCCGCCGCTCCTTGATGCTCTCGACCCGCTCACGGGATCGCGGCGAGACTCAGCGTGGCATCGGCGCCAGCGCTGGCGGTGCCATTCCCTCGCGAGCGCGTAGCCGACGAGCCCTCGCGTCACGAGCTTCACCGCGCGCTGCTCCTTGGCGTCGACCCATTTTGATGCGTCGAGCCCCTCCGAGAACGTGATCACCGTCTTCGCGTGAGGGACGTATGCGCCGACGGAGGCTTGCCGGAACGCGTCTTCGTACACGTCCGGCGGGCCCGTCACGATCTCACGAAACGCCCCGTCGCTCTTTCGCACGACGAGGAGGCCGCGGCCGGTCGCCCACGAGATCGGACGCACGATCATCGGTGACGTCTCGTCGATGTTCGTTTGCGCGAGCGTCGCGCGCAGCTGTTCGCGTTTGCGCACGTTGAGTGACTCGACGAACATCGCCCAGTTCGACGCGGACGCCGCCGCACCCGCGTTCTGCATCGCGAGAGACGCCTCGAGCGCGCCCGTGGTGAGGCCGCCGCCACCCATGTTGTTCAGGGTGGTGAAGAGCTCGGTCGTCGCCACCTGGTTTTGACGAATGCGAAGCACCGCCAGACGCGGACCGCTCTCGTCGAAGTTGCCGAGGGCGAGCGAGAGCCGTCCTTGCGGCGTCACGTGCGGCAGCGAACGCACGCCGATGGCCCAGCGCACGCCCACCCGCGTGGGGCTCACCTCGATGCCCGCCAAGCCTTGCGCCATGTCGAGCACCACGAGGCCGTCGCCGGCGACCGCGAGCCGGTCCATCCCAGCGAGCTTCCGGCCGTTCGCTTCTTTCCCGAACGGCGCCACCGTCGAGACCACAGTGCCCGTCGCGAGGTCGAGCGCGCTGACGCCTTCGACGTGCGGAACGAGGAGCATCGATCCGTTCCCCGATCCGACGATGAGCCCAGCGCCGCTCGCCGCTGACGGAAGCTTGGCCGTCCACGCGATGGAGCCGTCCTCCGCTTTCAGCGCCGTCACCGCGCTGCCGTCGACGAGGAGAGGTCCGAGCGGGGCCACGGAGTCGAGCGCACCCTTCGCGCTCTTCGTCCACGTCACGCTTCCATCGGCGGCGACACGGGCGATCGACGTCGTCTTCGTCTTCGCGTTCACGAGGAACGCGTAGACGGCGTCGTTCGTCTGGAGCGCGTCGACCGTCGCCGAGCCGGCCTCGAAGCTCGTCGACTTCACCACCTGCCCGCTGCCACGCGCGATCAACGTCAACCTCGTGCCGAGGACCATCACGTTCTCGCCGAGCGTCACCACCTTCACGCCCACCTGCGAGTCGTCGCCGAGCTTCGCCTCCCATTTGAGCGCGAGCGGATCGCCCTCGTGGAGCGCCGCGCGTCGCGCACCAGGCTTTCCATGCACGAGCACGACCCCGTCGCCGCTCGCCGCCATCTGTGCGGGGCGCTCGACGTCGACCGATCCGACGGCTTTGCCCGTCGCCGGATCGATCGTCGCGAGCTGCGTGGTGGTTGCTTTTCCGACGGCGCGTTGGCCGAGGATGACGACGCGTGACCCGCGCGTGAGGATCTCGTCCTCGCAGCCCGCCGGCCTCGGGAGGCTCCACACCCGCTGGCCGCTCGGGAAGTCGCGCATCTCGAGCGGCCCGCACATCGCGTACGAGCCAAACCCTCCGGTGCCGAAGGCTCCATCTGCGACGTCCTCCGCACGGAAATCGAGGAGCGCCCGGCTCCCCACGAGCCTCACGTCGCGAAGCGACTCGGCTGGGACCGTATCGCGGAGCACAGGCTCGGTCGCCGCGGGCTTCAGCACGCGCGCGAACGACGAGGCCGGCTCGCGAAACGTCGAGGGCGCCGCCATCGAGAACGCCTTGCCACATCCAGGGAGGAGCCCGACGAGAGCGCCGAGCGCGACGAGCTCGAGGACGACACGCGCGCGTTCGAGATGGACCGCGTTCACTTCGCCTCTCCTTGCGCGATGGTCGTGGACGTCGAGGTCGCGCACGCGGCGACGATGCGCATCGCGAGGGCGCCGGGCATCGCGATCGTCTCCTGCGTGTCGTAGAGGAGCGGCGGGACGGGCGCCGAGTAGATGGTGATGACCGACGTCGTGCTCTGGGCCGCCGCCGGCGTCACGTCGACCCTGAACCACAAATGAGGATCCGCGAGCCTCCGGCTCCGAAAGAGGATCCATGGCGTACCCGGTGAAGGAGACGGCTCCTCGACGGTGAGCTCCATCGTGCTCGCTGCATCCGGGACGACGCCATGCGCAGCCGCGGGCGTGCATGGCGCGTGGATTGAGAACTTCGCCTGCGACGCCGGCAGCGCCTTCATGTCCGCAGGCGTTCGGGTCGAGCAACCGCTCACCACCGCGAGCAGCAGCGCGAGAAGCGGCGCGGAGAGCGTCGGAGTCAAGGCACGGTCGGTTTGCATGGTGTTCATCGGTCGCGTGCGCTCGTCGTGCGAACGGCGCGCCATCCTGGAATTCGCCGAGCTTTCTCGAAGAACGGCGTCGCGCTGTATCCCGCCAGGCATCACGGCGACCGCCGCATGTGTCTCGCCAGGCAACAGGACTTCGAGAGCGATCGTGCTCGTAAGGAAACGGCGTATGGTCCGCCCGACGGAGGCGGTGGATCATCGCGCGATGATCCGTGCCTTTCGTCTCCTCGTCGCGGTGACGGGGGCAGCGTTCTTCGCCTGCGCCTGCGATTCGCTGAAAGGGCGATCCGACGCTGACGGAGGCGGCATGTCATGGACGCCCACCACTCCAACCTCCTCGTCTCCGCAGGTGGCGGCCGCGTCGAGCGCGTCGGTCGCCACGCTCGCGCCTGCGAGCGAGGGCGCGTGGGGCGTCACGATCGACGCCGCCAACGTCTACTACTCGACCATGTTCGGGGACCAAGGAATCCGCCGGCGGGCGCGCACCGGCAACGGGGCAAGCTCCCTCGTTTGCAAGGTCGCCGACAGCATGCAATCTCCCCAGACGGTCTTCGTCGACGCCACGCATGTCTACGTGATCACGACCGCTCTCGGAACGGGCGCTGTGTATCGCGCGAAGAAGGATGCCTCCGGCGGCAACTGCGAGAAGGTGGCGACGGGAGCGTTCCTCACGAGCCGTGGGATCACGAAGATCGGTGACACGGTCTACGTCGGGGGCGGCGGCAACAAAGGATTCATCCTCGCCGTCGACGCCGCTGGGAAATCCCGCACGATCGCTGAGCCGCCGAGTCCCGTCGACGGTCTTACGACGGATGGAACAAGCTTGTTCTACGGAGCGAAGGACGCCACCGGCGCGAAGCTGATGAAGATCGCTCCGACCGGGGGGGCCGCCGTGGAGCTCGGCAAAGGTGGACTTGGCGTCCGCTTCGCCGGCGGCCGGCTCTACTTCGTCGGCGCGGGGCTCACCTCGCTTGCGCCCACCGGCGGCGAACCGAAGATGATCGGCAAGCCCTCCGCGCTCGCGGACTTCGCGGTCGTGGGTACGCGCGTCTACGGCGGAGGCAACTCGGGCGTGTCGGGTGGCTATGTGTCGCGCGGCGCTGTCGATAGCGCTGATCTCACGCGCTACGCGACGCTACCAGGCGGGGTCGTCACGATGGCCGCCGACGAGCGTGATGTCTACGTGACGTTGACGGACAAGACGCTCGTCCGCTTGTCGCCCTGACGCGGAGCACGTGCATGTCGAAGCCCTCATCGCGCAAGCTCGTCGTGGTCGTCGCCATCGGCACCCTCCTCGCGGTCCTCGTCGGCGGCGGCGCCGCGATCTGGTTCTTCGTCCTCGGTCGAGGCGTCCCCGGGACGGCATCGAGCCCGCCCAAACCCACCTCACCGGGTGGGGTGTGGCAATCCGAGGTCCTCTCGTCGATGGACGCGAACGGGCAAGTCTCGAGGGCTGCCGCTCTCGAGGCCTTCGCGATGACGTACGGCCCGATCCCTGGCGTCGAAGCCAAGCGCGGCGACGCGACCGTGCCCTTTTGCGGGATGGAGGTGCTTGCCCTGCTCGCGCCGCATTACGCGAAGCTCGAGCCCGAAAAAAAGGCTGCGATCGCGGCGGCCGTACGTGGCGGCACCTCGGCGAAGGCGACGCGAAACCAACCTCCTCCATCGCTCTTCGTCCCGCCGGGTTACGACGACCTCCTCCTCGAGCTCGCCGAAGCCGGTGGTGCGCCACGAACACCGTCCGACGCCGAGCGCGCGTTCGTGGAAGGCACACTGCAGGAGGGACGCGCGTTCATCGAACCGCATGCTCCGCGGGGCACGCCGTTTCGCCTCAAGCTCCTCTACAAGCCGATCGAGTTCTTGGCTGGGACGGGCTCCCGAGACTGGACCGGCGCGGAGGCGTTCATCCCGGTCGCTTTGGAAGCCCGCACGCAGCCGATGTCGAGTCATCCCGAGTGCTACATCCGCCTCGGCACCTGGGCCAGCAATCCGGCGAACGGGCGCGCCGCGAAGGCGGCGCTCATCCATGAGCTGTTCCACTGCTATCAGTACGCGCACTTCTCCGGGAGCTACTTGCAGATCTTCGGCGGTGCGCCGAACCCGTTGCCGTTGTGGATCAGGGAGGGGACGGCCGCGTGGGTCGGTGAGGCGGCGGTCGGCGGAGGCCAGGGGTTCTACGCAGATGGTTGGGGCTCGTTCTACTTGCTCTCGAACCACTACGACCTCTATCGCGGGTCCTATTCGGCGTACGGCTTCTTCGAGACGCTCGCGTCCCAAGGCGACGACATATGGCCGCGCATCTGGAACGGGCTCACCCCAGGCGTCGACAACGACACGCACTTTGCTCAAGTGATGGGGCGCGACATCGCGAAGCTCGACAAAGTACCGAGCGCGGCGTTCAAGCGACCCGAGTGGGGCGCCGCGTGGACGTTCCCATCGCGCATCTTCTCTCCAGGCCTCGCGGATACCCGACGACGCACGCACCAAGCTGGCTTCATGGCCCCCGGCGCCTCCAGCCTCTCGCTCGACGCGGACCCGGGAGAGCAATGGATCAGTCGGGTCGAGATCCGGAACGCGGAGCTCGTCGACGTCGCCGGCAACGGCGTGGGGCGCATGCACGTAGGCGCGGATGACTTCGCGTTCAACGGTGCCTTCCGCCGCGTCTACTGCTTCACGGGGACGTGTCAGTGCCCAGATGGACGGAATCCCTTCGGCGTGGTCCCTCAGCGCGTGACCGGCACCGAGCTTCTGTTCGCGTACACCGGCGTCCCGACGCGTGGCGCCGGCATCCTCGTCTCCAGCGCGACGATCGCGGGATCGTGCAGCCGTGACGAGCCAGACGGTGGGGCGCCCAACCTCACGATCGATCCATGTCTCGTCGGAACGTGGAAGCTCGACAAGCGATACACACAAGCTCGCTATGCCGAGACGCTCGGCGCCTACGGCGTCGAGGTGCTTGGTCTCCACGGCGGCCAAACCCTCGAGATACGTTCGACCCGAGCCTTCACCCACTCGATGGATCCGATGGTCGTCCAAGCACGCTCTCTCGCAGCGGCCTCGGACATGGCCCTCACGTTCGGCGGCGCCGCGACCGGTAAGGTGGGCAGCTATGGTGGAACGCCCACGTCCCCTGGAGGGCAGTGTCGTTCTCGTGGCGCCGTGGTCTTCAAGCGGGTCTCCGGCAACATCGACGTCTCGTACAAGGCGCGGGTCGGGCTCCACGTCGCCGACGACACGAAGAACCTGTCGGACGCGATCGGATCGGGCAGCGCGAGCTACCGCGTCTATGGAGACAAGCTCTATCTCGTCCCCAACGAGCCGGGCGGCGTTCCGAGCGCATACGATCGCCAGCGCTGAGCGCCCATCGAGCGCTTGCCTCGTGACGCTCGCGGTCGTCGAGGATCAGCATGGCGAGGTCATGCTATGTTGTCGTTGGTGACATCGGGGGGCGATGGCTGCTTCGGACGACTCGTGAGATCTCATGAGCTGGCTCGTGGAAGCTCACGAGTCGTGGGATCTCACGAGCGCCCGATCCTTCGCTGAAGCCTATTTTCTAAGGTGTTCCGGCCGCGTCGGAGCAGCAACGGAAGCGGCATGTGGGCTGCACTCGAGGTTCGCGGGCCGGACGAACCGGCCCGAGACCTGGAGGAAATCGTGGCTACCCACTGCCCCGTCGCGTTCGACACACAGAGCCTGCGCCATCATGTACGAGCCGTTTACACGCGAGTCGCCGAAGACCCCACCGGCGACTTTCACTTCCACCGCGGGCTTCGCTACGCGGTCGACCTGCTCGGCTACGACGAGCACGCGCTGAGCGAGCTGCCTGCGCGTGCGACCGCGCGCTTCGCGGGGGTCGGGAACCCGCTCAGCATCGGACCAGTCACTTCCGGACAGACCGTCGTCGATCACGCGTGCGGCGCGGGGATGGACCTGTTGCTCGCCGCGAAGCGTGTCGGCGAGGCCGGCAAGGCGATCGGCGTCGACGTGACGCCGGCGATGTGTGCTGCGGCGAGGCTCTCTGCGAAGGAAGCAGGGCTCGCGGATCGCGTCGATGTTCGCCAGGGAGAGTACGAGCATCTCCCGATCGAGAGCGAGAGCGTGGACGTCGTGATCTCGAACGGCGTATTGAACCTCGCGCCGGACAAGGTAGAGGTGCTTCGCGAAATCCACCGCATCCTGCGTCCGGGCGGCGTGCTCTACCTGGCCGACGTCGTCGTGCGACGCGAGCTGACGCTCGACGCACGCTCGGACCCCGAGCTCTGGGCTGCGTGCATCGGCGGCGCGCTCGTCGAGCACGAGCTCAGCGCTCTCTCCGCGAGCGTCGGTCTCCTCGGCGGCGCGATGCACGCCCGCTTCTTCAGCTTCGCTGGCACACCGGCGGAGGCCAAGGTCTCGCGTGACCTTCACGTGAGCGCCGTCCACTTCTCGGCGCGCCGACCGCGCTGACTTCTCGTCCGATGACCCAACAACACTCCTTTCCCGTTCTGGAGACGACTCTCATGATGACCACCCCTCCGATGCCCCTCCACCATGACGCTTACGCGCGCGCGTTGTCCGCTTCGAAGCGCGCACGCTGGGAGATCGAACGCGATGTCCTCAAGGGCCGCGTGCTCGACGCCACGGCGAAGTTCTTGCCCGACGGTCTATCGAAGATCCATGCGCTTCCATCGCTCACCGGCAGCGAGCAACGCTTGATGAGCCAGGTGCAAGGCCGGACGTACGCCAACATCTTCGGCCTCGTCGAGCGCTTCATCAACGCCAAGGTCCTCGAGATCAGCGCGGCACATCACCTCGGCGATCAGATCGCGCTCGAAGCGTTCGTGCGTTTCAGCGACGAGGAGCTCAAGCACCAAGAGCTGTTTCGCCGCGTCGAAGGTCTGTGCGCCGCCGTGATGCCGCCGGGCTATGTCTTCGCGCCGGATCCAAACGGAGTCGCGCGCGTCGTGCTCGGCAAGTCGACGTGGGCGGTCCTTGCGCTCACCTGCCTCATCGAGCTCTTCACGCAGACGCATTACATCGAGAGCATCGCGCCCGACGAACAGCTCTCGGCGCTGTTCAAGGATGTCTTTCGCTTCCATTGGATGGAGGAGAGCCAGCACGCCGTCCTCGACGAGCTCGCGTGGCGTGAGGAAGACGCGAAGCTCGACGACACGGCGCGCGGGCGAGCTGTCGATGACCTGATCGATCTCACCCTGGCCGTGGACGGCATCCTTCAGGAGCAGTCGAAGCTCGACGCCGCCTACTTCGTCGCAAGTGCAGGACGCGCGATCGCGGAGGTTGAAGCGTCGACGATCCGCGACACGTTCCTTCGCGCCTATCGGTATCAGTACATCGGGTCGGGCGTGGAGCGCACGCGCTTCGGCGCGATCCTTGGGTCGATGATCCCCTCGTCGGAGCTCGAACGCGTGCTGCGCGCGCTCGGCCCGCTTCTCTAGAAGGCGGGAGCGGGACAGGCTGCGCGAGCAGCCTGTCCCGTGCGTCGAGCACGCATCATGAGCCTTCATCCAAGCGTCCTGCATCTCACGCTGCTGGGCTTCGCGGTCTGGACGCTCGGCGTCCTTGCGTTCACCGTCGGCATTCATCGCTGGTCCCGCATCCTCACGGGGAAGGCGGCGATCCACGAGTTCCCCGCGCACGCGCCGGCGGGCCCCGACTGGTACCGGCGCGCCACGCGCGCTCACCTCAACTGCGTCGAGAACCTCCCCGTGTACGGCGCCATCGTGGTCACCGCCACGAGTATCGGCGCGGCGGGTCGCGCGCTCGACGCCCTCGCCGTCACTGTCCTCGCTGCGCGCATCGTTCAGACCGTCGTTCACATCGCATTCACCGAATCGCGTCGCTCGGTCTCGGTGCGCTTCTCGTTCTTCTCCATCCAGCTCGTCGCCATGGGCGCGATGGCTGTCGTTCTTCTAACTCACTCGAGGTGATTCATGACTCTCCAGATCAAAGAGCCCACGCCGACACCGCTGGCCATCCTGACCACCCGCCAACAGGCGACCTGGGCGTCCGCCGACTTCTCGGTCATTGGCACGACCCTTCAGATCGTCGCGGAGACCCTCTGCGAAGCGGCCGACGTGCGTGCCCGCGAGCGCGTCCTCGACGTCGCGTGCGGCAGCGGTAACGGCGCGATCGCCGCGGCGCGACGCTTCGGCGACGTGACGGGCATCGACTACGTGCCCGCCTTGATCGACAAGGCGAAGGTGCGCGCAGAGGCCGAGGGCCTCTCGGTCGACGTTCGCACGGCAGACGCGCAGGCGCTTCCCTTCGCGGACGCGAGCTTCGACGTCGTCCTCTCGACCTTCGGCGTGATGTTCGCGCCGGATCACCACGCCGCGGGCGCCGAGCTCGTCCGCGTCTGCCGCCCTGGCGGGCGCGTCGCGCTCGCGAGCTGGACACCGAGCGGATTCGTCGGGGAGCTCTTGCGACTCGTGGGAAGGTTCGCGCCGCCGCCGCCCGCGCTCGCGTCTCCGCTGCTCTGGGGCACCCGCGATCATATCGAGGCGTTGATCGGTGACAGCGTCTCGTCGATCTCCGCGCAGAAGCGCTACTTCGATTTCCGCTACGCCTCCGCGACGCACTTCATCGACGTCTTTCGCTCGTACTACGGTCCGATGCGCAATGCGTTCGCGGTGCTTGACGAGCGCGGTCGCGCCGAGCTCGAACGCGAGCTCGAGATCCTCCTCACCCAGTACGATCGCGGAGGCGTTGGGCTCGTCGTGCCTGGTGAGTATCTCGAGGTCGTGGCCGTACGGCGCGGCGCGACGGCGCTCGCCTGAGGGTCAGGTGCTCGACGGCCGGCGGATGCCGAGCGCGCGCATGCGAGAGCTGAGCGTCGAGGGATTCAGCTGCAACAGCGCCGCCGCGCCATCCGCGCCGGCGACCTTCCATCCGGCGACCTCGAGCGCGCGGCGAATGTTCGCGCGTTCGAGCTCTTCGAGCTCTGAGGCGGAGAGGATCTCCTTCGGAGCGGGCGGCGGAGCGCTCCGCGTCTCGGCGGCGGGCGTCTCCGAGAGCGCGCGGTCGATATCGAAGATGCCTCGCGTCGAGATGATCACGCCTCGCTCGATCACGTTCTCGAGCTCACGCACGTTGCCGGGCCACGCGTAGCTCTGGAGGCGCGCGATCGTCGGCTCGGAGAGCGGACTGATGCTGCGTCCGAGCTTGCGCGCGAATTTATCGACGAACGCCTGCGCGAGCGCAGGGATGTCTTCGCGGCGCTCCCGCAATGGCGGGATATGGATCGGGAAGACATTGAGCCGGTAGTAGAGATCTTCGCGAAACGTCCCCGCGCGGACACACTCCGCGAGCTTTCGGTGCGTGGCAGCGACGATGCGTACGTCGACCTTGATCGTGCGCGAGCTGCCGACGGGCTCGAGCTCGCCCTCTTGCAAGACACGCAAGAGCTTCGGCTGCATCTCGATCGGCAGCTCGCCGATCTCGTCGAGGAAGAGCGTGCCGCCGTCCGCGAGCGTGAACCGGCCCTCGCGCCGGCTGGTCGCGCCGGTGAAGGCGCCCTTCTCGTGCCCGAAGAGCTCGCTCTCGATGAGGCTCGCGGGGATGGCGCCGCAGTTGACCCGAATCATCGGCTTCAACGCGCGCTCGCTGCCGGCGTGAACGGCGCGCGCGAAGAGCTCCTTGCCGGTGCCCGTCTCGCCGAGCAGGAGCACCGTCGTGCTCGTCGTCGCCACGCTAGCGACCTGCTGCAGCGTGCTCATCAGCGCCTTCGACGTTCCGAGGATCGGCTCGTACGGCCTCAGCGATCGCAGCTCCGATTGCAGGAGCTCGGTCTGGCGGACGAGCACGCGGATTTGCTCCTCGGCGGCGAGTCGATCCTCCACGTCACGAAGGATCAGCGCGAACCAATGGCGCTCGTCGGCGCGGTAATGCGAGAGCGTCGCCTCGGCATGGAAGCCTCGTCCGCGTGGGCTCTTCACGCGAAGGCCTCCGGCGATCCATAGGCTCGCCACCTCCGTGCCCGGGCGCGTCAGCTGCTCGGTGCACTCCTCGAATCGTGCCGTCTCCTGCTCGTCGAGGAGCTCGCGGAAGTTACGTCCGATCGTCGCGCCGTTCTCGTCGCCGAGCAGCTTCTCCCCGGACGGGTTCATGAAGGCGATGCGCAGGTCATCGTCGAGCACGACGATCGAGTCCATCGCGCTGGCGAGCAGGCGACTCAGCTGCGCCTCACGATCACGAATGGCGCCTTCGGCGCGGAGCCGTCGGAGCTCGGCGGCGGCGCGATGCGCGAAGATCTGGAAGATGGCGGTCGCACGCGGCGCCGGTGGCATCGGCTTGTCGTCGAGCACCGCGAGCTGGCCGATGATCTTTCCGTCGACGTCCTCGAGCGGCACGCCCATGTAGCTCACAGCGCCGAGCCGTCGCGGACGCGGATCGCCGTGGTACAGGTCGATGAGCCGCTCCGGGATGTGCACCGCGCGGCGCTCGTCGACGACGGTCTGACAAGGCGTGCCGTCGATCGGGTATGCGAACCCATCCATCCACTCGTCACGCACCTTCATCGAGACCGCGCGAAGGAGTCTTTGGTCCTCGACGTAGACCGCCACCCACGCGCCCATCGTCCCCATCGCCTTGCTGAGATTCGCGACGAGCGCGCGAAAGAACGCCTCGCCGGTCTCCGTCGCCGTCCCTTCGACGATCGTCCGCAGGGCGGTCAGCTCGTCTAGCTCTGCGCGGGCTGAGGTGGTCATCGACGGCTCCGTCGGCTGCGCGGATGGGGGCGTGCGCCGTCTCGCAAGGTATCACGACCCGCGAGGAACGCGGCGGCGCGAGGCGAGGGATCCGCCGTGCTCAAGGCGACGAGGGGTACGCGGACGGTGAGGTCGTCGATGCGCCGGTGGACGACGCCCTCGCGCGCAAGCCGCTGCATCGACTCCGAGACGAAGCCGATCCCGATCCCCGCCGCGACGAGCCCGAGCATCGCGATCTTCGTGTCCGTCTCCTGCACGACGTCGAGCCGCACGCGCGCGCGTGCGATGGCGCGGGCACACGCCGAGGCCCACGCGGGCTCGATGTCGGGACGCACCGCGACGCATGGAATGCCCTCGAGATCGCGGAGGCGGACCTTGTCCTTCTGCGCGAGCGGGTGGCGCTCCGGAAGCGCGACGACGAAGCGCTCGGTCGCGAGGACCCGCTCGACGATGCCTTCCTTCTCGAGGGGACCGCACGCGAGGCCGATCTCGATCCGCCCAACGCGCAGCGCCTCGCACTGGTCCGCGCTGCGGAGCTCGCGGAGCTCCAGACGCACGTCGGGGCGCGAGGCGCGGAACCTGCGAAGGAGCTCGGGGAGCACCTCGTACGTGGCCGTCGCGGTGTACCCAACGGAGAGGACGCCCATCTCTCCGCGCGCGATCTGGCCTGCCTCCGCCCGCAAACGATCGGCCTCTGCCAAGAAGTGCCGCGCGCGCTCGAGCATGAAGGCGCCCGCCTCGGTGAGCGCGACGTGGCGGCGATCGCGCTCGAGCAATCGCACGCCGAGCCGCTCCTCGAACGTCCGAATCTGCACGCTCAGCGGCGGCTGTGAGATGTGCAGGCGCGCCGCGGCCCGCCCGAAGTGCAGCTCCTCCGCGACGGCGACGAACGAACGGAGCAGCCGCGGCTCCATGGCGTCGAGCGTAGTCATACCCATGTCGTATCACAGGTACATCTACGCGCCTTTACGCGTATGAGCGCCCTTGCGCTGGCTCCTGCCTAAGGGTCGGGCGCGGTCGTCGACCAGAAGGCGCGCGTCCCGATCGGCGATTGTTCGCTTGGAAGAATGCGCGTGAGCTGACCGTCCATCGGCAGCGCGCGCATCTTCGCGAAGCTGTCGGCGATCGAGCTCGAGACGAGATAGACCTCCGGGATGATGAGCTGCGCATTGGCCGGCGGCGCTCCGATGACGGCACCCCCAGAGAGGTCGGCTGGAAGAGCGGGCGCGACCACGCTGTTGCGACTTGGGTCGAGGACGAAGAGCCAACGCGATCGGTTCCCTCCACCCACTCCGTCCCACGAGATCGCGGCGTAGGCTGCGCGGACGGGGTGACCGCCCGGCCCTGGCGTCGTCCAGTGGATCTCCGGTCGACCCGGCGCGGACATCGTCGCGCCGTAGCTCTCGATCGGCGGCGTCGCGTCGGCTCGCGCGAACTGGACCGTCTCGTCGACCCCGGTCGCGTTCCCTCGTGTCAACCGCTCGAAGTAGTGGAGCTGCGGGTCCGACACGTTCGGCCTCGTCAAGATGTGCTTCGCGTGCACGGCGTAGCTGTCGTAGATCGGCACGACCGCGTCTCGCTGGCCGAGGTCGCCCGTCGGGACGCCCATCGACGCGATCGTGTGATAGGCGGCATCGCCCGAGAACAGCGTCACGCTCGCGCCGCCCTGGAAAGGCTCGGCGACACCCGTGATCCGCGTCGTGAACTTCGCGGCCTCTTGGAACGCGCTGATGGCCGTGCTGGTCGGCTCTCCGGGCTTGGGCAGCGGAACCCCGTTCGTTCCACCCACGAGCACGTTGAAGGGGACGTTCGGGGCGTCGCGCGCGACGCCGTACACGACCGTCTTGCCGCTTGCGGTCCGACACGCATCGAACACCTGGACGGCGACGGGGGAGCTGTCCGCTGACGCCGATCCGCACCGGCCGACGAAGATGTCGTAGCCGGACGTGATGGCAGGATCGACCTGGAACGCGACGTTCACGACGCCCAGCGGAGCGGGCTCCGGCTCCGGACCAGGAATGTCGACGACGAGACGATCGCCAGGCTCTACGTCGCTGTACGTGAGGAGCGTCAGGGTCGAATCTTCGATGCTCGGATCGGGCGAGACGACGGTGACCTGCTTGCCCGCGCCGTGCGTGTGGCCCGTCGCGTCGGTCTTGGTGTCGGAGAGGACCGCGCCTGACGCATCGTGGAACACGACGCGAACGTCCGCACGTGGCTTGGTCGCGACGGTGACCGAGACGTCGACATCACCGGCGGGGATCGGAGCGCCGTCGCCTGCGTCATTGCTCTGCACCCCCGCGTCGGGGCCCGCTCCCTGCGAGCCGCCGCTCGTATCGTCGTCCTTGCACGAGGACGAGGAGAGAGCGCCCAAGAGTGCCACCACGACCACGGCTGCAGATCGCATCCTGGCACCATGGCCTTGTCCCCCCGATCTCGACAAGGTCGCCATAGGAATTTCATGATTGCCTGATAGGAATTTGAAGACGTGCTCATCGCGCGTACTACGCTTCGTTCATGAGCCAGATGGACCTCTTCGATGGTGTCGTGCCCCTCGTGGCCATCGTCGAGACCGGCAGCTTCCGCCAAGCGGCGAGCGTCCTCGGCGTGACGAGCTCGGCGATCAGCAAGGCGCTGACGAGGCTCGAGGCGAACGTCGGCGTTCGGCTCCTCCATCGCACGTCACGCGCCGTCGTTCCGACCGCGGAAGGTGAAGAGCTGGTGCGCGCGTGCCGCGACGCGGTCGCTGCGGTACGCGCCGCGTGCGCGAAGCTCGACGACGCCCAGCATGCGCCGAGCGGGCGTCTCCGCGTCTCCGTCCCCGCCGTGCTCGGCGGTCGCCTGGTCGCAGCGCTGCCGAAGCTGTTCGCGAAGCATCGCAGGCTCTCGATCGACGTCGTGACCACCGATCGCTTCGTGCAGCTCGCGCACGAGCAAATCGACGTCGCGATTCGAGTCGGGCGGCTCGACGACTCCTCGAACGTCGCGCACAAGCTCCGTGCCGTCGAGCTCGTCACGTGCGCCTCGCCGTCGTATCTCGCCCGCCACGGCGAACCGCGAACGCCCGCCGAGCTCGCGCGCCACGCGTGCATCTCCTTCCTCCTCTCGAACGGACGTGTGCAGCCGTGGTCGTTCTCGGGTCGATCCCCTCATCCAACGCCGCCGCTCGAGACGAGTCGCCTGCGCGGCGATACCGGCGAAGCGCTCCTCGTGGCAGCGAAGGCTGGCATCGGCATCATTCAAGCGCCCGACGTCATGATCTCGGACGTCCTCGAGAGCGGCGACCTCGTCCGGATCCTCCGCCCGTACACGGCGCCCGGCCCCGCGCTCTACGCCCTCGTCGCGACGGGCCGCCAGCGATCACCGAAGGTGCGCGCGTTCATCGACTTCGCACGCAAGGTCATCGGCCGCTGAACGTTCTCTCGTATGTCCGCACATGGTAGGTCGCACATCGCGGCGACCTCGACGGCGAACACGATGGAGGTGATGACGTTACGGTGCGTAACGCATGATGGCGATGTCGTCGGCGCCGGCTTGGGTACTCTCGACGAGCATCGCTACATACGGCATGTCGTCCGGCCCAAGCGTGAAGTCGTAGAAGCCGGACTCGACGTGCTGATCGGCCCTGTTCACCGGCCCTCCCACGTCGCTCCACGCGCCGCTCACGTCATCCCAGCGAGCGACGTGAAGGGTGAGCGTGGCGTGAGCGTCGAAGCCGGCGTCCGTTCGCGGCGTGGTGTCGTAAGCGAGCCAAGGTGCTCCGCTCTTGTCGGTCGCGAGCACCGCGTGTCCGTTGAATCGTTCGCTCGCGGAAATCTTCGGCACGTGGAGCGCGCTCCACGCGCCGGCCCTCCAGACAATCGTTCGCGGCTCCTGGCGTAAGGTCGACTCCATCCGCTCGTAGACGACGATCATCGTTCCATCGGCTCGAACCGACAGAGACATGCCGGCGAGAGTCGGAGGGGGCGAGCCGTCCATACTCACGGTGTCCACGAAGGGAGGCGCGACCGACTCCCACGTGGACCCGCTCCAACGATCGAGGCGGATTGACCCAGCCGAGCTACGCACGACCGTCAGGCGATCGGCTGTGTCGATCGCGACGCCGAGACCCTCGATGCGCGGCGAGCCGGTCAACGGCGCGATCTCTTCGGCGTTCGGGCCAAGCTCCTCGAAGCGCGGAACGAACGGATCTCCGATGATCGTGTAGACGACGCCGACGAGGCCGGACGCGCCGACGGCAAAACGCGGGCACCAGAACAAATCAGCGAGCGGCCCAGCGTCGATGGAGCTCGTGCTGAGCGCGCTCCACGACGTCCCCGACCATCGTTGAGCGAACGACGAGCCCGTGTCTTCGTAGCCGAGCAGCACCATCGGCGCGCCAGAATGATCGACCGCGACGTACGACGAGCAACCGAGCGATGACGTCGGCACGATCGTCCCGAGGGCGGTCCACGGCCCGTTGTCCCAACGATCGACTTCGGCGTGCGCGGGATGGCCAGCCGCGTGTGAGCCGAACGCGACCAACGGTGCCGTCGGGACCAACGCGAATCGACGGCGCCGTGAGCGACGGGCTCGTCGCGACCGCTCCACCCAACGCACTCCAGCGCGGCCCCGCATCGAGCACCGGCTTCACGTGACCCTCCTCGCTGGCGTCATGCGCCAACGTGTCGTCGATCGGGGCGCCCGAGCTGCCTCCCGTGTCGATGGGCACGCGGGCATCGTCGTTCATAATCTTGCCGCACGCAGTCGCGGCCGCGACGAAGCAAACGGCGAGCAACACCCGACCGCGACGCATCCATCGATCGTAGCGGCGCGGGTGATGATCACCACACGTAAGCAGCGTCGCCGATCCATCTCCGCGACGGAGTTTTCACGACAAGGTGGTTACGCTCTCGACACGCTCGTCGAAGTTCATCGACTTCGCGTCCGCTGACGCGCGTCGACCCGCCGAGGGAGCAAGTCACCCTAGCAACGAGCCGAGGCGCTCCTCGAGAAGTTTCCTCTCGGCGGGATCGATGAATGATGTGGAGGTTACGCCGTCCGTCGTGAATCGAAGGCATACTCGCCCGGCCATCTCGTCGAAGGCGACGTGATCGGCGAGGCGGATCTGGTCTGCGAGCGCGTCGAGCCGATCGGAGCCCAGCGGCTCGGGCAGCAACAACCGGAGTGTCGCCGCGGTGGTGATCTCCGGCTCGTGGCCGAGCAGCTCGGTGAACGCAAGGTCGATCACCTCATCGAGCGCGAAGTGGGCTTTGTCGTCGCAAAGCTGCCCCCAGTCTCCACCGACCTCCTGCTCCAATCGATCGGGCCAGTCATCGCAACGCACATCACTGTCGTGTGCGATCCGTCGATCGTCAAGGTCGAGGGCAAACCCGTCACCGTCGATGTCGTTCACCAACCTTGCCGAGAGGATCCGCACGGGCGCGCGCGCGCTCCTCGCCAGTCTGCGCCCCAAAGCCAGCGTGAACGACCTCGAACGAACGAGCGAGAACGCAACGCCGGGCGCAGAGGCATCTACGTGAACCGTGAGATCTGGCGAGGTGCCCTCCGGCGCAGCCGTGTAGCCGAGCGTGATGAACGCGTGCTCGATCGCCCGTGCACCAACATCGGCCGAACACGCGCAAAAGACGACGGCGGCTTCGTTCGTCACACCATCACCGATTCGGGAGAAGCATACCGCAGCCAGGCTTCCCCTGCCGACCTGGGGTCACCTTGACGTCGTCAAGCTGGGGCACATCGAACGATCGCTGCGTCTAGCACCCTCCGCGCCTGCCCTTCATCTGACAACGTACTGTCGTCTTTGCTGCGGTGAGC
This sequence comes from Labilithrix sp., assembly GCA_044227045.1. Lineage (GTDB taxonomy): Bacteria > Myxococcota_A > Polyangia > Polyangiales > Polyangiaceae > Labilithrix. The sequence continues at coordinate 33,445 of JBGAFW010000097.1, forward strand.
AAGAGGCTGAATTATGGGGTCTTCACGTCGCCGCCGCCGCCGCCGCCCGACGCGCCATGCGCCCGGGCAGCGTGCTCGCGTTGGGAGTAGCGTCCGAGAAGCAAGACCGCGCCCGTGTCGTCATCGACGATCGCGTAGAGGAAAGGCCGATTCAGCGCCACGCGCGTCACGTTTGACGGAATGGGCGCCGAGGCAGGCACGCTGCACATCGGCGAGTACATCTTGGTCGTGAGAAGGAGCCCATCGAGAGGAGCTGGCGCCTTCGCCTCCACGTCGAACGCCGTGGCGATGTCCGGGAGGACGACGGACAGCTCGGTATTCTTCGGAGATGCGGCGGCCCCGCGCGCGGTCTCCGCGAGCGATGGCGCCAGGCGCTCCATCGAGCCATCGCATGACGTCGCCGGGAGCACGAGGACGAGCGTCTGCTTGCGGCTCGCACGCTCACCCTTTCCCAGCAGATCGACGGGCAAGGTCAAGACGGTGGCGTCGCGTGACGAATCGATGTGTCCACGCGCGCGGACTCTTATGCCGTTGGGTGGGTCATCGGGGCGCGCAGCCTTCGCGAGGTCGATGGGCTGTGGCTCGGGCTCTCCGCACGCGCGGAACTCCGCGCTCGTGCGACCACACTGCGCGAAGTTTGGGAGCCCCGTCGTAAGCGACCGCGCGAGGCGCGCGCCCGACATCGACGGCGTCGTCTTGGTGCGCTCGCTCGCCGGGACGAGATCCGCGATCGTTGGAGCATGATCGAGCAGCGAGAGCGGGCTGTAGGCGTGCGCACACGCGAGGGAGCTCGCGGGCTCCTCCCGTCCCATGTGGTGTCCGGGGGAGAGCAGCGATGTGACGCCTATCGCCTCTTTGTGCGTCGATGTGCCTGGGGCGAGCACGACGCGATGCGAGAGCTGCACCACACCGAAGCAAGCCGCGGCCGTATGCGTGAGCGCCGCGAATCGCTCGTAGGAAGACGGGTTCGAGGCGAGGCTCGCCTCTCCGACGATCGTGGTGAGGCCTGCCGAGAAGGCGGACACCACGACATTCCCGCTCACGGCGAACGCATCAGCGAGGCCGTTGGGGCCGAACGTGGCCAGACCTCGACGCTCGACCTCCAACGCGAGCGCTCGCAGGTCTTGGGCGGTGGCGGAGGAAGCGGGGCGTGACGAAGCCGTAGCCGGCGCGCCGGCATCGTCCCGTAGCGTGGCGTCGCGCGCGGCTGGAGCTTGCTTTGGTTCGCAACCGGCCCACGCGACGATCAGCGCAGCGAGGGAAACGTTGCGTGCCATGCTGGTCCACGTCATCCGTCGTGCTCGCACAAAGTCCACGGACGATTCACTGCGGTACGAGCGTCGCGTCGTCGATCAGGAAGCAGCTCTCGCCTGCAGCGAAGGTTGCGCCGATGCGAGGACGGATTTCTACCCCGGCATCCGAAGTCACCTCGAGAAGTCCGCTCACCTCAGCCCAGTCATTTCCGGGCACCACCTGGGCCCCCGTGCCGTAGTCCACGACGACATCAGAAGCGTTCGTCGTCTCGAACACGACCTTGACGGGATGGGACGGCTTGTCAGGTGCTGCGCGCACCCAAGCGTGAAGCAAGTAATGTTGGCCCGGCACGAGCGGTCGCGGAACGCGCTGCTCGATGAAGTAGTATTCGCTGGTCAAGCGGCACACGCGGCAGCTCGTCCCGCCGCTGCGACCGGACGGATCTGGCGATAGGGTCGAGTAGTAGTCCGTCCAGTTGTCGCAACCGAGCTCGAAGCCTCCGTTGCGAAAGAGGTCGCCATCGACCGCGGAGGCGGCGTCACCACCATCGGGGCGATCCGAAGCGTCAGTCGATGCTTCAGACGTCGAAGCGTCGGTGTCCCCGCCCGGTTTCACGATGACATCGGGATCGGAGCCCACGCACGCGATCACGAGGACCACGGCGCAGACCGCGAATGAAGGGAGAAGAACGCGTCGCATCCGAGCTTTCCAGTGGTCTCATCGTCGCACGTTCAGCAGCGACGTGCTCCCGCGAAATGGCGGGCCGCTTGCCATCTCAATTGGGCGTGGTGCATCCCGCGGGCACGGTGCCGTGGCACACGTTCGTCGTGCCTGTGCACGGCGACGAGCTGCTCCAGGCGAAGGATCCGAAGATGATGCGTCCGCCGTTGCTGACGCTGATGCTGAGATCCTCCGAGGTATACGTGAGCGTCCTGCTGGCGACGAGGGGATCGGGGACGACCTTCGTCCACGTGATCTTCGCGCCGGCGCCGGCCATGGTGAAGTAGCCGCTGTAGACGCAGTCCGGGTACACGCTGTTCTTCATGGTGAAGGCGCAGCTCGGCGCAGACTGCGTGAACGTCCACTTCACGGGTTGCGTGATCGTGTGCAGGCCCAAGGAGCAGTCCGTCGCGACGATCTCGGTCGTGACGTCGTAGACGCCAGCGAAGTCGGTGCAGTTGTTGTCGGCGGCCGCGTCGCTCCCGCTCGAGCCTCCATCACTGCCGCTACCGCCATCTCCACCATCCGCGGTCGTGCCGCCATCCGTGTCGCCGTCGCTGCTGCTGCATCCCAGCGCGACCGCGGATGCGGCGAGCGCCGTGACGAGCACGTGTTTGAGGTTGATCCCGCGATGGACAATGAGCTCGGTCATGGCAGCGCTCCGTGAGGGTGGTCGAGACCATCTGCGCAAAGCAACCTCGGGCCCAACGCGTTGCATCGGGAATTTGCCGACGTTCGACGAACGAGTCGCGAATGGTTCGCGTTCAGCACGCAGGACATTCGCGTGCGCTTCATCACCGTGGCGGCGACATGATCTCGTCGCACGAGCAAGCGGCTCTGGTAAGCTCGCGCTCTTGAAGGAAGACGACTTCTCCTGCGGGGTTCGGAAGCAGAAGCGCAGCCGCACGGCGCTCGATGTTCGTCGCGGGAAATGCTTCTACAGCAGCGGCTCACCCATCCCGCCAGGCCCCATCACCAAGCGTCTCGTGAAGCGTTCGAAGGCCCTCGCGGCCGTGTGTCGTGCGGGCGGGCTGCTCGCCGACAAAGGTTGGATCCGGGTCTTCGGCACCGGCCACGAAATCCCAAACCTCGAAGAGTGGAACTCGAACGCGGACGTCGAGCTCGATGGCGAGCCTGCGTACTATGTCGCCGCCGACGTCATCGGAGGGCTCTTCCTCCTCGCGCACGATGGCATCGTCTATTACTTCCGTCCCGACACCGCGGAGCTCGAGCGCGCGGCGCCGAGCTACGACGACCTCCTCGCCTGGATCCTCGGAGGCGACCACGCCTCGTTCTACGGCCGCTACCGCTTCTCCAACTGGGAGCGAACGACGATGGCGCTCCGTCCCGACTGGTCGTTCACGTCGTCGCCGCCGCTCTGGAAGAAGGGTGGGCTCGCCGCGTTTCGAAAGCAGCGCGACGTCATTCGTGCGTACCCCGATCTCCGCGCCGATCTCATCGACGCGATCGAGTCGAAGGCGCGCGCCGCAAGCAAGAAG
>JBGAFW010000098.1:0-36269 GCA_044227045.1 Labilithrix sp.
CCACTTTTTTCCCAGAGCCACCTTCAGCGAATCGATCTCGAGCGCAAACTGCGCGACGAGCTTCTTCAGCTTCGCGTTCTCATCCTCCAGGCGCCGCTTCTCCTGCACGTCGCTCGCGGTCATCCCACTGAACTTCTGCCTCCAGCGGTTGAGCGTCTCGTAGCTGACGCCCATCTTCCGCGCGACCTCCTTGGCCGACGCTCCCGCCTCGACTTCCTTCACCGCAGTGACGATCTGGTTGTCGGAAAACTTGCTCTTCCTTGCCATCGCGTGCCTCCTATCAGGTGGCGGAATCGATGGCCCACTTTCCGGGGGTCAGGTCACCTTCGACGAGGTCCTCACGAAACGAGCGCGAGCCACGACCGACGCGCGGAACGCCGTGTGAACGGGCTCATGTCGAATCATTTACACCAGCCTTCCTCGGGCGCGACCAGCACAAACCCGAACTGGTCCTCGTGCCGCGGCGGGTCTTCGAGCGTGTGGAGCGCGCGACGCGAACCGCCATGTCCGGCCGGAGTGATGCGGCTTCTCCTTGTTCGTGCCGGCGGGAGCGGAGCCTGCACGCTCACGTGACGGATAGGGATCGGCGAGCACCAACTCGAGGACTCCCAGTGCTGCGCTTCGAAAATCTGAACGACTGCCCGTGCTTGAGGGATGAACACACGTGCGCACTCCGTGCACCGCGAGCACCGGCTGAAGCGTGAGCGGCGTGCCCTCCGGGCGCTCGGCGATGAAAATGGACGGACGGCCGCACGGGTGACGAAGCTGCTCGCGAGTGATGGTCCGTCTCGAATGCGTGCGCCGGCCCATCGCGATCACACAAAACGTCACCCGTTTCGGGCCATCGCGATCGCTGGACTACTGAGCGGATGACGAGGTCTTGGACTCCGGCCCTGGCCGCCTACGAGGCGGCATGGCGACAGAGACTTCCCATGCTCCAGATACGAGAAATCCTCCGGCAGAAGCTCGCCCTCAGAGGAGCCACCGCGATGTAGCCCGGTCGCGGGATCAGCCCACCACTTTTTTCCCAGAGCCACCTTCAGCGAATCGATCTCGAGCGCAAACTGCGCGACGAGCTTCTTCAGCTTCGCGTTCTCATCCTCCAGGCGCCGCTTCTCCTGCACGTCGCTCGCGGTCATCCCACTGAACTTCTGCCTCCAGCGGTTGAGCGTCTCGTAGCTGACGCCCATCTTCCGCGCGACCTCCTTGGCCGACGCTCCCGCCTCGACTTCCTTCACCGCAGTGACGATCTGGTTGTCGGAAAACTTGCTCTTCCTTGCCATCGCGTGCCTCCTATCAGGTGGCGGAATCGATGGCCCACTTTCCGGGGGTCAGGTCACCTTCGACGAGGTCCTCACGAAACGAGCGCGAGCCACGACCGACGCGCGGAACGCCGTGTGAACGGGCTCATGTCGAATCATTTACACCAGCCTTCCTCGGGCGCGACCAGCACAAACCCGAACTGGTCCTCGTGCCGCGGCGGGTCTTCGAGCGTGTGGAGCGCGCGACGCGAACCGCCATGTCCGGCCCGGAGTGATGCGGCTTCTCCTTGTTCGTGCCAGCGGGGAGCGGAGCCTGCACGCTCACGTGACGGATAGGGATCGGCGAGCACCAACTCGAGGACTCCCAGTGCTGCGCTTCGAAATTCCGAACGACTGCCCGTGCTCGGAGGGATGAACACGTGCAGCATCATGCACCGCGAGCACCGGCTGAAGCGTGAGCGGCGTGCCCTCCGGGCGCTCGGCGATGAAAATGGACGGACGGCCGCACGGGTGACGAAGCTGCTCGCGAGTGATGGTCCGTCTCGAATGCGTGCGCCGGCCCATCGCGATCACACAAAACGTCACCCGTTTCGGGCCATCGCGATCGCTGGACTACTGAGCGGATGACGAGGTCTTGGGGACTCCGGCCCAGCTCGGTCGCGAAGGTCGTCATCGATGCCGCCGCGCTCGGATGCGACCTCGCGACCCTCGACGCGCTGACCGACTCCGAGCTCGAAGCGAAGCTCTATCCAAAGGCGGCGCCGACGTGCGTGCGTCCCGCGCCGGACTGCGCCGCGCTTCATCTCGAGCTACGGCGCCCGGGCGTGACGCTCGCGCTGCTTCACGTGGAGTTTCTTGGGACGCACCCTGACGGTGTTCGTTACACGGCGTTCTGCGATCGCTACCGCAAGTGGTTGAAGAGGCGGTCACCCGTCATGCGCCAGGTGCATGTCGCGGGCGACAAGATGTTCGTCGACTACGCCGGCATGAAGCCGCGGCTCATCGATCCAACGACGGGGGAGGTCGTCGAGGTCGAGCTCTTCGTCGCGGTGCTCGGTGCGAGCAACTACACGTTCGCAGAGGCAAGCCGGACGCAGAGCGTGCCGGACTTCGTGGCGAGCGTCGGTCGCGCGTTGACCTTCTTCGGCGGCGTGGCGCGCGCGATCGTCCCGGATCAGTTGAAGAGCGCCATCACCACGGCCTGTCGCTACGACCCTGGCGTCCAACGCACCACCGCCGAGCTCGCACGCTACTACGACACGACCATCCTTCCCGCGCGGCCGAAGGCGCCACGGGACAAGGCGAAGGTCGAGGTCGGCGTTCAAGTCGCCGAGCGCTGGCTGCTCGCACGGATCCGCAACGAGACGTTCGGGTCCCTCGGCGCGCTCAACGCACGCCTCTCCGAGCTCGTGGCGGACCTCAACGCGCGGACCATGCGCACGTACAAGACGAGCCGACGCGAGCTCTTCGAGCGGCTCGACAAGCCCGCGTTGATGCCGCTGCCTGCGGTGCCTTTCGAGGCCTGCATCTGGAAGAAGGTCGCCCTCAATATCGATTACCACGTTGTGTTCGAAGGCCACTTCTACTCGGCGCCGCACACGCTTCGTGCAGATGACGTCAAGCTCTGGCTCCGTGCAACGACGACCACGGTGGAGATCTTTCACGTCAGCGAGCGCGTTGCTGTTCACGTTCGCAGCTTCGTGCGCGGCGGCTTCACGACAGTCACCGACCACATGATCAAGCTTGTCGAAAAGGATTCCGTGTATTCTACAGGCGCGTCCCCAGGCTCTTCGATGAGCTCCGCCTCGCTCGCGCCGACGGGACGTACACTCGTCTCCTCGCCCGCATTGCCAAGGTCGATGTTCTCGTCCTCGACTCATGTGGAGTGCCCGCTTATGTGGAGTCGGCCGTCGCCACGGAGGTCGCTCCCCGAGCTGGCCGAGCTCGCCGATCAGGCCTTCGCGGGCTTGCGCATGGCGCGCCTTCGCCGCCTCTCGTTCACCAACTGCTGGTTCTTAGGCCATTGCGCGCCTGCCGGCTCCTGCACGAGCGCGGTACTCCACGTGCATCGTCTCGGCACATGAGACAGCGAGCGTGCCATTGTGGATACGAGCGGGGACACCAAGCGATCCAGGAAGAGCCCGAGTACAGCTTGTGGGGATGGATCCTGCTCAGCATGTTCGGGATGACACCACGCCCGCAGTACATCGCGTTTCGGTGCATTACTGCCGCGCCGAGGTCGGGCGATCGCGCGACTGCTCGCGCGCCGCTCGCTCCCGTCGAGTGTGATGCGCTGAGCTACGAGAGCGTGAACGCGAACGTCGCGCCTTGGTTCGGCGCCGCGTCCGCCCAGATGCGTCCACCGTGATGCTGGATGACGCGGCGAACGATCGCCAGGCCGATGCCCGTGCCGTCGAACTCTTTGACCGAGTGGAGCCGTTGAAACGGCTTGAACAACATGGCGGCGCCCTTGGGATCGAAGCCGACGCCGTTGTCGGCGACGAAGTAGCACGTGGGGGTTGTCGTGGGGGAGGAGGGCTCGTCGTCGAGCTCGCGGTCGCGTTCCTCCTCCGTCATCGGCCGGAAGCCGATCTCGATGCGTGCGTTGTCGGTCTTGCTCGTGAACTTCCACGCGTTGCGAACGAGGTTGTCGAGCGCGATGCGGAGGAGCTGCGAGTCGGCGAGCGCCGTCATCGAAGGCGCGATGACGATCTCCACGGAGTCCTTGTCGGCGCGTGGCTCGTTGGTCTGCACCTCGGCGACCACGGCCGCCGCCAGCGCGCTGAGGTCGACGCGCTCGATGCGCACGTTCGCGCGCGAGAGCCGCGAGAGGCGTAGCAGCTCCTCGATGATGTGCTCCATCCGCTGCGCGGCGCTCGCGATGCGCTCGAGTAGGCGCTTGCCTTCCTCATCGAGCTTGTCGCCGTAGTCTTCGAGCAAGATGGAGCTGAAGCCGGCGAGCGGCCGAAGCGGCGCGCGGAGGTCGTGCGAGACCGAGTAGCTGAAGGCGTCGAGCTCGGCGAGCGCCTGCTCGCGCGCACGAACGAGCCGTTCGAGCTCCTTCTTGTTCTGGTGGAGATCGAGAAAGATCTGCACCTTGCTCGCGAGGATCGTGGTGTTCACCGGCTTGAACAAGACGTCGACCGCGCCGCTCTCGTAGCCACGAAAGAGGCTCTCCTCGGAGTTGGTCGCGCCCGTGATGAAGATGATCGGGATCGTCTGCGAGGACGGGCTCTCCCTCACGTGGCGGGCGACCGTGAATCCATCCATGTCGGGCATGCGAACATCGAGCAAGACGAGCGCAAACTCACGCACGCCGAGCATGCGAAGCGCCTCACGCCCCGACGTGGTCGACACGACCTCGCATCGGAGGTCCGCGAGCACCGCCGCCATCAACTTGAGGTTCAGGTCTTGGTCGTCGACGAGCAAGATCGCTGGAAGCTTCTCGTCGTGCACCGAGGCCATGTCTTCGACATGGTATCCCGAAGCGCTCACAAGACAATCAAGACTTGCTTGTTTTCCCCCCTCGACTTACGCTGGGCCTGGAAGGCCCGTAAAGCCCTGAAAAAGGAGCTTCCTCACGAGGAGGTAGGCCATAAGCCTCAGCACCAAGCTCTGCAGGCGCCCACGTCTTGCAAACCCACAAGACGAATGCGAGGCTCGAGACGCCTCGCGCGTGTCTTGAGGCTCTCGAGTGCTATTCGACCGTCCCCTCAAGGCTGCACCGAGGCGGACGCGCGCTGTCCGAACAAACGCTCAACCGCATATTGGCGGGAGCTTACGAGCGGGGCCGGAACAAGGCCCGTCACGACAACGATAGCAACGATAGCAACGAAGCCAGCCGACTCGGTCATCTTGAGCGCCAGCGGAACCTCGCCTGAGCGCCCCGCGAAAAGCGCAAAGTACATTCGCAGGACGGCGATCCCTGTCAGTGCGCTGCTCGCGACGACGAGGAAGCCGAGCCAGGGGAACGCCTTCACTGCGCCTCCGAGGAGCAGCTCCTCCCCGACGAAGCCGAGTGTTCCGGGAAAGCCGGAACAGGAGAGCCCCAGCACGAGGAACGTGCCCGCGAGGAGTGGCTTGCGCTCATAGGCGCCGTGGTGACGACCAAGATCGAGCTCGCCGCGTCGCGCTTCGAGGACGAGAAGACAGCGCCCTAGCCCCGCAAACGCGATGCTCGAGGAGAGCCAGAGGACGAGCGCACCGGTAAGCGCCTCATGAGAGGTGCAGTCGAGGCCCGCCATCACGAGCGCCGACTGGCTCACGAAGATGTAGCCGCACGCGCGTCGTGCGGAGCGCTGGACGATCGCTTGTGCCGCCGCGTAGACACCTGTGAGAAGGGAGAGGATCGCGACGACGCGGAGAAGCTCGTTGGGCGCGCGTGGAACGACGAGGACAGCCACGGCGTAGGTGCCGACTTGGGGTGAGCTGAAGAGGATCGCGGGACCGAGACGGCCGTGCTCGAACATTGCCGGCACCCAGGCGTGTGCGGGGAAGATCCCTTTCCGGATCATGGCGCCCGCAACCAGGAGAGCGAGAGCCGTCAGCTCGAGGGTGCTGCCGTGCGTCATCGTTCGTGTGCTGAGGATCGCTCCCAACGTGAAGAGCAGTGTGGACATGCCGAGGTACCGTCCGGCGGCGTGGCGTTTCTTGCTTCGCGTTGTCGTCAGGCTGCCGCGCAGCGCAGCGACCGACCCGCCCCATGCGAGCGCGAGGACGAGGGGGTGTTCGGTCAGGAACGTCGCGAGCGTGAAGAGCGTCGATTGGGCCGTAAATCGCAGACCGTCGGCCCCGAGCACGAGCGTTGGAGTGGCGACGATGGTGAAGAGCCACATACCCGCCGCAAGCGCGGGCAGCACGAGCGAAAACTCGTCGAGTCGCAAGAGAGCGCCGGTCCCAGGAACAATGGACGGCGGACGGATATGGAAGCCGCGAACCGCAGGCCAGAAGAATGGCAACGCGGTGGCGACCGTGAGCAGCGACGCAATGACGATCGCGACGACACGAAGACGACCGCTCTCGATGCGCGTCTTCGAGAGGAGCACACACCCGAGCGGGAGCCCGAAGACGGCGGCGAGCCAGATGACGACGGGAGCCGTGATCACGGCAGCGTATTCCTTCCAACAGGCCCCTCGACGGGACGCTCTCCGGAGAGGCGTTCATCAAGTCGCTGCCCCGCACGCGCGACGGCGAAGAAAGGCCGGACGACGAGCATGTCGAGGACCACATCGAGCCCGCCCTCCTGCAGCGCGAACGTGTAGAGCTTTGGCCAGCGGGCGCCACGCCCCGCCCGAGCGCTCTCAAGGCCATGGAGATCGAGGAGAACGTTCGGAGCCGTGAGGAACTGGACGAGACGGATGCATGCGTTGCCGATCAGATGCACGAACGCCAGCGTTCGAAAGCCGAGCGCGATCTCGACCACGATCACGCCGACCTGGGTGAGGGTGGCGTAGCTGAGAGCAGACTTCACGTTCGTCTGCACCCGTGCTGCCAGCGCCGCGAACACCGCGGTCGCGAGCCCAGTCGCTATCACGAGCGTCTGCGCAACGAATGAGTTCGCGATGAGCGGGCCGGCACGCCATAGGAGGTAGCAGCCTGCATGAACCGAGAGAGCACCGTAGTAGACCGCGCTCGAAGGAGTCGGGCCCTCCATCGCGCGAGGCAACCATCCGGAGAACGGTACGAGGGCGCTCTTGCCCGCGGCGGCTAGCAGGATGAAGAGGGCGATGGCTGTGAGCTGCAGCCTCGAGCCGGCGTTGACGGAGGCGAGCGTGCCAGCTCGAAAGAGTGTCGACAGGCTGCCGCTGCCGACCCCGTGGTGAATGAGGACCGCGGCGACGAGCATGGCTGCGTCGCTCACCCGATAGATGGCGAACACGCGCATGCCGTTCGTCACAGGCGCTCGTCGCTCGTGAAAGAAAGCGATGAGCAGCGAGGAGCTGAGTCCGAGAAGCTCCCAGCCCGCGAAGAGTACCTCGATGCTACCGGCCAGCGCCACGAGCTGTATGCCGAGGACGAAGCAGGCGTAGAGCGTGAAGTAGCGAACGAAGCCTCGTTCGAGGTGGAGATACCGATACGAGAAGACCGAGACGGTGCCGCAAATGACCGCCGCGACGAGTGCGAACGTGAGGCCCCAACCGTCGACGAGGAGGTCGAGCTGCAGCGCGCCACTCGTTGTCGTCAGCCATTCACGCGCCGTCCACGTTTGCGGATCGAGGCCCGTCACCGTGTACGCCGCGAGTGCGAGCGCGAGGCTCGTGACCAGCGTGACGACAACGCTGCTCGTCATGCGCGCAACCGTCCGCTCCGATAGCGGACGCCGTGGGATCGATCCGAGCGCGAGCATCCCGATCAGGGCAGCAGGGCTCGCGAGAGCGAGGAGGAGAAAGAGCTGCACAATGCGTTGCGGGGCGCTCATCGTCCCCTCTCCGGCGCGATCTGCGCGAAAGCGAGGTGGCCGCGTTTGCCACGGAACCAGCTCGCGGACTGTCCGCGGACGACGGGCAGAGCCTGCTTGAGGACGTGGAGGCGTGGCTCCCTCTCCGAAACTTCGTAGACTTGGGGGCCGTCGGGTGACAACGTCGCGAGGAACATCCAGCGATTGCGGACGAGACGAGCCAACGACTCGCTCGCTCGAACGACGCTGGCAAGCTTCTCCGGTGTCGTTTCGACGAGAACCGTGAGCCGCACAGGCTCGTGAATCTCGACGGTCTGCGACCAAAGACCGGCGCGGAGATCGCCTTGCGCACCGTTCATGACCCCGATGAGCGATGCGACGTTGTGCGGAAGCTTGGTCCCAGAGCCGTAGACCTCGTTGTCGATTGCGCCGAAGAAGTACTCGAGGTTGATCCCGCTCATGACGGGAACGACGGCATTGAGGATCCTGCCCAGGGTCGAGCTGTCATCGTCGTCGCGGGTCGGATCGTAGGAGACGAGGAAGGCACGGCGGTCGAGGAAGAGTCCTCGCGTCCGCTGTCGTCGACCTACGACGCAGAAGGCGTTGGTCGCGTGGTTGTACTCGGGGCGAGGTTCGGCAAGGTCCCATCGGCGAGCGCGGACGGCATCAAGCGCGGGTTGGCCGTACACTGACGTTACAGACTTGGCGAATCGTCGACAGCGCTCCTCCGCGTTGCGGCGGCACGCCTCCTCGAACGACGTGAACGCGTAAAGGAACTCGGCGGCGTGTCCCTCTGGGATTTCGTTCCGGTCGTACCAAGTCACCGAATCGTCGGTGGTATTGTGCTCGGCTGCGACGAACCACGTTTCTTTCGGGATGACGACGCCGCGCGCCGCAAGCGCCTCGCGGACGTCCGGGCGGTTGACCATCGAGACGAACACGCGAGCGTTCGCACCTCCGGGCCCACCTCCACATGCGCCGCAGTCGTAGGCGGAGCGATGCGGATTGTTGAGGCTCTCGGCCGCGTGTCCGCAGATGACCACAAGCCGCGCGAAGCGGCCTCCTCCAAGCGACAGCTCACGGAGGACACGCTCCACGATCTCGACCATCTCGTCGACCGTGTAGCCGATTGTCTCTCCGACCGGCGGCGGTACGTGGTCGACCCGATCGACCAGAATGCGACCCTCACCGCGCGCCCGCACGGGAACCGTCGCCGTATGAAAGCGGCGTGGGAAGAGAACACGCAACACCAGGGGCACGAGTGAAAGCGCCCCGACGATGCTGACCAGAGCACCACGAAGAAGCGAGCGGCTTCCAACATGGAGCGTTTGCGCACGCAATCGATCGAGGTCGTGCGCAAATTCGCGGGTCATGCTCACCTCGCGCCTCTCGACGGGCACATAGTGCCGAGGCTGGATGGCGACCGGCGCCAGGGGACGTGGTCGTGCGTCGCGCGCGCCCTGGTGATACATCGCGACGCCGAAGAAGCCGGCGGTCGACGCGGTCTCGATGTGGTCGTCGATCTCTTCGAGGTGGCGACGGATCGACTCCTCGCGGTCGTCGAGGCAGAAAATGGCTTGGAGACGTGGGGTGGGCGCGTCCTCGGGGCGATGCCCGCTCATCGCATCGAAGAAGCGCTTGCGGAGATGCAGCTCGAATGCCGCGTGCAACCATCGTCGCTCGTAGCGCTCGCGATGCTCGACGAGCTCGCGCTCGACTTTGGCAACTTCGTCGGCCGAGAGCCTTCCTACCCGGAGCGCGTCGAGGCCGAGGAGCTGCGCGAGATGGAACAAGACGAACGCGCGTTCCTCGACGGTGAGCGGCGTGGCGCCCGGCGTGCTCGATGCGAGGTCCTCGCGCAGCGTGTCGAGCCGTGAAGGCAAGAGCCCGCGGGCGCTTGCGATGTGCGCGAGCAACGCGCGCTCGATGAGGAGCCGGACGGCAAGAAAATCGACGAGACGCGCGGGCACTGGCCATACGGGGACGCGATCGGGCCGAAGCTCGAGCTGATGGACCATCCCCGCCCATCCCCTCAACGCAAGCGCAGTCTCGAGCAGGAATCGCTCTTGCTCGATTGCCCTGATGCCGAGCGCTTTGAGTGAACCGGCCAGCGACTCCAAGCCGCTACGCTCGGCCCTCACCTCCTCCTCCAGCAAGGCGACGAGCCGGCGTCCCCAGGGCCCGAATAGCAGCGCCATCCGGCGGTGGCGATACGCATGAACGAACGCGGCGAAGAGCCCATCCTGGCGATTGGGCATCGGCCAGAGCGACTGGCCTTGGTCGAGGTAGGCGGAGACGAATCGGACGAGCGCCGGATGCACCTCTTCGTCGATATCGATGCCGGTGGCATCGAGGACGAAGTCTCGATGACGATTCGTTCTGCGTGGTCTGTCGCCGGCGTCATCGAGCCGCGGTGCCTTGCGAATGGCGCGGATGCTGGCCTTCCACAGCGTGCCGACGACGTGGGCAATGTCGGCCGCGTCGCCCACTCCCGTCGCCGCGATCGCCGCCCGTGCGCTCGGCGGCAAATCCGAGCGAAAGCGGCGGAGCGCCCCTTCTTCGTGGAGATGCCATTCGAGCGCTTGCCCGCGGAGAAGTGGGATCCCGTAGCGCGTCGTTACGAACGCGAGCTCCCGGCGCGTGACGATCCCTCCGACCTGCTCTTCGGCACGCGAACCGAGCGCGTCGTCCAACACCGCGCGAAGGTCGTCGTGTGCGATGCGTCCGGTCGCGAAGAGATCACGGTACCGCTGCGCCGGCCAGTATGGCTCGGCCCCATAGATACGCGCCGCCTGCGCAACCGCATCCTCGAACCGCGCTCCCTCGAACGCGTGGAGGAGGTTGTGGTGGATGAAGACGCTGATCGGCCCCTGCGCAGGAAGGAGGTGCGCTACGTGGTTGACGGCGTCACGAAGAGCTTCGTGTTCGTTTGCGCCCGCCGTCATCGGTCGCGGCCAGACAAGCTCTGTTCGTACGGCGGTCGGCCTTGTGCATGGCACCCCACGCAGGATGTGAGAAGGTGACCAAAAATGGTGACGCGGGTGGCGACATCCGACTCGGCGATAGCGCGAGCACCATCCCGTCGTATGGAACTCGCAAAGTCGTCGATGGGAGCCGGAGCGGTTCGCCCCGGAGACAAGCTGGTCGTCGGAAATGACGCACTCGAGAGGACGCGTGCCCCCTCGCGCCACTCAGCATCCGAGCGTGAGACAAGCGCGGTCCACATCTGGTGAAGCGCCTTGGCGTCTTTCAGTCTGTGGCCAACAGCGGGTACGCCGGAGTCGAGATCACTTGGTCCGACGTCTGGCATCGACGCCGCTCCGCGTCGCGTGTGGCAGTCGACGCATGTCTTGGTGAGCGCCACGAAGGCGAGGGTCATCCCGTCATGATCCGCCGCATCCGCGACTTCGACAGCAGCCAACGGCATGTCCAAGAGCCGGTCGGCGACTTTGGGCGAGGACGGAGCGAGTCGAGCGCGCGCGAGCAACCGTGCCCTCTCACGCGCCCGAGTGACATCTTCATGGATAATGGCGTCGAGGATCTCGGCAGCGATGGACGAGTGTCCATCCCTCGGGGCGCGCAGACCTTGAGGTGGAGCCGACGCAGACGTGGGTAGGCTCGTCGACGTGGTGACGGGCGCGTCGTGTCGCGACTCGCTTTTGGAACACCCCGCCACTCCGAGGACCAATGATGTCGTGGCGATGACGGCTGCCGTTGCGTAGCTTCGCCGCGATCTGTGACGCGAGCACGACCCGTTCGTGCCTAGTGGCGATCGACGACGAGCGCACCGGCATCGTCCATTCAGCACAATCGATCGCGTCGTCATTTCGAAACCGTCAGTCGGTGAATGGAAGCTCGGGCTCGGAGCGCTCTCGCGGATCCCGACCGGAGAGGAACGCGAGATCGAGCGCCGGTGCGCTGGTCGGTGAGGTCGGGAGCGTTCGGCAGCGAACGAGCGTGCGGTCCTCCAGAGACACCCAACCCTCGCTCGTCTGTGGTTCCGACGCGACGACCACTGTGGCGGGAAGGCGGTCGCTCGGTGCTCGCTCGCGCAAGTAGAGCGAGCGATCGAAGCGGTGCGCGTAGAGAGCGGTGCCGTTGCAAAGGAAGAAGCTGAAGGATCCAATGCGTCGCACGATCTCTACCGCTGCCGCGCGGACGACGTCGTCGACCGCGTCCGACGCCCCGCCTTCGGCGAGGTCTCGTTCATCGAGACGCGTGAGCAAGAACGCTAGGAGCTCGGCCTCGGGCTCGCCTGGACACGCGCGGAAGGCGCTCGTGCGCGAGAGGAGATACGCACGGTCCTCCACAGCCCCGTCGTGTGCGAATACCCATGGGCCGCGGCGACACAAGGAAGCTCGTGCCCCCGGGACGTTCTCTCGACGCGTGCGCATGTCGGAGACGAGAGCGACGCCGGGGCTCGCTTTGGCCAGCAAGGCGAACAGCACGTTCTCTGCGAAGGAGACGGAGCCGCTCCCCATCTCCCACGACGCGTCGGCCTTGTAAACCGCTCTGTTCCACACGTCGAAGTGCTGCTCCACGATGGACGGAGAGCTTCGGCGCACAGGTCCGAGGCAAGCCGGGAAGGAAACCGGCTCCGTGGAAAAAATAGCGAGGAGGCTCATCATCGCTCCGTGCCGCCCGTAGGCACATTCCAGACCATCTCCAACACACGCGTATTGACGATGCCCGTGTCAGCCGAAGCGGGAATTGAACGCGTTTGAGTGCCCCGAGCCGTCGCGAAGCGACCTCGCATGACAGATTGTCGTGGATAGCGAGGCACTTCGACGAAGAAATGCGCAATTCTGCTGCCGAGTACTGCGCTTGCTGGCTCCTCGATCCACCATCGCTTCGAAGAAGCACGTCATTCTGTCGTGAGGCGAAGGCACCGCGTCCTCCACGTCTCCTGACGGCCTCATTCCTGGAGGACCCGGACGTGGCACTGCCGTTGCTCCGCGGACGGTCGTGGGAGGACGCAAGCGCCGCAGTCCCGAGGTTGTCGTCATCGCGAGCAGCCCCAACGCACTCGATGGCCTGCATTCCTACCTCCGCAACGCAGGGTTGACGGCGCACACGCTCCGCGACCTCGACGATTTCTCCCGTCGGGCCGACACGAGCATCGACGCGCTGGTCCTCTTTCCCGACGACTTCCGCTGGGAGAGCGTCATTGCTGCGGTTGCCGAGCTCGCCGAGCGGCACCCGCATGCGTTGCCGGTCCTCGTCACAGCTCGTCCGCAATGTTTCGAGAAGCTTGCGGGCACGACCGTGCTCGTCGTTCCTCGGCCCGTTTGGGGCTGGACGATCCTCGACGCGATCCGTGCACACGTCGACGATCTCGACGGCAAGAAGGTCGATTCGTCGTCCCGATGAAGACCGAGGCACCCTCCTTCGAGCAAATCCTGACTGCTCGAGAAAAGAGCGAGCTCCAGGGCGAGATCTTCCGCAACATCGAGATGGTTCGCGTCGATCTCGCGGGTGCGGATCTCCGCGGCGCGCATTTCGTTCTGTGCGACCTCAGATACGTTGTTTTGGAAGGCGCGAAGCTTGGTGACAACCGGTTCTACGGGACTGCGCTTGTCGAAGTCGATGGCCTCTTCGAGGACGATCGGCGCCTCGTCGAGCGCGAAGGTGGCGCCTTCCAGCACCCTCACGCGAGTCTCCGCTAACGCGTCATCACTTCCGCGACTTGCGCGGGATAAGCCTCGGCATCGCGAGATGAATGGCGAGCACGCGTTCCTTCATCGCATCGTGGTCTTCGCGCGACGGAGGCCGCATTGCCCAGCCCGCGACTTCTTCCTCGATCGCGCGGAGCACCATCCGGAGCGCACGCACGTCCATCGAGCTCGGCATGCCCGCAAGCTGCTCGGCTGCTGTTTGGATGGCTTTGGTCAGAACGGGGAAGCTCTTGTTCGAGTGCATCGCAAACGGCGGCACCCCTCAACGGAGGCTGGCGTGGATAGGTTGGAGTGCACCTCCAGCGCGCTCGATGAGTACACGACTTGCATCGGTCAGCCCGACAGCGTCGACGATGGTTGTGCCATCGAATCGCCCGTCCTCGAAGAGGGCGTCGACGAATATGACGTCCCGAAGCTCGCAGGAAATGAATGTCGCGCCGCGAAGGTCGGCCCCCATGAGATTGCAACGATCAAGGATCGTTCTTTCGAAGCGTGCATCGCGGAGATCGGCCCCTGAGAAGTCGACCCCAACAAGCTCTCGATTCATGAAAATCTCACCTCGAAGTGCTTTTTTCTCCTCCGAGGTGAAGACGGGCTCGAATGTATCGCTGGGCGGACGGTGCATGGTTTCTCATTCTCGTTGGACGACATCGTCGGTGTCGAAGGTTCACTCTCAAGAAAGCTCGCTGGTCCCGGCAAGGGCGAGCCGCTGCGCCGACGCCTTGACGGCCTCGACAACAGAGTTGTGGACGGCTCGATCGAGAGGGCTCGGGACGAGCTCTCCGCGAGGGGCCATCTGCGCGATGACCTCCGCGGCCGCAGTCATCATCGACGGATGCAGCGACCTCGCACGCGCCGTGAGAAGGCCGCGCACGAGCCCTGGAAACGCG
Organism: Labilithrix sp.; assembly: GCA_044227045.1. GTDB lineage: Bacteria > Myxococcota_A > Polyangia > Polyangiales > Polyangiaceae > Labilithrix. Next base: position 14,225 of record JBGAFW010000098.1, read on the forward strand.
AGGGCGTTGTTGACGGAGCGTCCGTCCCCGGCGAACGCGGCGCCCGCGGCCACTGCGTCCTCCGGAGCGATCTCGGGCTCTGGATTGGAGAGAGCGAGGATGACCTGACCGCTTTGAACGAAACGCTTGTCGATGAGACCGCCGCGGCCCGTGGTTGCGATCACGATGTCGGCTTCGCGCATGAGGGTCTCGAGATCGACGCACTTCACGTCCAGGTTCCGTACGCGGGCGAGGGCAGCCTCGGAGGAGTCGCAGACGAGCATCTGATGCACGCCGTATTCGCAGAGGAGTCCGGCGATGGCGCTGCCGGCAGCCCCAAGTCCGATCTGTCCGACGCGAGCTCGCCGGAGATCCCTCGACGCCAGCTTGCAGGCGTTGATGACCGCTGCGAGGGCCACGGTCGCCGTCCCCTGCTGGTCATCGTGAAACACGGGCTTCCTCAACTTGCTCCGCAGCTCAGTCTCGATGACGAAGCAGTCTGGGCTCTGGATGTCCTCGAGATGAATCACTCCAAACGTCGGAGCGACACGAAGCACCGTTTCGACGAACGTCTTGGGCTCGTGGGTCTCGATAAGAATGGGCACTGCCGAAAGGCCGACGAACTGCTCATACAGAACGGCCTTCCCCTCCATCACGGGCATGGACGGGACGCAGCCGAGATCACCGAGGCCGAGCACGCGCGTCCCGTTCGTGAAGATCCCGACGGACGTCCCGATCCCCGTCAGCTCCCAGGCGCGCGCCGGGTCGCGTTTGATCGCGAGAGCAACACGGCCCACGCCCGGCGTATAGATCTGCCGCAACTCACGGATGTTCGCGATGGGCGTTCGGCTGACTTGCCCGATCTTCCCGCCTCGATGGCAGTCGAAGACGCGATCCGTCACGCTGACCACGTCGACGTTCGGGACTCTCCGCACGCTCGCCAGCACGCGTTCCGTGTGCGCTTCGTCATGCGTCTCGATCGTGACGTCGCGGACGACGTCGTCCTCGCCGACGGAGATGGTCGCAAGCTCCCCGATGAGTCCGTCTTGCTCGGCAATCGCGCTCGCCAGTCGAGCCAGATTGCCCGGCCGGTGCTTCAACTTGAGGCGAAGAACGGTATCGATGGTGTAGCGGGCGCTCATGATGTCGGATCCTTATCTCGCGCTGCGGCGGCCAGCGCTTCCTCGAATCGAGTCGTGAGGAAGCGATGCTCTCGACGGAGCTCAAGCGGCACCATCCTGCCAAGAGTGGCGAGCGCCTGCGCATGACCTTCGAGCTCGCGTGTCCAAGATTCAGGCGCCACGTCGAACAAGAGCCGCAAGGACTCATCCGAACACCTGAGCCCCGCACGCTCGATGGCATCGGCGGTTGGAACGAATCCAGCCGCCGTCGCGCGGCCGGTGGCGCGCCCTTCGAGACGCCCGATCATCCATTCGGCGATGCGCCACCCCTCGAAAAGACCCGGCCAGAGAAGGCTTCCATCAGACCCGCGGAGGAACCAGTTCAGCTGAAACAACTTCGGCAGTTGGCGCACGCGCGCCCCGAGGGCGAGCCAGCGATCGAGGTACTCGCCGAGATCGATGCCACAGAACGCGCTCATTCCCATGGCGTCGACGGACGCAGTCGCGTCGGCGTCCGCGGCGAGCATCGCTCCGGCGTAGCATCCGTGCGCCCATCCGGTGAGCTCAAGGACCAACGGTACGGCGCTCGCTCGACGGGTGCAGTAGACGAGCGCGTCGAGCGGGACTGTGGATGGCACGGTTTCCTGGCCGCCGTCCTCAGCCGGGGGCGGCCGTTCACAAAGGACCGCATGAAGTCGGTCGTTCTCGTTAGTGAGCCAAGCGACCTCGCCGCCAAGCACGCGATAGCGTCGGTGCTTCGCGGCGCCGAGGAGCGACGCGGACTGCCGACCAAACGCGCTCGGCGCGATGATACCGAAGTGAAGCGGCTCGCCACGCCCGCGCGGCACACGAACGACCGCCATGCGTGCGGCGAGTCGTTCCATACCGGGCCTAGCGAGTGTCGCGAGGCGGAGGGCATGCGGGCGGGCGTCGAGAAGATCCGAGGACGCGACGGACGGCGCCCAGATCGCATCGCCATCAGCGAAGCAGCAGATCGCCGGTGGACACGGAGCTCGGACGGCGTGCACAGAGCGGACGAAGTGCGTCGAGCGGCGGACGCCATCATGATCCAGGTGAACCGTTCGAGCGAACGCGACGACAAGCTGGGGGTCGTCGGTGATCTGGACCCCGGCAGACTCGAGACGAGTGTCGCGGCCGAGAACGTAGGGGAGGACGTACATGGCGCGCCCCTTCATGCAGTCGCGGAGCGCCGGCCAGAAGCGCGCTGTCGCCTCTGCGCGCGTCAGGAATTCCGCCGCGAGCGAGACGTCTTCACGCCGACGCGCCGACACGATCATGCTTGGTCGGACATCGCGTCGAGTCTCGTTCGGAAAATCCTTGGACAGTTGGTGGAAAGCCGCGTCCAGCCAATGAACGCTTTTCGCGCCCGTATGTTTCGCCACGTGGGCAACCCATGTCTCGACGGGAGAAGTCATTTCGCTTCCGCTTCAGCGGCGGCCCTAAAGCAACTTCGGCGCCATCCAGAAAGCGTACGTGTTTTTCCAAGGCCGCCGTGGCCTTGAGCGCCTGGACGAGCTCTGGTGCAACGGACGCGACAAATTGGCGTGGCCAATGGCTCGATCTTCACCGAGAACCGAGCGCCGTCTTCGCCACGAGCCCTTCGAGCCGAGACAAACCTTCTTCGATGACATCTCGGGGAGGTCCAAACGAGAAGCGAGCGTACTGGCGAAAACGTGAAGTGCGCCCGGGCCGCCGCTTGCCCGGATTCACGTCGAAGAACTCACCGGGGACGGTGATCACCTTCTTCGTCAACGCCGCCCGGAAGAGGCCCATGCCGTCGTTGAGCGGTGCGGGCAGCGCTCGAACGTCACCCCAAGCATAGAAGGTCCCCTCGGGTATCCGATCGAAGCGAACGCCGATGCGCTCGAGCCGTGACACCATCATGTCGCGCTTCTCGCGAAATACGCCGAGCGTCACGGCCGTCTCCTTCTCGACATGGTCTTCGTCGAAGAGTGCGATGGCAGCTCGTTGCAGAGGCTTCGACCCACCGCCGTCGAGGAAGGAGCCCGCGCTGGCAAAGCGCTCGATCACCGACTTCGGACCGAGCGCCCACGAGATTCGCCAGCCCGGGTATCGCCAGTTCTTGGTGAACCCGTCGAAGACGACGACGGGATCTCGATCGACGTCCTCGACGTAGCGGGCAGCGCTCTCGAGGGGCAGCGTGCCGGAACGCCCTCGGTAGATGTAGTGCGAGTAGAACTCGTCGAGCAGGAGCGAGCAGTCGAGGTCCCGCGCGCTGTCGACCCAACGCGCGAGCTCCTCGCCAGCGACGACTCTGCCCGTCGGGTTGGCGGGGTTGGAGGCCAGGATCGCCGAGAGACCGCGACCAAGCACTTCGCGGCGAAGGTCGTCGCCCGTGAAGCTGTAGCCGCTCTCCGCGTCGAGGAGGATCGGAATGCTCGTGAACGCCTTGAAGATGTCGAGGAGCTCTTCGAAGGCCGTGTAGTCCGGGATGAAGTGGCCCAGGTTGATCGCGCCGAGGCTCGCCGCTGCGCGCGTGAGGGCGGCGCGTCCGCCGCCAGAGACGCAAACGTTCTCCGCTGCGTACTGCGAGGGCTGACCCTTGCGGTAGAGACGGTTGTAAAGACCGGCGATCGCCTCGCGGAGCTCGAACAGCCCTGCCACGGGCGCGTACTCCTGATCGTCGGGCGCTATCGCGACCGAGCGAACACGCGGCGGCGCGCCTGGCAGGTCGCCGGTCTCCGGCTGGCCCTGACCGAGGTTGCACCACTCGGGATCGGTCGGAGAGAAGCCGAGTCGCCGAGCCTCGCTCGTGACGAAGATGACGCCCGTCTTTGGGACCTTGCGGAATGCGTGCAAGCGTAGTTGCTCGATGGCTGGTTTGAGAGCGCGATCACTCCGGTGATCAGCGCCGATGCGTCAAGGTTCGTCTTCGCGAGAGCTTGGCTGCGGGCCGGGAACGATATGAGCGATATCCGGATCGGAGCCTGGTTCACCGTGGGGGCGATCGACCTTGTTCGCTCTGCGCTCCTGTCGCTTCGCCGCCTTCTCGCGCTGCTTCTCCTGTCGTTGTTGCTCCTTTTGACGCTTGTTCATGTGTGGATTCATCCAGGTCCTCCTCTCGCATAGGTCACGAGGATTGGCCTTTACCCACAGCGTCCTCGCACGGCTTCCATCACGTCGATCCGATCCTTCGAACCACACAGATTCTCGGCGAACGGGTTGAAGAGATAGTCGACCTTACCGGCGCAATCCACGGCTCGCTCGAATCTAACGTCGATGAAGCGCGTGGCGTCCTGGCTCATGAGATGGCTCCGTGCCCCACGGAGGAACGGGTACAGCGCTCTCCGGCACCTGGGCTGATCACAAAGAGATGAAGTCGCGAAGGCTGTCATGCAGAATGGAAAAGGTCGGACGTTCTGGTGCTCCTCCGGCGCCCGCAGTGCAAGTTGGGTGCCGCGTGCTTCCCGCTCTCCCTGTGAGAACTACATCGCCTCGTCCAAACGGCGGAGCGCCAACTTGACGTGTACGCGAGAATTGATACCGATCGTCGCGACAACTTGTCGTCGCAGGGTCGAAACCATGACTCTGCTCGCGACCGGTGTTGATGGTCGCTCCTTGAACGCCAGATTGACGCTACGAGGGTTGATCCACGACATCGGCCGTCCTCCGCTGTCTCGCTCAGGACACTTTGACGTGATTCGCCTCCACGAAACGCGCGGAATGACCTATGAGAAGCGAATGAAGCGTTCGTCGGACGTCGTTCTCGAACCGGTCATGTTGTCGCCCACGATGCGGGAGCTCAACAGCGTGGTTCGTGCGGTCGCCCCTAAAGACGTAGTCGTGACTTTGGTCGGCGAGAGCGGCTCTGGCAAGGAGGTGCTCGCGAGGCGGATCCATGAGCTCTCACACCGCCGGGCTGGACCTTTCGTCCCGATCAACTGCGCCGCCATCCCGGAATCACTCTTCGAAAGCGAGCTGTTCGGCCACGAGCGGGGAGCCTTCACGGGAGCGACAGAACGCGTTCGCGGCAAAGTCGAGGCGTCGGCGGGGGGCACGCTCTTCCTCGACGAGCTGGGGGAGTTGCCGCTCTCCATGCAGGCCAAGCTTCTCAGGTTCCTCGAGAACCGGAAGTTCATGCGTGTCGGCGGAAGCACCAAGGTCACCGTCGACACCCGTCTCGTCTGCGCGACTCTTCGTCCGCTTGATCTCGACGTTCAGGCTGGGAGATTTCGCACCGACCTCTACTACCGGATCGAGGGCATCACCTTGGATGTGCCGCCCCTTCGAGACCGCCCCACCGACATCCTGCCGCTCGCTCGCCAGTTCGTCGCGGAGATGGCGGGACTCCACGGCGTGGCGCCGCCCAAGCTCGGACGCGCAGCGTCCTCAGCGTTGCAACACTATGCCTGGCCGGGCAACGTTCGGCAGTTGCGGAACGCGATCGAGCGCCTGTGCCTGCTCCGACCGGGCAAGCCGGCGCGGCTCGAGGACCTTCCACGGGCGCTTCAGCGGAGCGTGTCGCCAAAGTTGAATCCCGCGAAGAAGCACACGCTCGAGGTCTCTCTCGAGCAGCCCCTGGAACAGACGGTTCACCAGATCCTTCTCGCCGTCCTGGAAGCCGAGGGCGGCAATCGCTCCCGCACGGCAGAACGACTGGGAATCAGCCTGCGAACTGTGCAGCGGCAGCTGGTACAAGCGGAGCAACGACGCTAAGACAGCACGTCATTCTGGCGCTGTCAGCGGTTCGGCGACGCGTATCCACAAAAAACACGGGCCCTTGAAAGTGGCATCGCGGTTGCTCGCGCGACCAGGATGCCTTCGTCGACCTCGCGGGACGGGATCAGGGTTGCGATTGTCTCGGCGAATCAGGAGACACTCGACGACTTGGAAGGATACCTGCAAGGTGTTGGTCTCGCGACATCGAGTGGCCGGCAGCTCGGCAACATCGACAAACTCGCTCCGAGCGTCCTCGTCTTGGTCATGTTTCCGGACGACTTCCTGCGCCAGAAGGTCGTCGCCACCGTGACGGCGACCATCGACCATCGACCACGTGTTCTTCCGGTTCTCGTCACGAACGAACCGCGGCGTTACGAAGAGCTACTCGACAAAGAGCGGATCCTCGTCTTACCACGACCGATCTGGGCCTGGACGATCCACGACGCCATACGAGCCCATCTTGCTGCGGACGTGTGGAGGAGCACAAGAGCCGCCGCCCGGCGGAAGCCGGCCCATCGAAGAGTGTGAACAGGACAACTTGTCGTCCGCTCTCCCGCACCAGGCCCTGAAGCTCGCCAGTTGTGGCCAACGGACGATTCTCAGTCCCTTCCACTACTCACCCGGAGGGCCAGCCTACGTCAATTTGGCGTGCGGGCCGGTCAAGCCTGAGGAGGCTCCGTTACTCCCGCGTCACGAGCGAAGGCGCGTCACGCGGTACGAAGCTTGCTCGTGCCGCGGGTGATCCGACCCTCTCACCACGATTCATCGTGGTGTTCGCATCTGCCCACACACGCGAAGGAGGGTCGGATCGCCAGTGTTTTTGGAGACGGGAATGAGAAACAGTGAGATCGAGTCATGGGTCGCAGACGTCGCCGGCCACACGAAGCCAGGCGCGATCCACTGGTGCGACGGCAGCAAGAAGGAAGGTGACGAGCTTACCAAGCGCATGCTCGCGAATGGCACGCTCGAGCGCCTTGATGAGACGCGCTATCCGCGCTCGTTTCTTCACCGTTCCCATGCGTCCGATGTCGCGCGTACCGAGAACCTGACATTCATCTGCTCGAAGAAGAAGGACGACGCCGGGCCGACCAACAACTGGATGAGTCCCGAGGATGCGGACCGATCCATCTGGCCGCTCTTCGAGGGTGCGATGGCCACGCGAACACTCTACGTGGTCCCGTACTTGATGGGCCCGTCGGGCTCGAAATACTCGCGCGTCGGTGTCGAGCTGACAGACAGTCCGTACGTCGCATTCAGTTTGCGTACGATGACGCGCGTCGGAGACCCCGCCCTCCACGAGCTCGCGCGAATCAAGCGGTTCGTTCGCGGCGTTCACAGTCTCGGTGATCTCTCGCCCGACCGTCGCTTCATCGTTCACTTCCCCGAGACCCGCACAATCTGGAGCATCGGGAGCGGCTACGGCGGCAACGCGCTCCTAAGCAAGAAGTGCCACGCGCTTCGTATCGCGAGCGTCGAGGCCCGCGACGAAGGCTGGCTCGCCGAGCACATGATGATCGTCGGCGTGACGAACCCGCAGGGAGAGAAGCACTACATCGCGGCGGCGTTCCCGAGCGCCTGCGGCAAGACCAATCTCGCCATGCTCGTGTCGAAGCTCCCGGGGTGGTCGATCGAGACGGTCGGCGACGACATCTGTTGGATGCACGTCGGCGACGATGGGCGTCTCTGGGCAATCAATCCCGAAGCGGGCTTCTTTGGTGTTGCCCCAGGGACGAACGAGAGAACGAACCCCAACGCGATCGCGGCGCTCCATCACGACGTCATCTTCACCAACGTCGCGCTGCGAGCGGATCGAACCCCGTGGTGGGAGGGACTCTCGATACTGAACGAAGGCGAGGTGCTGTGGGATTGGCGCGGCAGGAAGTGGACCCCTGCCATGCCCGAGTCCGCTGCGCATCCGAACTCTCGTTTCACCGTCGCTGCAGTACAATGCCCGAGCGTCGGTCGTGGTTTCCTAGATCCAAAAGGGGTTCCCATCTCGGCCATTCTCTTCGGAGGTCGGCGCGCGAAGGTTGCGCCGCTGGTTTACGAAGCACGTGACTGGATGCATGGCGTGTATGTGGGTGCAACGCTCGTCTCGGAGACGACAGCCGCTGCCACCGGAGCCGTCGGCGTGCCACGAAACGACCCGATGGCGATGCTGCCCTTCTGTGGCTACAACATGGCCGACTATTTCGGCCACTGGCTTTCGATGGGGCGGCGGCTCGTCACTCAGCCGCGCATCTTCCACGTCAACTGGTTCCGAGCCGGAGAGGACGGGAACTTTCTCTGGCCGGGCTTCGGCGACAACGTCCGGGTCCTGAAGTGGATTCTTGAGCGAGTGGCGGGCCGCGCCTCCGCGCGCTCGACCCCCATCGGTAACCTGCCCGCGAAGGATGCGCTTGACCGCTCGGGCCTCGACGTTTCTCCGGCGCAGCTCGACGCTCTTCTCTCGATCGACCCGCAGTCCTGGCTCGCAGAGGTCGAGCAGAACGAGGCGCACCTTGCCCGCTTTCAGGACAGGCTTCCAACTGCGCTCTGGGACGAGCATCGCTCGCTCCGTGATCGCCTTCGAGCATCGATCTCTTGACCAGTATCGCGCCTCGCAGCCAGGCGCCGGAGAGCGGTTCGTGTTCCTCCCCCCAGGATGCGGACCGCTCTCCGGAGCCACCTACAGGGGATCCTCACACGCTCGGAGTGGCGGGCATTCGCGAAGCACTTCGGTCGGGCCAGCTCGTGGATGACCGTGCGTTCGACCGCCTCTACCCTCTTGAGATTCGCCGCGCGTCTCGAGTCCATTGGACGCCCGTCGAGGTGGCAGTGCGTGCGGCGAGACTGCTGGCGGATCGGCCGGGTCTGCGTCTCCTCGACATCGGATCCGGCGTTGGCAAGTTCTGTATCGTCGCAGCTGCCTCCGTCAACGCCTCCGTCACCGGTGTCGAGCACCGTCGCCACTTCGTCAGGATCGCTCGAGGCGCGGCGGCTCGAATCGGAGTGGACATCACGTTCGTCGCGGGGACGCTGGCGGATTGCGATCCACGCGACGTTGACGGGATCTACCTCTTCAACCCGTTCGCGGAGAACCTGTCGTCCAAAGACCACCTCGATCAAAGTGTCGAGCTGAGCGAGGAGCGTTTCTGGCGCGACGTTGAGAGCACGCACCGCTTTCTCCACGAAGCGCCTGTCGGAACACGTGTCGTCACCTACTGTGGTTGGGGTGGCGAAATGCCAGCGCAGTATTGCCTCGCCCTCCGAGAACCCCGTGCAGGTACGCTCGAGCTCTGGGTCAAGGCGAACGCCGCGAGTAACCTTCGCGTCGATGCGCCAAGGCTTGGACCGACCACACGGACGGGCCTTCGCGGACGAACGCTCGCCGAAGCGGAGAGGGTGCAGCCGACAAGCGTCAGAGCCGCTGGAGTCCAGACGTGACGGCACCGCGATCTTCGCGTCACCCCAACTCGTCGAGCGGAGGCTCGGCGGACGACCCCCTCGCGTTCCCGTTGTTCACGCGGGCTCGTCGTGTCAGAGCTGAGCTCGTGACGGGCATTCTCAGGAGTGGTCGCTCCGTACCGGACGAGACCTTCGACGAGATCTATCCCGAGGTCGTGAGAAGCGCGTCGTCCGCTCACTGGACACCCGTACGCATAGCGGCACGCGTCGTCGAATTGCTTCGGCTTCGGCGGGGAGATCGCGTGCTTGATGTTGGCGCGGGTGCAGGGAAGTTCTGCATTGTCGTCGCGGCGATGAGCAACGCACACGTTCGGGGCGTGGAGAGACAGCCGCAGCTTGTCACGGTAGCGCGAGAGGCGGTGCGTCGATTTGGCGTGTCCGCCGAGATCGTCGAAGGGTCGTTCGATGCCGAAGACCCTGGCGGTATCGACGCGGCCTACTTCTTCAATCCATTCGTCGATACGATACTTCTCCCGGGAGTCGAGGCATTGGCGGCGGATCGCTTCGCAGGCCGCACAGCGGCCGACATTCTGACAGCCGAGAGGTTTCTGGCCGCGGCACGTATCGGAGTCCGCGTCGTCACGTTCTGCGGATTTGGAGGGATGATTCCCGATCAATACGAGCGACTCGCGCAAGAAGCATGGGAGGGCGGCGTTCTCGAACTTTGGGAGAAGCGAGTGGTCGCGGCGACGCGACCTGCAGAACAGCTCGACACTCGTACATTCGCGTCGCGTGAGGTGGCGGAGTCGATGGATGGAGGTGGGGTAACTCCTGCTCCCTCACCAGCCGGATCAGATCCTCCCCATGAGCAATGAGATGCAGATCTTGCTCCCTCACCAGCCGGATCAGATCCTCCCCATGAGCAATGAGATGCAGACGGGACGACACGCGGTCCTGACTGATCAAGAGAAGGCGGAGCTCCGTGGTAAGGTCTTCCGTGACCATCCATGCTCCCTGCACCCCGGGTCGATGACCCTTCGACTTCGACACGCCGCCTCGTCTGCATTTCAGTGCGCGACTCGGAAGGAATCGGTTCAGGATGGCGTGGGCATGATCTCCACTACAAATCAACACGGCGTCGTTTGCTGCGGGTCGACACGGCGTCCTTTACGCGCTCAACGAGCCGTCTCGTGAACGGGGAGGACTGATGCGACCGCACGCGCCTGAACACGTCGATCATGCGCATTGGGGCCATGCGCATTGGGGCCTCGCCGACTCCTCGGACCACCAGCGACAGGAATCGTCATCCAGCAAGCTGGGCCGCGCATGCTGAGTAGAGAGCGGAGCGAAAGCGAGTTCCGGGCCACTTCCATGGGCGTCGCCGCGACGGATGACGAATTCGACGCACTCCTTCCGCCGGCTGAGCGGCGGGCATCAGCTCGGTATTGGACGCCCGTCGCCGTGGCGCGCCGCGTTGCGCAGCTCAGCGAGGAGCTCGGCGCCCGTCGAATCCTCGACGTGGGAGCTGGTCCTGGAAAGTTCTGTGTCGTTGGCGCTGCCTGTGCACCGAGCCTGGAGTTCGTCGGCGTCGAGCAGCGACCCCATCTCATCGCGATCGCGGAGCGTCTCGCTGTCAACATCGGAACGGGCAACGCCACGTTTCGTCTTGGCGACGCCACGCACGTGCCCTGGTCTGGCTTCGATGCGCTCTACGTGTTCAATTCATTCGCGGAGAACGTCTTCTCGACCGTCGACCGGTTCGACGACACCGTGGAGCTCTCGCGCGTGCGATACGTCGCGGATGTCCTGCTCGTCGCCCGCAAGCTTGCCGAGCTGCCACCAGGCACCGTCTTGCTGACGTACCACGGGTTGGGCGGTCCGATACCCCACGGGTACAAGCACCTCTTGGTCGAACCTGCTGGCACGGGCTGGCTTCATGTGTGGAGGCAGGAAGGCGGCGCGAGCGAGATGTTCTGGCTCGAAGACGACGCAGACGTCCGCAACGTGACGACCTTCGAGCTTCGGCGACTCCTTCGATCGGTCGCGCACGGCGGGTCTCGGAGAACGGTCGCACGTCACCGCCCATAGAGCTGGCCGCGCGGTTCACGGCTGCGCGGTCGCGGGCGACGTGTCCCTCGGGCTCCATCGCACCGAAGGCGTCGCCGACGCGATTTCTTCCGTCGAGATCGGGTCCGTTACGCGACGCCGTCGCGCGCGAAACCACCAACACGCGACTGCAGCCCACGCACCGTCCAAAACGGCCATCCACTTCGCTCCTCGCGGAGCGGCTGGACATGCGGACCGACTAATGAGACGCTGACCATCGACGGTCGTGTTGCTTCACGATCGTCGCGAGGGCTCGGGTGTTCTAGTATCCAAAGCGCGATCTACCTCGTCATCGACGCCGCCGTCATCGACGATGCAGATCGATCAATCTGGCCGGATCTCGTCAGTCTCCCGCGCTCTCTCGCTAGCGACGACACCAGAAGGCCGATCTCCGAAGCCAGCTCGAAGCCTGGCTCACCACTGTCACGAAGACGCCTTCACGCGCCACTGGGGTGATTCCGGAAACAAGGCGCCTCGAGGAACTCGCTCGCCTCCGGCCGATCAAGGTCTTTCCGGAAAAGCTCGCCCTACATATCCCGATCTTCGTTGGCCCGACCGCCGAAGTGATGTTCGAGAGCTTGCCGTACTCGATGCCGCCCGAGGCGACGCACATTCCGGGCACGCCCTTTCTCTACGAAGATCGACTGCGCATCGTCGCCGGTTGTTTCGAAGCGCTTCACCGCCGACGGCAGAAGGGCGAGCCACCAGCCCCGCTTCCTGAGCATCGCGCAGCCAAGATCGCTTCGGTGCACGGCAAGCGCGCCAAGCTCTACGAAAAGCGCCAGCAGGTCCTCACCTCGGGCCGGACGCACTCGCGCTCCTGACGAAGATCACGCACCGCGAGCCGAAGCTCTCTGGTCGACGCGTTGAAGATCTGTACGCGCTGCTGGAGAAGCACGGTGACGACGCCACGAGCGCAGCCATCGCGCGCGCGGTTCAGTCGGGCAAGCTCACGGTAGCCGCCGTCGAACGAGCTCTCTCCAATTCGAGCGCCCGGAGGGCGCAGCCGCGCGGCAACGATGCTCGACAGCTCGCGTTGCCCTGTGGCCGCGCGGAGTCGAAAGGTGGTGCGCGATGAGTTCCGATATCGAACCGCTGCTCAAGCGACTCCACCTGGCCAATGCGCGCCGCGTCTGGCGTGACCTCTGCCAGCGAGCGGAGAAGGAAGAGTGGGCGTACGAAGCTCTCCTTCAGACTCTCTTCGCTGAAGAAGTCGCTCACCGTCGCGGCACGCGCCTGGCTCGCGCTGTCCGCACTGCATCGTTCCCATTCCTGCGCACCATCGACGAGTTCGACTTCTCGTATCAGTCGACGCTCAAACTCACGACGATCGGTTCGCTGCTCACGCCCGATTTTATCACCGAAGGCCGGTCGCTCATCCTCGAAGGCAAGCCGGGGCGCGGCAAGACGCACCTCGCGATCGCCATCGCGTATCGTGCGATGCAGAATGACTTCGACGCGCTGTTCATCACCGCGGCCCAACTCATCGAGACGCTGTCGCTCGCGAGTCGCGAGGGCAGCCTGCAAGACGCGCTTGGCCGCTTCATGAAGCCGCACGTCCTCGTCGTCGACGAAGTCGGCTACCTCGCCTACGGCGACGACGCGGCGAACGTGCTCTACCACGTCGTCGACGACCGCCACATCCGTCGGCGCTGATGATCTTCACGACGAATAAGCACCCGAAGCGCTGGGGCGAGGTGCTTCACGATGACGATCTCGCCGACGCCATCGTCGACAGAATTCTCGAGCGCGGTCGCCTTCTGCGCCTCGACGGTCCGTCGCTGCGAACCAAGCATCTGCCCGACGGAGAGCTACGAATCGCTTACGATCACCAATCAAACCGGAGGTAGCAAAATATCCGGAATCGGGACGCAGAATTTCCGAACGCACAACCGCTGAAGGGAAACGAGAATGAGCTCCAAGAGAAGCTCGCGCTGATCGAACAGCGGACCAAGCAGGCACAGGAAGTCGCGAGAACGATCGATGCCCTTTCAAGCTCCAAGAAGAAGGCGAAAGAAGCGCACGCAATTCGGCAACACTGACCAGCCAGCGCTCCTAGTCGTGGAGCCCCCGCCCTTCGAGCTCGATGCTGCTGACACCACGTGCCCAAGCTGCGGCGGTGAGCTGCGACCGATGGGAGCGCTCGAGCCTCGCCGGTGGCCAATTCGAGACGTCGGAGATTTTGGAGAAGAAGGCGGAGCTTCGCCGCGCGGAGAGCGCCGAGGTGATCGCGCAGATGAAGACGTGGCTCTGGAGTCAGGCTTCTCTCAAGACGCTGTCGATCGGAAAGGCGGCGGCGTACGTGGTCGCGAACTGGGAGCGCCTCACTCGCTTCCTCGAGGACGCGAGAATTCCGCTCGACAACAACGCCACTGAGCGTGGCATTCGGGGTCCGGTTGTTGGTCGACGAAATCACTTCGGCTCCAAGTCCCAGCGCGGAACCGAGATCGCCGCCATCTTCTGCACGTTGCTCGAGACGGCGAAGCTTCACGGGATTGATCCAGCGTGCTACCTGCGCGAAGCGGCCATAGCTGCCTCTCGCGGCGTCACGCTTCTCCCGCAAGCGTCACCCGAGACACGTCCTGAGCATCCCGCTCGTGACATGTCATTAGATCGAAGCGGTTGTTTGTTGACCGCGCGAGGGGCTGCGCGTCACGACTTCGTCTTTGTGACCTAAGCGTGCGCCGCCTACTTCACGTGACCGATGCTATCACAACGGGACAGGGCGAGACCTTACAGACGATCCGCGCACGTGTCGAAGACAAATCCGATCGCCCAAATGATTTGCACTTGGCGGCGCCGGGCGAGGGCGACTCGCGGCTGCGCGGCGCGCGCGAAAGGGTCAGTGCGCCGTGGCGGCGTGGTGGGCGGTCTTCGAGACGAGGTCGCGGGCGACGTCCGCTTCGGGCTGCTCGCGTTCGAGCCACGGGTAGAGGATGCGCTCCTCGCGGATGCCGTGCTCGCGCAGGCGGCGGACGAGCTCCTCGGCGTCGCGCTCGGGGACGGCATGGAGCTCGATCGACATCGCGATCGTCTCGAGCAAGCCTCGGAGCTCTGCATGCTCTTCGCTGAGCACGTCCGCTTCGGAGGGGGCTGCCGCGCGGAAGGCGTCGAAGACCTGGTGCTCTTCGGCCTCCATGTGACGGCGCAGCGCGGGCTCGAAGTCCGCCCACTGCTTGCGGACGTCTTCCCAGCTGCCGCTGCGGTAGGCGGCGAGCAGGTTGTCGTAGACGCGCTCGAGCCGTTGATGCTCGGCGCGCAGCATCTTGGCGAGGGAGGTCAGCTTGGCGTTCTGCTTGAGGCCGCCGCCGCGCTCGTCGTGCTGCATCTTCGTGAGCCCGGACGCCGCGGCGTCGCGCGCGCCGAGGTCGCCGCTCGTCACGCCGATCTCGTCGTCGAGCTCGTGGTCGTGCTTCTCGTGCTTCGAGTCTTCACGCTCGAGCGTCGCGCCCGCCACGAGGCCGATCGCGGTGCCGATGATGCCTCCGGCGATCGCGCCTGGCGGCCCTGCGAGCGCGCCGACCGCCGCGCCGGCCGCGGCGCCTGCGAGCGTCGCGGCGCCGAGCGTCTTGTGCTCGTGCCGGCCGAGGTGGAGGGGGTCACCCGCGGCTTCCTTCTCGGGGCGCGCAGAGACGGTGGGCTTCTTCGGTCGCACGATGATGACGGGGCGGTCGAGGTGGTTCACGACCTTGGCCGATGTCGTGCCGAGAGCGCGCTCGAGCACGCCATAGCGGTGCGCGCCCATGACGACGAGGTCCGCGTTGTAGGTGATCGCGTTCTTGCAGATCGCCTCGGCGGGCTGCCCGACGACCACGGCGACGCCATCGCGAAGCTGATCGGGCACGTACCCTTCGCGCCGGAGCAGGTCTGCCTCCGCGGCGGCGAGCATCGCGTTCGTGTCGCCTGCGGGCTCGAAGATGTTCGCGACCGGCGGCGCCATGTGTGGCGGCATCTCGAGCACCACACGCAGGAGTCGAAGCTTCGCTCCGGTCGAACGGGCGAGCTCGATCGCGTGCTCGAGGACGTGATCCGCGGTTTCGGAGGCGTCGAGCGCCACGAGGATGCGTTGTGCAGTCATGGTTGCCTTGCCATCCATCGACCGTGCCATCCGGAAACACGTGCTCTTACACGGGGAAATTCCAGGGCCGGCGCAGCTTGTTCGTCGGCGCGCCAATTCTGCGTTCGATTCCTCGTCAAGCGCGGCCGTCCGAGCTCCCCAGCGACCATGGCGCGCTTCAATTACAGCTGTTCACACGGCGCCAGGCACGGGCAAACGCGACACGGCATGGTGTTCGCACTGCTCGAAGCCGTCATGGCCGCGAGCAACGTCGTCACCATCGATGAGGTCTGGGCTGCGCGCCGGCGCATGCTCGATGACCTGCTCACCGAGCTGAGGGAGCGCGCCGGCGAGCGGGCGGGCGAGGTGAAGCTCATCGAGACGCACGTCTCGTGGGTGCTGCTCGGCGCGGACGAGGTCTTCAAGATCAAGAAGCCGGTCAAGCTGCCCTTCCTCGACTTCTCGACGTTCGAGCGACGCGAAGAGGCATGCCGGAACGAAGTGCGGATCAACCGCCGTCTGGCCCCGCGCACCTATCTCGGGGTCGCGCCGGTTCGCAAGAGCCCGAAGAAGCAGCACACGTTCGGAAGCCGCGGCGTGATCGTCGACTGGGCCGTGCGCATGAAGCGGCTCGACGAGTCCCGCCGCGCAGACAACCTCCTCATTCATCACAAGCTGACGCGCGCGCAGGTCGACGCGGTGGCCGTCGCGATCGCTTCGTTTCACGCCGACTCCCCGAGCACGCCTCGCATCGCGTGGTTTGGGGCGCCCGAGCGCATTCAGAGCAACGCGGTGGCGAACTTCACGGCGCTTCACGAGGAGGCCGCCAGCGATCTGATCACCGAAGGCGCGATGGACGAGATCGAGCGCTGGCAAGGGTCCTTCCTCGGTGGTCATCGCGACCTGTTCGAGCAGCGCATGATCGACGGCGCCATCCGCGACGGACACGGCGATTTGCGGCTCGAGCACGTGTTCTTCGATGGCGATGAGACGGCGCCCACGATCGACTTCGAGATCATCGACGGGATCGAGTTCGACGACCGCTATCGCCTCGGCGACGTCTGCGCCGACATCGCGTTCTTCGCGATGGATCTCGCGCGGCTTGGTCGCGTCGACCTCGCCGAGCGCTTCATCGCGATGTATGCGCGGGCGGCGAACGACTTCGAGCTCTATCGCCTGGTCGACTTCTACGAGAGCTACCGCGCGTGCGTCCGCGCCAAGATCGCGGCCGGCGTCGCCGGGGATCATCTCGCGCCAGAAGCGGTGGTCGACATGGCGCGCGCCGAGGCTCGGCTTTATCTTCTCCTTGCGCAGTCGGTTCGACGGCGCTCGGTCATCGGACCGATCGTCGTCGCCATCGGCGGCAGCATCGCCACTGGCAAGAGCACCCTCGCCGAACGCCTCGCCGAGGAGCTCAGCGCGCCGATCATCGACGCCGATCGCACGAGGAAATTCCTCCTCGGCGTGAGGCCCACCGAACACGACGCCGCCGACACTGCTTGGAAGGGCGCCTACGATCCCGAGTTCAGCGCGAAGGTATACAGCGAGGTCTTGCGCCGCGCAGACGCCGTCCTGTCTTCGGGCAGGCCCGTCATCCTCGACGCGAGCTTCCGAACGAAGAAGGCCCGCGCGGCGGCGCGCGAGCTGGCAAGTCAGCACAACGTGCCCTTTCGCTTGATCGAATGTGTGTCACCGATCGAGCTGAGTCGCACGCGTCTCGAGGCGCGGCAGGCGTCGTCCTTGGAGAAGGACAAGATCTCCGATGCGACGACCGAGATCCTCGACGCCTTCACGAAAGCCTACGAGCCGATCGACGAGCTATCGCCGACCGAGCACATCAAAGTCGATTCGAGCGGCTCGATCGAGTCCGCCATTGCTGAAGTCGAACGCGAGATCGAGACGTGGCCACGTGGCCTCGTTGGTTGAATCACCACCCACCGCCGACGACCCGACGCCGTGCGAGACGAGACGAGAGGACGGACACCATGACAACCTCGACAACCCCCACATCAACGAAAGCTCCTATGACCTCCACACCTCCTACCGACCCGAACAACACCGTGGCGACACGCCCCGCGCGCACCGTCATCGTCGCTGCGCTCGACCGAACTGCAGCTTCGGACGCGGTGCTCGAGACGGCGACGGGGCTCGTCAAGAGCATCCCAGGAGCCGAGCTACACCTCATCAACGTCATCGTCGCAGACGTCGTCTTCCCTGAAGGCGTCGTCGGTCCGTCGATGAGGCTGATGTTCGAAGAAGGTCGCACCTTCATCGATGGCATGACCGAGCGTGTCGCCAGCACATGCGCCGCACGCATCTGCGGACACCTCGCCGTCGGCGCCGTTCACGAGCGCGTGCTGCAGCTCGCCGCGGACCTCCACGCCGATTACATCGTCGTCGGTACGCACGGCAAGCGCATGCTCGAGAGGATGATCCTCGGCTCTGCGTCGGAGGCCATCGTCAAGAAGGCGCTCTGCACCGTCATCGTCGCGCGCCCGAAGGAGTACGCGATCGCCGAGGCGAAGCTTCACATCCCCGAGATCGAGCCTCCCTGCAAGGCGTGTGTGGAGACGCAACAAGCCACGAACGGCGAAAAGCTCTGGTGTGCACAGCACTCGAGCCGCCATGCGCATGGGCGTCTCCACTACGAAGTGCCGCCGTCCTTCGGCGTCGGCTCGATGCTCTTCCGCCCGGAGTGAGGTCGGCGGAGCTACTTCTT
Organism: Labilithrix sp.; assembly: GCA_044227045.1. Classification (GTDB taxonomy): domain Bacteria; phylum Myxococcota_A; class Polyangia; order Polyangiales; family Polyangiaceae; genus Labilithrix. The sequence continues at coordinate 32,295 of JBGAFW010000098.1, forward strand.
CGCGAACGACGCAGCGACAGCCGAGGACGCTCCTGCATACGGCATCGAGCGTGACATCGGCCCATCCGTGGGAAGGGACAATCGGAAGGTTGTCCCTTTTCCTTGTTTGGTGTCGATCGTCACCGAGCCGCCGTGGCGTTGCATCGTCGCGTACACCATCGCGAGGCCGAGGCCAGTTCCTTCCTCGCCCTTCGTCGTGAAGAACGGCTCGAAGACGCGATTGGCGACCTCGGGTGGCATGCCGGGGCCATCATCGGCCACTTCGATCCAGACGCCCTTGTCGTCTTCGCCGCTCCGAAGCGTGATCGTGCCGGTGGCGCCGCCCGAGCTCGGAGGGCCACCACCCGTGGCCGCGGCAGCCTTCGCCGCGCTCGCGAGCGCGTCGATCGCGTTCACGATCAGGTTGACGACCGCGCTGACGATCTCGCTGCTGATCGCCATGACGGGCGGAGGACCCGAGAGCCCGTCGTCCTGAATCCTCGGCAGGTTGCCGCGGCTTGCGGCGCGTGCCTTTCCGATCGCGACGGCCTCACGGACGAGCGTGTCGACCTCGACGAGCTCGCTCTTGCCTTCGTTGTTTTGCCGGCTGAAGTCGCGCAGGCGATCGAGCGTCTGAAGGCCTCGTTGAAGGACCTGCTTCATCTCGACCGCGCTCTCCTTGGCGTCTTGAAGCTGCCCGCGGTCGATGCCGCGCGTGATGAGCTGAATGTGGAGCGAGAGCGGGTTGAGGATGTTCCGGACATCGTGCGATACGCCGGCGGCCATCTGTCCGAGCGCGCGGAGCTTCTCGGTGCGAATGAGCATCTCTTGCTGCGCGTGAAGCTCGGCGTACTGCCTTTCGAGCTGCGCGACGTGAGCGTCGTTCTCCAGCGCGAGCGCAGCGAGATCGATGAGGCCTTCCCCCACGTCAAGGGCCATCGAGGCGTTGTTTGGCACCTTCGACGCGTCTTCGTAGCAGAGGACGACGCCTCCGAAGAGGTTCGCGCCGGCGACGAGCGGACGCGTGAGCTGCGCCTTGAAGCGGTTCTTGGTTGCCTGGAGCACGTAGTCGCCAAGCTGACCGACCTCGTCGAGCTCCGGCGTCTTCAACGTATCGGATTGCGCGAGCTCCGGGATTTTCCGCTGGGTGGCGAGACCGAGGAGCCCATGCTCTTCAAGGACGAAAATCGCGATGCCGCTCGGGCAGACGTGCTCCGTCAGGGCCTCCGCGAGCAGGGCCGTGACGTCACGTGTAAGGTCGGCGTTGGAGACCGTACGTGCGAAGCGAACGAGCGCCTTGATCGCTTCCGCGGGCACGAAGGCATGGTATGTGAACCAGGCACGTTCACAAGAGTTACCAGACGGGATCCTCCATGACCGATCACCGAAAATACATGATCATTCTGAAGCTCGACGATGCGGAAATCCGCAGCCGGAGGGAGTTCTTCCGCCTGACGGACGACGACTTGGCCCGTTTGGCGTCGCTGCGCCCCTTCGCCGAGAAAGTGACAGGGGCGATCGTCGAAGAGTTCTACGCCCTCCTCCTCAGCCACACGGAGACTCTGAAACATTTCGGTGACGAGGGGACGATCCGCCGGGTGAAGCGCACCCAGCGCGAGTATTTCCTCGGCCTTTTCTCGGGTCGCTGCGACGCGGCCTACGTCGAGGATCGCCTTCGGGTCGGCGCTGCCCACGAGCGCATCGGCCTCGCGCCCAGCTGGTATCTCGGGGCGTATAGGCAGTACCTTCACCTCATTCTCGACGCGCTCTACGCCGAGATGAACGACGAGAAGGCGATCCGCGAGGCGTACGCGAGCATCCAGCGCATCGTCTTCTTCGACGTGTCGCTCGCCATCGACACGTACATCGCTGCGAACCTCGAGGCGCTCGGCCGTCACCAGGCAGCCATCCGGGAGCTCTCCACCCCGGTCATTCGGGTCTACGACCGCGTGCTTCTTCTCCCGCTCGTCGGCGCGATCGACAGCCATCGCGCGCACCAGGTGATGGAGAGCGTCCTCGTTCACATCGTCGACGCACAGGCCAAGTGCATCATCATCGACATCGCTGGCGTCCCTGTCGTCGACACCCGCGTCGCGGATCATCTCCTCAAGACGACCGCCGCGGTCCGCCTCCTCGGCGCCCAGACGATCCTGACCGGCATCACCGCGCAAGTCGCCCGTACGATGGTGCAGCTCGGTGTGGACGTCTCGGCGATGCACACCGTGAGTCGGCTCAGTGACGGTATCGAGCTTGCGCTCGGTATGGTCGGCAAGGCGATCACCTCCGCCGACAAGTCCGCGCCGCATCCCCAGGTGCCCGCAGGAAAAGCCGAATGATTCACACCCACGGCCAGATCCCGATCCTCAGGATCGGTCTCACGTTGCTCGCGACGGTGCACATCGAGCTCCGCGACGCCGTCGCCGAGGCGTTTCAAGCGGATGTCCTCGACGCGATCGAGAAGACCGGGTCGACGGGGCTCCTCATCGACATCAGCGGCCTCGACATGGTGGACAGCTACGTCGCGCGTATCGTCGCGGAGACCGGTCGGATGGCGAAGCTCATGGGGACGAGCACCGTCCTCGTGGGCATGCGTCCCGAGGTTGCGGCGACGCTCATTCGCATGGGCTATCAAATGGAGGGTGTCCGGACCGCGCTCAACGTCGACGATGGCCTCGAGCTCTTGGGGCACGTTCTTCCGAAGCGTGCTGGGGACATCTAGGTCATGGTTGAGGAGGTGCTCGCCATTCACGCGCTTCCCCTGGCCACGGAAGATGACGTCGTCGCCATAAGGCGGCTCGTTCGCGAGATCGCGCATCAACGAAAATTCGACGCCTTCGCCATCGCGGCGATCACGACGGCGACGAGCGAGCTCGCGCGCAACGTCATCGTTCACGGCAAGGGAGGCAACGCGAAGGTCGAGGAGATCTCCGACGGGCTTCGCAATGGCATCCGCATCGTGTTCGTCGATACCGGCCCAGGGATCGAAGACATCCCGCGCGTCATGTCGGGCGGCTACAGCACCGCGCGCTCGATGGGGCTCGGGCTCTCCGGGAGCAAGCGCCTCGTCGATGTCTTCGACCTCGAGTCGAAGGTCGGGAAGGGAACGCGCGTGACGGTGACGAAGTGGAAGCGCTTCTGATCGACGAGTGGCTCCGAGGGAGCGCAGGGGTCGGCCTCGCGGCAGACACGGAGTCTTCGCCGCTCGTCGCCCCCGCCGGGATCTCGCCTCGCCGCGCCGGTGACGTGGAGCTCCTTCGCCGCTCGTCGCCCGCGACAGTCGCCGCTCGTCGCCCCCGTCGTAGAGCTGATTCGTGACGATGGATCCATCGCGGTCGTGCGAGAGCGCATCCGCGAGATCGGCGCAGCGCACGCGGTGCCTTCGGAGGTCATTGATCGCGCATGCCTCGTGATGAGCGAGATCGCCCGCAATCATCTGCGCCATGCCGTCGGCGGACGCGTCGTGGTTCGTCCGATCACCCGTGTCACGACCACCGCAGCGTCGCGACCCGAGGAGCATCGCGGCATCGAGGTGATCGGCGTCGATCGCGGCAAGGGCATTCGTGACGTCACCGCGGCGCTCGATGCCGTCGCTGCGCGGAGCCACGGCTCGCTTGGCGTCGGGATCGGATCGATCCGCCGGCTCTCCACCGACGTCGACTTCGACATTCGCCTCGAGGAAGGCACGCGCGTCGTGGCGCGCGTGTTCGATCGCGAGGCCCCGCGCGTGCGCGAGGTGGGGATCTACGGCAGGCCGATCGACGGCGAAGAGACGAGCGGCGATCACGCGAGCTTCGTTCGTCTGCCCACCCCGTCCGAGCCATCGCGACGCGACGATCTCCACGTCGTGCTCTGCGATGGGCTGGGTCATGGCTGGCCGGCCCGCGAGGCCGCGAGCGCCGCGATCCGCGTCTTCGACGAACGCCTTCACGCAGGTCAGCCGAACGCGACCGACTACGTGCTCGCCGCTCACGCCGCGCTCCACGACACCCGAGGCGC
>JBGAFW010000003.1:0-278884 GCA_044227045.1 Labilithrix sp.
CAGAACATCTTCGTCACGTACGAAGGTCAGGTGAAGCTGCTCGACTTCGGCATCGCGAAGGCGATGGGTCGCGGATCGGAGACCCGTCACGGCGTCATCAAGGGCAAGGTCCGCTACATGGCGCCCGAGCAAGCGATCGGGCGAGACGTCGATCGTCGCGCCGACATCTTCTCGGTCGGCGTTTTGCTCTGGGAGCTCGGTACGAAGGCCCGACGTTGGAAGGACGAGGCCGAAGGATCGATCATCCAGGCGCTCCTCGCGGGCGAGTGCTACCAGCCCATGCAGGATCTCAATCCGGACGTCCCTCCGGAGATCGACGCGATGTGCAAGAAGGCGCTCGCGCTCCAACCCGAAGACCGTTACCAGACGGCCGAAGAGTTCCGGCTCGAGCTCGAGAGCTTCCTCGCCTCGACGGGCAAGCTCGTCGCGGCCCGATCGAAGCTCGGGCCGATGGTCAACGAGCTCTTCAAGGACAAACGCGCCGAGCTGAAGGCCTGCATCGAGCAGCAACTCTCGACCGTCAGCAGCGCGAGCCCGTCATCGCCCCTTCTCAACGGTGACGTCGCTCCGATGATGTTGCCGCTCTACGCGGAAGGCGATCGCTCGTCGAGACGCGAGCTCGGATCGAACGGGTCGAACGCTTCGGGCTCGAAGACGTTCACGCCAGTCGACGTCGCTGCAGCGACGGCCGCAGGCGCGAGCTCACGCGGGCGATGGCAAAAGGGCGCGATCGCCGCTGGCGTCTTGGTCGTCGCAGCGGCGGCCGTCGGCATCACCGTGCGATCGCGCATGAACAACAACGACGCGAACACTGCGAACAACACGAGCGCGTCGCTCGCGCACAACGAGCAGGTCGCGGTGAGCATCTCTGCAAGCCCACCAAACGCGAAGATACTCGTCGATGGCGTCGCCGTCAGCGCGCCGTACGAGGCGAAGGTCGAACGTTCGTCGGCGCCCCACTCGATTCAAATCGAAGCAGACGGCTACGAGCCGCAGACGAAGAACGTCGCCTTCGATCAGAACGTCGTCCTCTCGGTCGCGCTGACGAAGCAGAGCGCAGCGCCCGGCACCGCGGTCGTCGCCAACACCGCACCGGCGTCGACGCCGGCGTTCACCGTCGCAAACGCACGCGTGACGGCGCGCACACCGACGAGCACGCCAGCAGCGCCGGTCAAGACCGTCGACGCGGCGGCCTCGAAGACGGGCGCGCCGACGGTCTCGAACAGCCCGCCGCCTAGCGATCCGACGACGACGACGGCCGCATCGAAGAAGGACATCGATCGATCGAATCCCTTCGCGCAAGGAACGGGAACCGCGAAGGCGCTCGACAAGAGCAACCCGTTCGACAAGGGGTCGAAGCCCGTCGACAAGAGCAATCCGTTCGGTGGGAAGTAACGAGCGTCTCAGGTCCTCGTTCACTCACCTTTGATCAAAAAGCCCGTAGCTGACGTAACGCACCATGGCTGCTGACGAAAGCGACCGGCGCATTTACCAGGTGCAGACGGTGCCGCCTCCACCCGGCGAGACCGATGCCTACAGCGCGCCGACGAAGGTCGGCGCGATGGCGAACGCGATCGTCACCGAGATGATCGAGCAAGCGCGTCGTCGCGCCGAGGAAGCGGCGCCGTCCGAGAACGCGCAGACGTCCGAGACCGCCGCGAGCGCGTCGCCCTCACCGCCGCCACCGAGCGGCGCGGTCACAGCCCCGCCTCCAGCGCCAGCTCCCACGGAGACGGCGACGCCGGCTCCCGACGCGATCGACGTGTCCGCGATCGAAACCGCGGCGCTGCCCAAGTTCGGCTTCGACGAATACGACTCGGCGAGTCAGATCAAGACGTGGGAAGCATCGGCCGCGCGTGTGGAGAGCCCGCCCGTCGCTCCCGAGCCAACCACGCCGTGGCTCGATCCTCTTCCACTTCCGCCACCCCTCCCGTCACCGACAGCGCCGCTGCATGCTCCGCCTGTGACCACGGCGAAAGGCGGCTCGGCCGTGTTCCTCGTCGTCCTCACGCTCACGCTGCTCGCGTTTGGCGCGGCCGGCTACTTCTTGTTCTTCAAGCGCCGGCACTGACCCGCGTCACGGAGTCAGTCGTCGGAGACGAGCGTGTCGCTGCTTCCATTCGTGTCGGGGCTGCTCGGCGACTCGGAGCTTCGATACGAGGCAGCGTCGAGGCCGATGCGCTTCAGCGCGTCGTAGATCTCTTTGCGCGTCTTGCGTGAGAGCTTCGCCGCGAACGAGACGTTTCCATTCGACACGCGCATCAGCTGCTTGAAGTAGTCCTCTTCGAACTCGGCGCGCGCCTCGCGGTACGACGTCATCGTCGGGGGCGTGGAGGCCTTTCGCGACGAGAGATCCAGGTGCTCGACGTCGATCGGGTTACCGAGCACGAACGCGCGCTCGAGCGTGTTGATCAGCTCGCGAACGTTTCCGCGCCACGAGTGGGTGATGAGCTTCTCGAGCGCGTTTGGCGTGAGCCTCGGCACGGGGCGCTTCTCACGCGCAGAGATGAGCCCGAGGTGGTGGTGAATGATCGGCGCGATGTCTTCGGGGCGTGCGCGCAGAGGGGGCACCGTGACCGGAAACACACGCAAGCGGTAGTAGAGGTCTTCACGAAAGCGTCCGAGGCGGACCTCTTCTTCGAGATCGCGGTTCGTCGCCGAGACGATGCGAACGGCGACGGACTTCGACTCGTTCGATCCAAGGCGGGTCACCTGGCCGGTCTCGAGCGCGCGCAGCAGCTTCGGTTGCATCGTGAGCGGGAGCTCACCGATCTCGTCGAGGAAGAGCGTGCCTTTGTGGGCGGCTTCGAATGCGCCGGCGCGCGCAGCCGTGGCGCCGGTGAACGCCCCGCGCTGGTAGCCGAAGAGCTCCGACTCGAAGAGCGTCTCCGGGATCGCGGCGCAGTTGATCGCGATGAAGGGCTCGCGTGCGCGTGGTCCGCAGTAGTGGAGCGCTCGCGCGACGAGCTCCTTGCCCGTGCCGCTCTCGCCGTTGATGAGGACGGGAGCGGCGGAAGCTGCGACGCGATCGAGCGACTGAAGCAGCTGTTGGATCACGGGGCTGTTGCCGATGATCATGTCCGTCTTGCGACGCCACGACACCGAAGGTGGCGGAACCGACGGAGGGACATGAAGCGTGGATTGCGTGAGCAACGTGCTTAGCACCGTCGGCGAGCTGAGCTCGCGAAGCCAACAGTCGGGATGGGCGAGCGTGGCAGGATCGTCGCCGACGACGACGAGCATCGCCTCCGCGTTTCGAAGCGCGAGCGCGGCCTGTAGCTCGAGCGCCTGCTCACCCACACCACTGCTCGCCATCACGTAGCCGATCGCAGAGTCTGCGACTCGGCTCAAAGCGTCACGGTCCGGCCACCGAATCGGCACAACGTCCCAGCTGCCCAAGCCTCGAACGACCTGCACGAGCGGGTCGAGGTGGGGGCTCTCCAACAAGCCGCAGACGGGAACGCTCTTACGCGACATCGCAGGGCATTTCGAATGTATCGGAATTGTTACGGCGCTCCCACGGAAAAGCTCCCCTTTTTGACGTTTTCGCCGAATGTTTCCTCAGTCTTTTCAGCACATTGACCACCCGTATGCACTCGTGGAAGGCATCCACGCTCCGTTGCTCCAGGTTCTGGAATCCACACGCGCAACCAACGTGTCGTCAGGAGTGGGGCCGCGGCTGGTCTGAACACACCCCTCACGGAAGAATTGTGGCCGGCGCGTGTCTTCCTGCCGCATGCGTGGGCTGACCACGCCCACCTACGCGGATGCGATTCGAGAGCGGGTATGCTCACCCCGATGATCCAAGTGAACGAGGACGTGATCGCGTTTGCGAATCGATTGGCCGATGCCGCAGGCGAGGTGATCCGTCCGTACTTCCGCGTGCCGATCGACGTGACGGACAAAGGGACGGGACGCGCTGGCTACGATCCGGTGACCGCCGCCGATCAGCAGGCCGAGATCGCGATGCGCCGCCTGATCAACGCGGAGCACCCGACGCACTCGATCATCGGTGAAGAGGCGGGCGCGGAGATGAAAGAGGGCGCGAGCGACAAGACGGCGTGGGTGCTCGATCCGATCGACGGAACGCGCGCGTTCATCTGTGGCCAGATGCAGTGGGGGACCCTCATCGCGCTGAATGACGGCACGAGGCCGATCCTCGGCGTCCTCGATCAGCCCATCACGCGAGAACGATGGCTTGGCCATGGCCGCCACGCTTCGCTCACCACACCCGACGGCAAGAAGACGATCCACGTCCGCCCATGCGTACGCCTCGCCGACGCGATCTTGATGAGCACGCATCCCTCTGCCTACTTCGACGAGGTCGAGCGCAGGATGTTCGAGCGCGTGCTGCCTCACGCCAAGATGACGCGCTTTGGAGGCGACTGTTACATGTATGGCCTCTTGGCGATGGGCTTCGTCGACCTCATCATCGAGGCGCAGCTCAAGGCGTGGGACGTCCAAGCGCTCATCCCGATCGTCGAAGGCGCCGGTGGTGTCTTCACGTCGTGGGACGGTGGCGATCCCCAACAAGGTGGACGCGTCATCGCGGCGGGTGACGCCCGGGTTCACCGCGAGGCGATGGCGCTGCTCAACGCGCCGTCATGACCCATCGTTCGTGAGCGAGCCCGGACGGCGCGGATTACCAGCCAAGCAGCATTTCCATCCCGAAAAAAGCGAGCGCGCCTGCGAGATAACCAAGTAGCGCAGGGAGCGTGAGATGCTTGAAATACCAGCCAAACGTAATGCGCTGAATGCCCATGACGGCGATGCCGGCGGCGGAGCCAATGATGAGAATGCTGCCGCCGGTGCCTGCGCAATACGCAAGGAAGATCCAGAACGGATCGTCCGTCGGGAAGGCCGATAGCGGATACATCGCTTGAACGGCCGCGACGAGCGGCACGTTGTCGACGACGGAGGATGACAAGCCAATCAGCAGCGTGATCACGTTGATGTTGCCGACGGCGTGATCGAGCTTCTGCGCCAGCGCCGGGAGGATGCCCTCGCTCTCGAGCGCGCCGATGGCGAGCAAGATCCCGAGGAAGAAGAGAATGCTCGGCGCGTCGACCCGCTGGAGCGCGCCAGCGACGGACAGCGCGTCCTTGTCTTCTTTCCGTTTGTGGATGAATTCGGTGACCGTCCACAAGATCGCGAGCCCGAGGAGGATGCCCATCACGGGCGGAAGATGCGTGACGGTCTTGAACACCGGGACCATCAAGAAGACCCCGATCCCGACCGACAACACGAGGATGCGCTCGCCCACCGTCGTCGGCAGCGGCGGCGGAGGCTTTCGCGAGGGCGTCGCGGTGGACGGCGTTGGCTCGGGCACGACAGGCACGGAAGCTGGGAGCATCGAGGCTCGGTGTACGTTGCCCTTCATCCGAAGAGCCATCCAGAGGACGGGAATGGCGAGGCTCACGAGCGACGGAACGAACAGGCGCGACATGATCTTCGTCGTCGTGACCGCGCCGCCGATCCACAGCATCGTGGTGGTGACGTCTCCGATCGGTGAGAAGGCGCCGCCCGCGTTGGCCGCCACGATCACGACGCCGCCGAAGCGCATCTGATCGTCCTCGTCGTCCATCAGCTTCCGGACGAGCGACGTCATGACGATCGATGTCGTGAGGTTGTCGAGGATGGCCGACAAGAAGAACGCAAGCAGCGCGACGGCGACGAGCAGCTTGCGTCGATTCGTCGAGTGGATGCGTGCGGTGATCAGCTCGAAGCCATCATGGGCGTCGATGAGCTCGACGATCGTCATCGCGCCGAGGAGAAAGAAGAGGATCTGCGCGATGCCGCTCAGCTGGTGCCCGAGCGAGCCGACGATCTTCGACACCGCCGCAGCGTCGCCGCCGTCCAGCGTCACGTGCGCTGTCCAGCAAAGGACGCCCGTGAGCAGGGCCGAGGCGGACTTCGTCAGCTTGAGCGGGTGCTCGAAGACGATCGCCAGATAGCCGAGGACGAAGATCGAGATGAGGAGCATGGGCGGGATCGCGTGGGTCTCCGCGCGCGAGGACAAAACCTACGCGCGGTGTGCTGGCGGCCCGACCAACACGCGAAACCTGCAGCTACGGCGTCGCCGCTGCTGCACCCAGGAAAGAATGGAATGCCCTCCCACCATAGCCGCGCACGGCAGCGCGATCACGCGAATACGAGGCCGTGGCGAGATGCTACTTCTTGCTCTTGCGGCCCGTCATCTCGACGCCGCGCGCGACAAGCTGACTCACGACCGCCGAGCCGTCCGCGTTCTTCTTCGTGAACGTGCCGCCTTCGCTCTCGAGGTGTGCGACCTCTTTGGCGTCGAGGAGCTGAACGGAGACGTTGCCTTCGACCTTGATGTTCGCGCCCTTCGAGTCCTTCGGGATGACGAACTGGTAGCCCTCGAACGTGCAGCGCATGCGCGGCGCGTCTGCGGCGGTCGTGTCGAGGCTGCGGATCTCGGCCCAGCAGCCTTCGCGCTGGCAGACCTGGCGGACGTTGCCTTCGGTCACGATGCGCTTGTCTTTGAACTGCTCGGGGTTGGCGAGGACCTCCGAGAGCGCGACCACGGGCGTCTTCGCGCTGATCGGGCTGCCGAAGATCTCGGGCGTCTCTGCGGGCGCCGCCTCTTCTTCTGCCGGCGCGGGCTCTTCTGCGGGCGGCTGCTCTTGGGCAGGGGCCGGCGCGGGCGTCGGGGCGGTGTTCGCCGTGCAGGCCGCGGTGAGAAGAAGGATAGAAGAGAGGAGGAGGGCTCGCATGAAGGGGCGCTCGTACAACGGCCCCCGGCCTCACGCAAGCCGCGTGAAAAAGACCCGCAAAATCTTGCACTCGTGACACCGCCTACCCGCGGATCTAGCGTGGCCCGCCATGCAAACCGAAGCGATGGTGATGCTCGCGACCGGTGGTCCGGAGGTGCTCGAACGGAAGACGATCGAGCTGCCCGAGCCCGGTCCGCGCGAGGTTCGAATCCGCGTGAGGGCCGTGGCGGTCAATCACATCGATCTCTGGGGACGGCGCGGGCTCCCGAACTACCGCTACGAATTTCCTCACCGCCTCGGCGCCGACATCGCCGGTGAGGTCGAGGCGCTCGGAGATGGCGCTCGAAACGTGAAGGTGGGTGACCGCGTGGTCATCAATCCGGGGGTGTCGTGCGGCGCCTGCGAGAAGTGTCTCGTCGGCCGCGACGTGTTTTGCCGAAGCTACCGGCTGCTCGGCGAGAACACGCAGGGCGGCTACACGCGGCACCTCAACGTCCCCGACGCGAACGTGCTCCCGATGCCGCCGTCGCTCTCGTTCGAAGAGGCGAGCGCCCTGCCGCTCTGTTTCCTCACCGCCTGGCAGATGGTCGTGCACAAGGGAAAGCTCGAGGCCGGCCAGACGGTCCTCGTGCAGGCGGCGGGGAGCGGCGTCTCGAGCGCGGCGATCCAGATCGCGAAGATGCTCGGCGCGCGTGTGCTCACGACGACGAGCACCGACGAGAAGGCGAAGCGCGCGCTCGAGCTCGGCGCCGACGAGGTCATCAACTACGTGACGAGCGACTTCGTCAAAGAGACGAAGCGACTCACCGACAAGCGCGGCGTGGACCTCGTGATCGAGCACGTGGGCGGCGAGGTATTCTCGAAGAGCATCGTGGCCGCCGCGTGGGGCGGACGCGTCGTCACGTGCGGCGCGACGACGGGCTTCACGCCCGAGGTCGATCTTCGCCACGTCTTCTTTCGCCAGGTCGAGGTGCTCGGCTCGACGATGGGATCGAAGGGGGACCTCTTCAAGATTCTCCGCTTCGTCGAAGAGAAGAAGCTGCGGCCGGTCGTCGATCGGGTGATGCCGCTCTGGAACGTGCCCGAGGCGCACCAGCTGCTCGAGGACCGCAAGGTGTTCGGAAAGATCGTCCTCACGGTCGATTGAGCCGCTCAACTGGCGACCACGCGCGCGTGACCTAGATGTCTGCGCACCGCAGGTGGCGCGACCTGCAGTCCTCACCTGCAGTTTCGTTTGCTCCTCGTGCGTAGTGTGCAACGCTCGCGCGAAGTCACTCATGAAGAAGATCGCTCTTCTCGCGGGCCTCGCTGCCGTCTCCACCTTGGCTGTCGTCCCTGCGCATGCAGGAGGATCGGCGGACGCTGCGCTCGACCTCACGCTCGACGGTGTCGACAGCGGCTTCGTGCGTGCGACGACGATCCCGTCCGAAGGAAAGAAGAGCGTCACGATCACGGCCGCCGAGCCCACGCGGCCGCTCATCGGCGCCGTGCGTACGTTCCTCGACGGCAAGGCGCCGAAGAAGGGGACGAGCCTCGTCCTCTCGACCGGCGCGGTCGTGCAGAAGGTGAGCGACGCACGTCTCGTCGACGTACGTCTGCCGAGCTACGCAGGGAACGTGAGCGAGCTCCTCCTTACGTTCGAGGCCTCGTCATCGACGATCTCGCCATCGCTCCGCGCCGCGAGCGATCGATCGAAGCCGGTCGGGACGAAGCTCGCCGGATTTCGGCTGACGCTCGCGGACCTTCCCGTCAACGAAGCGACCCGTCTCGACGCGATCTCGATTCGAAACAAGGAAGGCGCCGCCATTCCGGGTGCCTTCTCGTTCGACGTCCCCTCGAAGGACGCGCCTGCGTTCCTCGCGTGGTCGAAGAAAGGCGCCGCGTCGTCACGCGAGGGAACGATCGAGTACGTCTCCAGTACCGGAGAGGCGATCCTCACGATGAAGGTGACCGCGTGCACCGCCACGTCCGCGAAGATCGACGGACCGGTGACGCATGTCGCGGTGACGTGCGCACACGTATCGTCGGCGCGCTGATCACTCCGGGATGCAGGCGGCGTCGGGCGCGGCGACGCGGCGGTAGTGCGCGCGAGGCGTGAGGACGCCCGTGCCGTCGACGGCGATGTCGCCGCTCGCCTCTTCGTGGATGGTGGCGCCGCCGATCACCTGCGAGCCTTCCTTGTTGACGATCTGCATTCGCCACTCGAGGCCTTCCACCGCGACGGTGCCGATCATGCAGCCGCGGCGAAGCTCGAACGGACAGCGAAAACCATCGCCGGTGCCGCCCGTCGCGCATGTCCAGCGGTAGGCCTTTCCGTCGGGATGGAGCGCGATCTCGATGAAGGGAGGATCGTAGTCGCGGCCTTCGGACGTCTCGATCGACAAGAGCTGCCATGTGCCCCACGCGCCGTCCGATGGACCCGCGGGAGGATCGGCGATCGGATCGATCTCCGACGAAGACGGGACGGACGACGTGCCTTGGGTGCCGTCGCCCGTGCTCGCGTCGAGCTTTCCACCACACGCCGTCGTGACGCACACGCTGACGAACGCAGCGAGACCAATGAAATACCGCATGGCCGGTCCTTCTCTTCGAAGCGCCGACCGCAGCGAGCCTTCGCGACTCGGCGTGTACGCGCTTCTGCCCCTCGAATGGCCCGTCCTGGACGAATCCTTCGAATCTGTCAGAAAATAGGGTCGGGTTTTCTTCTGCGCTTGCCACCGACGACCCAAAATAATCGACGATGACGCGCCCGATTCGACTCTTCGCCACGTGGCTCACGTCGTCCTTCGTCCTCTTCAGCGGCGCGATCTCCGCCTGCAACGATGCGTCACCTGCGGAGGCGTCGTCGTCTTCGGGCTCGTCCGGCAGCACCTCGGGCGGGAGCAGCAGCAGCGGGAGCACCAGCAGCAGCAGCGGCGCGTCCTCGAACGGAGGGACGAGCAGCAGCGGCTCGTCTGCGCAAGTCGGCCCCCTCTCTCCTCTACAGAAGAGGAAGGCGGAGATGCTCACGAGCATCTGGGAGAACAGCACGACGGTGCTCCAATACGGCTTCTCGCAGAACATCGGCGACGGCCGCGGCTACACGTCCGGGCGCGCTGGCTTCTGCACCGGGACCGGCGACGCGTTCTTGGTGGTGAAGTGCTTCGATCAGAAATTCGGGACCGGCGCGGGCAACGTGATGCACAAGTACTTCCCGGCGCTCGAGCAGCTCGAGCAAGCGTCGATCGCGTCGGGTGAGCCCCAAGGCGACACGGGCGGCCTCGACGAACTCGGTGACTACAACGCCGACTGGAAGGCGACCGCGACGAACGCAGCGACGGCGCCAGCCTTCAACGCCTGCCAGGACGACCTCGTCTACGATCACTATTTCAAGCCTGCGGTCGCCAGCGCGGCGAAGTGGGGTCTTACGAAGGCGCTCTCGATCGCGATCCTCTACGACGCGACGATCGTTCATGGCAACGAAGGCGCCAGCGAGATCGTCCTTCACGCCAACCAAGTAACGAACAACCACGAACGCAAGCCAGGCGAAGCGCCGCTCTCCCAAGACGCCGAGTCCGCGTGGCTCGAGGCGTTCCTGCTCTATCGGCTCGACCTACTTCACGACGAAGCGAAGGATCGCGGCGCTCTCTACGAGCAGCTTCGCCGCGACGGCAACTGGGACCTCGCGGCGACGATCGTCACGAACGCGAAGGCGCACGCGATGTTTCCCGACAAAGGGTACCAAGACAGCCACTACCCTTCGTGCACGATCGACCCCGCGGGGGCGGTCAGCGGCGAGCCTGCGTGCACGCAATGAAGCAATAAGACGCGACGCGCGTCGCGAGGGCATTGCATGAGCTGACCGAGGACCTATCTTCTCGAGTCATCCATGTCGAATTCCCGTTTGGTGCACGAAGCCGATTGGAAGCGCCGCTGCGAGTGGAGCGAAGAGGGCTATTTCCAGCTTCGAACCGATGACACCGGCTCGGTCCCGGTGCGTTTGTTCGTCACCGAGAAGCTCCTCACCGAAGCGGAGCCCACGCTCTATCGGCAGGTCGTCAACGCGACGCGCTTTCCGGGCGTGAAGCTCGTGTGCGTCACGCCCGACGTTCACTATGGCTACGGCGTGCCGGTCGGTTGCGTCATCTTGACCGATCGTGAAGAGGGCGTGGGATCGGTCGCGATGGGACCGGTGGGCTTCGACATCGGCTGCGGAATGATGAGCGCGCGCAGCAACGTGCGTGCAGAGCTCGCGACGCCCGATCGGAAGCTCGAGTTCAATCGAGAGGTGTCGAACCGCGTCAACCTCGGCGCAGGCGGCAAGAGCGTCAAGCTCGGCAAGCTCTCCGAAAAGGAGCTGCAGGAGCTCGTGCGGGGCGGCGCGGAGTACTACGTCGACAAGTACGGCGCCACGTTCGATCGATCCCACGCGGAGCGCCATCGCATTCCCGTCGACGACACATGGGACATTCCTTGGGGTGGAAAAGGAAATCCGGAGCGCGGTCTCGAGCAGCTCGGGTCGCTCGGAGGCGGAAACCACTTCATCGAGCTTCAGCGTTGCGAAGAGACCGGCACGCTCTTCGTGCAGGTGCACACTGGGAGCCGCGGCTTCGGTCATGGCCTGGCCACGAACTACTTCGAGATGGCCAAAGACGAAGCGGCCGGCACGGGACGCGAGGTGAAGGACCTCGACCTCGGCTACTTCACGCCCGACTCGAAGCACTTCTCGTCGTATCTGAACGCCGTCGCCGCGGGCGGAAACTACGCGATCCTCAATCGACTCGTCATCTACGAGCAGATCGCCGACGCGTTTCGCAAGGTGTTCAAAGAGGATCTCGATCTCGTCTACGAGATCAGCCACAACCTCGTTCAGGCCGAAGAGCATCCCGAGTTTGGCAAAGTGTGGGTGCATCGAAAGGGCGCGACGCGGGCCTTTCCCGCCAACCATCCGGCGCTCGTCGGGACGCGGTGGGAGCAGACGGGCCACCCCGTGCTGATCCCCGGATCGAATCGCGACTACAGCTACATCCTCATGCCCGAGGCCGGCGCGCAGAAGAGCGGCTACTCGGTCAACCACGGCGCAGGGCGAAGGCTCTCGCGTGGAGAGGCTCTCCGGCAGCTCGATCAGCGCAAGGTCGACGAGCAATATCGGCGCGATGACATCTTGGTGAACCTCGACGGTCGCGTGCCGCTCGACGAGTCGAACCATTGCTACAAGAGCGCCGAAGAGGTCGTCTCGGCGGTGGTCGCGGCGAAGCTCGCGCGTATCGAGTACACGCTCTGGCCGCTCGCCTCGATCAAAGGCAGCGAAGAGGGAGCCGCCCGCGAACGCCGTCGAAAGACGAAAGACAAGGAGCGCTCACGCGATCAAGAGCGCTCGGCCGCACGGAAGACGAAGGGCCACTTCTAACGTCCGAGCTTCGCACGAAGTCAGACTACGCGAGCATCTCGCGCGGGCGCGCACCGGAGGTCGACGTGACCGCGTGGGACAACGCCAGCGTCTGGATGAGGACTTGGCGGTACACGAGGTGAACGTCGTCAACGTCGACCTCGCGCGTATCGGACTCTTGCGGCTCGAGCGCCGCGTCCACGTGCTCGTTGATGAAGGCGAGGATCCCCGGCTGCTCGATCGCCATCACGTCTTCGAGCTCGAGAGGCTCGTTCGAGTGGCTCGCGCGGAGGCCGCGCTCCGAACGCGCGCTCGAAGGAGAGCCACACGGCGATCGTCAGGAAGTAGCCGAGCGCGAGGGCCGTCTCGTCGAGCGGGCGCGCGAGGATCTCGGCCGCGTGCTGCGCGAGCGCCGGCTGCGTGCGCTCGAAGCGCTCGAAGGCGTCATCGAGCTCGGACTTCGTGCTCGAAGGCTCATGCTCGAGGCCGTTATCCGCCAGCTCGTCTTCGACTTGATCGAGGACGTCTCGTGGAACGACCGCGTAGGGAGGTACGGGTCGAATGGCCGCGCCGCGAACCCACATCTGACTGTCTACATTCATAGCACCGATGCCCTCGAGGGGCCGCGCGGGAATCTCCCGGCGACGAGGATCACGCACGCGGCGTTCGAAGCACATGAGCGCTCCACCCGAAGCCGGCGAGCAGCGCGACCCAGCTGAGCAGGACGCCGCGACCGAGCGAGGTCTTTCCGAGCGGAACGGTCCCAAACGCGGCGTGATACTGCGCGTACGAGGCGCTCACGGAGAGCCGGCGTGCGAGGACGACACACGCGATGAGCAGGACGGCCGAGATGACGAGCGCCACCTTGAGGAGGGCGGGGCCGCGCTTGGCGATCGCCCAGGGCGCGGCGAGCCCAAAGCCAAGCGGGACCTGCGCGGCAGCTACCAGGACGAGCGTCATGTCGACGGCCGAGGGCACCGCGAGAGGACGCACCAAATAGAGATACGACCAGTCGCTGTACATCGCGACGAAGTACGCGACGACCGGGGCGAACAGGATCGCGCCAAACCCGGCGGCGACGAGGAACGGCCGCGTGAGCACCAACGGCACCTCCGATCGCGCCAGCTCCACGCGCGCAAGCCACGCCAAGCTCATGCCGACGAGCAGTCCGATGGGCAGGGCGAAGGGAAGGGGCATTCGCGTGACGTTGGGAGGGAGGTGGCCGTGACCGTCGGGGTCAAGCTGCCGCACTGGATGGAGCGACGTTATAGCCCTTTGTCGAGCATTCTGAGCTAAAGAGAGCGGCCGTGGATGAAGCCCGTCTAACAGAGCTGCTCCTCCGTGTTCAGAGCGGTGGGACGCAGGTGAACGAAGCCGTCACGGAGCTGCGCCAGCTCCCCTTCGCTGATCTCGGCTTCGCGGTGGTCGACCACCATCGCGCGCTCCGGCAGGGCGTGCCCGAGGTGATCTTGGGCGAGGGCAAGACAGCCGAGCAGATCGTCGCGATCGCCCAAGAGCTCGCGCGCACCGGCCAGAACGTGCTCGTCACGCGCATCGACGAGGACAAGGCCGCGGTCCTCCGCGCCGCGCTGCCCGGCACCTTGCACAACGCGATGGCGCGCACGTGCACCCTCGAGAAGGCGCCGATCGCGGCGCTGTCGTCCGAGAAGGTGGCGCTCGTCAGCGCCGGCACGAGCGACATGCCCGTCGCGGAGGAATGCGCCGAGACGATGCGCATGCTCGGCATCACCCACGAGCGCGTCTTCGACGTCGGCGTCGCAGGCATTCATCGTCTCCTCCACAAGCGCCCCACGCTCGAGAGCGCGGCGCTCATCATCGTCATCGCCGGCATGGAGGGCGCGCTCGCGAGCGTCGTCGGCGGCCTCGTCGACGTGCCCGTCATCGCGGTCCCGACCTCGATCGGGTACGGCGCCGCGTTCCGAGGCATGACCGCGCTCTTTGGGATGCTCACGAGCTGCGCCTCGGGCATCACGGTGGTGAACATCGACAACGGCTTCGGCGCGGCGTTCGCAGCGGCGCGCATCCTTCGTTCGCGAAAGAAGAAGACGACGTGAGCGCGAAGAAAAGGAAGAAGAAGGCGGGAGGGCCGAAGAAGAAGGCTCACGCGCACGCGCACGCGCACGATCACGATCACGACCACGATCACGATCACGGGCATGATCACGACCATGACCATGATCATGAACATGATCACGATCACGGGCATGATCACGACCACGACCACGACCACGACCACGACCATCACCACGGGCACGGGCAGGCGCAGGCGGCGCTGAGCGAAGGGGACGCGAAGGGGAAGATCCTGTTCTTCGATGCGCCGAGTGGGCTTGCCGGAGACATGGTGATCGCGGCGCTCGTGGACCTCGGGGTGCCGCCGGAGGTGATCGAAGACGCGGTCGCCAAGCTGCCGGTGAAAGGGTTTCACCTTCACTTCGGGACGCGCGAGCGAAGCGGGATCATCGCGACGGCCTTCGATGTTCACGTCGAGGACGAGCAGCCCGAGCGCACGTGGGGATCGATCCGGAAGATGATCGAGAAGGCGAAGCTGCCGAAGGGGATCGCGAAGCGCGCGATCGCGACGTTCGAGCGGCTCGCGGCGTCCGAGGCGCGCGTGCATCGCATGCCGATCGACGAGGTGCACTTTCACGAGGTGGGCGGGATCGACGCGATCGTCGACGTCGTCGGGAGCGCGGCGGCGCTCGAGTACCTCGGGGCCGATCGGATCGTCGTCTCACCGCTTCCGATGGGGCATGGGCGGGTGAAGGCTCGTCACGGTGTCTTGCCGTTGCCTGCGCCTGCGGTCGTCGAGTGCCTGAAGGGGATCCCGACGTACGACGGCGGCATCGCCTTCGAGCTCGTCACGCCCACCGGCGCCGCGATCATCGGCGCGCATGCGACCGAGTCCGCGCGCTGGCCGTCGATGATGCCGGAGCGCACCGGCTGGGGAGCCGGCACCGCCGATCTGCCCGATCGGCCCAACTTGCTTCGCGTCGTCCTCGGCGCGCCGAACCCGACGTCGAAGGGCAAGGACGGGGGAGGCGGGACGCATGTCGTGCTCGAGGCAAACCTCGACGATGCGACCGGTGAGCTCCTCGGGAGCTGCATCGCGTCGATTTTGTCTGCGGGTGCGCTCGACGCATGGACCGCTCCGCTCACGATGAAGAAGGGCAGGCCCGGCATCCTCCTCGGCGCGCTGGCCGAGGCCTCACGCGCCGACGACATCGCGGCGGTGATGCTTCGCGAGTCCACGACGCTCGGCGTTCGGCGCACGTTCGTCGATCGCGTCGAGCGTCCGCGACGCGTCGAGAACGTGAAGACGGAGTTCGGCTCGATCCCGGTCAAGGTTGCCGGCGGACCCTTCGGCCCACCGCAACGCAAGCCTGAGGTCGACGCGTGCCTTGCTGCGGCCGAACGTCATCACGTGCCGGTCCGTCAGGTGATCGACGCCGCGCTCGTCGCAAGCGCTGGGCTTCGATAAGCGCGCGGGCTCACGGCGAGCCTGGAAATCCAGGCGTTTCGAAGAAATCGCCGCAGGAGATGGGCTCTTGGGGTTCGGGAGCAGAGGCCGCTGACTGAATTCGGCTTTTGTTTCGTTCTCCGATATGCTGCCCGGGCACACGTACACCACACGCGATTGGCGATGGGTGTCATCGTGCATGGAGACCTCGACGATGAATCCCTGTCCGCAGTGCGGCGCGATCCCTCAACCGTCGGACAAATTTTGCAACATCTGCGGTACGCCCGTCGTGATGGGTGGGCCTGCTGGTTTCGGCGCTCCTCAACAAGGTGGTTTCGGCGCACCTCCGCCGCAACAAGGTGGCTTCGGCCAACCTCCACCGAACGCGTACGGAGCTCCGCCTGGTCAAGGCGCGCCTCTTCGTTGCCAGATGGGTCACGACATTGCACCCGGCGCGAGCTACTGCCCGCACGGCCATCCCATCGCGCTCGACGCGATGCCGTTCGCCAACGATCAGTACGGCGGCGGTGGCTACGGCCAGCAGCCTCCTCCTCAACAAGGCGGCTTCGGCGCGCCTCCTCCTCAGCCCGGTTTCGGCGGCCAGCCTCAGTACGGCGCGCCTGCAGGGCCCGGTGGATTCGGCGCACCTCCTCAGCAAGGATTCGATCCGAATCAAGGCTACGGACAGCAGCCGCCGTTCCCTGATCCCAACGCGCAGTATGGCGGCTTCGGCGGTCAGGGCGGCTTCGGTCAACCTCCTCCGCAACAGCCCGGCTTCGGTGGTGGGCAGTACGCGCCGCCACCTCCTCCGCAAGGACAGTTCGGTCAGCCGCCGCCTCCAGGTGGTGGTGGCTTTGGAAGCCAACCCGGCTTCCCGCCGCCGCAGCAGCCTGGCGGATTCCCCGGCGGCGCGCCTCAGCCGGAGCAAGCGGCAGCGCCCGCGGTCGCTCCTCCGCCGAACCTTCCGCCGAACGCGCTTCGTGGCTTCCTCGTGTCGTACCAATCGAACACGCAGGGAGACTTCTGGGCGCTCAACGGCGGTCGCAAGACGATCGGCCGCGCGAACTCCGGCGAGCAGGTCGACATCCCGCTCTCGGACGCGACGATCTCCTCACGTCATGCGGCGCTCGTCGTCGACGGCGTCGCGGGCACCGTCCAGATCGAAGACACCGGCTCGACGAACGGCACGTTCGTCAACGAAGAGCACATCGGCTTCAACGGCAAGCGTGACCTCCGCGACGGCGACAAGATCCGCTTCGGCGGCTACACGACGATCGTGAAGGTCATCGGTCGTCTCTGAGCTTCTAAGTCGCCCTCGCACGCATGCAGGACACCGCGACGAAATGCGGTGTCTTGCGGCGTTTTGTAGCGTTTTCTGGCCTCGGACGTCCAACGTCGAGTGGCGCCCTGGAAGGCTCGATGTGTAGTACGCTCGCGCGCGTGAGACGCGTCCTTTTTTCAAGGCTGCTTTCCTGGATCACGCTCTTCGCCATCACGTTCTTCGTGACGAAGTCCGCCTTCGCGGCGCCCGAGGCCCACATCCTCCGGATCGATCCGCGCGCGGGCGTTCAGAATGGTCAACCTCTTCTGACGACCGTCATCGAGCTCGTGCAGTTCACGCCGATGAGCGAGGTCGTCACGAACGCGGGCTGCGGAGCGCAGCGCGGTGACGGGCTTCTCGACTGCATCTCGAATGCGGTCGAGCAGAAGAACGTCATGTGGAAGGCCTTTCCGTTTCCCGACAACGGCGCGCGTCTCCTCGTCCGCGTCGACGGCGGAGAGAACCCGGCGAAGCTCGAGAGCAAGACGACGTGGGGAGCGGCCGCGAAGGATCCGCTCGTCGGCACCGCCTGGCTCATCGCGCTCGACGCGTCGAGCTTGATGGGGCCGCGCTACTCGGACGCGCGCGAGGTCGCCAACCAGATCATCAACGCGCTCGGACCGAACGACATCGCGAAGCTCATCATCTTCGACGATCGCATCAGCCCGTACGTCGCCAACTCGTCGTGGGTGCCTGCCTCGCAGAAGGCGACGCTCGTGAACATCCTCACCGCGAATCCGTCGCCGTCACCTTCACACCAGCGCGCGCGCCCGCTCTTCAACCAGATCAAGAACATCACGAAGTCGTTCGGCGATCTCGGCAACGCGGGCGCGATCCAGAACATCCCGATGCACCAGGCGATGGTGCTCCTCTCGAACGGCGCGGGCCGTGAAGACGCCGCGAGCGCGGCGATCAGCGCCGAGGCGATGAAGCAGTACTTCAACAAGGGCCGCTTCCCCGAGGACAACCCGCTCTCGCCGAAGACGCCGCTGCCGGTCATCTCGATCTTCTTCCCGTCGGCGCGTGGCTTCGCGAACGACCTCTACGCGATGAACGACATGCAGTTCATGCAAGACATCGCGAACCCCGAGATCGGCGGCTTCTTCGACATCGTTCGAACAGGCCAAGGCGTCTCGAAGGCGACGACGATCTTGTCGCTCGTCAAATCCCGCTTTAACGCGATGTTCGTCGTGAAGTGGCGGCTCTCGTGCCTCGCGTCCACCGCGGAGCAGTCGTTCAACCTCGTGTTCCAGAACGTCTCTCCACCGGTGAAGCCCGACGGATCGTTCAAAGACGTCCCGATCGGCGTCGACCCCACGTCGTGGCCGCTCGACATCAACATGGTGCAGACGAAGGCCGAGGCAGAGGCGAACCCGGTTCATCCCGGCGGCACCTTCCGCGTCTACGGCGACTTCTGCTGGGGCGGCGACAAGCAGCGCGCGGAGGCGTACTTCGTCCCCGCCGGCACGAACCCAAACCAGAACGTCAACCGCAACGACCCCGAGATCGCGAAGAAGGCGATCCAGCAGCTCGTCGCGCAGAACCTCCGCGGCGGCGCCGTCGAAGCAGGCGACACGTTCGTCCTCTTCAACGTCCCCGATGAGGAGAAGCTCATCGAAGGCGAAGGAGACAACGCCGTCACGCGCGTCGTCGTCTACGACAACAAAGCCCATCGCGGCAGCGGCGTCACCGCCGAGACGGTCATCACGCTCAAGGCCGGCAAGAAGCCGCTCAACCTCCCGATCATCCTCGGCGCGGCGGGCATCGTCGTCGTCATCGCGCTGCTCGTCGTCGTGCTCCTTCGGGGTGGCGGCGGAAAGGGCAAGCGCGGCGCGCCGCCTCCTGCGCCGATCGTCGCGGGTGGTCCGCCGCCTTATGGTGGCGGTGGTGGAGCACCTCCGTACGGCGGAGCGCCGCCGTATGGTGGAGGAGGTGGCGGCGGGTACCCGCCGGGTGGTGGCTACGGCTCGTCGCCCGACCCGAACGCTTACCCGAACAACGTCAACATGAACGCGCCGATGAACGCGCCCATGCAGAACGCGCCGTTTCAGCCGCCCGTGAACAACCCCGCGCCGTTCGCGAACGCGCCGTACGTCGCGCCGCTCGCGGCGCCTCCTCCTCCGGTGCAGCAGCCCGTGATGTCGCCGCCGCCGATAGCGAGCGCCGAGCCACCTCCCATAGGGAGAGGAGGTGGTCACCCTTTAGCCTCAGCGGGGGGCGCACCGGTCGAGGTGCGCTGCCCCGCCTGCAACATGACGACACTCGCGATGCCGGGACAAGCGTCGGTCTGCTTTTCATGTGGTCAGCCGTTGCCGAAAGACATCGCGACGTCCGTCATGATGCAGCCGCCTGCGATGTCCGGCGTCGGTGCCGCACCGCCCGTCGCGCAGCAGCAGCAAGCTCCGCCGCCCGTTCAAGCCGCGCCGGCGTTTCCGCTCACGAGCGCGGTCGCATCTCCGCTCGAGCCTCCGCCTAATCCCTATGGCGCGACGCCAACGTCGGCGACGATCGTTGGCGCGGCCGGCCAATTCGCCATTCGCGGCGGAGTCGAGGTTCGTGTGGGGCGAGATCCCGCAGCTTGTCCGATTACGTTGTCAGAGCCTCGCGTGAGTGGCATTCATGCAACGTTGAAGTTCGAAGGTGGGCAGCTTCTCGTGCGTGACGAAGGCTCGAACAACGGCACCTACGTCAGCGGCTCACGCATCCCCGCGTCCGTCTGGACGACTGTCGTCGCGAACGCGGCGCTGCGCTTCGGTCCGGTCGAGTTCACCGTGAAGATTGATTGAGCGAACGTGTTCGATTGGCTGTGTGATTGAGCGAGTCAGTCATGAGTGACACACAGACCATGCTTCCCACGGTGGAGATCGCGCTGCGGACCGATCCGGGCCGCGATCCGGAGAAGCAGGTCAACGAAGACTCCGCCACGCACACCGAGACCAAGCACGGTCTCCTCGCGATCGTGTGTGACGGGATGGGCGGGCACGCGGGCGGAAAAGAGGCCTCCGAGCTCGCGGTGAAGACGATCGTGGAGATCGTCGAGGCCGCGCCCGCGGCGACTCCGGCCGGAGCGGCGCTGAAGCGCGCGATCGAAGAGGCCAACGCGAAGGTGTGGGCGATGCCCACCGCCGAGGCAGGCTTTCGACCCGGCTCCACCGTGGTCGCGCTGATCGCGCACCCCGATGGGATCGAGGTCGCGCACGTCGGCGACAGCCGTCTCTACCTCGTGCATGCCGGCGCCGTCTCGCAGGTGACGCGTGACCACTCGATGGTGCAAGAGATGGTCGATCGCAATTTGATCCGCGCGGAGGACGCAGCGACGCACCCCGACGCGAACAAGATCTTGCGCGCCCTCGGCATCGCGAAGGAGGTCGAGGTCGATCTCCGCGCTGAGCCGCTGCAGTACGTCACAGGCGATGTCCTCATCCTTTGCTCGGACGGGCTGAGCGATCTGGTCGAACCCGGAGAGATCCTGCAGATCGCTGGATCGCATCCTCCCGCGCAGGCCGCAGGTCAGCTCGTCGATCTCGCGAACGCACGCGGCGGTCACGACAACATCACGGCGCTCGTCATTCGGATGAAGTCGAGCTCGACGGCGCGCGAGGCGCCGACGTTGATGAAGACGATGCCGCTGACGGCGCACGACACGCCCGCGGACTTCCTGAAGAACGCCACGCCGAGGGAGCAGGGCTCCGGTCCTACCGGCACGCTCGTCTCGGCGCCGATGAACGCACCCGCGCAAGGCGCGCCCCACGCGGCGCAAGGAGGGACGCTGCCCGGCGTGATGCCCGCGCAGCCGCAGCAAGCAGCGCCCGCGAGCGCCCTCGCGCGTCCTCCGCCGGTCAGCCGAACGTCGATGCCGGGAGGCAAGCCGCGAGCGCCAGTCGTCATCCTCGGGATCGTGCTCGCCCTCGTCGCGGTGGGGCTCGTCGGCGCGATAGCGTTCTTCGCGCTCACGCCGAAGCACCGCACGACCGTGCCGTTCAACCCCGAGCTCGGACGCGAAGGCGGCAGTGGGCCCACGAACATCAGCGAAGATCTCGACGCTGGCGTCGCGGTGATCGCGCCCGCGCCGACGCTCTCGACCGAGCCGAAGCACTACCAGCTCCCGCGCTCGGACGGTGGCGGCTTTTGGGATCCGTGCGCCGCGCTCGAGAAGGCCCGCGCGCGAAACGCCCCTCCGGCCACGATCACCAATCTCGAGAACAAGTGCCGCGCTGCGGGCGGCAATCCTTGAGACGTGCCGGCCATGCAAGAGCAGTCGCCACCACCTCCGCAGGACGAGCAGCCACGACCTCGCGAAGAGGTGCTCGTCCTCGACAAGCTCGGGAAAGACTTCGGCGGCAACACGGCGCTCGCTGAGCTCTCGTGCGTCGTGCACGCGTCGGAGGTCGTCGGGCTGCTCGGCCCGAACGGCGCGGGCAAGACGACGACGATGAAGCTCGTGCTCGGATTGCTCAAGCCGTCGCGAGGCAGCGCGCACGTCGGCGCGCTCGATTGCACCGCGGACGCGCGCGCGGTCAAGGAGCGCCTCGGATACTCGCCCGACGAGCCATCGTTCTACGATTTTCTCACCGGCCGCGAGACCGTCGACTTCGTGTCGAACGTGCGTGGTCGCACGCCCGATCCCGAGCGCACGAAGCGCCTCATCGATGTCCTCGAGCTCGAGGGCGTGCTCGACGCGCCGACGGCGAGCTACTCACACGGCACGAAGAAGAAGCTCGCGCTGCTGCTCGCGCTCGCGCACGATCCGCGGCTCCTCCTCCTCGACGAGCCAACGAACGGCCTCGACCCGCCCACCGCTGCACGCGTGCGTAACCTCCTGCGAGAGCGCGCGCGAGAAGGCGCCGCCGTCGTCGTGTCGACGCATCTGCTCGAGATGGCCGACATCCTCTGCGATCGCGTCCTCGTGCTCCACAAAGGTCGCCTCGTGGCGGAGGGCAGCACGGCCGCCGTTCGCGCGCAGGCAGGCGTCGCGCCGGCGGCGTCGCTCGAGGACGCGTTCCTCGCCTTGGTGAAGTGAGGATAGGCGATGCGCGCGACGGCCGCCCTTGCTCTCTTGCTCTTTCGTCACTGGGCGCGCGCGTCGCTGCCCAACCGGCTGCGCCGCGACAAGGGCCGGCGCGCCTCCGCAGGTCTCTTTCGCTTCGCCTACTTCGCGATGATGAGCGCGTGGGGCTTTGCGGTCGGCCATCTCGTCGCGCTGCTCCCCGAGCCAGAGCAGCGCACGCGCGGCGCCGCGTGGATTCTGGTGGGCCTGATCGGTCTCGCCGTCATGTGGAGCGCGCTCACCCGCGGGCCCACGCTACGCGGCGAGCCCAGCCCGCTCGAGACGACGTTCCTCGACACGCTGCCGCTTCGTGAAGAGAGCCGCCTCGCGGTCGGGCTCCTCGAGCGTCTCTTCGTGTATGCGCTCGGTGGGTCCGCGCTCGTTGGCGTCATGCCTTCGTCGCTCTCCTTTCTCGGCCGCTCGCGCGCGGTCTTTGCCGCGGTCCTGATCTCGACCGCGGGGATCTGTCTCGGCGAGGCGCTCATGCGTTTGGCGCGCATCCTCGTGCCGGCGATGACGATCGCCCGCGCGCGCTCGTATTTGCTCGTGCTCGGGCAAGTGTTCTTCTTGATGTGCGTCGTGCAGGCGCCTTCTCTCGCGAAGAGCCCGCGCCTCGGCGTGGTCGTCGCCGGGTGGCCATCGACGCTCGCGCGTGCGCTCGAAACGGCCGATCCACTGCGGTTTCTGTTCGTCATCGTCCTGCCGTCGCTCGGCGTGCTCGCGGTATCGCTCCTGGCGCTCTTCATCGCGGAGCGTGTGGGCTACGACAAGGTGGAGCTCGTCCCGACCGACAAGCTCCGTCGTTCGAAGCTCGACATGCTCGTGGTCGATCGGATCGACGAGGTCCTCCGGAACCGCGAGCCCGGCGGCCGGTGGAGCACGCTCGTGATGTCGGGCTACACGATGGTCGTCACGGCGTTCATCTTGATGTTTGCGTGGCATGCGCGCGCCGCGGCGGCCGAGCAGGGCAGCACGATGATCCGAGGCGCGTGCGGGCTCGCCGCGTTTGGCGCGTTCGTCGTCGTCACCGCGCGCGCCTCGCGCATGGCTGCCCGCGACATCACCGCGAGGCCGATGCTCGCGCCGCTCCCGATCGAGCCACGCGCGCTTCTCAGCGGCAAGATCGTGCGGTTGCGTCGCGACGCGCTCATGATCGCCGCTCCGGTCGTCGGTCTGCTCGCAGCGCCGTGGTCGGTAGGTTTGCACATCGAGACGGCATGGCGCACGGGCACGATCCTCATCGCGGTGGTGCTCGCCGCGAACGCCGGCGCGGCGATCTCGTTTCTCACCGTCGGCGCCGGCAGCAAGAAGGGACCTGGCGGAAGCTTCGTCGTCGAGTCGATCCTCGTCCTCGTGCCGCTCATCGGCGTCGCGAGCGCGTCGTATGCGTGGTCCGCGATCGTGCCGCTCGCGGCGCTGGCGCTCGTCTCACGCGAAGCGAAGAAGTCCGCGCTCGGATGCGTTCGCTGGCTCGACGACGCCGACGACTTCGAACGCGAGACGCCGATCTGGCGCGCGCTCCTCGTGCTCGGCGCGTTTCAATCGGCGCAGGTGCTCACCGGCCGTCTCGTCGGGCTGAGCGAGCTCGATGACGGGACGAAGGTCGCGATCGCGTATGCCGTCTCGTCGATCGTGCTCGTCACCCTGACGTTCCACGCACGCCGCGACGCGCCACGTATGCGTCTCTGGCCGGAGCAGAAGCCGTGGCTCCTCGCGGGAGCGATCACCGGGCTCACGAGCGGCGTCCTCGCGCTCGGCTATCTCGTCCTCATCAAGAAGCTCGGCGTCGAGCTGCCGGAGACGCCAAGTACGAACGTGTCGCGCGTCGCCGTAGCGTTGACCGCGATCGGGCTCGCGCCGGTCGCCGAGGAGATCTTCTTTCGCGGATGGCTGCTCTCGTGCATCGACGACTCGGTCGCCGACAGCCGCCACCCGCAGTGGCGAGGATGGCTCACGCCGCTCGCGAGCGCGTTCGCCTTCGCCGCGGTGCATCCGGCGATCTCGTTCGTCCCCGTGTTCGTGCTCGGCCTCATCGCGAGCCTCCTGTTTCGCCGGACGCACGCGCTCGGGCCGTCGATCCTCGCGCATTTCTGCCATAACGCGGTGGCCCTCCTTTTTGCCTCCTGACGAGGAGCTTTGCCGCTCGAGTGGCGTAAAATAGGGGGTGTGCGACGCGTAGAATGAAACGTCTCAAGCTCTCTCTCTCGCAAATCGCGCTGCTCCTCCTCCTCACCGGCGCGTGCTCACGTGCGATCACCGGCGCGCCGTCCGCGACGACACGTGAGCTGATCCACGATGACGCCGAGCTTCGGTCGATGGTCGACGATCTCGCAGCCGAGAAGCTGATCGCGTCGGAGCGGATTGGATATGCGGGAGCGCCCAGCCGCGCGTACATCATTTTCGCGAGCATCCGCGGGCGAGCGACGGACGGCCAGATGATCGCGCTCCTCACGCACGAGAGCCCCGTCGTCCGAGGGTACGCCGCCCAAGACGTCGCGGCGCGGATGCCACGTGCGTACGCGAAGCTCGAGCCGCTGCTCGTCGACCGCACGTCGGTCGAGACGATGAGCGGCTGCATCCTGCGCACGAGGACGGTCTCGGAGGTCGTCGTCGAGGCGCTCTGCGCGCAGCGATCCGAGAGCGCGACGAAGACGCAGGCGACGAAGATGCTCGACCGCGTCGCGAAGGACGGCAACGACGAGGAGCGCCACGTCGTCGAGCGCTGCGTTCGCTACGACTGAGCGCGACAAAGAACACGACAAAAAGAACATGAGCCCGCCATCGAGAAGATGACGGGCCCTGATTCACAGCCGGACGTGCGAGCTCAGCGCTCTGCGATGTCCTTGATCTGGCGCGCGGCGAGGAAGAACTTGTTCGTCGCGAGGTCGCCGATCGTCTGGATGTTGAAGGCAGCCTTGAGGTGCTCGGCGTCCTTCGCGCTGACGCCAGCAAGCGCCTCGACGGGGCACGTGACGAGCTCCTTGGCCGTCTTCTTCTCGTAGTTCTTGTCGAGCAGCTTCTCGAATGAGTCCATGCGTCACCTCAAAGGGGTTGGTTGATGCGGCGACCCTATCACGGATGAATTCCGTGATCTGCCCACGACGGACCGGATAAATTGTGAGGTGATTCCAAGTGGTTGGCGCAAATGAGCGGCAAGCCACACAAATCGATGCGCCACCCGTCGCGGAGCCGCGTTCTGTGTACGAACCGCATGACGAAACACTCCCCCCCACGTCGCGCTCTCTCCTCTTCCTCTTCGGCCGCCTCTTCGCGCCGCGACCTCACGCGGCGATCGTTTCTCTCGGTGCTCGGCTCGTCGTTCGGCGCGCTCGCGTTGCCGGCGGGCCTCGTCGCCTGCCAGCGCGGGTCTTCGCCGATCAAGACGGACGCCGACGCCTCCCGCGTGGTCACTCCATATGGCCAGCCCATCACGAAGGCGAGTGACCCGGTCTGCCCAGGCGCGGGGACCGCCGCCAACATCGAAGGGCCGTACTACCGTGCTGGCGCGCCCTTTCGATCCAACCTGATCGAGGGCGGGATCGCCGGCGCGCCGCTCGTGATCACAGGTCGCGTGCTCTCGCTCGATTGCCGGTCCTCGCTCGAAGGCGCGGTGCTCGACATCTGGCAGGCCGACGGCGATGGACACTACGACAACGACGGCACGTTCGGCGCACCTGGCGCGATGCGCCTCCGCGGGAAGGTGCGCGCCGCGGCGAACGGATCGTTCTCGGTACGAAGCGTCTTGCCGGGCCGCTACTTGAACGGGCGCACGTACCGGCCGTCGCACGTTCACGTGAAGGTCACGGCGCCCGGGCATCGCCCGCTGACGACGCAGCTCTATTTCCCCGACGACCCGTACAACGACGGCGATCCGTTCATCCACCGGTCACTCATCATGGATGTGTCGCGCGGCCCGTCGGGCGCGATGGGGCACTTCGATTTCGTGCTCACGCCGTCGTGATCGCACGAGAGCCACCCGCGGCGTGAGGCCCCTTACGTCGGCCAAATTCTAGGGCGCGGCGGGCTTCCTGAGCGCCGGCCCGCTCGACGCCCAATCCAGCGCCGTTTTCCCGCCTCGTTGCCGGTATTCACTCGGTATTTTTGAGGAGACCCGGGTTAGGATGGCGGCCAATGATTCCTGGCTTCGGTAAGGAGCAGATCTCCTTGGGTAGTGCGCCGGACAACGACGTGGTCCTGCAGGGACCCGGCGTCGCGCCGCGACATGCACGCATCGTCAAGCAAGGAGGCGCGCTCCAATTCATCGACAACGGCGCCGCTCCTTCGTTCGCGAACGGCGCGCCCGTCCAGCCAAACGCGCCGGTGCCGTTCGACTTCCGAACGCAGTACTCGCTCGGCCAAGTCCCCGTTCCGCTCTCGCATCCGTCGATCGTGATGATGATCATGTCGCGCGGAAACGCGACGGCTCCGCCCGGGCAGATCATCATCGGACGCGAGGCACCAAACGCCTCGATCGTGCTCGGAAGTAGCGCCGTCAGCGCCACCCACGCGACGGTGATGATGGACCGCATGATGGTCCAAGACTCCGGCTCGACGAGCGGCACGTACGTCGCCGGCGCGCGCATTCCACCGAACACGCCGACCCCGCTCGATCCCAACGGCGTCGTGGCGTTTGGGCCGATCCCGATCCCCGTCTCGCTCCTCGGACAGCTCGCGCAAGCGCTCGCGGGCGGCGCGCCTGCCGTCGCGGCGCCGATGCCGATGGGTGGTCCGGGAGGGCAGGGCCCGCAGATGACGTCGCAAGGCGGCGCTCCACCGGCGCACGCCGCGGCTGGGGGCGGCGCGCCACGCAAGCATCGCACTGTCATCGGTGAGCTGAACCTGCAGCAGCTTCAAGGCTCGCAGATCACGATCGGTCGAACGCCCGACAACAAGATCGTCGTCCCGCATCCGCAGGTCTCGGCGCGGCACGCGCAGATCATCGATCAAGGCGGCAATCTCTTCCTCGAAGACCTCGGGAGTGGCAACGGAACGTTCGTGCGCGGCCAGCGCCTCGCGCGAGGCCAGCGCGTCCCCGTGCAGAACGGCGAGAAGGTCTACATCGGCCCGATGCCGGTGCTCATCCACATCGCCGGCCAGCAGGTCAACGTCGTCGTCGAGGACCAGCAGGCGTCGTGGGCAGGCAAGCCGCTCTACGAGATCGAGGCGTGGGATCTCCTCCTCGAGGTGCCCGATCGCGACAACAAAGCCCAGATGAAGGTGCTGCTCGATCACGTGTCGTTCAAGGCGCTGCCTGGCGACATGATCGCGCTGATGGGGCCGTCCGGAGCGGGCAAGACCACGCTCCTCATGACGCTGAACGGCTACCTCCCGCCCACGAGCGGCCAGGTCCGCATCAACGGCGAGGACCTCTACGCGATCTACGACGCGCTTCGCGGCGTCATCGGCTACGTCCCGCAGGACGACATCGTGCATCCCGAGCTCACCGTCTTCGAGGCGGTGAAGTACTCGGCGCGGTTCCGCCTCCCGAACGACTACTCGGAGGACGAGATCAACGGACGCGTCGAGCAGACGTTGAAAGATCTCGGCCTCGAGGCGGTGAAGAACCTGCAGATCGGAAAGCCCGAGAAGAAGGTCCTCTCCGGCGGCCAGCGAAAGCGCGTCAACATCGCGCTCGAGCTCGTCACCGATCCCGTCATCCTCTTCCTCGACGAGCCCACGTCGGGTCTCGCCGCCGACGACACCACCGCGCTGATCAACCTCTTGCACGATCTCACGAAGAAGACCGGCAAGACGATCATCATGACGATCCACCAGCCCGCGAAGGACGAATACGAGAAGTTCAATCTCGCGTTCATCATGGGCTACGGCGGCATCCCGACGTACTTCGGTCCGACGGGAAACCCGAGCTATCACTTCTTCGCGTCGCTCATCGAGAACCCGAACAGCCCGTTCCGGTCGGCGGCCAACCAACATCGGACGATCGACAACCCGCGCGACATGTTCGACATGCTGAACCTCCGCGAGCGAGGTGTGCATGATCAGATGAAGGCGCGCGACCCGAACACGCCGCGAAACCTCGCTCGACTCGAAGCCGCCAGACAGTGGCGCGGCGAGTTCATGCAGCAGGGCAACCCCGTCTTCCAGCAAATGTTCTCCGGGAGACGCGCGGTCGGCACCGAGCCAGCAGCGCGAGGAGTCCCGCATCGTCCGAACGTCGCGCTCTTCGCGCAGCTCATGCTCCTCATGAGCCGCTACTGGAAGGTGAAGATTCGCGATCGCGCCGGCGCGGCGATCATGTTCCTGCAGGCGCCGATCATCGGCGTGATGCTCGCGTTCGTCTTCGCCGGCCAGCAGCCGGCGGTCCCGTTCTGGTGCCTCGGCGCGCTCCAAGAGCTCGGCAAGAAGGTGCAGAGCTCGCAAGGCTCCACCGATCTGCTCGCGCGCATGCTCCCGACGACCGATCACACCGCGGCGATGTTCTTCGTCGTGGTCTCGGCGGTGTGGTTTGGGACGTCGAACTCCGCACGCGAGATCGTCACCGAGCGCGCGATCTATTTGCGTGAGCGCATGGTCAACCTCTCGCTGCTCAACTACGTCTTCTCGAAGTACATCATCCTGAGCCTCGTCTGCGTGCTGCAGTGCACGATCCTGCTCGGCATCGTGTTCTTCGCGCTCGGCTTCAACGGCGGCATCGTCGCGTTCCTCCTCGAGCTCGTCGTCATCATCGCGGTCGCGATGAACGCGACGGCGCTCGGCCTCTTGCTCTCGACGGTGGTGACCTCCGCCGAGGCCGCGATGTCGCTCACGCCAATCGCGCTCATTCCGCAGGTCGTCCTCGGCGGTCTCATGGTCCCGATGACCACGAACCCGATGCTCAAGCCGCTCATGTACGTCATGCCGGCGCGCTGGGGCTTCGAGGGTTCGATCGCGCACGAGCGCCTAGCGATCGCGAAGGACCCGGCCTGGTTCATCAACCTCCAGAACGCGACCTTGAACAGCCCGCCCGACTACGTCTTCGGCGGCTACTTCCAGTGCGCGATCGCCCAGATGGGCTCGGAGACGCTGAAGGGCGCGTGGGGATTCTCGTCCTACGCTCAGCTCTGGCTCCCGATCGCCGTGCTCCTCGGGATGACGGTGCTCATGCTCGTCATGCTGCTCATCCTGCTGAAGCGCCGCGATCCCGTCTGACGCGCGGGGCGCACACCGAGGGTGGTGTGCGCCTTGGTTTGGCCAAAGCGACACGAAGCCTAAAGCACGACGGGGGTATGCCGTTCCTCATGTCGTGACTTCCTCAGGCATCCCCTCTTCCTCCGGTCCTTCCTCGAAGAAGCTCGAGGCGATCATCGAACGCCGCATCGCGGCCGGCGAGGTCGACCTCCCTGTTTTCCCGGCGGCGGCGCAGGAGGTGATCAACCTCTGTGACGCGGGCAAGGCGGCCGAGGACGACGACGAGAGCGCGGGCGTCGACTTCAAGCGGCTCGCGACCGTGATCAAACGCGACGCGACGCTCTCGGCGCACTTCCTCGCGCTCGCGAACAGCGCGGCCTTCGGCTCGCGTGTGCAGCTCGTCAGCATCCAGCAGGCGCTGTCGCGTCTCGGTACGGAGCGCACGAAGCAGATCGCGCTCGTCATCGCGTGCAAGACCCAGGCGTTCGTCGTCCCGAAGCGACCCGAGCGTGCGCGTGAGATCCTGCGGCATGCGCTCGGCACCGCGATCTTCTCGCAAGAGATCGCGCGCCTTCGCCGGCTGAACGTCGAAGAGGCGTTCCTCGCGGGGTTGCTCCACGACATCGGCCGCCCCGCGGTCATGCAGCTCTGCACCGACGTCGCGAAGGAGCACCGCGAGCTCGCGATCGATCACGAAGGGATCGAGAGCTGCGCGACGCGCCTTCACGAACGTGTCGGCGGGATGATCGCGCAGCGCTGGTCGATCCCGCAGCCGATCGCGCGCGTCATCGAGCGACACCACACTCTTCTGTCGCCCAATGACGGAGACAAGACGACCGCGATCGTCCAGCTCGCGGGCATCCTCATCCGCAACGGGGCGGCGGCGCCCGATCACGAAGCGGTCGCGAATCACCCTGCAGCGCACGTCCTGAACCTCTACGGCGAAGACATCGACACCCTCCTCGCGAAGAAGGAGAGCGTCGATGAGCAGCTCGGGAGCATGGCCGCGTGAGCTCCGAATGCGAGCAGAGCTTCGACGTCGACTTCATCGTGATCGGAAGCGGACCCGCCGGACAGAAGGCGGCGATCTGCGCCGCGAAAGCTGGCAAGAAGGTGATCGTCGTCGAGCGTGATCGCGCGGTCGGCGGCGCGTGCGTTCATCATGGGACGATCCCGAGCAAGACGCTGCGTGAGACCGTCGTCGCGCTTCGCGGCCTCGCGCGCCGCTCGGCGGGCGCGTTCGCGACGCAGTGCACGGAGGACGTCGAGGTCGCTGCGTTGATGACGCGCCTCAGCGACGTCGTCCGCGTGCACGAGGACTACATCGAGGCGCAGCTTCGTCGAAATGGGATCGAGATCGTCCGCGGGCAAGCGCGCTTCGTCGGAAGCCACGACGTCGAGATCCGATCGGTCGGGAACAGGCGGCGACTCGTGCGAGGAAAGTTCATCGTGCTCGCCGTCGGGTCGCGTCCCCGCGAGCCCCAAGGCGTGCCGGTCGATCACGAGCACATCCTCGACAGCGACTCGATCCTGTCGATGACCTATCTGCCTCGCTCGCTCGTCGTGCTCGGAGGCGGAGTGGTCGCGAGCGAGTATGCCTCGATCTTCGCCGCGCTCGGCGTGAAGGTCACGGTCGTCGACACCGCGCCGCGCCCGATGGCCTTCCTCGATCCGGAGCTCACCAACGCGTACCTCGCGCAGCTCACGTCGTTTGGCGGCAAGTATCTCGGCGGACAGCGCATCGAAGAGGTGCGCTACGACGGACACGCGCTCTGTCACGTACGTCTCGCGAGCGGCGTCGTCGTCGAGGGTGAGCGCGTGCTCTCGGCGCTCGGCCGCGTCGCGAACGTGGAGGGGCTCCAGCTCGACGCCGCGGGCGTGCTCCTCGGACCGCGGAGCCTCATCGTCGTCGACGAGAATTGCCGCACGAACGTCCCCCACATCTACGCGATCGGCGACGTCGCAGGGCCACCGTCGCTCGCGTCGTCGGCGATGGAGCAGGGAAGACGAGCGGCCTGCCATGCGCTCGGCGAGCCGCTCCCGAAGGTGGGCAATGGCGCGGCGGCGCTGCCGTTCTGCGCGTACACCATCCCCGAGATCGCGAGCGTGGGTCTGTCGGAGGAGGAGGCGATCAAGAAGCTCGGCGGCGCGGTCGTCGGTCGCGCGCCGTACAGCGAGCTCGCGCGGGCGCACATCGCCGCGCTCGACGATGGGATGATCAAGCTCATCGCCGACAGCACGGGACGAAAGCTCGTCGGCGTGCAGATCGTCGGCGACGGAGCCTCCGAGCTCGTGCACGTCGGACAGATGGCGATCGCCGCAGGCTTCGACGTCGACGCGCTCGTCGAGACGACGTTCAACTTCCCTACGCTCGCCGAAGGCTACCGCGTCGCCGCGCTCGACGTCGTGAAGCGTCGCCTGCTCATGACGACGACCACGCTCGCGGCGTAGCTACTTCCAGACCTTGATCGGCCCGGCGAGGTCGCCCGATTTCGCGGGCGAAGACGGAGGCGATGCCGCCGCGCCACCACCACCACCGCCGTTGTTCGCGCTCGGCGGGGGACGTCGAACCTTCGGACGAGACGGCTTTCCGCTCGTCCCGCTGCTGCTCTCGTCGAGATCACCGAGCTCGATGATCGGCGTGTTGGGCGAGCCGCCCGTCGTGCTTGGAGTGGAGGGCTTCAGGCTCGTCGACGCAGGGAGCGGCGCGTTGTCGAGTGTGGTGGAGCTCGCCTTGCGCGTGCTTGCCGGCGCATCGCGCGCGACGAGCGCGGCGATGATGCCGAGGACACCGACGAAGCCAGCGCCCATCAGGACGAAGCGCCACGAGCTCTCGTTGGCCTTGCCGCGCGGGTAGGCCGTGCGCGTGCGCGATGGGATCATCAGCGGATCGTCGTCGACGAGCGATGACTGCCGCGCAGGGATCGACGCTGCGGGGACGCGAGGCGCATTCGGCATCGCGAATGCGAGCGCGGGGCTCGGTACGCCGACGTCCGACACCATCGGGGGCTGGCGCGAGGGGCGAGCCGGTGGCGCGGGCGGCGGCTGCGAGAGGCCATGCTGGCGGATCTGCGTGCCGGCGTCCGAGTCGAGTGGAAGACGTCGCGCCGACGTGACCTCTTCGTGCTCCTCCACGACGTCACGCGCGCTCGCGCGTTCGGCGGCGGCCGGATCGAACCACGCCAAGCACTCGGCGACGTGCGCATGCGTATCGGGCTGCCCGAGCTCGACGAGCGCGAGCTCGATCGCGTTCTGCATCTCCGCCGCGTCGGCGAAGCGGTTCTCGGGACGGCGAGCGAGCGCGCGCCGGAGAATCCACTGCACGGGCTCGGGCAAATCTTCGGGGACGTAGACCGGATTCGTGGAGAGCAGCGAGTTGATGATCGCGAGCTCGTTCGGGCCTTCGAACGGCGCTCGGCCGGTGAGGAGCTGATAGACGACCGCGCCGACACTGAACAAGTCCGCGCGCCGGTCGATCTCTTTCTCGAGCGCCTGCTCTGGCGCCATGTACCGCACTTTGCCTTTGAGGCCGCCGCAGACGGACTGGTTCTCGCCGGTCGCGAGATCACGGGCTTTGGCGACGCCGAAGTCGATCAGCTTCGCGACACCTTCGCGCGTGACGAGCACGTTGTGGGGGGAGACGTCGCGATGGACGAGGCCGAGGTGATGCCCGTCATCGCCGCAAAGCTCGTGGGCAGCGTGAAGCCCGCCGCAGAGGTCGCTCGCGATGCGAAGCGCAATCGATGCGGGGACGCGCTCGCCCGACTCGGTCACCGTGCGGGCGACCTCGCGGAGCGAGTACCCGTCAATCCACTCCATGACGAAGAACGGGACGTCGTCTTCGAGGCCAACGTCGTAAAGACGAACGACATTCGGGTGATCGATAGCAGCCGCGAGGCTCGCCTCCTTGACGAACATCGTGCAGACGCGGGCGTCGGCGGCGTACTGCGCCGAGACCATCTTCACGGCGTAGAGCTGCTCGGGCGCGTCGTAGGGATGAGCGAGCCATACGGTGCCCATTCCTCCTTCACCGAGGACCTGAACAAGCTCGTATCGGCCGACGCGCTGACCGCGCGTGCTACCGCTCATCCCTAAACGATGACTTGTTCCCTGGTTCACGCCAAGCCCGATCCCACATCAACCCACTGACCCTGGGGGTTGAGACAGAAATATTACGGCACGACCCACCAAAAAGGGAGCGGAACGCGAGCGGTGCAGTCGGAGAGGAATGCACCGACGTACATGGATCGCGACGGATCCGAGGACGAGGTGGGCAGCCAAGACCGCGATGGTCGAGCGCGTGATTTCGAATGGTTGCCCGCTCTACGGCGCAGGCGAGAGCCGGCCGAGCGGATCGGCCGCGAGGTCTTTGCAGAACGTGGCGGCCTGCGCCCGCGCTTGAGGCACGTTGAAGACGACGAAGTGCCCGTCGCTTCCGCTCTTCGGCGTGAACTGAGCGAGCCCTCCGGTGGCTCGGCCGCCGGCGATGTTTCCTTGGACGCCCGACGCGGGGATCGTCAGATCGGCGAGCCCCGCCCACTGCCCTTCGACGATCGGACGTGTACCGGGGAGGATGCGCGGGAGGCTCATCGCCACCGAGAGGGCTTCGATGCCATGCGGCGGCGCGTAGGTGTCGCCGCTGCCGTCGGCGGCGATGCCCTCGGTTTGGAAGATGCTCTTCGGCGCGAAGCCTGGACGTGGCGAGGTCGTGATGAACGCGCCGTAGTGAATCGGATCGGTCGCGTCGACGATCGTCTGCGCGAGCGCCAGCGCGGGATGAAAGACGTTGAGCTCCTTGGCGCGATCGGGATCCGAGAGGCCGAGCAAGACGCGCACCGCGGCGGCCACGTCGACGGGCTTCGTCTTCTCGAGGAGCGCCACTGCGAGGACACTGCCTGCTCCCGAGAGGACACCGCCACGCGCGATGTCGCTCGCGGCGAGGAACAGCGGGCCGTTCAGGCCACCTTGCGAGTGGCCGAAGAACATCACCTTCGTCGCGTCGAACGCGATGTCGCCCTTCGTCGTCGAGACGGCGGCCGGGACGGTGACGTGCGACGCGGTGAAGAGGCGTCCTTGCTGCACGACGTCGATCGCCGACTGACGGTTGTTCGTGCGCGCCGCGAACGCGTTGTCGAAGTTGAAGAAGAGAAGCTGAATCTTCGAGTCGCGCTGCGGATCATTCGCGTCCGGAGAGCCGGGACGCGTGCCGTGGAAGATTTGATCGACGCCCATCGACGCCATGCAGCGCTGCGCGAGTGCCGGCCCCGTGCCGTCGTCGACGAACGAACGGTAGTCACCACCAGTGCCATGCGCATAGAGCACGACGGGGTAGCCGCTCGCCGGCATCGGGCATTTGTCTTTGTTCGGGACCATCAGCGCGAAGCGCAGGTCGAACGTGTTTTGCAGCTTTGGCTTACCGCCTTCGAAGACGAACCCACCGCCATCCGGTGGCTTGCGATAAGGCACAGTCCCTGATTGGTAATTCGGCGAAGGACCATAATTGCCTTCGTAAACGTCATAGTCGGCGGTGGCGTCTTTCGCCGCCCAGTCCTTCGCGGTGGGCGCCGGCACGTTGGCCTTCACGTCGTCTGCGATCGCGAACACCTCGGCGGTCGGATCGTTCGTCGTGAACGCAGTGAGGTGAACGATGTCCTTCGTGGCGACCCCGGCGGCGGCGAGCTCCGCGATCGCAGGGGCGAACAGATCGTGAACCTTCTGCGTCTTCGTCGTCACCGGCGTGTTGCCGAGCACCTCGTCGAGATCGGCGCTCGGATGGATCTCAGCCCCGTCCTTGGCGCGCGCCTTCTTCGTGACCACGACCGCATAGCGTGTCTTTGGACGGAGCGGTCGCCCGAGGATCGGCATCACCGCCAGCGTGTTGGGCTGCCAGTACGATCCTTCCGCCACCGTCTCTTGCCAATGAAGCTGCACGAGCCGGCGTTGCCCCTTCTCGGGCGAGCTCGGATCGACGTCGATCACCTGCACCGAGGCGTCGCTCTTCGCGCTCGCAGGCGGATCCGCAGGCAACGTCGCCGGATCGATCGGCTTGTCGAACCGCAGGTACACGGGCGCGTCGGGTGAGAAGCCATCGAGCAGGTGATCGGTCGCCTTGATGTATTCGCTGATGAGGACGTTTTGAAAGGGGTTCGGCCAGCCGACGTAACGTGCTTTCCCGTCTGCCTCGCGGCGAAGGTCGCTCGGGAAGGGGTGCTCGAAGAAGCTCTCTTCCTTCAAGTCGTCGAGCGAGGCCGGCACTACGAACAGCGAGCTCGTCAGGCCTTGCGGAGCGACAACGCTCGCGTCGTCTCCACATGCGAACGACGACGCCCCGATGAAGGCAGCAGACAACCGCGCGAAGCGACCCAAGAAGCAACCAAAGCGATTCACGCGAGGGATATAGCACAGGGGTTTTGCGGCGGACTTCGGCAGAGGGGAGCGAGTTGGCCTCTGCCGAAGTGATGGCGGACTTTGGCAGAGGGAGCGAGTTGGCCTCTGCCGAAGTGGTGGCGGACTTCGGCAGAGGGGGCGAGGTGGCCACTGCCGCAGTCGACGCGGCATTCGGCAGAGCGGGTGACTAGGCCTCTGCCGAAGTCGACGCGGCATTCGGCAGAGCGGGTGACTAGGCCTCTGCCGAATGGTTGGCGACTTCGGCAAAGCCGGGGTTACCGCTCTGCCGAAGTGGTGGCGGACTTCGGCAGAGGCCGCGTTGCTCCGGATGGCGACTCCGTTGTCGGGTGGTCGCCCTGGCAAGGTATGATCAGCCGCGCTCATGACCTCGGCACCTCTCCCGACGCGACGTGTTCCGGCTCCACCTGCTTGGTCATCCAAGCTCTTCACCGTCGGCGTCACTGGGACGAATGGGAAGACGACGACCACGGCGTGGGTCGCCGCGGCGCTTCGCGCCATCTCCGATCCGGTCGCGCGCGCGACGACGGTGGGGTTCTTCATCAACGACACCGTCTTGGGTGACCTCGAGAAGAACTACGACGGCTTCCTCAAAGGGATGCGCACGTGCTTCGATCACGGCGGCACCCACGCGGCGATCGAGCTGACGAGCGAGGCGCTGGCGCAAGGCTTCGCGAAGGCGTGGCCGTGCAAGGTGGGCGTGTTCACGAACCTCACGCACGATCACCTCGATGCCCACGGCACGCCCGAGCACTACCTCGCGAGCAAAGCGCAGCTGTTCGTGAGCTTGCCCGAAGGCGCGACCGCGGTCCTCAACGCGAGCGATGAGAACTTCGAGCTGCTTCGCGACGTGACGCCGCCGCACGTCACGATCAAGACGTACGCCGTGCCGTCACGAGGCGAGCCGCAAGGTGAGCCCGACATCGTCGCGACGTCCGTCGACGTGAGCTGGTCGGGGACGCGCATCACCTGTGGCCTCAAAGACCCCGCGAGCGGCCTCCCGACGGAGCTCCGCGTTCGCGCGATCGGATCGGTGTACGCCGAGAACGCGCTCGCCGCCCTGCTTGGCGCCGTCGCGGCAGGCGTGAAGCCGGAGGACGCCGCGCGCGCGATCGCCGAGGCCCCGCCGCCGCCCGGACGTTTCGAGCTCATTCACGAGAACCCTTATGTCGTGGTCGACTACGCGCACAGCCCGGACGCGCTCGCGCGTACGGTGCGGATCGCGCGTGGTCTTGCTCCGCAGTCCGGTCCCGCGAAGCTCTTCGTGATCTTCGGCGCAGGTGGCCGGCGCGACAAAGACAAGCGTGGACCCATGGGCGAGGCCGCGCGGCCTGCCGATGCGGTGATCCTCACGACCGACAACCCACGCGATGAAGATCCGGCCGACATCGCCAAGGCGATCGCCAAAGGGCTCGAAGGCCACAAAGGCGTTCGCACGATCCTCGATCGGCGGCGCGCGATCGAGACGGCGATCCGCGAGGCAAAGGACCACGACGTGATCCTCATCGCCGGCAAAGGCCACGAGACGGAGCAGACGATCGGCACCGAGGTACGGCGCTTCTCCGACGTCGAGGTCGCGCGCGAGGCGCTCGCGAAGCGCTGACCCCGGAAAGCACATCGCGCCGCTGCGGTGGGCAGCGACGCGATGAAGGACGATCAAGGAAGGGCGGCGTCGAGCGGCGTCACTCGCCCGGGGGCTCCTTCTCGAAGCGGGCGCGGATCGCGGCCTTCAGCGCGGCGACCTCGGCGTCATCGAGCTTGCCGTCGTGGTTCGTGTCGAACTTTGCCTTGATCGCGTCGCGGCGCTCGCGCCAGTGATCGG
This sequence comes from Labilithrix sp., assembly GCA_044227045.1. GTDB lineage: Bacteria > Myxococcota_A > Polyangia > Polyangiales > Polyangiaceae > Labilithrix. The sequence goes on from JBGAFW010000003.1 coordinate 37,307, forward strand.
CGAGGGCCTTGCGCGCGGCCTCGAGCTCGTCGCCGTCGATGCGCTTGTCGCCGTTCGTGTCGACCTTGCCGATGATGTCGCGCAGGTGATCGCGCTTCGCGTCGATGCGGGCGCGGATGGCCGCGGCGAGCTCGCCGTCATCGAGCTTGCCGTCGCCGTCCTTGTCGAAGTTGGCGAGGATGCGCTCGCGGCGCTCTTCGCAGCGCTCGGTGACGGCGGCGTGGAGGACCGCGCGTTCGGCGGCGTCGAGGTCGCCGTCGTTGTTGACGTCATAGGCCCACTCGAGGCGATGCCAGCGATGCTGGCGAACGCGGACGCCGATCTTGAGGATCTCGAGCTTGAAGCGCGCGTGATCGCCGAGGGCCTCCTTCATCGCATGGCGCTCGTCCTTGTCGAGCTTGCCGTCGTTGTTCGTGTCGAAGTGGTCCTTGATGCGCTGTTTGAGCGGGCGGCGAATGCCACAACCAAGGTCGTTCGGCGACGCCATCTCGGCCGCGGACTCTTCGGCGTCCTCACCCGCGGCGCTCGTCACGTCGTCGTCCGAGACGACGCCCTCTTCGGCCGGGTCGGCCTCGCTGTCGCTCTCCGCCGAGAGGCCTTCGCTCGTCTGAAGGAGGGACTCTTCGTCGTCGGTAAGGTTGTTGTCGCTGGCCGAGCCACCACACGCGAAGGCGGCGGTGCCGGTGGCAAGAACGAGAATAAAGAGCGTCTTTTTGAGCTGGTTTGACATCGTCGAGTCTCCCTTTTCGATCCGTGGTCTGCCCGCAAGGACCGCGGCGCTGTCGTCCGCGGTGACGAGTCGAGATGCACGGTCGAGGCCAACCTCGACGACCCATGATTTCCGATACTTCGTGACGCCTCAGGTGGACGTCGCGCAGGAAGGCTCGGGTTCACTGGACGCGCCCGCGTCCGGTTTTCCGGAGCCCACGCGCGTCAGTCGACGTGCTCGACTTTGGGCGGCGGTGGAGGCGTCTTCGGCTTCGACCCGAGCTCGGGGCCGTCGTGCATCACCCACCAGGTCGTCAAGAAGACGAGCAGCGCGACGGCGACGAGGAAGAGGACGCGCGACGTGGGATCGGGCTCGATGCGGGCGCGAAGGACCTCCGCGGCGCGCTTCACCTCGTCGCTCGCGTCGCTCGACGTCGCGAGGCGAGGCGCGCGCTCACGGATCGCCATGTAGTCACCCCGCGCGAACGCGCCGACGAGATCGTCGAGCTCCGGATGACGGGGAAACGTCTTCGCGAACGAAGGGAAGCCCCATGACGAGCGGACCTTGTCGAACGCGTCGCTCCCGGCCGGCGCGGCGGGCTCGGCGGGCTCGGCGTCCTTCTTCTTCGACGCCTCTTCGGTCACATCGCTCACGAGTGTGCTTGTCTCGCGGCGTCCTGACGCTGCGGCGTGTGGGAGGTCGACGCGGACTTCGGGCGAGCGATCTCGCCGTGCGTGATCGCGCGATGGAGGAGCGTGGGCGACAGGCCGGGCGCGAGAAAGCTCGGCGTGACCTCGCTCGACGGAAACATCTGAACGAAGGCAGGGGCGCGCCGCACGCGATCGACGAGGGTGCGCTCGAGCACCATCGACGTGTATTGGATCGCGCCGAGCTCGGGCGTGTTCGCGTTCAGCACGATGTCGAGGTCTTGCTTCTTGCAGAGAAACGCGAGGCCCTTGATTCGGCTCTCGAGCGGCGACCAGTTGTCGGCGCAGGTGCCGTTCTCGCTGATGCCCCAGACGCCGGAGTCCGTGTTCAAGAAGAGCGTCTGGTTGCCGGAGGTGTGCCCTGGTGTTCGCAGGAGCATGACGCCGTCGCCGAGCGCCAGATCTCCGCCGGTGAGGACGACGTTCTCCATGCGCACGTCGAGCTTCCCATCGCGGACGAACCACGCGCGCTGGAAGGGATGAAGATCGTCCCAATCCTCCCACTCGTTCTTCGGCGCGAGGAGCTTGGCCTTCGGGAAGCGCGGAGCGCGGGCGCCGTCGGTCGTGCCGAGCAAGCCGCGAAGATCTTGGGTGTGGAAGTGATCGAACGCCACGTAGTCGATGTCGTTCGGTGAGAGGCCATGCTGCGCGAGCTGGGCTTCGAGCGGCGGCGAGCGCTTCGCGACCATCTCGGTCAAGCCTTGGCCGAGCTGCTCGATCATCCGCGCGAAGAACGGCGTCGTGCGCGCTCCGTCGATGTCCGTCGGGTTGAAGAGGAGGTTCTTCAGCTCGCCCTGCTGGAAGAACTGCACGAGCGTCGCTCGGTGCGTCATGATCACGAACGGCGCGGGCGCGAACGCCGCGGCCCAGAACGCGTAGCGCGTCGGGTAGGCGAGCGTCGTGAGCGGCATCGTTCGCACGGCGACGCATCGCGGACCGCCTGCGAAGCGTTCACGAACAGCGGTGGCGGCTCGGCGGACCGCACGAAGCTGCGTGCCATGACGCGGCTCACGCCACGCGGCATCGAAGTCGGTGATGCGTTCCACCCCGCCAAAATGCGCGCTGTCGGACGACATGGCCGAGAGGGTAATGCCAATGCGCCGCCGTAGCCAGGCCCGCGCAGATCCGCGCGCAGCTCGTTTCGCGCGCGCTATTGGCAGGTGCCGAGCTTCGCGCCGTTTTGCACGGGCGCGGTCGCGCCGAAGACGTCGACACAGCCCGTCGAGGATGCGGGGCAGTCTTCGTTGTGACCGACGCGGCACCACGGCTCGCACTCGTTGCCGAGGAAGTTGATGCATGCGTAGCCAGGCAAGCAGTCGTTGTACGTGGTGCACGACGCCCAGAGGCCCTTCGTCCCTGCCTTGTCGCAGTCGCTGGCGTTCACGCCCGAGTCCCAGATGCACGTGTTCGATCCACACGCCGCGCTCGGATTGCGGAGGTCGCACTCGATCGTGCAGACCTTCTCGTTCGGTACCGCCGTGCCCGGCGGATCGTAGTACTGGCCGCATTGCCCGAGGCCAGCGCCGGTGCACGCGGAGTTCGCGGTCGCGCAGTAGGGGCGGCACGCGCCGTAGGCGCACGTGAGGCCGACGCCGCACTGCGAGGACGTGGTGCATGGCGCGCCTTGCGCGGCAGCGCCGGCGGTGACGCAGGAGACCGCGCCCGTCGACTTGTTGCTGACGTCGCACGTCTGGTTGGCGGCGCAGCCACATTGCGGAGTGAGCCCGCACGCGTTGCTTGGCGCGACGGTGGTGCAACCCGGCGTGCCGCTCGAGCCGCTGCTCGTCCCGCCGCTCGTCGATCCGGACGACGTGCCGCTCGAGCCGCTGCTCGTGCCGGAGCTCCCGGACGACGTCGTCCCGCTGCTCGTACCGGAGCTGCCCGACGTCGAGCCGCTGCTCGTCGATCCCGAGCTGCTCGTCGACGAGGACGACGACGAGGATGATGTATCCCCGCTGCTCGAGTCACCGCTGCTGCTCGAGGACGAGGTGTCGCCGCTCGAGGAGCCCTTGCCCGGAAGCTGGCTCGAGGGAGGCGGCTCCGTCGTGTCCTTGGTCTGGGTGGCGCTCGCGAGCGGTGTGCCGTTGACGTCCGTCGCCCCGCCTTGCGCGCACGCAGCGACGACAGCGGTGAGCGTTCCGAAGGCGAGGAGGGCGAAAGCTGACGACTTCATGGCGGCGCATCGCTCATAACATTGCGCCCAAGCGCATCCACCAACCACGAGCGCAAAGACGCACGCGAGACGGGATGGACGCCCTTATCCCACCTCGTGGGAGGGTCTCTCGAAGGCCTATTTTCCAGGTCTATTTTCGCGAGCAGGTCCAGCCGCCGCCGGGCTGACGAACGCGGTGCTCTGGCCGCAGCTCGCTCCGCGCGTCGGGCGTGAGCAGCTCGCACGGATCGAACCAGTGGACGGTTCTTGATCGTTCGAGTGGCATAGCGGGCTCGTGAGCGAAGTCGTCGTTGTCCGGGCAACGCATCGCCCAGAGCGCTTGGCGTTCGGGGACGTCGGTGAAGGAGAGGACCTCTTTGACGCCGCCGTTGCAGTTCGTCGCGACCACCAAGACGTCACCGTCGAGGCGAGCCTCGGCCTTGGCGTGCGGGACCCTGAGGACGAGGTCGTGGTGAAACTCGCCCTGCGTCCAGTGGTCGACGATCTCGAAGCTTCCGAAGATCTCGCGAACGCGATCGAGCAGCGACCCAAGCACGAGCGTTTGGGCGAGCTCTTCGACCAGACGGGGCGTTTCGTTCTTGCTTGCAGTGTTCATGGTGAGTGGAAGGGCTGGAACCCGAACGCTTCGTACGCGCAAACTCATCGATCGTTCCGCAAAAAAAACGGATGAGGCGCAACGCAATGTGCGTTCCGTTTCGAAGGGTGCAAGTGGTAGGTTCGCGTGACGAAGAATGCCGAAGCGGCACCGCCCGGGCGTCAGCGCATCGAGCATCCTCCGTCATGTCGAGGAGATCGTCGTCGCGACGAGCGGAGAGGACACGTTCGAGGTCGTCTTCTCCATCGCCGTGGCGCGGCTAAACGCTCCCGCTTCGTCGAACGGTCGCGGTAGCGCCGCCGACCTTCGCCGGTGCATCAACGACGCGGCTCGCCGCTACCCTACGCTCGAGGTTGATCGCGTCGCCGGCGCGAGCGACGAGCTCCTCGTGCGCGTCGATGCCCTCCTCCGCGCGGCGATGAGCGACGAGGAAGGAAGGGGAGCGCGAGGCGCGACGCTCGACGCGGTGTTCGAGTCGCTCGTCCCGCGGATCGCGAAGTCGGACAAGGGGCAGTTCTTCACGCCTCGTCACGTCGTCGACTTCATGATCCGCATGCTCGCGCCCGCGGGCGACGAGGTGGTCGTCGATCCATCCTGCGGCTCGGGCGCCTTCTTGTCCCGTGCACGCGCGCACGCAGAAACGGAGAAGAAGCCCTCGGCGTTCGGTTGCGACATCGACGTGCGGGCGGTGCGTGTCGCCCGGCTGCTCGCCCTCTCGGACGGCGCCGACCCTTCGTCGATCCTCCAGCGCGACGGCCTTCGTCGATCGGCTTCGAAGAAGGTCGACCTCCCGACCGCCGATGTGATCGCGACGAACCCTCCGTTCGCGGGGCGCGCTCCGGGCGACGGCTTCGAGGTCGCCAAGCTCGTTCGAACGCCCGAACGTGACGTCCTCTTTCTCGATCGATCGATCGGCCTCCTTCGGCCAGGAGGGCGGCTTGGGATCGTGCTGCCGTACAACAAGGCGAGCGGGTCCGCGTTCGCGCAGGTTCGCCGCTGGCTCGTCGACCGCGCGCGCGTCCTCGCGATCGTCGGGCTGCCGCGCGAGACGTTTCTCCCGCACACGTCCCAGCGCACGTTCGTGCTGTTCGCGCGAAAACGCGAGGCGCACGAGCGCGCCGCGGATAGCGAGCGGACGATGTTCCTCGTGAGCGAGCGGGCTGGAAAAGACACGGGTGGCGAGCCGATCTTCGCCGCGACCTCGAAGAGCGAGCCGCGCGCGCTCGATCACGATCTCGGCGAGGTCACGCGCGTGCTCGAGCCGTTTCTCCGCGCGGAGGGTTTTGGTGTACCGCCCCCGAAGACGAAGACGAAGACGAGGACGCGGCGATGAAGCACGTGGTCCGCACGCTCGCCGATCTGGGCCCCGATCTCGTGCTCGCGCCCGAGCGATGGCTCGTCGCCGAGAGCGCGATCGGTGAAGGCAACGTGCGGCTCGACGATCTCGTCGTCGAGCGACGCGAGCGATCCGATGCAGGCGACGCGGTCGTGATCGACACCACGCATGCACGCGATGGCGTGTTCGACATCGCGGCGGCGATGCGCGTGAAGGAGCCGCCGAAGAGCGCGAAGAAGGTCGCCTTGCCTGGCGATCTCGTGGTGTCGCGACTCCGGCCGTATCTTCGCCAGATCGCCTACGTGCATCCACGCGTGCTCGAGCTCACGAAGGGGAGGCCCCTCGCGCTCTCATCCGAGTTCTACGTCTTGTCGCCGCGTTCTACGGCGAGCAGCCTCGCTTTCCTCCTTCCGATCTTGCTCGGTGACGAGACGCAGGAGATCCTGAAGGCGGCGCAAGAGGGTGGCCACCATCCGCGGGTGCCCCGCGCGTCGCTGCTCGGCCTTGGCATCTCGCCGGCGGTGATGCGAGGCCAGGCGAAGCGGTCACGCGAGGTGCTCGCGACGCTCGAGGCGCTCTACGAATCGCTCGCGCGGTTCGACGCGATGATGACCCGCGCTTAGGACGCCAGCGCGCGATCCTCGCCGAAGCATGCGCGGAGGACCAGGAGCGCTTGCTCCTCGGGAGGCAGCTGCCTCGGCAGCTCGACGACGACCGCGCCGACACGAGAAGCAGCCTCGACCACAGCGTTGCGCTCGTCGGCCCAGAGGCGCATCGCGATCGCGACGACGGTGGGACGCGCGTCCGGGATGGCGCGGCAGGCAGCGGGACCATGGGCGACGCGGAGAAAGCCGATGTCCGAGGCCTTCGCGAGGTGAGCCGCGAGGAACGCGACGTCGTCCTCGACCCCGACGGCCACGACGAACGGCGCGCGAGGGATCACGCCCGACTCATCGGATCGCTGGCGGACCTGTGCCGGCGGATCACAATTTGGGGGTGAAGCCCCCATCGGATCGAAGACGAGGCCGGCGCTCCCATACCGACGCGCTACGAAAGACATGGCCGCGACGTGTGCAAACGATAAACCAAAGACCCGATCCTGAAATTTTCGGAGGTTGTCGATGTACGACGTGCGCCGACTGTGCCGGCCGGTGCCAAACCTTGCGTCAACTCTCGAACACAGAAGCGTTCGACACGCGACTGACGCGGCGAGTCGTGCGCGTCGTGCTGCTTGCGCAACCCTACTGGCGCTGAACGGGTTGCCGTGTTGGTGCAACCAAACACTCGCGGTCGATCTCTTGCGCACGCGTTCGTAGCTGCGCGTTCTGCGGATCGAGCGAGCGAGCGCGCTTCATCGCGCGGTCGGCCTCGTCGCAGCGCCCGCTCCTCGCGGCGATCCATGCAGAGTGCATGCGTTCGTCGACGTTCATGAAGAGATAGGGATCGGTGCGATTGCGGACGTAGACCGTGAGCCCGCACACCACGACGATGCCGATACAGATCGCGACGATGATCTTCTGCGCGCGCATCGTGTACGTGACGCCTCGACGCCAAGCCGCCGCGATCATCACGCCGCCGAGCGCTCCGCCGATGTGCGCGGCGTTGTCGACCTGCACCATGCCGCCCTGGAGGTTCTTGGCGAGGCCGAGCACGAAGAGAAACCCGAGCCAGCCAGCCATCTGACGAGCGAGCGGACCACGCCAGCCTTGCGTTCGCGCGCCGAGCACGAGCATGGCGCCGATGAGCCCGCAGATCGCGCCCGACGCCCCGATGCTGAGCGACGCTCCCCAGAGCCGGCCCGCGATCGCGCTGAACGCGCTGCCCATGATCCCGGCGCCGAGGTAGAGCGGGAGGAAGCGCGCGCGGCCGACGGCGCGCTCGAGGAACGGACCCACCTGCCAGAGCACCAGCATGTTGAATCCGAGATGCAGGATCGAGCCGTGGAGGAAGCACGACGTCACGAGCGTCTCGAGCCGCGTATCCGCGATCGTGAACGTGGAGTCGTTGCCGCCAAGCCAACGCAGGATCGCGTTCCACAGCGCGTGGTCGCGCGGATCGCCGCCGCCGAGCGCGAAGCGCATCTGGCCTGCGAGCGACACCTGCGCGGCGAAGACGCCCGCATTCGCGGCGAGGAGCGCGCCCGTGATCGGCGCGCCGCGAAGCCCACGCATCTCCTCGGCCTCGGTCACGGTCGGGGTCGAGTGTGCCTTCGGGCGTGTGGTCGCGCCGTCCTCTGTTCCTGTCGCGCCGCTGCTCACAACACCGTTGTTCTACGCATCTCTGTCCCTCGATGCACGTCCGAAGGCGAGAAATGAACGGCGAGACATCGCGGGAATAATCGAGAGGACGTGGCTGCTCTCATGGAACGGGCCATCCCTCCATCATGTGGCCATAGGGCCGCGCCAACCAGGAACGTCGCGCCCGACACATACCCGCGAGCGTCGCATCGAGGCGCGGTTCATTAAGTCCGAACCGGCGAGCGAAACGCGTCACGAAAGATCTGTCGCCGTTCCTTTGCCCTGATCTTTCACGGACTGATAGCGGACGAGTAGATGGACTCACTCGTCCGCGCGACGCTGCTCGTACGCCGGCTTGCACGTGGTGGTTACGGACTCGCTGCGACCTGTGCGCTGGCCGCATACGTGATCGCGGGAGGCGCAACAGCTCCGCTCGGCGCGCTCCCGATCGCGTCGGCCATCGCTTGGGCATTTCTGCTCGGCAAGCGGCTTCGATCGAAGCTGCGGCTCACCGGTGACGCGCCGTTCCTCCTCGACTTCGAGCTCGGCGCGCTCCTCGCGGTGGGCCTCGACGCGGCGCTCCTTCGCTTCGACGGCACGCTCTCGGGGAGGTTCTCGCCGGCCACGTACGTGCTCGTCGCGCTCGTGGCGTCGTTCGGCCGTCCGATCGCAGGGCTCGCGGTGGTCGGTTGGGTGGTCGTGCTCGACGCGCTCATTCGTTACAAGACGCTCGGGCAAGCCAGCCTCGAGGCGCTCGCGACGCAGGCGGGCTTTGCGTCGGCGTTCGCGCTCCTCAACCTCATTCTCCTTCGCGCCGAGGTCGCTCGCATCCGGGTGACGGCGCGCTCACGCGTCGAGCGCGAGCTCGAGCGCTTGCGTGAAGACGCTCGGAGCTATCGACTTCTCGGGGCAGGGGAGGCGGTGCAGAAGAAGGAGGACGCCGAGGAGCGTCTTGCACGATCGAGCGTCGAGGAAATTCACCAATCCGTGCATTATGCACTCGAGCTGCTCCGTCGGTCGCTCGGCCTTCACACCGCCGTCCTTCTCTGGCGCACCGACTCGGGGACGCACCTTCGCATCAGCGAGCTCTCGAGCGCGTCCGACGAGATCCATGACGCTCCGTTCTCGATCGGCGACGGCGTGCTGGCGGCCGTGATCGCGAAGAAGGACGCCGTGCTCCTCGAGAACCTGCGTCCGTCGTTCAAGATCCCCTACTACAACGGGCCGTGTCCCGTGCGCGCGCTCGCGGCGATCCCGGTCGTCGAAGACGGCGTCGTGCGCGGCGTCCTCGCGCTCGACCGCCTCGACAGCAAAGGCTTCACGCCGCACGAGCACGACTTGGCAGCGCAGGCCGCGCGTTACTGCTTGCGTGCGATCCAGAACGAGCGCGTCTTCGTCCAACTCGAACGCGCCAAGGTCGAGCAAGGAAAGCTCTATCGCGCCGCGCAGGCGCTCGGCGCCGCGCTCAGCGAGCGCGATGTCGTCGAGGCTGGCGTCCGCGCGGCACGAGAGATCGCGAGCTTCGATCTCGCGGCCGTGACGATTTGGGACGAGAACACGCGCGTCCACGAGGTCTGCGCGGCGACGAGCAACGGCGCCGAGATCGACGATCTCGTCGGCCAGCGCTTCAAGCACAACACCGGGCTCGTCTCGATGGTCGTGACGAACAAGTTCCCGCTCCCGTACAAAGGCGAGCACGACGCTGCGCACCAGATCGTCCTCACGAAGCGCCTTCCGTGGCCGAGCATCCCGTCGCTGCTCGTGCTTCCGCTGCTTCATCATGGTCGCGTGCTCGGCACGCTGATCCTCGGCGCGCGCCGCCGCCACGCCTTCGGCGACACCGTGCGGCCCACGCTCGAGGTCCTCGCCAGCCATCTCGCGGTGAGCCTCAGCAACGCCCGCATGGTGCACAAGCTCGAGACGATGGCGACCACCGACGGCCTCACCGGTCTCCTCAACAAGCGCGCGATGCTCGACGCCGCTGCGCAGAAGGTCGCGGCCGCCCATCGCTTCGGACGTAAGCTCTCGGTGCTCGTCACCGACATCGACTGGTTCAAGAAGGTCAACGACACCTACGGCCACGACATCGGCGACGTCGTGATCAAAGGGCTCGGCGACATCCTCCGCCGAACGAAGCGAACGACCGACGTGGTCGCGCGCTTCGGCGGTGAAGAGTTCGTCATCCTCTGCGAGCAGACCGACGAGACCGGCGCCGTGCAGCTCGGCGAGCGCATTCGCGAAGAGCTCGCGAAGACCGTCTTCAACACGCCAAACGGCCCGCTCTCGGTCACCTGCTCCGTCGGCGCGGCGACGTTCCCTCTCGCCGGCGAGAAATGGGACGACCTCTTCCGCGCCGCCGATGAAGCGCTCTACGCGAGCAAGCGAGGCGGTCGCGATCGCGTCACGATCTACGTCCCGTCGGGCGCGGCGTCCACGACGCGCGCGACGGCGGCAGCGCCTGCCGCACCTTCGTCCTCGCCGAAGCTCACCGACGGCTCCACGCGAAACACACGGCCTGCCAAGACCGAGGCGGAGCGCTCCGGGGCGCGGATCAAGAGCGCTTGAGGCCTCAGCCTCAGCCGATGCGCGGGCCTTTGGGCGGCGGCTCGGGCGCGTAGCCGTCGTCGTACTTCGGCGGGTCGGCCGGCTTCTCGTCGTCCTTCTTCGCCTCGGCGGTCGCGTTCTCTCCGGAGGCTGCGGGCGGCTGCTGCCCAGGCTGCGCGGCGGGAGGCTGCGAGCCGCTCTTGCCGAAGGCCTTGTCGATCTCGTTTCCGAGCGACTCGAACGCGCGCGACACCTCTTTGACCGCGTCCTTCGCGACGTTCTCTACCTTGTCCGTCGGCAGCTTCTCGACGGCGCCTTTGGCTGCGCGAAACAGCAGGCCGAGGCCCTCTTTGAGATCGTCGACCGGCTTCGGTTTGTCATCGCTCATGGTGCTCCGATGATGACCACCCCCGGGCCAGCTGTCCAGTGCCGCAGAAAAAGCCGGAAGTGCCCGAGCGCTAGAGGCTTTTCCCCTGCGCGCAGAGGTCTTCCGGACCCTTGGCGTAGTGGTCTTTGATGAACGCCGCGAGCGAGGTCGCGTCGACGCACGGCGCCTGGTAGGTCGCGCCCCATGCGGCGGCGGCCACCTTCGTCGTGATGGTCGTGCTTGGCGCGAGGATGACGCGCACCCGGACGTCGGCGGTGCATCCCGGATCGGTCGTGACCGCGTCGCGGACCTTTCGAAGCGCGTCGACGACATCGGCGCAGCCTTGAGGGTCGCACTTGTAAAGGATGGCGACGCCGCCGTGCTCCAGGCTGTGCACCAAGTAGGGCGCGAGCGCGGGCGAGTCGATCGGCGTCGTGTACTCTTTGTACGCGGCCCACACCGGATAGTGCGGTCCGCTCGACGGCGGGTTCGAGCAGTAGCTGATCGCCGATCCTTCGGGGACGTGGATGACCGAGACGAGCGGCGGCGCTTCGATCGAAGCTTCGCACGTGCCTGCGACCTTCTGCGGCGCGGGCGTTTGCGCGCACGCCGGCGGTTGGCTGTTCACGCCGGGCGTCGGCCCGCTCGTCGTCCCCGTGCTCGCGTCATCATCACCGCACGCCGCGATCGAAGCGAGAAGGAGCACGACACCTGCAAGACAAAGCAGAGAACCAAGCTTCACGAAGGCCACCTTAGTCAGAGCCCGCCGAATAAAGGAGACAATAACAAACAGGCTAGAGCGTTTGCGCCGTTTGACGTAGCGCCGGAAGACTTGTCTCCTTGGGGGACCGTGACGACCGCAGAGCTTCCCGACAAGTCGCCATCCTCGGCGTCGTCGTCTTCTGCAACAGCCACGGGATCGGAGCCCGTGCCGACGTCGTCGCCGGCGCTCGACTACGAGGATCCGGAGCGTGCTTCGGGCATCGCGCCATCGCCGCTCGCGCCTCCGCTGTTGCAGCTCCCCTCACGCTCGCCCAACGTGCCGCCGCCTCCGTCGGTGCTCCATCCACGCGGACGCATCTGGCCCCCGCTCTCGCGGCGCGCGCCGATGTGGCAGCGCTTCATTCGCGGCGTCGTTCGTCTCGTGCAGGGCCTCTACCACCACGAAGACATCTTCCACATGGCGCCGGCGATGGCGTTCCATTTCTTCCTGAGCCTTCTGCCGTTGCTCGTCTTCATCGGCTACTTGATCGGCCTCGTCGCGGAGTACAAAGGTGCGTCGGCGATGCTCGGCATGCTGCTCGACAACCTCCCGTCGACGACCGAGGCGATGCTCAAGCAGGAGCTCGGCGGCCTGACGCAAGCGAAGCGACTCGGACCGCTCGCGGCGATCGGCTTTTTCTGGATCGCGTCTGGTGGGACGCAAGGGTTGATGCAAGCGATCGAGCGCGTCGTCGGCGTCCCGCCGCGCGCGTGGTGGCGCCAGCGTCTGCTCGCGCTCGCGTGGGTCCTCGGCACCGTCCTCGCCGTCGGCGTCGGATCCTTCAGCGTCGTGCAGTGGGACGAGGTCGTGCACGTGCCCGACGACATCGCCGCGGCCGACGCCAAGATCGACGAGCACGACGGCGACCGGATCCCCACCGCCGCAGGCAGCACCACAGCGCCGGCCACCCACACGTCGCCGATGTCAAAGCCGGCGCAGCGGGCGCGTAAGATCCTTCGCGACGGCGGCGAGCGTGTCATCGCGATCCTCGTGTCGCTCGTCGTCGCGGTCGTCGGGCTCGCCGGCTTCTACCACTTCGCCGTCGCACACTCTCGCCGGGTGAAGAGGCGGACGTTACCTGGAGCAGTCGTCGCCGTGGGTCTCGTCATCATCATCACGTGGGGCTTCAGCCTCTACGTGCGAACGCTCGCGAGCTACACGGTCTATTACGGAAGTCTCGCGGCGATGGCCGTCTTGCTCGTGTGGCTCTGGCTGATGAGCATCGCGATCTTGGTGGGCGCGGAGCTGAATTCGCAGCTCGAAGGTCTTCGCGATCATCCGCGCGCGCCGTCGTTCACGACCGAGCCGTGATCACGATCCGCGCATGCGCGCTGAGTCTTAGCTGATCCACGCACACGCGCTGTTCGGTGACTCGCGTCTGCTCCTACTGCAGAGGTGTGCGATGCGACATGCGTGATCCGCACGTCGCGAGAGCGACACTGACCTCGAGCGGGGCAATGTTGATCCATGCGCAGAGGTGCGCTGGCTGAACCCTGTGTAGGCCTATTTTAAAGCGTTTTTTTGTGCGTCTCTCGCTCGCGAAGAGCGTGACGATCATGCATGCTCAATATGGGTGTGAGGCAGTCTTGATCGCTGACCGTAGTTCCACCCCACCGGACATGACGCAGACACTCAGGGCTCTCTTCACAACTCAATCGACAACACTTCGCGTGGTGTGCGCGAGCGCTCTTGTGCTCCTCGGAGCCGGATGCGTGCGACGCCAGCAAGCTCCCGATGACCGCATGCTACGCGCGGTCGAACAAGAGGCTTCCTCCGGTGTCGTCGCGATCGCGACGACGATGGCTGATTCTCCCTCGCACATCACCTTGTGCAGCGGCGCGCTGGTCGCGCCAAATCTCGTCCTCACTGCTCGGCACTGCGTGTCGCGTGCAGTGACCGCGACCCCGTCGTGCGATGCACGCGGTCGTTCGCACAACGGCGATCACCTCGCCGAAGATGTCGACCCGGCATCGATTGCAATCTACACGGGTACGCATGTTCGTCCCGATGTCGATCTGCCCGTCGCGCGCGCGGTGCGCACGCTTCATCCGACCGGACAAGTGCTCTGCGATTCGGACGTCGCGTTCCTCGTGCTCGATCGCTCGGTCACCAACACGCCGGTGCTCTCGATGCGTCTTCACGCGCCGGTCGAGACGGGCGACGTCGTCGTCCCCGTCGGCTTCGGTGGTGGTCCGCTCAACATCGTCGGTCACAAGGTCGCGCGCTCGAAGAGCACCGTCCTCGCGACGGGCCCGAGCGCGAACGCCGCGACCGGCGCCGTGCTCGGCCCGCGTGAGTTCGAGGTCGACCGCGCGACGTGCCGTGGTGACTCCGGTGGCCCGGCCATCGACGTGACGAGCGGCGAGATCGTCGGTGTCGTCTCGCGCGGCGGAAGCTGCTCGGCGCACGGCAACCACGTCTACACGCGCGTCGACGCGTACAACCGCCTCGCCACCGCCGCCTTCGCCGCCGCGGAGCGCGAGTCGAAGTTCGCCGCACGCGAAGTGCCCGTCGCCGATCGCGCCGAGCGCTGATTCGACCCGAGCCCGTTCAGAGCGCGCAGACCTTCCGGTTCTTTGCGCCGCCGCCAGTGGAGCGGCAGTTGAACACGGACGCTGCGTTGATCTGGCAGTAGCCATCGGCGCCGCCGTCTGGGACGCCGCCGGCGCTCTTTTGCACGTCGGCTTCCTCGCAGCTCAAAAAGCACATCATCTGGCCCGTGGACTCGAACGGCGCGCAGACCTGCTTGAGGCTCGTCTTGCATTCGCCCGGCGTCGCGCAGCAGTCTGCGTCCGTCTTGCAGAGATGCAGTAGCCGCCGGGCACCTTCGTGAGGCATTGGGCTTCGCCTGAGAGAGCTCCTGCGTCGATCCCGGGATAGCAGCCCGCGGCGGTCGTGCAGGCTTGCCCAGTGTTGTCGGGGCCGCGTGAAGAGCCTGAGCCGCTCGAGCTCGCGCCGCTGTCGGTCGTCGAGGCCGTCGCCGCATCGTCGCCTCCACATGCCGCGACGATGGCGACGGACGAGAGGGTGACGACGACGAGCGTGGCCAGAGCCCGCATCGATCCCGTGGTGTGGCTGTGGCTCGTCACGCTCGTCTTTCTTTTCATGTCGTCTTCGTTCTCGCCCTGACAGGAAGCGATCTTCGACAGGCCTACGCTTGATTTATTGCTTTTTCGGACGACAAGCCTTCAAGCTCGAGCCCTCGACGCCATTGCAGTCTTCGGTCGAGCCGCATTGAGCCTGCTCGGAGCACACCTTCAAACAGGTTAGTGCTCCGCCGCTGTTTTGACTGCAGACAGTGCCGGGCTCACAGACATCCTCTGTTTTGCCAGCTTCATCGCACGACTCCCCGAGCTTGCTCTCGCCGCTACATGCGATGAGAAGCCCGAGGAGGAGCGCGCCGATCCCCAATGTCCTCATGTGTTAACCGTCAATTGGGACCTGGGTAAACGCAGAATCCGCCACTGCAGGGTACGCCGTCACAGCAATTGCCGGAGGTGGTGCACTGCTGGCCGTATTGCGCGCATGTCGTCGAGCCGCCGCCGGTCCCGCCGCTGCTGCTGCCGCCGCTCGAGCCGGCGTCGGTGCCGACCGCGCTCGCGCCGCAGGTGCCCTTCGAGGCGCCCGCGGGGATGTTGCACGGTGAGCCCGCGCAGCAGTCGGCGGTCGTGGTGCACGCGCCGCCGGACGGGATGCAGGCGTCGCCGCTGCAGACGAACGGAGGTGAGCCGCTCGGGTTCGGGACGCAGGGTTTGTTGCAGCAGTCCGCGCTCGACGCGCATGCCGTCCCGGCCGGAGGCGGACCCTTCGCGGCGCAGTCGTAGTCGCTCTCCGCGGTGCAGCGCGGGATGCCGAGCGAGTCTTGCTTGCAGTTGAGCGGATGCGTTTGAACGGTGCCGGCGCAGCACTTGTCCGTCGCGTTGCACGAATTCGTCGAGAGCCGGCAAATCGAGCCTGCAGCGCTGCAGGCCTTGCCGTTGTCGCAACGCCCGATCGTCGCCCCGGTGGCCTTGCTGCAATGGACGTCGGTGGTCTGCGCTCCGCCGTTGTTGTTGGTCGATCCCGGCGCGCCAGGTGCGCCGCAGCAGTCGTTGTCGGTCTGGCAAATCTCACCCGTCGGGTGACAGCCGCTCGGTGGCTGGCAGATGAAGAGCCCCGTCGGCGCATAAGGCCGGCACGAACGGCTACAGCATTCACCGCCGCAGGTCGGCAAGGTGCCGCCCGTCGTCGGGCTGCTGCACACTTGCCCGGCGGGCGAGCAGCCGCCGACACCCGAGGCCTCGGCGAGGCTGCAGAGGCCAAGCGAAGCGCCGGCGGCCTTCGTGCAGCGGCCGCCACAGCAGTCCGTGTCGGCGCCGCAGGCATCGCCGTTTTGCGCGCAATACGACGGCGCAGAGCACACGCCGTTCGCGCAGAAGTTGGAGCAGCACTCGCCATTGCCGGCGCACGGGTTACCGCCCGTCTTGCAACTACCACTTAGCGGCGTGCATGTGCCGTTATCGCATTTGCCGCCGCAGCACTCACCGTCCGCGGTGCACGCGGCTTTGTCGGCTGTGCATTGCTTGCTACTGCATTTGCCGCTCAAACACGAAAATGTGCAGCATTGGTTGTTCGTGGTGCATGCGCCATTGGGCGCCGTGCACGCCGTCGGTGTGGGCACGCACACGCCTGTCGTCGGGTCGCACACGCCCCCGCTGCTGCTGCTGCTGCTGCCATCGCCGGCGGGGCCGCCATCGGTGGTCGACGCGTCGGTGGGTTGATCGCTCGTGCTCTCGCTACCGCACCCGGTCGAGGAGAACGGGAGCGGGATCGCCAAGGCCGCGAGCGCGGTGAGCCAAAGGAGCTTTTTCATGTGGTCTCTCTGTCTGTCGTTACTTCGGCACCGACGGGGGCTTGTCGTCTTGCTGGATGCAAGACGAGAGGTCGAAGAGCATGAACTCGAGCGCCTTCTGTTGCGGCGTCAGATCGGGCGTCGTGCAGCCATCCGGAAAGGCCACGCCCGTCTTGTCGCCCGCGCCGACGTGCAGATCGCTGTACACGACGCGCCCGCAGACTTCGGTGTCGGCCGCGCCGACCGGCGTGTTGAACGTGACGTATTCGTGCGCGGTCTTGTTGCCCGCGGCGGGGTTTTGGATCGTCATCCAGGACAGCGCCTTCGGCGTGACGGAGTTGATGTTGTGGCGCGCCTCTTCGATCGGCAAGGTCTCGTTCGGCCCGGTGAGCGACTGCGTATTGCGCAGCCATTCCTTCATCGCCGCGCCCTTCGGGAAGCTCGTGTTGACGGTCGCGTTGATCGGCGGCGTGGCCGGAGGCTCGGGCTCGATCGGGCACGATCCGCCCTGGCAGGTGAAGTCGTTCGTCCACGAGGCCAGCGCCTTCACGTCGGCGACGGGCGAGCTCGAGAACCAATAATGGTGGTAATGCGAGGTGAAGACGCGCCCGCCGATCTTCGCGTAGTCGTAGAGCGCTTGGCGCGCCGAGAGCGGCTTCGTGTCGGGCAGCTCGCTGCCTTCGCACGAGAGCATCACGATGTCGTATTTCTTGAGCTCGTCTACCGTGCCCCAAAGGGTCGTGGCGGACGTGAACGCGGCGCCGGACTTGAGCGACGAAGTCGGCGCGGCGGGCGCGGTGCCGCCGCCTGCATAGAGATGCACGCGCGCCTCCGAGCCGGCGATGCCAAACTCGGATTCATCGAGGCCTACCTTCTTGAGCAGGCACTCGAGCGGATCGGCCGAGCCCGTCGTCAGCGCGATCTTCGGGATGTCGCCTTCGGTTCGATTGCGAGGTAGTCGCGTGTTCGCGGCGTCGGCCGCGACGGTCTGGCATGCCGCGACCTTGGGGATCGTCACCTTGCGTCGCCATTTGCCGATCTGGATCACGAGCGGGAAGTCGATGTCGGCAGGGATGTCCTCGAGCTTGAATTTGCCGCTCGCGTCGGTGAGCGTGACGGCGAGCGGGCTGCCGGTGATCTTTCCATCGCAGCGATCGCATTGAGGGCCGAGGCCTGCCGTGATCGGCGAAGGCTCGCCATTGGGCACGTAGACGACGGCGTTGTAGAGCGGGACCTTGCCGGCGGGGTCGAAGACGGTGCCGGTGAGCGTCGTCTTCGTCGTCCCGCCAGCGCAGGTCACTTGCTGGCATTCGAGGCCGACGCAGCCAGGCTTCGGGCCACCCTCACCCTGACCGGTGCACCCAAAGCCTTCGCATGCGCCACCATCGCCGGTGTTGCCGCTCGAGCCGAACGTGGACTCGCTGTCGTCTCCACATGCCGCGCTCGTCACGAGGAGGGCGAGGCCCGCGATTGATGTCAGTCCAATAACGAAGCTTCGCATCCGTACGTGGCCTTTCGAGTGAGCGCGTTAGGCAATTTGGCCAATTCGTCAATTCATGGGTTTGTCGGCGAATGCCGATGAGGCAATCGTCGACGAATACCGATCAGGGGAATCGGCAACGGCCCGATGTGCACGGCACGCCGTTGCAGCAATTGCCCGACGTTGTGCAGATCTGTCCGTAGAGCGCGCAGTTTGCCGGGTTGTCACTTCCACCGTCGACGACGCCGCCGTCCGGTTGAAGCGTTCCTCCGCAGACGCCCTTGGTGGAGCCTGGCGCGAGGATGCACGGAAGGCCGGTGCAGCAATCGGCCGTCGTCGTGCAGGCGCCGCTGGTCGGGACGCACGAGCCCGGAGCTCCGCACGTGTTGCCGACGCACGGCGCGCCGCAGCAGTCGGCGCTCGTCGCGCAGACCGAGCCCATGACGGGCGGCGTCCCGCCGTCCGTGCCGGTGCAGTCGACCGGCTTGATCAGGCAGCGCGGGATCCCGAGCGCGTCCTTGTTGCAGCAGTTCTCCGGGTTGTTGTTGCAGTAATTCGGGGGCAGGGTGCTGTGCTCGCAGCAGTTGTTCTCTGCGCTGCACGAGTCGCCGTCGCCGGGCTTGCAGATGCTGCCGGGCTCGCGGCACGCGCCGCCGTTGTCGCAACGACCGAGCTCCGCGGTGGCCGATGCCTTCGAGCACATCACAGGGCCCTTCACCGGATCGGGCGCGCCGGACCATCCGCAGCAGTCGCTGTCGTTGCGACACACCTCGCCGGTGGGCTTGCATCCCGACGGCGGCTCGCAGACGCGGAAGCCCGCGGTCGCGCCGAAGTAGCCACACGAACGCGAGCAACACTTCTGATCGCAAGGGAGCACGCCGCCGTCGCCGAGGATGCCCGCGTCGGCGCTTCCTCCGCAGACGGTGCCGCTCGGCGCGCAACCCGCCGGGACGCCGCCGCCGCTCGTCGGAGCGCCGCAGAGGCCCGTGAGGTTCGTGCCCTGCTTGACGCAGTTGCCGCCGCAGCACTCGGAGTTGCTCCCGCAGATCTCACCTTCCTGCGTGCAGAACGAGACCGCGCTCGAGCAGATGCCGTTGTTGCAAAGCTTCGAGCAGCAGTCGCCGTGGTTCGAGCACGGGTTGCCGGCGGTGCGGCAGCTCCCGCCCGGGTTCACGCTCGCGCACTTGTTCGTCGTGCAGATGCCGCTGCAACAATCGCCCGCCTGGCCACACGCGCCCGCCGTGGGCTGATCGGGGACGCACTGCTTGGCCGCGCACGAGCCGTTGACGCAGGAGCCTTGGCAGCATTCGGTCGGCGACGTGCACGCCGTGCCCGCTTGCTTGCACATGCCGTTGATCGGCGTCGTGCACTTCCCGGTGGCGCCGTTGCAGTTGGCGGAGCAGCACTCCGCGCTCGTCGTGCATGCCCCGTCGACTGGTTTGCAGACGGGGTTGTCGTTGATCGAGGCGTCGCTCGGGATGTTCGTCTGACCATCACCGCCGTTGCCGTTGCCGTCGGTCGAGGCGTTCGCATCTCCGCCGTCACCGTCAGCAGGCGCGCCGCTCGAGTCTTCGCTTCCGCAACCGGCGAAGACATGGAGCGCGCTCGCGACGAGCGCCAGCGAGGCGAAGATGGCAAGCTTTCTCATTCGAAGTCCCTCCGAATCCACGTTGAGAAGACCGAATCCACGTTGAGAAGACCGGGCATTCATGAAGTGCCCTATCCGTGTTCGTGCTCGACAACCCTCTGCAGAATGGGTGGGACGTTGGCAGTGGCATGCGCATCGACCATGCGGCATGACCAGGCCTTCAAACCCATCGGACACGCACGAATGACGGTCTTTGTTCGCGCGCCGTTCGCGGTGGCTAAGATCTCACTGGCAAACGCCGTTACCGCACACGCCGTTCGAGGGACATCCGTGCCCGCAGGACCCGCAATTGTTGCGGTCGGTCATCGCGTTCACGCAGCGGCGCCCGCAAAGCAGCTCGCCCATCAGGCAATCGCAGCCGCCCTTCGTGCATCCTTTGCCGTCGGTGCAGACGGTGCCGCAACCACCGCAGTTCTCCGAGTCGTTCTTGAGATCGACGCACGCGCTGCTGCACGCGACGAGTCCGCCGATGCATCCGGCGCGGCACTCGCCAGCGTTGCAGACCATCCCGTTGCCGCACGCGATCCCGCAGCCGCCGCAATGAAGCGGGCTCGACGCCGTGCTCACGCATGCGTTTCCACAGCGGGTCTTGCCGTTCGGACAGGAGCATTGCGAGCTCGCGCACGTCTCCGTCGGGCTGCACGCGGAGTTGCAGGCCGAGCAATGTTTGTGGCTCGTCGCTGTGTCGACGCATGCTCCGTCGCAGCTCACGAGCCCGCTGCTGCACGTCTCCGCGCACCGGCCGCGGTCGCATAGCGGCGTCGCGCCCTCGCACCGAACGCCGCAGGCTCCGCAGTTCGCGGGGTCGCTCTGGAGATCGGCGCAGACCGAGCCACACGTCGTCTCCAGGCCGATGCACGTGGCGAGTAGGCTGCTCGCCTCGCTGCTCTGCGCGTCGCCGAGGCTTGCGTTCGCGTCCGAGCCCGCTCCGCTGTCGCTCGGGTTCTCGGAGGGGAAGTCGAACGCGACGCGGCCACATCCACCGCTTCCGAGGGCAAGCGCGCCTACGAGCAGAAGAAGCCACGTCGAGATCAGGACTGCTACGCTACGTCCACACACCGCTTCGATCATCATGACATGCGAAGCACGTACAATCTCGTTCATGTTCGGGGCCGCGCGTGAGTGAGCCGCTCATCGTCGTCGTCCTGCTCGCCGGCCAGGCGGGAGATCCGATCGCAACCGACATCCTGGCGGCGACGAAGCAAGCGCTCGGCCCATCCGCGGTCGTCCTCTCGGAGGCGACGACGGAGCCCGTAGGCGTCAGCGACGCGAATGCCCTCGCGATCGGGGAGCGTGCTCACGCGCGTGCGGTCGCGCGCATCACGTGGGCCGACGCGAGCCATACCGTGGCGCGGCTTCACGTTCACGTCGGCGGTGCGACGGCATCTTGGTCGGACGACGAGATCTCGTTCTCGAGCCGCGACGTGTCGACAGAGAAAGCTCGCACGGTTGGCTACACGCTCGCGACGATGGTTCAGCGGATCGAGCAGCAGGCTCAAGCGGCCGAGCTCGAGGAGAAGCAGCAGCACGACCGCCAGCAGCAAGCGCGAGAGCAGGACCAGCGGCGAGAGCAGGTCGAGCGCCAGCGTGTGGTCGCCGAGGCCGCGCGAACGAGCCGAGACAGCGCGACCTCATCTCCACACGCCGTTGGCCAAGACGGGCTCGAGATTCAAGCGGCCGCGATCGGCGCGCTGGCCGACGCCGCGACGAGCCTGGGAGGCGACGCACGTGCACGGTGGTGGCTGCGCGGGTCACGCCTCGGCGTGCATGCTGTCGTCGGGGCGCGCTTTGGTCGCGTCCGCGAAGCCGATGCCTCGTCGATGACGGCGTTTGGCGGCGCCGGACCGAGCTTTCGGTTCTTCACGCTCGCGCGCGGGTTCGAGCTCGCGGCGCACATCGACGTGATGTTGATGCGCCACGCGATGACACGGGCAGCGACGGCGACCACCGCCGAGCTGTCGCATGATCGATGGCTCGGCGCGCTGGATCTCGCGCTCGAAGCGAGCTGGTCGTTCAGCGAGCAGCTCGGCGTGATGGTGGCAAGCGGCGCCGAGGTCGCGTTCGGTACGACGACGGTGAGTGTGGGTGGATCACGTGTAGCCGACATTCCGCCCATTCGCGCAATCGCCGAGATTGGCGGCCGAATTCGCTTCTGAGTTGTCCGATCCTCGTGCTGAAACGGTACTGTGCGTGTGATGGCTCGCCCCGTCTTGCGCGTGCTGCGCGGCGCACGAACGACCGAGGATGCGGATGTCCCGCCTTCTTCGGGAATGGAGCCAGCTCCTCCGTCGGGGGTCGAGGGCGATGGCTCTCGTCCTTCGGGTGGGATTGACGACGCGCAGCTCCTCGCCGCGATCCACGGTGGCGATGAAGACGCCGCCGCGGAGCTGCATGACCGGCTGCGTCCTCGCGTCAATCTCACGATTCGCTCCCTGCTCGGCGTCGGTCACTCGGAGCACGACGACCTCGCGCAACAGAGCTTCATTCAGATCGTCCTCTCCCTCGAGCGGTACCGCGGCGAATGCTCCCTCGAGACGTGGGCAGCGACGATCACGGCGCGCACGGTCTTCAAATACCTGCGCCGGCGGACGGTCGAGCGCCGCATCTTTCGCGAGAGTGGAGCGGAAGAGCACGACGATCTCCCAGGCGCGTCCTCGCTGCGCGTCGGCAAGCAGCTCGTCGCCCGCGATCTATCGAAGCGAATTCGCGGTCACCTCGAAGAGATGGACGCCGCGAAGGCGGAGGCCTTTCTCCTGCACGACGTCTGCGGGTTCGATGCCCGCGAGGTGGCAGGCATCGCCGGCATCAGCGAAGCCGCAGCGCACGCACGCATCTCGCGAGGACGTCGCGAGCTCCACGCGAAGCTCGCCGCCGATCCCGAGCTGCGCGACGCGCTCATCGACATGGAGGACGAGCCATGAAGTCGGATCGCTCGGTTCCCACCTCACAGAGGCTCGCGAAGGCGGCGGCGGCCGTCCTCGAAGCCGAAGCGACCGAAGGCGCGAAGACGCCGAACACCGCCGCGTCGCGCGCCGCTGCGATCTCCGCGATCGGACGCGGAATGCGGATGAAGAAGCAGAGGCGACGCTTGCGCTGGATCATCGCGGGCGGCACCACCGCGCTCGCCGCAGCGGCGGTCGCTTTGTTCGTGAGCTTTCACCATCCGACGCAGAGCAGCGCCGGCAACGGAGCGCCTGCGCTCGCGACGGCGTCGTTCGTGAAGGGATCGCCGATCGTGATCCATGCAAAGTCGAACGGCGTGAAGACCTCGCTGGTCGATGGGACGTCGCTCGGCGCAGGCGATCGCGTCCTGCTCGAGGAGGGCTCGGGCGCGCACGCGACGATCGCGCTCGCACGTGGGACGCAGCTGCGAATGGCCGACAACGCCGACGTGCTCCTCGCGAACGTCGCCCCCGAGACGACGTTCGAGCTCGCCGCGGGCTCGGTGCATGCGGACGTCGCGAAGCTGCAGGCGAACGAGCGCTTCGTCATCCGCACCGCCGATACCGAGGTCGAGGTGCGTGGGACGTCCTTCGACGTGTCGCGCACCGGCCGCGAGTGCAACGGGACGACCACGCGCGTCACCGTCAAAGAGGGCATCGTCGCGGTTCGTAGCCGTGGCCACGAGACGCTGCTTCGCGCCGGTGAGTCATGGCCGGCGGGATGCGAGGAGCGCGCACAAGAACGAATCGAGGCGCCTCCGCTCGCTCCGATCGGTTCGGCGGTGGGCTCCGCTTCTTCTTCGCCGTCCGTCGCGGTCAAGGCGCCCCCGATCGGAAACGCGAGCCCGACGGATCTCGCCGCGCAAAACGATCTGTTCGCGCGTGCGCTCGAGAAGAAGAAGGCAGGGGACGCGGCTGGCGCGGTCGCGACGTGCGAAGAGCTCATCGCGCGGTATCCAAACGGACATCTCACGCAGAGCGCGCGCGCCGAGCGAATGAAGCTGCTTCAGTCCATCGACGCATCACGCGCACGAAACGCCGCGCGCGAGTACCTGCAGAAGTATCCCAACGGCTTCGCGAAGGCCGACGCCGAGCTCATCCTCTCCGCGCCCTACTGACGCGGCGGCTTCGCGAGCCCGAGCTCTTTCATCACGAGCTGGAGATCTTCCCAGACCTCGCGCTTGGCCTCCGACTGCCCCGGTCCTTGGCGGAGCAAGTACGACGGATGGTAGGTCGGCATCACCGGGATCTTGCCGCGATAGAGCTTCCACGCGCCGCGCATCTTCGTGATCCCGAGCTTCGATCCGAGGAGGCCGGCGATGGCGGTGTTGCCGAGCGCGACGATCACGGTCGGCTTCACGTTCTCGATCTGCTCGTGGAGATACGGGATGCAGGTCGCGATCTCGCTGGGCTCCGGGCGGCGATTGCCGGGCGGGCGACACTTGATGATGTTGCAGACGTAGACGTCCTTCGCGGGGTCGAGGCCCATCGCTTGGATCATCTTGTCGAGCAGCTGGCCTGCTTTGCCGACGAAGGGAAGTCCCTGCGCGTCCTCGTCGGCGCCCGGTGCTTCTCCGATGAAGCACAGCTTCGCCTCGGGGTTGCCGCGGGAGAAGACCGTGTTCGTGCGCGTCTTGTGGAGCTCGCATTGCGTGCAGGATGCAACGGTCTCCTGCAAGACGGGCATCGAACGCGGCTGCACGACCGACGGCGGCGCGGGCAACGGTTGCGAGCTCATCTGCCGCTGCATCGACGACGGCGATGGCATTTGGTTCGACGAGGGCGCCATCGAGCTTGGCCCGATCTTCGGACCGCCATCGTCCATCGTGATCGGCGGAAACGAGACGGGCAGGGACGAAGGCGGATTCGGATCCTTCAGGATCGAAGACGGCACGCCCGCACGGCTCTCGACGACCGACGGCGGCGCGGCCGCGGCGGCCTTCTCGAGCACCGCTTGCGTGGGGCTGGGCGCTGGCGCCGCGACCCTCGCTGCGCGCGGAAGCCGAGGAATGCCCGAGCTGCCACAGTCGACCTGCCACTCGAGGTATGCCCGGAGCGACGCGGCGATCTCGCGAAGCTCTTCGCGAGGATCGGGCGCGGAAGACGAGGAAGAAGACATCAGACGCGCACGCTCACGCATCCTGATTAGCGAGAAGCGCGTCCCACCGCAATGGTCGGCGCGGTTCGGACGCTCAGCGTTCGAAGCGCACGCGGAAGGGCTTCGTCATGCCGCCGATCGCGTTGCCGTCGGGATCGAGACCTTGCGAGTACTTCTTGCGCATGGCGCACTTGCGCGCCTCGCGCCCGAAGCCGTGCCCGGGATCTTGCACGACGGTGACGTTCTCGGGTGAGCCGTCGGGCTTCACCTTCACTTGGATGAGCACGAAGGCTTGATCGATCTGCTCGGCGTCGGCTTCGCCGGGGAAGGGGCAGTCGTTCCAGTCGACCGATCCCAAGAGGCCGGGCACGCGTGACTTGTCTTCTTTGCGCGTCTGCACGGGAGGCGCGGCGCCGGTCCCCGTTCCGCCCGGCACGCCGGTGGGCGTCGCCGCAGGGTTGTAGACCGCCGTCTTGCTCGTCCCTTGCGCGGACGTCGTGCCGCCGGCGTACGTGCTCCCCGATCCAGTGACGAACGTGTTGCCTGTGAGATCGACGGGCGCGTTCGGATCTTCCGCCTGCGTGAGCACCTTCGCAGCTTCGGCCGGTTGTGGCGGAGGCGGCGGCGTGTCGTCCTTCGCGACGGGCTTCGGGACCTCGGGCTCGGGCTCGGGCTTCTTCTCTTCGACCGGAGGCGGAGGCGGCGGCTCTTTGACGACGTCGATCTCGTACTGCGAGAGCTTGTAGTCGACGAGATCGTGAATTCCTTTTTGCCAGGCGAAGATCTCGTCGAACAGCGACGCCGCCGTCGCGCCCGCGGCCATGCCTACGTGGAGAAACACCGCGGCCGCGATCGTGACGGCGACGGGGATCCGCGGACCCGTCGCGAGCACACGAGACATCGGGTCGACGGCCAAACCGGACGCGCCAAGGCGTGCGGCGTGGAGCTTTCGCTTGGAGGCATGCGCGGCTTTGTTCTTCGCCACGATCGATGATGCGCCGTTGGATTCAGCCATGTGACTTGGGTACTTCTCTCACGCACCAGACCAGCAAATAGTCTGCCTTATTTCGGGGCAGGAACCGGCACGGTAGGTCCGCCCCCACCAGGGCTAGGCGCCACCGGTTGCACCCCGAACGCAATCTTCCCCACCTGAGCTTGTTTCAGGAGGTCGAGGACATGGATCACGCGTCCATGAGGTACGGATGAGTCTGCTTTGATGACGGCGCGGAGCTCGGCGTTCTTGTCGTGCGCGGTCTTGGCGAGCCCGAGGATCGCGTCGTCGTTCGGGACCGTGCGGCTGTCGACTTGCGTCGTCCCGTCCGCGGCGAGCACCACGCTGAACACCGTCTGGATGTCCGAGCCGGTCGCTGCCTTCGGCAGATCGAGCGGCACCGACTTCGACACGATGAGCTTCGCGGTCACCATGAAGATGATGAGGAGCACGAGGACGATGTCGACCAGCGGCGTGACGTTGATGCCGGTGATCGCTTCCTCGGAGCTGTCTTGTTGTCCTCCACCAGCCACGGCGTGCTACTCCGCTTCCTTCGAAGAAGAGCGGCCTGCGCGGCTCGGACGATCCGCACGTGACGCTGCGGTTTCGAGCGCCTCTTCAACGTTCGTCGTGCTCTCGCCGGTCGCCTTGAGGTGGGCGAGGAGGACGTGGCTGAGCGCATCCGTGTTCGAGAGCGTCGTCTTCACGACGCGCTGGAACGTGTTGAACGCCGCGACGGCCGGGATGGCGACGAGGAGGCCGACGGCCGTGGCGACGAGCGCTTCGGCGATGTTGCTCATGACGGCTTCGGGAGCGACCTGCGCCGCGCCGGTGAGCGTGGCGTTCTTCGCCTTACCGAGCTCGTCGAACGCGCCGATGATGCCGATGACGGTCCCGAGGAGACCGATGAACGGGGCGTTGTTGCCGAGGGTGCCGAGGAACGTGAGCCGCTTCTCGAGCTTCAGCTTCTGGAGCGCGCTGGCGCCGGCCATCGCCTCTTCCGCGGCTTCGTACCCCATCTTCGCCTCGACGATGCCGGCGATGACGACCGCGGCCTCGGCGCTCGGGGACGCCTCGAGGCGACGGCGAGCGCCGTCGAGGTCGCCGCCACGAAGGAGACGCCCGAGATCGCGCATCAAGCCGGCGGCGTCATCACGGAGCGACCAGTACAGCCAGGCTCGCTCGAGCATGATCGCGAGCGAAACGACGCTCAACACCAACATCAGGACGAGGACCCATCCGGCCCCCAAACCGACCATCGCGCTTTTGACTCGCTCGATCATTCGTCGTTCTCTTCGCTCTCGTTCTCGTTGCGGCCAAGGCCAACTTCCGCCGACTGGGCTCTCGCGGCACTTCTATTCGCCGCAGCTTCGTCGACGGATGCATCGAAAGTGTTCAATGCGTTGGAAAGAACCGTCGTCGCGTAGGCACCTTTGGGTAGCACGAATCGCACCCTAATGGCTGATTTGCCGTCTCCCGGATTTCGAAGTTCCGACGAGCTGACTTCATCAAGTGACGAAGCGTTATTTGTCGCAAAAACCTCGTGAAACATCTCCGTCACATGGAGCCGAAGCGGACGGCGGGTCCCTTCACCCAAAGACCGCGCACGACGCAGATCGATTCCTTCGATGAGGGGCAAAACAATCCGTTGCTCGAGATCGAACGCATCGGCCTCGGGCTGCCTCATGCGGTCTCCGACGATGGGTCCGGTCGGACACAGCTCGCCTCGAGCCGCGCGTTCACGGTCGAGCTGAACGTCCGTGCAGACGAACATCCCACCCGTCTCCTCCTTCTTCAAGAGGTCACCGAGCAGCGGGACGTTCCACGTCGCATTTTGCACGCGCTCGGCGAGAACGGCGTTGAAGACCCACGATTGGAGCGCCGAGAAGTGAAAGCGCCGGAGCTTGGGATCACCTGGCGCACGCTCCTTGCCGGTGAGCCAAGCGCGAGCGCGCTCGTAGTTGTCGCCGTCACGACCGAAGCGTTGCGCGCCAAAGGCATTCGGCACGCCTTGATCGCGGATCCGATCGAACGCGCGCACGACGTCGTCGAGCTGCGACGGCTCGATGTCGCGCACGACGATCGTGAAGCGGTTGCCCTTGAGATGCCCCGTCTTGAGCTTGTTGCCGTGGCGTCGATGCGCGAGGAGCTCGATCCCCTCGTCGCGCAGCGAGCCCGCGAAAGCTTCGGCGACGCGCTCTTCGAAGGCTGGATCGTTCGGCGGGGCGGGGACGCTGATCCATTGCGTGGTCACCGCGACCTTGTCCTTCAGCCCCGCGACCCCGACGTCACGGCGCTCGACGCGGAGCGCGCGCACGATCGCGCGAACGGCGTCGTCCGTCGTCTTGTTCCGCTTCTTGAAGTGAAGGTAGAGATGCGTGCCTTCGCCGCTCAGCTCGTAGGCAGGCACCTCGTCCACGACGAAGTCTTCGGGCGATCGCTTGATCGTTCCGCGCGGCAAAGACGAGGGCGAGACGTTCTCCACGTGCTGCGCTTACGTCGCCTGCGCGGCTCTGTCCACACCTTCTCGAGCTACATTCCGATCTCGTGCGCCATGACGTCACGAGGGCTACGGAAGGTCTGCTGCGGAGAGTACGACAAGAAGTTCGAGACGCGTGACGTATAGAGGCACGCGTAGTCGTCCACCTGTTTGCCGAAGCTCGATTGCTCCGCGCTCTCTTTGAGCAGCGAGCCCCAGTACGGATGAAAGCGGAGATCGCTTCGTCGCTCGAGCGCGGCGATCTCGGCTTCGATCTGACGCAGCTTGCCGCGAATGCGCTCGACGGCACGCTTGAACCGCATGCGATCCGCCTCGAGCTCCGCGGTGCTCGACGAGGCCGACGCGCCGTTCGCGATCGCGGCGAGGTTCGTCGTGCTCTCGCGATCGACGCGGATCTCCTTGCCGCCTCGATGCTCGATGAAGCGCGTGAGCTCCTTGATGCGCGCCTGGTAGTAGCGGAGGTCGTCTTCGAGGCGCTCGCGTTGCTCGTCGAGGTTCTCGATCGACTCGAAATCCGCGCGGCACGACTCGTAGGCGGCGATCTCCGTCTCGAGCTCCTGCATGATCATCGCCGTGCGCCACGCGCTGTCCTTCTTCGAACGAAGAATGTCGCCGTAGATGTGGTCGCCGACGTAGAGCACCTCGTCTCCCGACACGCCGAGCGCGCGCTCGAAGTCGTGGAGGTTTCCGCCTTCGTAGATCTTGCCTCGCTCGAGCGGTGGCTGCGCGGGCTTCACGTTGTCACCGTCGCGCTCGAGGAGCGGCCTCTTCTCGGTGAAGAAGATCGGCTTCGTCGCCGCGACGATCACGACGTCGAAGAAGTTACGCCACGTCGGGTACTCGCTCATCGCGCCGTGGAGCAAGTACGTCATCATCTTCTCGGTGTACGCCCAGCGCGAGTTCGTCAGCAGAAAGAGCTTCTTGCCGGCGCTGCGAAGCTTGTGAAGCGTGGGCGCGAGGTTCGGATCGCGATGGACGAAGTGCGGGAGGTTCGACGCGACCTCGTCGAGGATCGTCCCGTCGCGGTGGGCCTCGTCGATGCACTCGCGAATGTCGGTGAAGAGCCGCGCGTAGTCGACCGCGTAGCCCTTCTTCTCCATCGCGTCGACGAGCGCGGCGTACGTGGCGACCTCGGAGAGCGCGTAGAGCGTGTCGATCCAATGGTAGCGCGGCGTCGCGGGACGGATCTTCTTCGAGTGGTAGAGCGCCTTCAGCTCCTCTTTCGTGAGCTCGCGAAAGCCGTGGTAGCCCTTGTGAACGTGCTTGTAGCGGTCCATCTTCAGCACGTGGCCGAAGCGCTTGTCGATCAATAGACCACGCACCGGAAACTGCGTCGACACCGGCACCGTCTTGATGAAGTCCGGGTAGCCGCGCTTGATCAACTTGTCGATCGTCGCGCGGATCGACAGGTCGTCCATCGCCGGCTGATCGTAGATCGCCAGCGTGTAGTCCATGTCGAAGCCCACCCAGCTGATCCCCGACATCTTCAGGTTGCGGTTGCAGAAGACGCGGTTGGGGCGAGGGATGCCCGGGCCGCGCGCGTCGCGCGAAGCGAAGTCGTCGAGCGGCAAGACGAGCTGCTGAGTATGCGGAGGCGCTTCGCTCGTGGTCATGTCGTGGGAGAAAGAGTCGGCGGCCAGATCAAAAGTGTTCCACGCCGGAGGCGATTGCACGAGGGCAATTTGACGAGGAGCCCCGGGGTCGGCCGCTTGCGCGCGACTTCGATAACGCGCTCGCGGCTCAGTCCGCGAACACGACGAGCTCGTACCTCTGACACGAATCGGTCTCGGTTTTGGGGGCCGAGGCCGCGCGTTTGACGCGAATCTGAAGTCGACCGCTGTCGGTGGACGTTCCGCCGCAGTCGATTTGCATCGTCAGCTGAGGAGACGCTGAGCTCTGCGGAGCGGTCACGCAGCCCTTCGCTTGCGGGAGATCGGGATCTTTGTCGACGGCCGTGCCGAGATCGCATCGAACGAAATCCGTCGTCCCGCCCGAGCACGCCCAGAAGGCCGTGGCCTCGTGCCCGGCGTCGACGAGGACATGAAGCACCGGGTTTCCGTTGATCCCGGTGTCGAGCACGTCGAGCACGTACCAATCGACGTCTGCGGCGGTGGTCGTCGAGAAGGTCTTTCGCACGCTCTTCGCGATCGTGTTGTTCGTGCTCGGACCGACCTCGTCGTCGTCGTGGATGCGGCCAAGGCTCGTCGCGGCGGTCACCGCTTCGTTGGGCTCGTTCGCGTCGGCCAGGCACGGACCGGGATCCGAGCCGGCGCTCGAGGACGAGCAGCCGATGCCAACCGTGACCGCGAGCGCGCCCCACCCCACACCCCACGTGATCTTCACGTCGAGAAGAGTATCCCAACAGGGACAAAATGAAGAGCTACTTCACGACGCCAGGGAATTCCTTGCACGCCGCGGTGAAGAGCTTCAGCGCGTCCTGCAGGCCCTTCGTGAGATCTCCGTCGCAGATCGAGGAGAAGACGCCGTTCTTCGGGCCCGCGGTGGTGATGAACTTCTTCAGGCGAACGGCGTCGGCGGCCTTTCCGAGCGCCGACTCGCAGCCGCGATCGCCCGCGATGACGGAGGCAGCCCAGCGGCCACGAAGGCCCGACTTCACGTTGTCGAAGTCGGCGGCATAGAGGCCTGCGTCTTTGAGCGGAGCGGGCGGCGCGTCGACCGAGCCGTCGGCGCTGCCTTCGTCTTCGTCGGTGATGATCACGAACGCGAGCAGCGCGTCTTCGCGAAGGAACGGCGTGCCGTCTTGCATCGCGTTCTTTCCGTCGGTGATTCGATCGGTGACCGAGAGGCGCGCGCACTCGAGTGGACGCTCGAGTGGGCTGCCATCGACGCCGACAGCCGCGCGACATGCGAAGTGCGAGGCGATGTCCGTATCCGCGCGCGTGAGCCAGGGATCGTTGTTCGGTCCGGGGTTGCACGTCACGCTTCCGGTGCCGCGCACCTTGCGGAACTTGCCCGAGTCGGGCTGCTTGCCGTTGTCGTCGGTCGTCGTGATCGCGACGCGGTAGTCGAGCAGATCACCAGCCTCGGTCTTGTACGAGTTGATGATGTCGATGAACTTCGGAAAGTTGGCGCCGAGGTTGTCTTGCTCTTCTTTCATCGACGGTGAGTTGTCGACGATGAAGACGATATCCATCTTCTTGCACTCGACGGGAGGCGGAGGCTTCGCGCCGCCTTCACCGAACGTCCCCGACGAGGAGCCGGCGTCTTGATCGGGATTGCCCGACGATCCGAACTGGCTCGGCGGCGTCTCGCTTCCACACGCGACGACGACGAAGGCTCCAAGGGCAAGGGTCGCGATCTTTCGAACCATGCTTGAAGTTAGCATGCAGAAAAGGACGCGTGCTCCTTTCGGGCGCGACGCGCTCATCCGCGTTGCGTGTGACACCACGATCCTGGTTTGGAGCAAGACCAGGATCGGACCCGAGCCACACGTTCATTGGAAACGGTGCGCTTGGATGAAATCCACGAGGTCCGGATCGTCTTTCTCGAACACCCGAAAATACTCCGAGCCGCCAGGGCGATCGCTGGGACCAAGCAATCGCCGTCGCCACCATCCTGGCTCGCCGGGTCGCGTGAATTCGTAACGATAGAGCCGCGCGCGAACGAAGCGCGGAGGATGGCGCGGGTCTGGGAACGGGTTCTTCGCGAGGAGAGGGAAGATCGCGGCGTCGCCCTCGAGCAGCTTCGAGACGAGCGTCGCCATCCATGGCTCCTCGTCCACCGTCGACATCGCCGCGAACCACATCTGCCAGTCGAGACGCTCGTGGTACGGCGAGATCAGGCAGGGCCGGCGCATCGGGTCGCCGGGCTTGCATGGAAGCTCGTACGCCTTCCATTCGCTGTCGGGTGCCTCGGGTGAATCCGCTTGGGTGCCTTCGATCACGATCTCGTCGCGCACGCGGCTCACGGTGCCGAACGCGCCGTAGGTGTTGACGAGGTGCAGCGGATCGAACGAGGCGTTCATCGCTTGCCGTGACGAGACGAGGTTCAGCACCGGCCCCACGCTGAGCACACCGACGACCGCGGCGTAGCCGAGGGCGATACGGCGATGCCAGATCGACGTCGTCGCATTCTCCGTCGGCGGGCCGAGCCGTTCGCGAAACCTCGACGGGAGCACGCGGAGCAGGAGCGCGTCGTCGAGGCACGCGAGCGCGGGGACGATCGTGAGCCAGTTCAAGAAGGAGAGGTTGCCGCTCGCGATCAGGATCGCCTGAAACGCGACGAAGAATCCGCCGGCGACCCGGCGCATCCAGCGCGGTCCGAGCACGAAGACCGGGCACACGATCTCGACGAAGTGGTTGAAGAGGACGCCGATCGTATGCGCCCACGGCGGCATCTGGTGAAACACCCACGAGAGCGGGCTCGGGTTCGGCTGCGTCTCGTAGTGCGTGACGAGGCACGTGAGCTCGCGCCAGCACGGATCGCCACGGAGCTTGATGAGGCCAGCGCCGAGCATGATCCGGATCACGAGCCATCGCATCAGCCAGATCGTCGCGAGCGGCGGCGCGCTCGCGAACGGCCTCCACTTGCCACCGCGAATCGTCATCGGGCACATGAAGGCGGCGATCATCCCCGTCTCGAGCAGCTGGATCTCCCAACCGAAGCCCCAAAACGTCTGCCCGACGCTGTGGATCGACGTCTGCAAGATCCAGAGCGCGATCATCACCCCAGCGTTCGTCACGCCGAGCATCACCGCGACCGACAGGATCGCGCCGAGGATCGACAGCGCGACCAAGAGCGAGTCGGACGGCGAGATCCAGAAGAGGGTGGGCGCGTTCGCGAACGCCGCGAGCGTCCCGCCGGAGGCTCGCGCGACGAAGTGGAGGTACCCACGCATCGGCAAGAGCCCGTGGTCACCGATCAGCGCCGGGCCTTGAAGCAGGGTCGAGACGAACACGACGAGGTAGACGAGGCCGAGGAGGCGGAGCAGAACGGTGCGCGTGAGGACGAAGCGCGCGCCCTCGTCGGCGAGCCAGCGAACGACCACGGGCAGCTCGCGAAAGGGTGAGCTCACGCCCGCGAAGTCATCGTGATCCGTCGCGCTCGGCGCGTCGTCTTCCGTGATCGGCCCCACAACGGAAGAACCATAGCCTCGCTCGTGATAAACAGGGATGTAGCCGTGACCGCCGCATCTTCGAGCTCGAAAACCCGAGAGCCCATCCGTCTCATCGTTCTTCGCGCGGGTGACGCGGCCGCGCCCGTCGCCGAGCGACGCGGCCAGTTCTTCTCGTGGATCGTCCGCGAAGGCACGCGCTGGGAAGGCGCGGATGGCGCCAACCTCGAATGGTCGGAGCACGACATCCGCGACGTGAGCCTCGAGCTACCTCACCCGTCGCATGCCGACGCGTTCATCATCACGGGGTCGAGCAGCAGCGTCACCGAGCGAGCGCCCTGGATGCTTCGCGCCGAAGAGTACATCCGGCGCCTTCACCTCGAGAGCGTTCCGCTGTTCGGCATCTGCTTCGGTCACCAGATGATCGCGCAAGCGCTCGGCGGCAACGTGACGAAGAACCCTCGCGGTCGTGAGATGGGGACGATCGAGCTGATCAAGAAGAGCGGGACGCCGTCCGATCCGATCTTGCACGGGCTGCCCGATCGCTTTCAGGCGAACGCGACGCACGTCGACATCGTCGCCGAGCTCCCCAAAGACGCGTGCGTCCTCGCGGAGACGAGCCTCGACCCGAACGCGATCTACGCGATCG
This sequence comes from Labilithrix sp., assembly GCA_044227045.1. Taxonomy (GTDB): domain Bacteria; phylum Myxococcota_A; class Polyangia; order Polyangiales; family Polyangiaceae; genus Labilithrix. The sequence continues at coordinate 70,951 of JBGAFW010000003.1, forward strand.
GGGACACCACGAAGTGCGTGCAGTTTCACCCGGAGTTCGACGGCGACGTCATGCGCGGCTACATCGACGCTCGCGCGCACCTCGTGTCCGCCGAAGGCCTCGACCCGCAAGCGATTCGCGATCGCTCGATCGACGCTCCGCATGGGGCCGAGACGCTTCGCAACTTCATCCGCCACATCGTCCTCCCACGCAAGCGCAGGAGCCCATGAAGCGCGCGTCGTCGCTGAGCACGGCGTGCCTCGTGCTCGGATGCACGCTCGCGCCGGCCGCGTGTGACGACGCTCCGCTCCGCCTTCCGCGCGAGCCTTTCGCCGTCGGCGAGGGACGCTTTCGTCTTCAGGTCGACGGGCAGGGGAGCACGCTTCGTCTCCAGCGCGACGACACGACGCTCCTCACGCTCGAGCCGAGCGCGTTCCAGCTCGGCGTCGTCGAGGAGGCGCCCGCGGATCGGTCTTGGGATCCGATCGAGATCGATCGCCGTGGTGACGCGGACTCGGGCGTCACGTTTCGCTCGCCGATCGCGTGGACCGCGACGCTCACGTCCACCGCCGCGCGCGACGCCGAGATCGACCTCGACTACGGCGACGGGCTCAGCGCGAAGATCTCGATCGCGGGAGCCGGCGCGGCTGACCCATCGAACACGCCTTCGACCGCAGCGCGGGCCGCGTCGCGCTTCGTGCTGGCGCTCGCGCCGAACGACACCGAGGCGGGTCGACCGACGGTGGCGCTCGCGCGTGTGCGCGTTCGCACGAGCGGCGACGTCACCGAAGGACTCTACGGCCTCGGCGAACAGCTCGACTCCGTCGACAACCGCGGCAAGCTTCGCGCGATGCAGCTCGAAGCCGACGGTGAGGTCGAGAGCACCAGCAACGAAGCCCACGTGCCGGTGCCGCTCCTCGTCGGCACGCATGGATGGGCGATGTTCGTCCCGTCGACACGCGTCGGCGCGTTCGATGTCGCGCGGAAGGATCCGAGCTACGTCGAGGCAACGTTCGCGGTCGCGTCGACGACGGGCGGCTCACGCGCGGAGGCCTTGCGCGTCGATCTCCTCGCCGCCGACGCGCCGATGGATCTCTACCGCGAGTACTACAGCGCGTCGGGCGTCCCGCGGCCGCCGCCGATCTGGGCGCTCGGCCCGTGGATCTGGCGCAACGAGAGCAAAGACCAGGCGGAGGTCGAGGCGGATCTCAAGCAGATCCGCGCGCTCGATCTCGCGACCACCGGCATCTGGATCGATCGGCCGTACGCCCGCGCCGTCAACACGTTCGACTTCGATCCGGCGCGCTACACCGACGCCCAGGGGATGATCAACCGCGCGAAGAGCGCGGGCTTCCACGTCGCGCTCTGGAGCACGCCGTATCTCGAGGACGCGGCCGAGCCGCTCAAAGGCGAGGCGACGCAGCGAGGCTTCTTCCCGCGCGAGGTCGGCATCCTGCTCAACAAATGGGGAGCGCCGATCGATTTCACGAGCCCCGATGCGTCGGCGTATTGGCGAGGCCTCGTGCAGCGCTACACCGCGATGGGCATCGACGGCTTCAAGCTCGATTACGCCGAGGATGTGGTGCCGTCGATCGGCGCGAAGCGAAACGTGTGGCGCTTCTCCGATGGATCGGACGAGCGCACGATGCATCACCGTTACTCGGGGCTCTACCATCGCGTGTATGCGGACGCGGCGTCGGGACGTGAACCTGGCGCCTCCGCGCCGAACGTGGGCTTGCCGTTCTTGCTCGTCCGCGCGGCGCACTGGGGTGAGCAGACGCAAGGCGTGATCGTGTGGCCGGGCGACATGGACGCGACGTTCACGCAGTATCGAGAGCGCTTCACGTCGCGCTCGGGCGAGCAGGTCACCGGCGTCGGTGGGTTGCCGGCGACGGTGGTGATGGGGCTCTCGCTCTCGGCGTCGGGGTTCCCGTTCTTCGCGGCGGACACCGGCGGCTATCGGCATAGTCCTCCCGACAAGGAGCTGTTCGTTCGATGGGCCGAGCAGACGGCGCTCTCCACCGTGATGGAGGTGGGCGATGGGTCGAGCCAGCCGCCGTGGCTCTTCGCGCCCGAGAATGGTCGCGACGAGGAGGCGCTCGACATCTATCGAACGTACGCGCGGCTTCACATGCGTCTCTTCCCCTACGAATGGACGTATGCCGTGCGCATGACCACCGACGGCAAGCCGATCCAGCGGCCGCTCGGCCTCGCGTATCCGGAGCTCGGCGTGCATCCGAGCGACGAATACATGTTCGGCGAGGATCTGCTCGTCGCGCCGATCGTCGTTCGCGGGCAGACGCGCCGCCGGGTGATCGTCCCGAAGGGCACGTGGTTCGACTATTGGGACGCGACTCCGTACACGCCCGACGCGAGCGGCGCGATCGACGTGGACGCGCCGCTCGCGAAGCTTCCGCTCCTGCTCCGCGAAGGCGCGATCGTCCCGTTGCTTCGCCCCACGATCGATACGCTCGCGCCGGTGACGGACGATGGGATCGACTCGTTCGCGCGCGACCCAGGGCCGCTCTGGGTGCTCCTCGCTCCAGGCCGATCCCTCGAGCCGCGTCGCTTCGATCTCTGGGAAGGCGCGTCGATCGCGCGCCTCGCCGATGGGTCGATCGAGGTGAAGGACGGCGCTGCCTTCGATCGCGGGTTCGTCCTCGAGATGATCGCGCGATCCGAGCCGACCGAGATCGTGCGCGACGAAGGCTTGATCCCACACCTCAAGTCCGAGGCCGACCTTCAGGCGGCGACCAAGGGCTGGACATGGACCTCCGCGCGCCGTGGCACGCTCTTCGTCAAGCTCCCCGCTGGCGACGCGCGTGTGACGATCCGCTGAGCGGCGGCGACTCTTCGGCTCATGGGTGTCCTCGAGATCGTCCTCCTCTTTCTCGCCGGCGCGGCAGGCGGCGCGCTGAACTCCGTCGCGGGTGGAGGAAGCTTCATCGTGTTCCCCACGCTCCTTCTTCTTACGGGGATGGGGCCGGTCGCCGCGAACGCCACGACCGCGGTGGCGCTCTGGCCCGCCGGCGTCGCGAGCGTCGGCGCCTACCGATCGTACATCCCGCGTGATCGTAGGCTCGTCGTCGTCCTCTCGTTGATGGCGGCGGTGGGCGGTGGTCTCGGCGCCGCGCTCTTGCTCGTCACGAGCGACTCCACCTTCGCGCGCATCCTCCCGGCGCTGATGCTCGTCGCGGCGGTGATCTTCACATTTGGTCCGGCGATCACGAAGCGCCGGCAGCAGAAGCAGGGACGCACGATCGCCAAGAGCGACGAGGCCGGCCTCGCGACGACCGCCGACGCACGCGCGCTCCTCATCGGCGGCGCCATTCAGCTCGTCATCTCGATGTACGGCGGATACTTCGGCGGCGGGATGGGCATCATGATGCTCGCGACGTTCACGCTGATGGGGATGACGCACCTTCATCAAATGAACGCGCTCAAGGTGATCCTCGGCATCCTGATCAACGGCGTCGCGCTCGTGACGTTCATCGCTGCCGGCAAGGTCGTGTATGGCTCGGCGGCGCCGGTCGCCGTCGGCGCGATCACGGGCGGATGGCTCGGCGCATCGCTCGCGCGTCGCGTCGATCCGCAGCACGTCCGTAAGCTCGTGCTCTTGGTCGCGTGGTCGCTGACGTGCTGGTTCTTCTGGCGCGCGTTCTTATCGCGCTGAGCTCACGGCTTCGTCGCGCTGCGCAGGTATCCAGCGCAGAGGAATCCGTAGATCTCGTCGACGATGCGATCCTCGGGGTAGTCGAGTCCGCGCATCGTGACCTGGTACATGATCTCTTTGACCGCGCCGAGCGTCATGATCGCGTACATGCGCGCGTCACCGGGCGCGACGATGCCGCGCTCTTGTCCGTCGGCGAGCGACGACTCGAGGAGCTTGCCGGTGCCCTCGTAGAACGAGATCAGCTTTCGATCGAACTCGGGGTCGAGGCCCACCGCGTCGGAGAGAAGGATCTTCGTCGTCGCAGGATCCTCGAGCAGCGCGTGGACGATCGCGCGGATGTTCTCGCGGATCTGATCGGCGACGCTGCGGTTCGGGTCTTCGGTGTCGACGCGCACGATCGACATGCCGAGGCGCTCGAACGTTCGATCGACGATCTCTTCGAAGATGGCTCGCTTGTCGTCGAAGTAGAGATAGAACGTGCCTCGCGCGATCCCTGCGGCCGCGACGATGTCGTCGATCTTGGCTGCGTGGTACCCGTGCTTCGCGAACACGTCGCGCGCGAAGTGGAGGATCTGTTGGCGGCGTTCGGCTTTGTCCACGGATGCGCCCCGCCAAGTATCACAGCACAAGCGGCAATGGATGCCCGCAGCGGACCCGACCTGGCTCCATCAAGCCCCACGTTCCATGGATCGACGGCTATCCACAGCCCCGGCGGAACGCAGCAATTGCATGGGATTGTGCTCGGGCTGCCACGAAATCATCCATGATCTGTGGGAGCGTTGGAGCGTCAGCTTCGCTACGACGTTGGGACAAAAAGGCGTATGCTGTCCTCGTCGGCCCGAATCACTGGCGTGTTTTGTGCTGACTGTAATTTTCGTGATGGCGATGGCGGGAGAGCCTACAGCGCCGAAGTCTGCACGCGAGATCGCTGACGCGCAGGCCCAGGCACGTCCTCTCTCTCGTCCACCGCCGGGAGCAGCGACGATTCCGACGAAGAATCCGAAGGCACCGCTTCCTCCGCGCGCTTCGCAGGTGGACGCGTTCGAGCAATCGAACGTACATCCTTCCATGCGGCGCGAAGAGCTCGTGCCCGAATCCATGGAGCCCGCCGCCACGATCCGTCGTGTCGATCAGCTCGATGACATGCGTCGCGCGGTCTCGCGCTCGGGGACGCCGCCGCGTCCGTCGCGTCCGTCGACGAGCGGCGCCGAAGACGCCGAGACCGCGGCTGTTCTCCCGAAGGACTTCTCGAAGGCGCTCGCGCAGCTCGACGAGCAACGCCGCCGCGCGTCGGGCACGCCGAGCCAGACGCCTCCTCCAGTGAAGAGCGGAAGCTGGGACTCGCAGCGCGACGCGCTCGCGCAGCTCCAGAAGAACCGCGAGAACGGCGCGCCCGCCCCGCCGCCTCCGCCGAAGTCCAATCCTGGAGACGTGAATCGCTCGGTCTTCGCGAACCCCGCCCCGGCCACGCAACGGATGGAGGGTCCGCGCGAAGCGCGGCCCGACCCGCAAAAAATGAGACCGGAGCCGCCGCCTTCCCCGCGACGGCTCGCGAGCGTGCCGCCCACCGCGCAGGTCAAAGACGATCTCCCGAGCGCACGCGATCTCGCGAAGAACGTGCAGTCGCGCGCGCCGGCCGCGCCGCCACCGACGCCGTCGTCGCCTGCGCTCGAGAACACGACGCCGCAAGGCGGTCCGTCGCTTCTTCAGTCGCTCGTCGTCGTTCCGCCAGGACCGTCGAGCAGCACCGCGCCGCTCGGCGGAGCGCCGAACACGTTGAATCTCAAGCCAGGCACGGGCGCCCCGCTCGCTCCGATGCGCACGCCGAACCCGATGGCGATCGTCGGCGGCTCGTCGCTGCGCATCAACTCGCCGGACAAGCCGATGCCGGTCGGCCCGCAGCCGCCGCGCGCCTCCGCGTCGAACCCGCCTCCGCCGAATCCGTCACGACCGCCCACGGCGCCGAAAGGGTTCGCGCCTTCGGCGGGCGGCCCGCCGGTCCAATACGAGCGAGCGTTCCGCCAGTGGTCCTCGCCGGCGATCATCCAACCAGAGGAGACGAACGATCCGCTCGCGGCGTCGCCCGCCGTTTCGTTTCAGGTCTACACGCCACGCGACATCGGCGCGGGTCGCGGTCCGATGCGATCGATTCCGCCGCCCGACGCGCAGGCCGCGAAGAAGTCGAGCCTCGGCGCGCGCATCGCGATGTCGGTCGTGGGCGGAGTGATCGTCCTTCTCACCGCGCTCGCCGTCATCGCGGTGTCGACCGAAGATCCGAAGAAGCCCGCGCAGCCGCTGCCCTCCGCGAAGCCCACGATCTCGGCGCAGGTCGAGCCGCCTCCGCCCCCGCCCACCGCGATCACGATCAGCGATGACGACGTCCCGGTGCCGGCGACGACGACGACCACGACGGCGAAGCCTCGCCCGAAGTCGACCGCCGCGTCGACGGGGAGCGCGGCCCCGCCGTCGAGCCTCAAGCAAATCGCGCCGCCGCCGAACCCATACGGCAACAAATAGGGAGCAATTCCGCACGCTCCCCCTCACGGGAAGAGGAGCGCGTCGATTTCTTTGCGACACTTCGCTCGTGAGGGCGTCAAGCTCGCATGAACCACTACGAAGTCACGCAGAAGATCCTTAGCCTCGGCCCGACCTACGAGATCCGCGACATCAGCGCACCCGACTTGCTCGCGACCGTGCGCGGCAAGCTCCTCACGATGTCACCGAAGCTCACGATGGTGGCGGGCGACGCAGGCGCGCCAATGGCGGAGCTCACCGCGAACTTCCTGAAGACGAAGTTCGTGATGAAGGACGCCGGCGGCGCGGAGATCGCGACGCTGACGTTTCCGCTCATCGCGCTGAAGCAAAGCTTCACGCTGAACGTTGGCGGTCAGGAGTACAAGGCGAGCGGCGGCTTCCTCGGCGGCGAGTTCAAGTGCGTGGACGCGCAAGGACAGACCGTGATGGTGATCGCCAAGCAGCTCTCGCTTCGCGACAAGTTCGCGGTGATGACGACCGAGACCTTGCCTCGCGAGGTCGCGCTGCTCGCCGCGGTCGCGATCGATCAGAAGCTGTTCCAAGACAACGGAGCCGCGTACGCGGAGATCTGAGACCTCGCTATCGCGCGCGCTTGCCAGCGAGATCGAGATCGATACCAGCTCCGATCGATGGTCCCCAGAAGATCGAGCCTTGGTACACGTCGAGACCTCCATCGATGGCGGCGCGCGCGAAGAGGGCGAAGCTGTCCGACTGGATGACGTCGAAGCGAGCGGCGGCGTTCAGCGCCGGGCCCCAGCTGTAGATGGTGTCGTTCCGGACGGCGCGTCCGATCCCGACGACGAAGCCGCTCAACCCGCCACCGATGCGAAAGCGATCGATGACGGCTTCGCCCTCGGCGCCGACGCGAACCGAGAAGACGTGAAGGCCGTTCTCGGTGCTCCCGATGAACAAGCGTGACGCTCCCCAGAACGCGGCGTGCTCCATCGGCTGCGCGCCAAACGCGAGCCCGAGGTCTGCGCCCGCGAGGGGAATCGTAAGCAGACGACGCGGCGAGTAGCCTCCGTCGAGGCGGAGGCCGACGGGCGTGTCCCATTTCGCTTTCGCCGCAGGCGCCTGCGCGGGCGGCGCATCTTCCTGCGCCGGGCTTTGCGGAGGCTGCGCGCTCGCTTCTTGGGGCTGTGGGAGCGGCGGATCTTCGTCCGCCCGCGCACTCACCGCCGAGGTGACGAGAGAGGACGCGACGAGCATCGCGACGACCCAACTCTTGCGCGTGATCATGGGCACACCTTTCCCGCTGGCGTCGTGGGCGTCCCGCTCGAAGTGCTGCTCGAGGACGACGTGGAGGAGGTCGACGAGGTCGACGAGGTCGACGAGGTCGACGAGGTCGACGTGAACGTGTTTTGTGATTGCGAGCTGGCGAGCCCCGCCGCTTCGGCGCGCTCACACATCTTCTGCGCCACGATCACGTCGCACGAGGTGTCGCGGATGCACAGGCTCTCTTCGCTGCTCAGCGCTGGATGGATGCTCGTCGTCGTCGACGTGCCGCAACCCTCGTCGTACGAGTAGTAGAAATTGCACTGCACCTTTTGCGGATCGAAGGTCGGGCAGCAACGCTGAAGCCGCGCGACGGACTCCTCGCACCAGATCACGTCTTCGCGAAACTGGTTGTCGTCCTCTTTGTCGTGCCCATGGTTGCACGCGAGCATCGCCGCGACGCCAAGCGCGAAGAAGACGCCGGCGCCGATGCGCGCGCGCGGTGATCGGGATCTCGTCGGGCTGTCACCGAAACCCTCGCGCGACTCGTCGCGGCTCGTCATGGTGCTCTCGTTCGTTCGAAGAAGGTTCACGCGGGGTCGCGCATGAGCATCGGTCATGCCGATGTCTTCGTGATCGTCATTCTTCGAGGAACTCGCGAAGAACCAGAAGGCGAGCGTGATGCGCGATCGGCACTGTGCGTCGACGGCTCTGGCAACGATGTCGCCGCCTGTTACGGAGATTCACATCCGTGTCGCGGGTCTCGAGCATCGCGCTCCGGCCTGGCCGTCGCGCGCCGGTGTGCTCGCGTGCTCCGGCGAGGCTCTCTTCTGATCGCTCTCGAAGCAGCCAGGACTTCTCAATGTTCTCGGAGGCTTTGCGCACCGTTTGCGCTTGGGCTTGCCGGTTGCGTACACTTGCATAGGTGTAGGGCGACTAGTGCAAAGCTTGCGTTAAAAGCGTCCCGCCTCGTGTTTCCTGCGGGAAAATAGCTTTTCCCGCGCAACCAAATGCCGATAGGCTGCGTTGAACTGACGTGTCAGTTCAGCCAGCCCTCTCCTTAACGTAAGGCCGAGATGCTGGCTGCCGCTTCACCGCCTGCTGCCTCTCTGGAGAACGAATGTCCGACGCCGCTTCTCACGACGCCAAGCCCTTCCTCGCGATCGGAATGGATGTCGGCTCGACCACGGTGAAAGCCACCGTCGTCGATCCGATCACGAAAGCCATTCTGTGGAGCGATTACCAGAGGCATCACACGAAGCAGCCCGAGAAGTGCCTCGAGCTCCTCGAGACGATCCTCGCGGCGTTCCCGAATCATCCGCAGGACGGATGGCGCATCTTCCTGACCGGGTCGGGATCGGCGCCGCTTGCTCCGTCGACCGGCGGCAAGTTCGTTCAGGAAGTGAACGCGGTCACGCTCGCCGTCGAGCATCTCCATCCGGACGTCATGAGCGTCGTGGAGCTCGGTGGTCAGGACGCCAAGATCATCATGTTCAAGGCGGACGAGAAGACCGGCGAGAAGACGGCGATGGCGTCGATGAACGACAAGTGCGCGTCCGGCACCGGCGCCACGATCGACAAGTGCTTCCTCAAGGTGAACGCACCGCCGGAGCTCGTCACCACGCTCCGCTTCGACGACTCGAAGCTGCATCACGTCGCCGCGAAGTGCGGTGTGTTCGCAGAGACGGACATCGTCAACCTGATCAAGAGCGGCATCCCTTCGACCGAGGTCCTCTGCTCGCTCGCCGACGCGATCGTCATGCAGAACCTCTCCGTCCTCACGCGTGGCAACACGCTGAAGTCGCGCGTGCTCTTGCTCGGCGGACCGAACACGTACTTGCCGTTCCTCCAAGACTGCTGGCGTCTTCGCATTCCGCAGGTCTGGCAGGAGCGAGGCTACGAGTACCCGAAGGACGTCCCGATCGAGGAGCTCGTCTTCGTCCCGGAGAACGCGCAGTACTACGCCGCCCTCGGCGCCGTGCTCTACGGCCTCCACGAGGACGCGAAGATCGGCTGGCTTAAGGCCGACCTCGTCGACCTCCGCGAGTACATCACGACGGGCCGCAAGGCGCGCCTCGGCGAGAGCGCAGGTCCGCCGCTCTCGAAGAACGAGCAGGAGCTCGAGGAGTTCCGCGAGCTCTACAAGATCCCGAAGTACACCTCCGAGGTGCTCGCGGCGGGGCAGCACGTGAAGGCCGTCATCGGCCTCGACGGCGGCTCCACCTCCTCGAAGGCCGTCCTCGTCGACTACGACACGGGCAAGATCCTCACGAAGGCCTACCAGCTCTCGAAGGGCAACCCGATCCAGGACACGAAGGAGCTCCTCGCGCAGCTCAAGGAGTACGCGACGAAGCAAGGCGCCGAGCTCGAGATCATGGGCTTCGGCGCGACCGGCTACGCCGCCGACGTGCTCGAAGAGTGCGTGAAGAGCGACGTGAACATCGTCGAGACCGTCGCCCACATGCTGAGCGCGGTGCACTTCTTCGGTGACGTCGACGTCATCTGCGATATCGGCGGGCAGGACATCAAGGTCCTGTTCATGAAGAACGGCGACATCCAGAACTTCCGCCTCTCGAACTCGTGCAGCGCCGGCAACGGCACGCTCCTCCAGGGGACGGCCGACTCGTTCGGCGTCCCGGTTCAGCAGTTCGCCGACGTCGCGTTCAAGGCGGAGCTCGCGCCGAAGTTCAGCTACGGCTGCGCCGTCTTCCTCGACACCGACCGCGTCAACTTCCAGAAGGAAGGCTTCTCGAAAGAGGAGATGCTCGCGGGCCTCGCGCAGGTGCTCCCGAAGAACGTCTGGCAGTACGTCGTCCAGATCCCGCGCCTCGCCTCGCTCGGACGCAAGTTCGTGCTCCAGGGCGGCACGCAATACAACCTCGCCGCGGTCAAGGCGCAGGTCGACTACATCAAAGAGCGCGTGCCGAACGGCGAGGTGTTCGTTCACCCGCACACCGGCGAAGCAGGCGCGATCGGCGCCGCGATGGAGACGCTCCGCGTCGTCAAGCGCAAAGGCAAGTCGTCCTTCATCGGCATCGATGAGGCGATCAACCTCGAATACACGACGAAGAACGACGAAGAGACGGTCTGTCACTTCTGCCCGAACGAGTGCAAGCGCACGTTCATCGACACGAAGACGCCCGACGGCCGCTCGAGCCGCTACATCGCGGGCTTCTCGTGCGAGAAGGGCACCGTCGAGTCGAAGGACCAGATGCTCAACCTGGTCGCCGAGCGAAAGAAGATCGCGCAGCAGTTCCCCAACATGGTGGACTACGAAGCGAAGCGCGCCTTCATGCACTTCTACGATGCCGCGCCGATGCCCGAAGAGGGATCGCCGATCAAGGACATCGCGATCAAGAAGGGCATCTTCGGCCAGCGCCGCGTCGAGGTGACGAGGCCGTTCCGCCGCTCCTCGAAGGAGAGCGCCGAGAAGCGCCGCCGCACGCGCATCGGCATCCCGCGCGTGCTCAACATCTACTCGACGGCGCCGTTCCTCCGCACGTACCTCGAGGCGATCGGCATCCCGAAGCAGAACGTCGTCTTCTCGGACGAGACGACCGAAGAGATGTGGGTCGAGGGCGGAAAGTACGGATCGATCGACCCGTGCTACCCGAGCAAGGTCGCGCAGGCGCACATCCACAACCTTCTCTTCCACCAGCACACGGCGAAGAAGCCGCTCAAGTACATCTTCTTCCCGATCCTCACGCACGTCTCGAACTTCGTCGCCGACACGATGGACAACGCAAGCTGTCCGATCGTCGCCGGCGCGCCCGACGTCATGAAGGCGGCGTTCACGAAGGAGGTCGACTTCTTCGCGACGCGCGGCATCGAGTTCCTCGATCCGGCGCTCTCCTTCATGGAGCCGAACCTCATGGCCAAGCGCCTCTTCGAGACGTTCGGCTCGCGCCTCGGCATCACCGAGGACGAGAACGATCACGCCTGCCGTGAGGCATGGCGCGCGCAGACGATCTTCGAGAACGATCTGCAGGACAAGGGCCGCGCGATCCTCGAGACGGTCGAGCACGAAGATCGCGTCGCGATCCTCCTCATCGGTCGTCCGTACCACTCGGACCCGGGCCTCAACCACGGCATCCCCGAGGAGTTCCAGGTCCTCGGCTATCCGGTCCTCTCGGTCCGCGCGATCCCGAAGACGCGCGAGTACCTGGACAAGTACTTCAAGGAGGAGCTCGACAAGGGCACGATCAAGACGCCCCTCGAGCTCAATCACGTGTGGCCGGAGAACTACTCGGTCAACAGCGCGCAGAAGGTGTGGGGCGCGGTCTTCGCGGCGCACCATCCGAACGTCGTCGTCCTCGACCTCTCGTCGTTCAAGTGCGGTCACGACGCGCCGATCTACGGGCTCATCGACAGCATCATCGAGAAGTCGAAGACGCCTTACGCGGCGCTCCACGACATCGACGCAAACAAGCCGAGCGGGTCGATCAAGATCCGCGTCAAGACGTACGCCCACGCGCTCAAGCTCCACGAGGAACGCCTCCAAGACGCGAGCAAGCGTCGCTCGGAGCTCGAGCACCGCATCGACCAGAAACGCCTCGAGCTCCTCGAGCTCAAGGCGAGCCAGCAGGACGCGCGCCACATCCAGGATCCCTCGCTACGCGCTCAGCTCGAGACGCTTCGCGAGAAGGTCCGCGCCTACCAACCGAAGAACCCGACGCTCACCGCGCCCGCCGACGGCGAGGCGAAGAACATGGTGAAGCTCGGGAAGAAGAACAAGGACGGCAGCATCACGCGCGTCCAGGACAAGCATGATCACGACCACGACCACGGTCACGACCATGCGCACTCACAAATGATCGCGACAGCCGCTGCGAAGCCTGTCGACCAAGCTGTCAACGCTGCCGAGTGATGAGGGAGAACGAGATGAGCAACGCTGCAAACACGACGTTCACGGGAAAGACCGGCAAGAAGAGCTTGCGAATCGCCGATCAAGGCCTCGACCTCGACGCCGAGATCGCGAAGTTCGAAGCGGAGGAGCGCAAGAAGCTCGGCCTCGACGGCAAGACCGAGCAATGGATCGAAGACATGGTGGGTCTTCAATTCACGCGTAAGGAGCGCGACAGCGTCACGCTGCTGATCGGCGGCCTCACGCTCGCGCACGACTACCTCATCGAAGGAGGCCTCAAGGGCGTCGGCTACAACGTCGAGATGCTCGAGGTGCCGAACAACGCCGCGTTCCAAGCCGGCAAGGAGTTCGGCAACCGCGGTCAGTGCAACCCGACCTACTTCACCGTCGGCAACCTCGTTCAGTACCTCATCACGCTGCGCGACAAGCACGGCATGACGAGCGAAGAGATCGTGAAGAAGTACTGCTTCCTCACCGCCGGCGCGTGCGGACCCTGCCGCTTCGGCATGTACGTCACCGAGTACCGCAAGGCGCTCCGCGACGCAGGCTTCGACGGCTTCCGCGTCCTCCTCTTCCAGCAGACGGGCGGCATCAAGCAGGCGACGGGCGAAGAGCTCGGCCTCGAGCTCAATGGCACCTTCTTCTGGGCCATCCTCAAGGGCATGTTCGTCGGCGACGTGCTCAACGTGTTCGGCTACCGCGTCCGCCCCTATGAGAAGATCAAGGGGCAGACGACCGAGAAGCTGAACGAGTGCAAGAAGATCCTCTACAACGCGCTCGAGAAGAAAGAGAACATCCTCTACGCGATGTGGCGGTGCAAGCCGATCCTCCGCTCGATCGAGGTCGACAAGACCATGGTGAAGCCGAAGGTCTCCATCATCGGCGAGTTCTGGGCGATGACGACCGAGGGCGACGGCAACTACCAGCTCCAGGAGTTCCTCGAGTCGGAAGGCGCCGAGTGCGACATCCAAACGGTCGCCGCATGGATGCTCTACATGCTCTGGGAGGTGCGCAACGACACGAGCGAGCGCGCTGACCTCCGCGAGTGGGACACGGCGAAGTACGGTCTCGGCGGCGGCGGACCGTTCCAGGTCTTCCAGAAGCTCGCGATCAGCCACCTCGGCGACAAGGCCGTGAAGGGCATCTTCAACGTCTTCGCGTATGCGATCGGCCTCTACGGCTACAAGTTCGCGTCGATGGACGAAGTCGCCGAAGTGGCGCACGAGTTCTACAACAACGACCTCCGCGGCGGCGAAGGCCACATGGAAGTCGGCAAGCTGATCGTCAACGTCACGCACCAGAAGTGCCACATGACGCTCAGCGTGAAGCCCTTCGGCTGCATGCCGAGCGCCGGCGTCTCCGATGGCGTCCAGACGGCCATCACCGAGAAGTTCCCCGGCACGATCTTCTGCCCCGTCGAGACGAGCGGCGACGGACGCGTCAACTTCTACTCGCGCGTGCAGATGTACCTCTTCAAGGCGAAGCAGGCCGCGCAGGCGGAGTACGAGCGCGCGCTCCAGGAGCAAGGCGTCACGCGCGAGCAGGTCGCCGCGTTCCTCGAGGCGAGCCCGCGCTTCCGCAGCCCGTTCTACAAGGCCGCGCACGTGTACTGCGGCAACAACGCGGACATCGTCGCCGCGGTCGCTCCGTACATCACGAAGACGCGCGCGCAGCGCTGGCGCGATCGCCTCGTGAAGCTCGCGCACGGCACGAAGGAAGTCGCCCAGAAGACGCCGCACCTCGCGGTCTCGCTCGGCGCGATGGTCAAGGACGCACCGAAGGTCGCCGAGCGCGTAAAGGAAGACATCACGATCATCCGTGAGCTCCGCGCCCTCAAGAAGAAGAACGCCGCCAAGGCGATCATCGACACGCTCGACGCGGCCGCGGAAGAGTAAACGCTCCCAGACCCTGAGACGCGCATAGACGCGTGTAGACGCCGGGTGTCCCTCGAGGACATCCGGCGTCGTCGATTTCGCTGCTAACGTCTCAGGGCCATGTCGAAGAGCCTCCTCGATGTGATCGTGCGGCGCGACGCGGAAGAAGATGAGGCTCGTCTCGTCTACGCCGACGCGCTCGAACAAGACGGGGAGACCACGCGGGCGGACTTCGTTCGCTTGCACCTCGCGATGCGCGATCTCGAGCCCGACGACGTCCGCTGGACGAAGGCGGAGGCCGATCTCAGCCGCCTTCGCCGGGGCATCGACGACGCGGCGTGGCTCGACGTGATCGAGCCCGAGCGCGCGTACCTGCGCACCGAGGCGAGGTTCGAGCGCGGGTGCGACTGCTTCGAGCTGGTCGAGGAAGACGAGGACGAAGGAGAGGACGAGGAAGAGGAGGAAGAGGAAGAAGAAGAGGAAGAGAAGCCGTACGTTCTGAAGCGCGAGCCGGTGATCCATCGCGACGTGCAGGACACCGAGTGTGACGGCTGGAAGCGCCTCGTCGATGAGGTGGAGGCGGCGGCGGCCGACGAGCGGACGCAGTTCTCGCCGATGAAGGCGCTGTCTCGCGAGGAGGCCGCGCAGATCGTCACCCTGCCAAAGTCGATCGCGAAGCTCACGTCGGTGCGGACGCTCACCGTGTACGGCAGCCAGCTCGTGCGCATCCCACCAGAGATCGGCGCGATGACGAGCCTCGAGTCATTCACGCCGTACACCTCGTATCGACTTCACTGGTTTCCTTACGAGATCACGCGTTGCCTCGGCCTTCGGTCGAGCACGGTGAGCACGCGCGCGCTCTACGGAAACTACAAGATGAGGTGGCCGTTCCCGCGCCTCGCGCCGTCGTCGCGGCCGCCGCGTGCGCCTGGCCAGCTCGAGACGCGAGCCGTCCGGAATTGCAGCGTGTGCGACGCCTCGTTTCTCGACGAGCAGCGTCATCGCGTGTGGATCACGCGTCTCGTCGCGAGCGATGTCCTCCCGCTGCTCGTCAACGCGTGCAGCGAAGCGTGCGTCGCCAGCCTTCCGCCTGGGCATGAGGGCTACGTCGCGACACCGCATCGCGGCGGACCCGACGTGATGCAGCCCAAGCGTCGCTTCTGAAATGCGCATTCGCGTCACCGCAAGATGATCACGTCACCAGCGTTCTGAAATCCGAAGGCGCGCGTCGCGTCATCCCGCTTTGTCAGGATCGCGGCCTCGATCGTTCGACTACGTTGCGACGTGGTCAGGGCGTTGCCCCGACACGCGTGCGTTCGGACGTCGACGGCTCATCGACGCCCGCGCCACCGTCCGACTTCACCCCCGACAGGCTCGTCTCGCGTTGCTCACCGAGCAAGCGCCGGGCGGAGCTTTGTTCGTCGAGGCTCGTTCGTCGTTCGTTTCTTTTCGCGCGAGGTCGCTCAACGTGCAGCACGGAACATCAGCAGCGGCTCATCAGCTCAACCAAGATCCTTACGGCGGATTCGTCCCGGGCGAGGTGATCGCAGGGAAATACATCGTCGAGCGCGTGATCGGCGTCGGCGGTGTCGGCGTCGTCCTCGCCGCGCGCCATGCCGAGCTCGACGAGATCGTCGCGATCAAGTTCTTGCTGCCCGAGATGCAGTCGCGGGCGGACATCGTCGCCCGCTTCGCGAACGAGGCGCGTGCGGCGGTGCGGATCAAGAGCGAGTACGCGGCGCGCGTGTTCGATGTCGGCGTGCTCCCCGATCGCGGGCCGTACCTCGTGATGGAATACCTGGAGGGCGAGACGCTCGCGGCGGTGCTCGAGCGGGGACCGATCCAGGCGAAGCGCTCGGTCGAGCTCATGTTGCAGGTCTGCGAGGCGCTCGCGGTGGCGCACTCGTGCGGCATCATCCATCGCGACATCAAGCCCGAGAACCTCTTCCTCTCGCGTCGCGGCGACGGGATGGAGGCGATGAAGGTGCTCGACTTCGGGATCTCGAAGGCCGCGTTGACGGGCGGAGAGCAGGGCTACGGACTCGAAGGACAGCCAGGGCCGATGTCGCGCTCGAGTCCGCCGTCCGCGCGATCGATCGATCTCCTCGTGAAGACGCAGGAGCTGATGGGCACGCCGCTCTACATGTCCCCGGAGCAGATCCGATCGACCGCGACGGTCGATCATCGTTCGGACATCTGGTCGCTCGGCGTCGTCTTCTACGAGATGCTGACGTGCCAGATCCCATTTCCGGGCGAGACCGTCCCGAAGATCTGCGCGCGGGTGCTCGAGACCGAGCCGGCGCCGCTCCACAGCTACGCGGTCGGCGTCCCGAACGGCCTTCAGGCGGTGCTCGATCGTTGCTTTCAGAAAGACCCGTCGAAGCGATTTCAGAACGTCGCCGAGCTCGCGATCGCGCTCTTGCCGTTCGGCCCGAGCCGCGCGCGTGTCTTCGCCGAGCGCGCGAGCTCGATCCTCGAGGCCTCGGGGCAATCGTCGGGCATCACCTTCCGCTTCAGCAGCGCGCCGCCGCCCTCGCTCGAGCCCTCCGTGCCGACGATCCCCGGCGCGCCGCCGACGCCTCGCTTCGCGTCGGGCACGGCGCCGATCCTCGCGTCGTACCAGAATCACCCGGCGACGATTCACCCGTCGGCGTCGAGCGCTCCGGAGGCGATCGACGCGCTGGCGCGTGAGTCGCGCAAGACACGGCGCACGGTCGTCGCGGCGATGGCGCTGTTCGTCGGCCTGCTCGGCCTCGGCGCATCGCTGGTGATGCGCTCCTCGTTTGGAGGAGGCGGCGGATCCGCTTCGCCAGGGACGACCGCGTCCCCAGCCACGTCCGCGTCCGCCGTCACGGCCGCCGCGCCGCCGCCGGCGCCTGCGCCCGGCATCGGCGCGGTCACGATCTCGCTTGGCGCAAAGCCGAGCGAGGCGAAGCTCTACCTCGATGACACGCTGCTCCCTTCGAACCCGCTGAAGCGGACGGTGATGCGTGACGGGCAGCCCCATGCCGTGCGCGCCGAGGCGTTTGGTTACGTCACGCGGTCCGTCGCGATCACGTTCGACTCCGACAAAGAGGTGGTGCTCGCGCTCGATCGATCGACGACGAGCGCGCCGCCGCCGATGGTGGTGCGTGGCGGCGTCGCTCCGCGTGGCGCGTCGCCGGCATCGCCAGCGAACAACCCAGGCATCAACCCGCCGGCGCCTTCGCCTTCGCCGCCGAGCGCGCCGGTCGCTGCGCCGCCCGCGGCGACGCCGGCGAGCAACGGAAACGCAAACGCCAAGCAGGGCGGCATCCAAGAGGTCGATCTTCCGAAGGGAAAGAAGCCCGTCCGCCCTGTCGACTCGACCCAACCCTGGTGACGTGAGAGCTCCATGAACAAGAAGACATTCCTCAGCCTGGCTTCGGTCACGATCGTGCTCGCGCTCTCGCGCGAAGGGTACGCGCAGCAGCCATCCGCGCAGCCGGCGACGCCGAGCAGCGGCGGCGACGCGGGGACGCATTTCCAGCGAGCGCTCGAGCTGTACCAAGAGCAAGACTTCGCGGGCGCGCTCGTCGAGTTTCGCCGCGCGTACGAGCTCGCGCCCACCTACAAGCTTTACTACAACATCGGTCAGGTCTGTTATCAGCTCACCGACTACGCGTGCGCGCTTCGAAGCTTCGAGTCGTACGTGAAGGAAGGTGGCGGCTCGATCTCCACAGAGCGCCGCGCCGAGGTCGATCGCGAGCTGGTGAAGCTTCGCCTCCGCGTCGGTCATCTCGAGGTGGTGACGAACGTGCCGGGCGTCGAGATCACGATCGACGACGTCTCGGTCGGTAAGACGCCGCTCCCCGCGTCGGTCGTCGTCAGCACGGGCAAGCGCCGCATCGTCGGGACGCACGAAGGCTACGCGCCCGTGTCGCGCATCGTCGAGGTCGCCGGCACCGACTCCTCGCGTGTGGAGCTCGTCTTCTCGACGCAAGCGGCGGGCAACGCCACCGGCGCGCCGCAGTACGAGTCGCGCTGGAACACGATCTCGTGGATCGGGATCGGCGCGACGGCCGCCTTCGGGATCACGAGCGGCATCACGGGTGGGCTCGCGCTGAGCACCTCGAACGACCTCGAGAAGAAGACGTTCGCCGACGGTCGCGGACCGACCGACGACATGAAGTCGATGCAGCGTCGCGCCGAGACGCTCTCGGTGATCTCCGACGTTGCGCTTGGCCTGTCCGCCGCGTCGCTGATCGGGACGCTGGTGTACACGTTCGTCCACTCACCGAAGGTGATCGAGCAGAGCAGCGGGAAGACGGACGTCTCCTTCGACTTCACCGGCACCGGCGGCGCGATCAAAGGGAGCTTCTGAGATGAAATCATCGAGCCTCACGAACCGCTCACGCACGTCACGCGCCCTCCAGATCGCGTCGATCGGCCTCCTCATTGGAGGCTGCACCGCGATCGTCGACGCCAAGATCGCGCCGGGAGGTGTCGGCGCGCGCTGCGCCAGCTCCGGCGATTGCCAGGCGGGGATCTGCAACGCCGACGGGCTCTGCGCCTCGATCTGCACCGCGAGCACGGACTGCCCCGAGACCACGTCGTGCTTCGCAGGCCAATGCCAGAAGCCGCTCAAGGTCGGCGCGATGTGGGTCGGCGTATCCTCGGGCGGCGAAGGCTGGACGCTCACGCACGACGAAGGGATGGAGAGCGCGGCCTCGAAGCTCCCGTGGGTGTCGTGGGTGAAGCGCGAGAACATCGTCAGCAAAGAGGACATCTACAAGACGATCGACGAGCTCGTGACGCAGCAAGGCGTGAACGTCGTCATCGCGAACTCCTTCAGCCAGCGTGACGCCACGCTCGACAAGGCCGCGCAGTACCCTGACGTGAAGTTCCTCGTCGCGCAGAGCTACAAGTCGAACGGCAAGAACGCCGACTCGTACGCCGCGCACGGCGAGCAGGGCTGGTGGATCGCCGGCAAGGTCGCGGGCTCGAAGACGCTTGGCTCGAAGACGCATCGCCTCGGCTACGTCGGCTCGTTCATCACGCCCGAGACGGTCCGTCACATCTCCGCGTTTTATCTCGGCGCGAAGTCGGTCGATCCGCAGGTGAAGCTCGAAGTGCAGTGGATGGGCTTCTGGTCGGACATCTCGAAGGGCGAGCAGTTCGCGTACACCGCTCCGTCGGGCG
Source organism: Labilithrix sp. (assembly GCA_044227045.1). Lineage (GTDB taxonomy): Bacteria > Myxococcota_A > Polyangia > Polyangiales > Polyangiaceae > Labilithrix. The sequence continues at coordinate 90,251 of JBGAFW010000003.1, forward strand.
CGCCCGACGCGGGAACGCAGAAGAATTACTTCTACGAGCAGCTCCTCACGCGTCGCCTCATCGATCACGGCGCGGTGGTGGTCGGTCATGGCGCCGACAACCAGCGCAGCGTGAAGCTGATCGAGGACCTCGCGATCCCGGGCGTCTACAGCATCAGCAACGACAACCCGAACGCGTACAAGGCGCTCGCGGCGCAGCCCAACGGCGATCTCCTCCCGACGGGCGCCCCGCTGAAGAGCTGCCTCGGCAGCCCGTACTGGAACTGGGGACCGCTCTACGAGGACATCCTTCGCCAGATCCATAGCGGCGTGTGGTCGCCGACGCAGAGCCGCAACGATCCGATGCAGGCGAACCTCGACTCGTCGGTCGTGGGCTTTCATCTCAACCCGACCGTCGGCGTCGACGATCCGGTCGTGAAGGGCTTCATCAACGAGGCATCGACGAAGGGCTGGCAGCAGATCTACGCCGGGCCCTACAACACGACGGGGCAACGCGACAAGGACGGCGACGGCATCATCGATCCGAATCAGGTCATCGCCCCCGGAGACACGCTCACGGAGGCCGAGTACTCGCGGATGTGCTGGTTCCCCGAAGGCGTCGTCGAGCGGATCCCCGAAGACTCGATGGATCCTGCGACGGAGCGTCCGGCGCGCGTGCCCGATCACGACTTCGAGGTCGACCCAACGCGCGCGGCCAAGCGTGACGAGATGACCAAAGCCGCGTTCCCCGGCCTGTCGTTCGACTGCAACAAAAACAGGTGATCGGCGCTCGCCGCGCATGCGTCACGAAGTTGGTGCGCACGCGAGGCGTATCGGTGGCATCCTCGTGCCATGCGATTGATCCGTCCGCCTGCTGACAAAGCTCCGTTTGGTCTGCGCGCATTGAAGATGGTCGCGATGGCGAGTGAGGCGCACAGCATCACGCCGGCCGTTCAGAACATGTTGAGCGGCGCACAGCACGTGCTCCTCGGGACCGACATCGACATCGAGACGCTTCGCCCGATCGAGCCGGGCGACCTCGCGCGCGCTCTCTGGACGCAAGACGACGACAAAGCGCTCCCGACGCAGCTCGTACAAGGCATGCTCATGGTGAGCCTCGCGGACGGACCACCAACGCGCGAGCAGATGGACCTCATCGATCGCTTCGCCGCGGCGCTCGGCGTGAAGGGGCCGGAGCTCGAGTCGATGCGCCTGCTCGCCGCCGAGCACATGATGTTCTTCCGCCTGCATTTCTTCCGGCACTCGCACCTCGGCCGGCTCGCAGGGCAGGGTGTCGTCGAGGATGGGCTCCTCCGGCCCGTGCGCGATTTCCTCATGCTGCGCGGGCTCGCGGAGGATCCGGAGCTCGCCGCGCGCTACCACGCGCTCGCGTCGCTCCCCGAAGGCACGCTCGGACGCGAGCTGCTCGCGTACTTCGAGCGAAATCACTTTACGCCGCCCGGTGAGAAGGGCGGCTTCCCCGAGCTCGGGATCTGGCACGACATCGGACACGTCCTCACCGGTTACGGGACGGACGCGGAAGGGGAGCTCGAGCTCGCGGCCTTTCAAGCGGGCTACATGAAGAACAATCCGATGTTCATGCTGCTGTTCGCCGCGCTCACGTTCAGCGCTGGGATCAACGTCACGCCGATCCCGCAGCCGCACGTGCACAGCCTGTTCGCGAAGCCTGGGCTCGCCGAGCGCGTCTTCGCCGCGATCGAGCGCGGCGCGAACGTGAAGGTGGACCTCAGCGATCACTGGGACCATTGGCCGTGGTTCGAAAAGCCGATCGACGAGGTGCGCCGGGAGCTCGGCATCTCGCCGCCAGCCGCGGCGCCAAAGCCCGCCTAGCCGGAGCGGGCGACCTTGCCCATGCGCGAGACGGCCTCCTCGAGGATCGATCGCGTCGTCGCGAGGTTCACGCGCGCGAAGCCATCGCCGCCCGTGCCGAACGTGGGGCCTTGCGAGAGCGCGACCCGGGCTTCGTCGAGGAAGCGCTTCGCCGGATCGATCCCGAGGCTCGGGAGCGCGCGGAGATCCACCCACGCGAGGTAGCCCGCGCCCGGCGGCCGGTATTTCGCGAGCGGGATGTGCTTGGCGAGGAGCTCCGCGAGGAGATGACGATTCCGATCGAGGATCGCCATCGTGCTCGTGAGCCACGGCACCCCTTCGGCGAAGGCGGCGCGCGCGCCGAGCACGCCGAGATGGCCTGCGTGATACGGGAGCTCCATCGGCGTGCGGTTCAGGACGGCGCGCGTCACGTCGTGGCTAGCGATCATCACCGAGGCCTTCAGGCCTGCGAGGTTGAACGTCTTCGAGGCCGACGTGAGCACGATCGACGTCCGCGCCGCGTTCGCGCTCACGGTCGGGAACGGGACATGGACGTGCTCGGCATACGTCATCGGCGCATGAATCTCGTCGGCGAGGACGAGGACGTCGTGCTTGGCGGCGAGCTCCGCGACGTGCGCGAGATCCTCGCGCGCATGCACGGTGCCGAGCGGGTTGTGGGGTGAGCAGAGGAGATGCACGCGCGCCCCTCCAGCATACGCGCGCTCGATCGCGTCGAGGTTCAGCCGCGCAGGCGACGACGGCCACGATGAGGACGCCATCGGCGCCTCCACCACCTTGCGGCCGAGGCGGCGAATCGTCGACGCGAAGGGCGGATACACCGGCGGATCGATGACGACGCCGTCACCTTGGTTCGTCGTGACGAGCAAGAGCTCGGTGATCGCGGTGACGACATCCGGCGCGACGCGGACGTCTGCCGGCACGAGCTCCCAGCCCCAACGCGCGCGCGCCCATGACACGAACGCCTCACCAAGCCCGCGCGGATCGGCGTAGCCGGCATCGTCGGCGTCGATCGCCGCGTGCAGCACACGCTTGATTGGATCGGCGATCGGGTAATCCATCTCTGCGACCCAGAGCGGAAGGACGTCGTCGGGATAGAGCTTCCATTTCGCGCTCTGCCTCGCGCGGAGCTCTTGCTCGGTGATGCGGTCGAACGGATGATCGAGGGAGGTGAGTAAAGAAGGAGGAGAGAGCGGCTGCACGGGACGAACGTAAGCTTTAGCGCGGTCCATCGGTCTTGTCTTGACGGGCGGGCAACCGAGGAGGACGCTCGCTCGCGAGCTCCAAGGAAACGCGATGCGCCGACGCAAGTACCAGATGACGGATCGCCTCGAGAAGAAGACGTTCGAGGTGAAACAAGAAGGCTCCGAGATCAAGACGCTCATCCAGATGCGGAAGAACGCGCCCGCGCGCACCGCGACGCGCGAGCTCGAGTCGGAGGACGACGCCAAGCGCGAGTTCGAGCGGCTCTGCAAGGAGCGCGAGAGCCAAGGCTGGGCGCTCGTGGAGTCGGTCGACGACACGCGCGGAAGCCGCTCGAACGACGCCGAGGGCGCGAAGCTCCTCGACGCGATCAAGAGCGACCCGGACGACGTCGCGCCGTACCATGTCTACAGCGACTGGCTCACCGAGCGCGATGACCCCTTCGGTGAGATCATCGCGATCGGCCTCGAGCTCGAGGGCGAGAAGAAGGCCGCGAAGAAGAAGGAGCTGCGGCGGCGCCTCGACGAGATCGCCGGGGCGAACGGACACGCCATCTTCGGCGAGCTGAACAACAGCGAAGGCGTCTCGACCTCGTGGCGGCGCGGGTTCTTCGACATCTTCGAGCTCGGCGTCGAGGAGCCATGCCCTCTCGATCAAGAAGAGGCGATCTCGATCCTCTTCAGCCTCCGCGCGGCCAGCGTCCTCGGCGGCCTCGTGCTCGGTGACTTCGGGACCGAAGAGGATCTCCAATACGGCGGAGAGGCCGAGTACGAGCGGCTGTTCTTCCACCTCGCCGAGCAGAAGATCCCGGGGTCGTTCAAGCTCCTCGAGACGCGGCCGAAGCTCGTACGGCTAAGCCAGGCGGACGTCGGAGACGTGAGCGTCCTCTACGAGCGCATGCCCCAGCTCGAGGTGCTCCGGCTGAAGGGCGCAGACATCGAGCTCGGTGACATCGCTCTTCCCGCGCTGCGTGAGCTTCGTCTGAAGACGCGGTCGCCATCCGGCGCGCTCGCCGACTCGATCGTACGCGCGCGCTTTCAGAAGCTCGAGCGGCTCATCATCGACGTGACGGGCCGCGCCAGCGAGGTCTTCGAGAAGCCGTCACGTTTGCTCGACGCGCTGCCAAGGACGATGATCGAGCTCACGCTGCGAGGCGTCACGACGGGCGACGAGATGATCGTCGCGCTTCTGTCGTCGAAGGTCCTTCCGTCCCTCACGACGATCGATCTGTCGGACAGCAACATGACCGCGGACGGCGCGCGTGCGTTGATCCAGCAGAAGGACAAGCTCGCTCGGGTGGAGACCCTCGATCTGTCTGGTCCCTTGCTCCTCCGGGACACCGTCGACGAGCTTCGGGCGGCCTTCGGCGACCGGCTCACGATCAGCGACGGCGTGGACAGCCTCACGCCCGGCGTGGGGGGCGCGAACGCGGAGCTCGATGACGACGACGGGTACTACGACGAGATCACCGAATAGGTCGCCAAGCGCTGGAAAATAGGCCAAATGGCGCCGGGCGCGAGCCCGGTGGATCCGACTTCGGAGCCCGTGCGTAGAGCCTTCGTGACTGCCATCACCACGAACGCACCGCACACGACCACCACCAGCAGCGCGAGAGAGGCTATCGTCGGCGATGAGCCGATCATGTCGCCCCGCGTCAGCCAACGTGAAGAGTCGCAGGTCGCCAAGGCGATCGATCCGCTGCAGCGCCATGTCGCGGGCCGCGCGGTGGTGCTCCTCGCGATCGCGATGGTGACCGGCCTCTGGGCGGGCGTCGCGCTGTCGGGCAAGGTCGTCGTGCCGATCCCGCATCTGGCGCTCGCGGCCCACTTGAACGCTCTCTTTGGTTGCCTTTGGCTCCTTGGCTTTGCCTTCACGCTGCCGATGCTTCGGTACAGCGACCAAGCGAAGAGGCGCCTCGCGACCCTGCAGATCGTCCCGAACTACGGCAACTGGCTCATCACGCTGATCGCCTCGTTCCTCGGCGTCCGCGGGATCGACTTTCAAGGCAAGCTCGCGAACGACATCGTCGCGGTGGCGTTGATGGCCGTCGTCGTCGTGCCGGCCCTCGCGGCGACGTTCGCGTGGGCATGGGGCTTCTTCCGGCAAGCGCCCAACGCCGACTGACCTTCGAGCAGGCAACGAAGACACCGGCGCATTTTCGCGCCGGCTTTCGTTTTGTCGCGCTACCGTGGTCGCGCCGTGCCGACGATCTCGTTCACCTCGCATCTGCAAAAGCACGTCGCGTGCCCGACCGAGAAGGTCGAGGGGCGCACCGTACGTGAAGCGCTCGAGGACTACTTCGCGCGGCATCCGAAGGTGAAGAGCTACCTCCTCGACGAGCAGGACGTCCTCCGACGTCACGTCGTCATCTTCGTCGGCGAAGAGCAGGCGCGGGATCGCGCGAAGCTCACCGATCCGGTCGCGGGCGACCAGGAGATCTACGTCATGCAGGCTCTGTCCGGCGGCTAAACCCGAGCAAAGGTACCGAATGAGCGATCGCCTCGTCGTCTCCACCCGCAAAGGCCTCTTTCACCTCGCTCGCCGCGGCGCAGGAGACTGGACGGTCGAGCGCGTCTCCTTCCTCGGCGACGCGGTGTCGCTCGCCTTCTTCGACGCGCGCGATCGCACGCTCTACGCCGGCCTCGGGCTCGGGCACTTCGGGGTGAAGCTCCGGCGATCGAGCGACCTCGGCGTCACATGGGAAGAGATCGCAGCGCCGAGCTTCCCGAAGCAACCCGAAGGCACGGTCGACACCTATGCAGACGGCAAGCCGTGGCCATGGCGCGTCGAGCAGATCTGGTCGCTCGAACGAGGCGCGACCGGCGAGCTCTGGTGCGGCACGATCGGCGGAGGTCTGTTCCGATCGAAGGATCGCGGCGCGTCGTGGCAGCTCGCGCGCGGGATGTGGGATCATCCGAAGCGCAAGGAGTGGTTCGGCGGAGGCGCGGAGCATCCAGGCATCCACTCGATCTGCCGTCATCCTTCGGACGAGAAGCGTCTCGTCGCGGGGGTGTCCTGCGGCGGCGTCTGGCACTCCACCGACGGCGGCGACACGTGGGAGCTCGGATGCAAAGGCATGTTCGCCGAGTTCATGCCGCCGCCTCGTCGCGAGGACGAGGCGATCCAAGATCCGCATCGCATCGTCCAGTGCTCGTCGTCACCGAATCGGATGTGGTGCCAGCATCACAACGGCGTCTTTCGCTCGGACGACGGCGGCCGCACCTGGACGTCGATCACGAACGTGAAGCCCTCCGTCTTCGGCTTCGCCGTCGCCGTCGATCCCAACGACGGTGACACCGCATGGCTCATCCCCGCGGTGAAGGACGAGACGCGCATCCCCGTCGACGGCAAGGTCGTCGTCGCGCGAACACGCGACGCCGGCGCGACGTGGCAGGTGCTCGATCGCGGTCTGCCGAGCGAGCATGCCTACGACATCGCGTTCCGCCACGCGTTCGACGTCGACGCGAGCGGCAAGCGGCTCGCGTTCGGCAGCTCCACGGGATCGCTCTGGACCACCGAGGACGCCGGCGACAGCTGGTCGACCGTCAGCACGCATTTGCCGCAGATTTACGCCGTGTCGTTCGTGTGACGCGTCACGGAGGCGCTCGATGCACATGGCGCCGGCGAAGGCGCCGCGTCGTTCAGGCTCGGATCGGCAGTGTTGATCTCGTCGACCGCCTCCATGGCCGCGGGCGAGCCGCAGGGTCACGCAGGAGCCTTCGCGCAGCGGAAGCCACCCTCCGCGAACCGATAGAATGGATCGAACGCGATGCGCGCGTAGGTGCGAAGCGCGCGCGCGTCGTACATGAACGAGCCGCCACGCATCACGTGCGTGTTCTTGCGGGCAGGCGTGGTGCCGAGCTTCGGGTTGATCGTGGGCCCGTTCTCGTAGAAGTCCTCGTCGTAGACGTCTTCGCACCACTCCCACACGTTGCCGGCGAGATCGAGGATGCCGAACGGCGACGCTCCGTCGGGGAACGAGCCGACCGGCGCGGTGCCGTCACGGCTGCGTCCGTAGTTCGCGTGCTTCGCGGTGGGCTCTTGGCGACCCCACGGGTAGCGGCGACCGTCTCCGCCACGCGCGGCCTTCTCCCATTCGGCCTCCGTCGGCAGCCGCTGGCCAGCCCACGTCGCATAAGCGCGCGCGTCGAACCACGAGACGAAGACGACGGGATGCTTCTCCTCGTTCTTCGGCGGCTTGCCATTTCGCCAATGCGCGAGGAAGCGCTTCGCGCCCGCGTCGACCGGCTTGTAACCCGTCGCGTCGAGGAACACAGCGAACTGCGCGTTCGTGACGGGCCTTCGATCCATGTAATAGGCGTCGAGATGAATCGGGCGGCGTGATGGTCCCATCGCGAACGTGCCCGAAGGGACGAGCACCATCTCGTGACCGCTCGTGTCGCGAAGCGTCGTGGGCAGCGACACCGAGGACGCTGCCATCACCTCTTCGCTCAGCGCGCTGGCCGGGATCGCGTCGAGCAACCGCTCGCGAAACACGGCGCATGAAGGTGGCCTCTTGTCGGGCGACTTCGCGAGCGCGTCGAGGATGAGCGTCTCGAGCGCTGGCGGGATGTCGGCGCGGATCTTCGACGGCGGCTTCGGCGCGTTCGTGACGTGCGCCATCATCACGCTGAAGTGGCTTCCGTCGAAGGGCGGACGCCCGGTGACGAGCTCGTAGAGCGTGATGCCGAGCGAGTAGATGTCCGATCGATGATCGGCGAGGCTCGGCGTCTTCACCTGCTCTGGCGACATGTAACGGCACGTTCCGAGCAGCGCACCGCTCACCGTGTACGTCGTGCCTTCGACGACCTTCGCGATCCCGAAGTCTGCGATCTTCGGTCGAAGACGACCGCCGTCCATCCGGACGAGCACGTTGTCGGGCTTGAGGTCGCGATGCACGACGCCGTTGCCATGCGCGTCATCCATCGCGAGCAGCACGTCGGCGACGACCGAGCGGATCTGGTCGTAGGGCATCTTCCCGCGCCACCGCGAGAGGTGCTGCGCGAGGTTCTCTCCTTCGACGAGCTCCATCACGATCGCGAGGACATGCTCTTGCTCGATGAAGTCGTGGATCGCCACCGCGCCGGGATGACTCCAGCTGCGAAGCACGCGCGCCTCACGGACGAAACGCCGGCGCACTTCTGGATCGCCAGCGAGGTTCAGGTGCAGGCACTTCAAGGCGACGTCACGGCCGAGCGCCATGTCGCGTGCGCGGTACACGACGCCCATCCCACCTTCGCCGATCACGGACTCGACGCGGTACACGCCGAGCGTCGTGCCTTCGGGTAAACGCATCGGCGGGAGGTTCCCGCTCATGCGATCCCCGAGCACCTCCGCGTTGTCGTGCGGCTGCCCGGCGCTGCCGGGCGCGCCACCGGCGGCGAGCTCCGTCCCGGCAAACTCCGTGTGACGGCTCTCGGGCGGGAGGTTCATGCTCACTGGGGGCGCGAGCACCGGGATGGATCGCTCACTACCCACCGCGAGGACCGGCTGGCCGCAGCGATGACAGAAGCGTGCATCCGCTGCGGCCAACGTGGCGCCACACGATGAGCACGTGATCGCGTCGGCCATTGGGATGGCCTCATTCTACCGCGATTTCAAGGGATCGAACGCGCTCCCTTTCAGGCCATGAAAAGCGGCTCGGGAGCGCGACCGCCAGCTCCCGCGCCGACCATGATGACAACCGTCATCCCTCGAAGAGCTACGAATGCGTCTCATCGAATCCCTGCGCATCCGCGATGAGCCTGCGGTCTTCTCGTGTGCTTTACTCCTCGCGCCATGAGCAGCAAGAGCTCCATCTCCTCTTCTTCCTCTTCCTTCTCCGCTGGACTCTTTGGCGGCGCGGTCCTCCTCGGCTCGGTCGCCGCGCTGGTGATCGCGTGCGGCTCGAGCAGCGACAGCACCTTCAACGAAGGACAGCCCGCATCGAACGTGAGCTTCGAGAACGAGGGTGGTGTCCTCGGCTCGAGCGGCGCCGATCCGGGAGGTCCCGACGGCGGCAACCTCTACGCGAACGATCCTCCGCCGAAGTGGTGTGGACCGGGCGGCGATCCTGCGCCTCCTCCTCCAGGCGGCACGGAGCAATGCCCCGACGACAAGAACCTCCCCGGTTGCGGCTGCAACAAAGTCGGTGAGAAGGCGAAGTGCTGGACGGGCCTCCGCAAGCATCGCGGCCTCGGCGTTTGCAAGGACGGCGAGACGACGTGCATTCAGAAGAACGAGACGGAGTCCGTGTGGGGACCGTGCGTCGGTGAAGTCCTCCCGACACCTGGCGCGACGAAGGGCGCCGCGGCATGCGGATGCTTCTCCGCGGGTCAGTGGAACATCGAGAACCTCACGCCGTGCACGTACAAATTCTGTAGCCCCGCGTGCCAGTTCGCGACCACGTCGGCGTATCAAGACGGCACCGGCGCGTCGCAATGCGGATCGACGAACCCGCCGACGCAGCCGGCGCAAGACTGGTCGAAGGACACGCTCAAGGTCGACTGCGCGGGTCACTTCAAGCTCTGTCTTCGCATTCGCGCGGGCGTCTTCGAGACGCCGAGCCCGAACGACTGCATCCTCGGCGAGGTCTGCACCGAAGACGACTACAAGGTCGCGAACGTCGTGCAGCCGTGGAAGAACCTCCCCGGTTGGCTCGGCAAAGACTCGGCGTGCAGCCAGAAGTGGTTCGAGACGCCCGACAACGTGAGCCCGGGCTATGCGGAGATGATCGTGAAGGGTCAATCGGTCCGCTGCGACCCGATCGACGACGGCAATGGCGGCGATCTCATCTTCAACCGCGTGAAGTACTGCCCGCAGAGCTGCAACGACCCTGCCAATGCGCAGACGCCCGAGTGCGTCGCGTGCCAGCAAGCGGGCTCGGGCTCGTTCTGAGCGGCTAGCCGATAGGACGCGCGAGCGCTAGAGTTCGCGCGTGATTCGCCACCCACTCGTCCTCGCTTCGTCTCTCGCGGCTGCGTGCGCCATCGTCGTCGCGTGCAGCTCCGACTCCACGTCCTCGAACAACGCGAGCTCGTCCTCGTCGTCGGGCAGCGTCGCCGACGGAGGCTCGAGCAGCGGAAGCTCCGGCGAGGGCGACGTCGACGGCGCCGCGAACGACGGCGGGAGCAGCGGCATCACCGGCGCGAACCCTGACCTCATCAAGGCGAGGCCCTACGCGACGACCACGCCCAAAGGGTACGACGCATCCAAGCCCACGCCGCTCGTCGTGCTCCTTCATGGCTACACCGCGACGGCGTCGATTCAGGACTCGTACTTCGGGATCAGCAAGCTCGCCGAGACGAAGAACTTCCTCGTCGCGCTCCCCGACGGGCTGAAGGACACCCAAGGCAACCAATTCTGGAACGCCACCGACGCGTGTTGCGACATCTTCGGCAAAGGCGTCGACGACGTCGCGTACCTCACGGCCGTCATCGCCGACATGAAGACACGCTTCAACGTCGATCCGAAGCGCGTGTACGTGATCGGCCATTCGAACGGCGGGTTCATGTCTCATCGCTTGGCATGCGAGCTCTCGAAAGACATCGCCGGCATCGTCAGCCTCGCGGGCGCGACCTACTCCGACCCCGCCAAGTGCAAGGCCACCGATCCGGTCGCCGTCCTTCAGGTGCATGGTGATATGGACGAGACCGTCGCGTACGGCGGCGGCAAGCTCTATGGCGCCACGACGTTCCCGGGCGCGAAGGAGACCGTCGCTGCGTGGGCCGCCAAGAATGGCTGCGGCGCCGAGCTCACGACGACGGCCGAGAAGCTCGATCTCGACACGGGCCTCGCTGGCGATGACACCGTCGTCGCGCGCCACGCGTGCACGAAGGGCGCCGCGGAGCTCTGGACGATCACGAACGGAAAGCACGTGCCGGCGCTCCAGCCCACATGGGCCAGCCTGATCTACGGCTTCCTCGAGGCGCACCCGAAGCCCTAGCTCACGCGTCGAGCCACGCTCACTTCGAGAGAGCGAGCGATCCAGCCGCGGTGAGTCGACCCGTGCGCTTGTCGAGCGTCACGTGTGGCGACTGGATCGCGAGTGATTGACCGGTGAATGCAGGGCCGAGAGCTCCGAGCTCGAACTTCGGCACCGGGACACGAAAAGGCTTCAGGAGCTTGCCGAGCTGGTCTTTCGCGGCGACGGCGACGAGGTTGCGGCCGCTGCCTTCGATCTCGTCGGTGAGCCATGTGATCGAGATGGTTGGCTGTCCTTCGGGTATGAGGATCAGCGCGTCCGACTCGGCTGCGGCCTTCACGTCTTGGATCACCGTGACGGCCGCGAGCGGCTGAGCCGAGGAGGTGCGCTGGACGAGGATCTCGCCAAGCGCGACGCGAAGTGCTCCATTCTCGGTGACCGAGACGAGCGGCGGTAGGGCAGGAGCGAGCTTTGCGCTCAGCGGGGCAGGGGCCGTGAACGAAAGCGAGCCCGATCCCCATGCCGCGAACATGAGCTGATTGAGCGCGTCGATGGAGAATGACACGCCGAGCACGGGCGCATGATTGGGCGCCGGAGCATAGGGCGGCGCGAGCGTGAGCCAGCCGGGGGCGCGAGCTTGAGGCGTGTTTGGCGCTGCCTTGCCGCCGAAGAGGGTGGAGGCGGTGATGACACCGCCGAACGTGTCGAACGCGGCGCTGTCGAAGCGCGTCGCGATCGGGAACTTCACAGCGACGCCGCCCGCCGCGAAGTCGACTTGCTTCGGCACCCCGATGCCGTCGAGCGTGAGTGACACGAGCTTGGGGACTTCGTTACGAATGCCATCACGGATGGCTTCCTCGACCTTGGGCTTCATGAAGCCCGTGATGATCGAGTCGACGCAGCACGGAAAGCCAGCGTTGTCGGTGTCGAAGCGAAAGCCGTCGAGCTTGGCTTCGGCATTCGGCATCGCGGCGGTGAGCGCGCCCTTTGCCGGATCCAAACCGACCTCGACGTCGCCTGTCACGTTCGCGCTGTCCACGGTGATGCGAACGTCGCGCGCATAGGTGAGGCCGAGCGCCGTCAGCGTCAACCGACCGTCGATGCTGACGTTCGACGCAGTGGCGTTGACGCCGAGGCCACGCGCGACATTGGAGAGCGAGAGCTTGGTCGGGCCATTCTTGCCGTTCGTCACGGTGAAGGTCCAGGTCGCGCCGCTCACCGTTCCGTTGAAGGCTTGGCCCTTGAAGCTTCCGACGAGATCGCGATCGGCAAGCGCCAGGTTCGCGACCGACTCGATGCTCGCGGCCGGCAGTGGGGCTGCGACGCCCATCGCTCCGATATCGAGCGCGATCCCTGCGGCGACGGGCGTCTCGGCCGACACGAAGCGGCCATACATGAACGGTGTCTCGAGACGTGCGTCGCCATCGACGGCGACGATGAGGTTCAAACCTTGCGTCGCGTGTATCGTCGCGTGAAAGGCGCCGTCCGTGCCCACGTCGGCAGGCGCACCGTTGACCGTCAGCGCTGTCGTCGCGCCGGTGCCTCGGACCTCGATGAGATCGGACTGCTGCTTTGACTGCTCGATGAACGCCGCGCGTGAAGGGCTCGTGATCACGAGCTGGTGAGGGTGGTTCTCGACGATCGATTCGTTGCCATTCTCTTCCGGAGGATCGGAGGAGCAATGGGTGGCGGCGAGGCAGAGAAAGGAGGCGAACAGGACATGGCGAGCGGTCATGGCGGCTTACCTACGTGTAGGTGCATATCGCATGCCGCTTGGAACAGGCCTGACTTGACGGGTTTTGTCAGCCGATCGCGGGATGATTCGCTCGGTTCGGTGGATCCTTTCGTCCAACAGCTTCCTCAATCATTTCGACACATTCGCCACGCCGTTGTCACCTACTCGACGTGTCCCGCGAGGTGACCGAACCGAGAGAGTGCCTTGCGTACGTCGAAGGGGTTGTCCGCTCGTGGATAGAACAGCGGAACCTTCCCGCGTGGCTCGAACCGATCGACCGGGCGACTCTCGGCCCTCATCTTCCTCATCTTCGGCGCGCGCACCGTGGTCTGGGGATAGACGAAGGCCTGCATCTTCGGATCGTTCTCAGGGCGATCGAGCACGTCGAGCGGAACGACACCCGGCGGACGAAAGTCGTCGGAGGAGGTCGTCACCCAAACCGGGTTCGTGATGGCAAAGCTCGTGATCGGAAACCACTCTGGTGGACGGAGCGCGCCGAGCTCATCGCTGCCGAGCCCGAGTGGTCCGGCGAGCGCGGCGACGGCTTCGGTGAGCAGAACGGGCGGTACCTCCTGCGGCGTGATCACGGGGAACATGTTGCGGTAGCCAATCGCCTCGAGGACGAACCAGCTGTCGATCGCTGCACCTTGAGCATCCTTGGCGAGGGAGAGTCCGTCGATCGTCGCATCGAGCGGGCGAGCAGCGAGATCGCGATCAGGATCGACGTCGATCACCTTGGCGATGACGCCGTTACGCCAAACGTTGACTCGCGCGACGCTGATCCAAGGCGCAGAGGTGAGATGGTAGTGAAGCGAGACGGTGCTCCCGTTCGCGCTCTTGATCGTCTGACCCATCACCCCGCGAGCCGCGTCATCGATCCAGAAGTCGAGCACGGGCCCGTTCGTCGCGATGACCCGGCGGCTGCGAAATGCGGTCACGATGTCCTCGTCGGTGAGCGCACCAGGCTCATCGTTGCCGACGTAGACCATCGTTCGAAATTGTCCCGCCTCGTCCGTCCCGGAGTGCGAGTCGGCGGTTCCGACCGCGACGAAGCGATGACCGAGGTTCAGCAGGTTGAACCAGTCTTCGGCCGCGCCAGGAAAGCCGGGCTCGCCGTTGGCCTTCTTCACGATCGAGCCAGCCGGCGGAATCGTCGCGGGGAGATCGCCCTTCGGGAGTGAATCGGGCACGCGATAGTGATGAATCTCGAAGAAGAGCTTCCCGTTGGCGATCTCCATCGCGTCGAAGCCGAAAGAGAACGTCGTCTTGTCGTCCTTCGTCCGAAACGCAGGTCCCTTCGGCGCGATCACCTGCTGGACCAGCGTGGGCGCAGCCTCTTCGCCCGTGTAAGGGGAACGGTTGTACTGCGAGAAGTAACCAAGGATCCCGTCGCGCGGATGGTTGACCTGAATGATCGTCTGCGCCTGCCCAAGGCTTCCTAGGCTACGAAGCTCGCCAAAAATGTCAGCGGGCGGACGAGACGCCCATTCGAAGGCGCCGTGTGTGATGGGGCCGGGTTCGTACCGAAGCGGATATCCGTTGAAGTGCCCCGACTCGAGCGTCGTCATCTCGAGGCCGACCATCGGATGAATCCATGGAAGGAGGTTGTTGCGCGCGACATACGGCCGATAGTCCGTGACGTAGTTGTGGTCGGTCGAGACGGCCCACTCGACGCCCTCGGCGGCAAGCGCGACGACACGCTCGTCGAGCGACATCGTCGAGTCGATGCTGTTCTTGCTGTGGACGTGCAAGTCACCTGCGATCCAACCCGTCGAGTCGACGACGCGAGAGAGGAGATGCGTGATGGTCTGCGACTCGTTTGGAGCGACCGTGACGTCGGTCGAAGCGATGTCGTATTCCGGACCACGGCTCGAGACGACTCGATAATGGCCAGGTCGGACGAGCAGCGTCGCCGTGCCGGGGGCAGCGACGTCCGTCGTGTATGCGACCGCCTCGACGTATCGGCGCGTCTCGTCATTGGCTGGGTCGTCATCGACCATGTCGGTTCGACGAAACGTCTCGCCCGCTTGGAGATCGAAGAGAAAGCGCCGCGTCAACTGTCCGGATACCTCCGGCGGGTAGACGCCAATCGCGGAGGCCTTGGCCGGGAGTGGGTGGCCCGCGCTGTCGACGATGCGGACGACGATACGACCTGGCGGAGTGCTCATCAGTCGTACCGCCGAGGACTGCCCCGCGTTGATCTCGAAGTCGACGAACGCCGTGAGCGGCCGCGCCTCTCCTTGGACGCGAAGCGAATACTTGCCGGGCGCGAGCGAGCCTCCGAAGAAGCCGTTCTCGCGTACGTCGTATTGAGAGAAGATCCTCCGCGTTCCGTCGTCGCGTCGCTGGTAGACGAGCACGCTCGTCCCCGTCGCCGGCACTCCAGTCACCTCATCGAAGACTTGTCCACCGAGCTGACCGGTCGCGATCCCCCGTAGCTCGTTGTAGCCGTCGACCACCGAGCCAACATCGCCGGTGCCGATGATGAAATACTTCACCGTCTCGAACGACGCCTTCGGGGCAAGCTCGGGTGGCGCTGAGTCGTGGAAGATGCCGAGGAACGAGCTCGCGCTAAAGGGCACGAGCATCGTTGTCTTGTCGATCGGGAATCCTGCGGTCCCGTCATCGTATTGGTCTCTGTGCGCGAGGACGAAGCTGCGATCGCTTCCTTCGACCGCGAGACCATAGCTGGCGCCCTGTCCGCGCGACGCGATGAGCTCGGCGAGCACACCGGGGAAGGCAGGGAAGTCGATCTTCTTCGAGTACGACTCCTCGAGGCCGAACCTGGAGTCAAAGCCGATCCCGGGGATCCACACCTTGCTCGTCGCGCCGAAGAGCGCGACGTCTCCGATCGGCACCTTGAAGTTGTTTACCTGCAAGCCTGCGAGCCCGAGCAGCTCCGTCGAGAGCTCCGAGGGGAACTTCAGGTTCTTCGACGAGATGTTCTCGACGCGGAAGCGGATCTTGATCCATCTCTTGTTTGGCTCGAGCTCGTAAATGGTCTGGTAGCGAAGCTGAGGCTGACTCGTGAGCGACTGGAAGTCGATGTTCGAACCCGTGACGGCTCGATTGAGGAGCGCCGCGAGCTCGAGGAAGTCACCCGCTTCGCCGGAAGCGATCACGCGCGCGATGCCGCCGTCCGATCCGTCACGATCGACGAACACGCGGTCGACGTTGACCGCTTGGACGAAGAAGGCGGGAAACAGCTCTCCAAACTGGTCGTTTCCGATCGGCTGGCCGCTCGTACCCACCTCGCTCGGTCGTCGTGCGTCTGCGTCGATGAGGCTTCCACCGTACACACCGAAGCCACGCGAGAAGCCCGGGCCCTGAACGACGACGCGCACGCGCTCGTTCTCGATGAGGTAATCGCCTACATCACCAAGCGCTCGGTCGCCGCCGACGAGCTGCATACGGCTCGTGATCTTCTTCGCCGAAGCGCCGCCTTCCGCCGTCGTGCATCCGGTCGTCCACATGAGCGCCGTGGCGAGCGCTGCGCTCACCACGCACACAGCGCGACGGAGAGTCGTCGACGCTCTTGTCGAAGCGGCCTGCATTCCGCGTGGAGTGTCGGGTGTCGCCGTGGTCATCAGAACGTCACCTGGCCGAGGAGCTCGATCCGATCGTTGTCGAGCTTTCGCCCTGTCTCCTCCATCGTGAGTGTGTAGTTGAGCCATCCCTGGAGAGGGAGCTTCGACAACCCCGTCCGGATGCCGAACGTGTGGTACTGAACGCGAAACGCGTCGAACGCTTTGTCACCGCCTTGCTGCCACGGGTGAAAGTACGCGTAGCGATAGGCCGGCATGATGAACCAGCTCGGAAGATCGATCCGGTAGCCGGCCTGCCCGGTGAACGCGAGCTGGACGCGCGCGTCGGTGCCGACCGTGGGGAACGTCGTGCGCACGCGCGTGACCGCGCCGAAGACCTGGAGGCCGGCGACCTTCACCGCGAGGTCACCGGTGAGCCCGAGATCCTCTTCGTTGTAGAGGTTTGGCGGAACGCCCACCGTGCGATCGTTTCGAAAGACGGCTGCTCCTAGCCGCACGTACTCGAGGTAGCCGATCTCGGTGCGCCCTACGACGCCAAGGCTGCCATTGTCGTCGAGGAGCTGGTTCGACCCATTGCCGTTCATCACCATCAGGTAGTAGCTCGCAGCGACGTCTCCACCGATGGGACGCGCAGGCGACAACATCACGCCGAGCTGACGATCCAGCTGGATGCCAGGCGTCTCGAAGCCGCGACCGGTGAGGATGCCCTCGACACCGACAGAGCGTGACGCGAAGAGCAGCGTGTTCGTCCCACGGAGCTCCTCTTCTTGGAATGGCGCCTTGAACTGCCCCACTTGAACGCCGAGCCAGTCCACCGGATCCCAACGCGCGATCGCATCTCGCAATCGAACGGAGAGCGTGCCGATCGGAGTGTTGGGCGAGCTCAAGACATCCGAGGCTCCCTCGATCGAGATTCGCCACGAGACCGCGAGCGGTGCGTAGCTGCCATCGACACCGACGCGCGCGCTGTCGAGGACGAAGCCGTTGTTACGGCCGATGAAGGAGTACCGTGCGTCCTTGAACGTGTAGTCGTACCCGGCGCGGAGGTAGCCGAAGATCGCGAGGTCCCACGGACCCTTTGGGCGATCGGTCGGCTGGGGCCCTGGTTGAGAAGGCGTCGTCTGGACGACGTCCGGTCGCGGGGCGGTGTCGGTGCTGGGCGCACTCGGCTGTGTGGCGCTCGATGGCGGGGCGGGCTTTGCCGTTCGACGAAAGTCATCGGCGGCCTCCTGCGCGCCGGCCACGTTCTCCATCGCCAAGAGCAAGAGGAGCGCGGTGAGAAGCCAGCGCCCGCGACGACGGTGGAGGCTTTTGGGGCAGGGATGATTCTCGATCAAAGCGAATGTCCTCTCATCACGAACGTCAGAAGGTGAAGCTGCCGAGCGGCGCCATCGGTCACCGGAACATTGCGCCTGTACGCAGAAGGAAGAGCGCGGCGCCCACCCCGCCCACCGCGTACATCGACGCGAGCTCGACGCGGTGGCGCCATCGCGGTCGTCGCGCGAAGACGAGCAGGACGGCCCCAAAGAAGACGAAGATCAGCGCCTGGCCGATTTCGACCCCCACGTTGAACGCGAGGAGCGCTGGCACTTGTCCGCGAGCTGGTAACCCTGCCTCGCCAAGCGCTCCCGCGAACCCGAGGCCGTGGACGAGCCCGAACACTCCTGCGAACACCGCGCGCATGCGCCCTTGGTGCGCTCGCCGAGAAGAGTCGGAGTCGAGGTCGAGAGCCACCAGGACGAGGCTCGCGGCGATGCAGGCCTCGGCGATGTCCGGGCGAACGCGAAGCGCACCAAGCACCGTCGCGGCGAGGGTGATGCTGTGCGCGCACGTGAAGGCGGTGGCGGTTCGACCAAGCTCACCGACGACGGCCCTCACGCGATCGACCGGCCGCCGATCCGCGGACGTGAGCGCTTGAAGAAAGAGCGCGAGCAAGAACAGAACGTGGTCGATCCCGGATGACACATGCTCGATCCCGAGTCGTCCATAACGAAGCAGGACGCCGAGCAGCGGTTCATCCGAGACCGCGGCGGGGAGGGTGAGCGATGGGGAGCTCTTGGTGAGGAGCATCGACGTCGGCGCGGTAGGAAAGCCATGCAAGGTCGCGAGCACGAGGTCGGCCTGCTCGTCGCCGATCGAGAGACGTATGCGGAGGCTTGCCTCGGCGAGCCCACCCGAACATCGCAGCGTTCCCCCGGATCGCTCCTTGTCGAACACGCAGCCTTCGCCACGAAGGACAAGCACGTCCAGATCAGGCGATTGGGCTTGCGCGCTCGCCGTCATGCGCGCCTCGTTCGTCGAAAGCACGAAGACATCCACGCGCGCCGTCCGAAGTGGATGAGCCGCCGCCGAGGAACAGAAGAAAGTGGACGCGACGAGCAAAGCGAACAGCGTGGCGAGAGCCCTCAGGCGCCGCCGGCAGCTCATCGAGCGTCTCCAGCGTTCGGATCCATCGGGAGCCGTGACCGGGCGTTCATCGGGATGGCGGCCTGGGTGGTGCTGACTCGAGAGCGCTCGTCCGTGATCGTGTACGAGCGTCGTGCTCGTTCGATCAGCACATCGAGCGCCGCGCTCTGTTTCTCGCGCGTCAGCGTCGCGATCGCCTCGGCACGAACCTCGGCTGGCTCTGCGCGTCGCCGCTCGAGGGGAACCAGAACGTAGAAGCCCCACGCCGACGGGAGCGGCAAGCTCGCGGCGTCGATGTTCGTCGTCATCGCCGCGCGCGCTACGTTTCCGCCAAGCGCACGCGCCAGCGCCTCTTCGGTCCAGATCGCGCCGTCCGGCACCGGTAGATGGTCGCCATGGCGCTTTGCCTGCGGGCTTCTGTATCCATGCTCGCGGATCGCGCGGACGATCTCCTCGGCTCGGCTTCCCGCGTCGGGGTGCTCCCGCGATACGAACCACAAAGCGAGGCGCACGCGCTCCGGCGCTCCCTCGATCGCGCGGGAGGTCGCGACGTCGATCTCGCGCTCGTCGAGTTGCGGCGGAGGCAGCGTCGAGGCGAGCACGGCGCGCATCCGCTCTGCGAGGCGCCCGCGCACGACCGGATCGAGCTCACGATCGAGCACGCCCGCACGGAGCGCTTCACGCGCGAGCACTTCGTCATCGATCGTCTCGCGACGGATTCGCTCGGCTTCGGCCGGCGATAGCACGCGACCTAGCCGGATCTCTTCGGCGCGCAGGCTCTCTTCGAGCCGCCGCGAATCGATCTGGATGTTGGTCGTGGTGGATGTCGCCGGTTGCTCCTTGGGCGCTGCGAGCGCGAGGACTCCTCCAACCAGCAGAAAATGAACGAGACGATGCCTCGCGAGCGCCGAGAGAAACGAGACCAGCACGAGCCGCATCATCCATCGCGGCTGTGACGAACATGTGGCGATCGCGCGAAGGGCGCGCGATGCTCTCTCCAAAATTGGGCCTTTCTTACTGATTGCCTTCCACGACCAGCGTCCACGTCCCCGCGTCTGGACCACACACTCCGCCCGCTTTCAGAACGGCAATCCCGATCGTGCGACCGTCGTCGGAGCCGTTCGCGACGGAGCCTTCGCCCCATGTAAGTGAAATCGTCTCGACCGCTGTGCCCGGCGCGAATGAGCTCGCGTAGGGAGCGGTGCATGCACGCACATCCCGAACGGGATCGAAGAGAGCGTAAAGATCGAAATCGCCGCCAGCGGGTGTCAGCGAGAGCTTTGCTCGCATCGCAACACCAAGGGCGCTCGAGCTATCTTCCGTGACGCGGACGCTCAACCACTCCGAGCAAGACCCTTGCGCGGTGACGGACGGACTCCCCACGTCCCCTGCGATCGTGCCGATCGCTCGCGCCGTCTCACACGTGTTCGGCGGGTCGGCTGTCTGTGCGTCACGAACGGGCGCGGGCGGACGAGCATCCGCCACCGCCGCATCGCACGGCGAAGCATCATCGCACGTCGCGTCGGGTCGTTCGCTCGCAGGGCCAATCGGCAATCGACCGTCGGGGAGGTAAGGATCTCCCTGAAGCGGTGGATCGACGCACGCTATGACGACGTTCGATACCGTGAGGAGGACGGCGAGAGTCAGCCGAAGTGGCTGCCTCTCGTGTCGATGGTGCTCGTTGTGCGGCATGCCTTTCGTCCGTGCGTTGTCAGCGTGCGCGAAGCGCATCGAGAGTCTCATCCACGCGCCGCGCGTCGAGCCCCGCGAAGGATGACTCGATCGCGGCATACGCGCTGAAGTCCACAGGTTCGAGGATCACGCGACCCGCCTCGACCTCGCCGCGTACGCTGCTCCAGATGAACAGAGGTACCGTCCGATCGTAGAGATAAGGTGTGCCGTGGCTGGCGCCCTTCTTGGCGACGACCTCGCCATCGAAGAAGGAACCGTGACTTGGAACCACGAAGTAGTCGCCCGCGCCCGCGTTCGGAGTCCACGAACGACACACGAGGGTGAGCGTGTCTTCGCCCGGCTTGGCGCGCTCCGGGATGCCTCTCGAGCTGGCGAGGACGGATGGACATCGAGCCTCGAGCTCGCGTGCATCGAGGATCTCGGCCACGTCGGATCGGTGCTTGCTCTCGAACACCTGACGAACCACCCGGTCGAGCAAGGCTCGCTTCGCAGGCGGAAGACCTCGTGCGGCGGCTGACAAAAAGACGTACCCATCCGCGACGCCGACGATGAACGTGGGATCGCCGAGGAGCGGCGTCTTGCCGACGGCATCGCGAAGCTCTTGACGAAGCTCGTTCGGCTCGAGTCTTCCTCCAGCGACGCAGAGAGGCCGGTCGTACGGATCGGGCAGCTTCGCCACACCCTTCACGCATTCGGGTCCCGAGAGCGTGCGCGCTTCCGGCATCACGGAGTTGCCATGGTCGCCCGCGACGAGGACCCGCACGCCGCTCGCTCCAGCGATCCGTTCGAGCGATCCGAGAAAGCTCGCAAGTGAAGCGTCCAACCTCCGGAGATGGTCCCATGCCTCCCATGAGCTCGGCCCGAACGCATGACCGATGACGTCGGAGGCAGACATGCTGAGCAGCAGCAAGAATGGCTCTTCGTGGTCCCGCGCGGAGCCTGCAGCCGCGAGCGCGAGCGCCAGGATTCGTTCATCGCTCATCGGCGTCGCGCGAAACGCCCGCGACGTCGGTGCGCGATGCGGAAACGTCGTGCCGAGGCCATCGAGATCACCTTCACCGGGTGCGTCGTCTCGTGTCGCGTGCTCCGCGAGCCACCTCTCGTCGAGCGGTGACCAAACCTGCGCGCGTGCCGTGAGGATCGCTTGCGCGTCCCCCGCAGCGCGCGCCCATGCTGGAAACGTCGGTTCGATCGCGGTGGACGTCACGAACGACCCCTCGCTCGCGTCGAACCACAGCGCATGCGTCGGCTTCTTTCCAGCAGGGAGAAGCGAGGCGCGATCCTTGAGAGAAATGCTCACGACGCGAGCGTTTGGTCTCGCCTCGCGGAGGCGATCCGCGACGGTCGGGACGCCCAGCGCAGCCGCCGAAGACCCTGGCGATTCTTGCAGTCCTCTCGGGGTGACCAGGCGTGTGCGCGTGTCGAGGAAGAAGGACGTGCGGGCGCCCGTGCGCTCGTCGGGGATCTCGTTGACGACGATCCTGGTCTCTGCTGGAACTTTTCCCGTATGAAGCGCCGCGTGACCCGGCGCGGTGTCCGTGATCGCATAGGGGTAACGAAGCGCGCGGACCCAGGTGCCTTCACGAGCGAGCTTCGCGAAGAAACCATCGCGCGGCAGCAGCGGCACGCGCTCTTCGGCGATCCATGCCGAGAGCTGGTCGACGACGAGCGCGACGACGAATGGTGCAGGTCTCGAGACACCAGCATCCAGAGGTGGAGGGCTGGTGACGCTCGGGCTCTCCTGCGTGGTGTTCGCGTTCGTGATGGCCCGTTGTCCGCCGCACCCAAACAGAGCGACCATGAATGCGGACCACGCGAAGACGGCTTTCATGGAACATCGACCATTCTCATGCGAAGTGGGCCGATGCCAAGCCAGCGCGCGTTGGTGTTGCCGGGACGTCACGCAGCCGACGCATTCCCGCCGGGCGACGGAACACCACCATCCCTTCAGGGGGGCGAGGCTAGTCGAGCTTGAGGAGGCGCGCGGCGTTGCCCCAGAGGATCTTGCGCCGGATCTCGGGGCGATCCTCTGTGGCGATGAGCACCTTCGCGACGCTGATCGCGGGGTGATAAAATGGCCAGTCGGAGCCGTGCACGATGCGGTTGGGGTCGGCCTCGAGGACCATGCGGCGCACGTTCGAGAGCGACTGCGACGACGTCTCGAGCCACACGTTCGGGAATGCCTTCTGGAGC
The DNA here is from genome assembly GCA_044227045.1 of Labilithrix sp. Classification (GTDB taxonomy): domain Bacteria; phylum Myxococcota_A; class Polyangia; order Polyangiales; family Polyangiaceae; genus Labilithrix. The sequence continues at coordinate 112,754 of JBGAFW010000003.1, forward strand.
TCGAGCGCCTCTTCGAATTGTCGCGCCCCGGAGTGACCGAGCAAGAAGGTCGTCTTTGGATTCTCGCGGATGGGATCGATGTAGAACTTCACCTGATTGAGGTACTGCCCGAGCTTCGGCTCGATGCCCGCAGGTCCGCAGTGCCAGAAGACGAACATGTCGCGCTCTCCGCACATGCGATAGAGCTTCTTCGCGCGGCGTGCGTCGGCTCGCACGAGCTGCACGGACGGATGCATCTTCACGCCGCGTGCTCCGCGGGCGAGCTGCGCGTCGAGGCGATGCTCGGCGTTTGGCGCGTAGGGATGCACCGAGCCGGCGGCGAGGATCTTCGACGTGTTCTCGCGCGCCGCGGAGAGGGCGACCGTCGCGTTGTCCGAGAGGACGGGGAAGTCGATCGGCAAGAGGACGGAGGCGCGCACGCCGGTCTCGTCCATCTCGCGCGTGAGATTCGGGATCGTGTGCGTGGCGCGCATGCCGCGTGGGCCGAGGCTTCGCCAGGTGAGGTCGCGCGTGAGCTCCTTTACGATCTCCGGCGACATGTTCTTGTTCACGTACACGTCGAGATCGATCGCGCAGCACGAGGGGAGGTAGTGCTGCGTCTCGGGATGGAGCTTGTGGTAGTCGACGCTCGGTGGCCGGATGTACGCGAGCGCGAGGTGCGTGTGCAGATCCGCGATCGGGCCGACGCTCTTGTCGTGCATGAGGAGCCGGCCTTGCTCGCTCAGCGAGAACCAAGGCAGCCGCGCGAGATCGAACAGCGACGTGAAGTGTCGAGGATGCGTGATGAGGTCGCTCACGTGCTTGGCTCTCTTGTCGTGTCCGCCTACTTCGACTTCGCGTCGAAGCTGTCGATCAGGTCGACGAGCGCGTCGCGCACGAACGCGCGATCGGGGAGAGCACCGAGCATGCCGTACATCGCGGCTTTGCCCTGCGGCTGCTCGTTCGAGCTGCGCGTGTAGTCCACGCAGGCGCGGAGGTCGGCGAGGAACTCGTCGACGATCGCGTCGTGAGCTGGGCTGATCGTGAGGTGAATGCTGGCGGGCGCTTGGTTGCGGTCGAAGTGCCAGCCGCGCTGGTTCATCAGCTCTGCGATGACGTACACGTCGGGCGCAGGCGATCCGTTCGCATACGTGCCGATCGCGAGCGCGCTCATCGCCGGGTCGCCGAGCACCTTCAGGCCTTTGATCTCGCCGATGCCCTTTCGAATCGCGGCGGTCGCGTTCATCGCCCGCTTCGCGAGATCGAGGTAGCCCTCTTCGCCGAGGTAGTTCATCACCGCCCATGCCGCGGCGATCGCGCCGCCGGGTCGAGTGCCAAGCACGCCCGGGCTTGCGAAGAGCCCGCCTGGCCAGTCGGCGTGCGCGAAGAACTGATGCTTGCGGAGCGCGCGCGTTCGATAGAGCACGGTCGACGCGCCCTTCGCGGCGTATCCGTATTTGTGGAGGTCGGCCGAGATCGACGTCACGCCGGGGACGCGGAAGTCGAACGGCGTCACCGGCAAGCCGAGCTTCTCGACCCACGGGAGCATGAAGCCGCCGAAGCATGCGTCGACATGGCAGAGGATCCCACGCTCGGCGGCGAGCGCGGCGAGCTCCGTGATCGGATCGATGACCCCGTGCGGGTACTGCGGCGCGGAGCCGACGACGAGGATCGTGTCGGCGGTGATGAGCTTCTTCGCCGCCTCGACATCTGCGACGAAGCTCGCCGTCATCGGGACGGTGATGATCTCGAGGTCGAGCATGTGCGCGGCCTTCGACAGCGCTGGATGTGCTGTGATCGGCAAGAGCACCGCGGGTTTTGTGATGTTGGGTCGCTCGGCGCGCGCCCAGTCACGCGCGGTCTTCATCGCGAGGAGCAGGCTCTCGCTACCGCCGCTCGTCATCGACCCTGCCGCGCCTTCGGGGGCGTGCATCATGTCGAGCGTCATCTCGATGACCTCGGTCTCCATCCGCCTCAGGCTTGGAAACGCCATCGGGTTGAGCGCGTTCTCGGAGAAGAACGTGGTGAAGGCCTCCTTCGCGACCGCGAGCACGTCAGGCCGCGTCGAGTAGACGAGGCTGAAGAGCCGTGACCGTGCCGCGTCTGCGTCGGTATCGCGGAAGGCGTGCATCTTTTGGACGATGTCTTCGCGCGAGGTGCCTTGCTTGGGGATTTTCATGGCGACTTGGTTCTCCTGGCCTCATGCTGCCGGACTCGAGTCGGGACGACCGTGACGAGCAGCGTGGAAACGAAATCGAGATCGGAGCGACGCAGAGGTGCGCTCTTCGTGGTCATCGCCGCCACGCTGTGGAGCACGGGCGGCGTCGGCGTGAAGGTCATCGGCGATGCCGCCGAGCCGCTGGTGGTGGCGGGCCTGCGGAGCATCTTCGCGTTCGTGTTCATGGGAGCGGTGCTGCTCCTTCAAATCCGCCGGAACGCCGGCAAGACCAGCGCGATCGGCGTGCTGCTCCGCCGCCCGCTCGTATGGGCCGCGGCGTCGAGCTATGCGCTGATGGTCTTGATGTTCGTGCTCGCGGCGCGGCGCACGACGGCGGCGAACGCGATCTTCATCCAGTACACCGGGCCGGTGTACGTCGCGCTCCTCAGCGGGCCGCTGCTCGGCGAGAAGCCAACGCGCCGCGATCTGTTCGCGATCGCGGCGTGCATCGTCGGGATGGCGCTCGCGTTCGGTGGCGAGCTCGGTGAAGGGCGCATGACCGGCAACGTGCTCGCGCTGCTCTCGAGCTTCGGCTTTGCCGGCCTTCCGCTCTTGCTGCGCGTCGATCAGAACAGGATGGCGGGCAGCGAAGCGGCGGCGTATGCGCCCCACGCGCCGCTCGTCGCGATGACGCTCGGCAACGCGATCGCTGCCGTCATCGCGATGTATGCGATATGCACGCATCCGATCGCGCCTGACAGGCAGGGCACGACGCTGCTCGTGTTGTTCTTGCTCGGCACGCTCCAGATCGGACTGCCCTACGTCTTTTATGGCGCGGCGGTTCGACGGCTCCGCGCCCTCGAGAGCTCGCTCATCGCGACGATCGAGCCGGTGCTGACGCCGATCTGGGTGGTGTTCGCGACCGGTGAGCGACCGAGCGTGATGGCGGCTGCGGGCGGCGCCGTGATCGTCCTCGCGGTGGTCGCGCAGACGATCGGCAAGCGCTCCTGAGCGTCGCTCAACCACCGTCGCCTCCGGTGGTCCCCGCGTCGCTCGCCGAGGTGGGAGAAGCCGCCGGACGCGGGATGTCGCGAGGCGCGCGATCATCGGAGAGCTTCACCGCCGTCATCGTCCCTTTGCCAGGGCCGAGCGGGTTCGTCCCGAGGCGGACGACGTCGGCGGTGAGGCTGCCGGTGGCGCGCACGATGCCGTCGGGTGACGGAGCAAACGAGGCGGTCATCGTGAGGCCTTCGACCGTGACCTTCGGGCTCTCGACGACCATCGTCGCCGGCGCGGTGAGCACTCCGCTCGCGACGCCGTCGTCGACGGCGCAGCCTTGCACGAGGAAGGAGTAGCCGGTCGGCGGCGTCGGGTTGGGGATGAAGTCCGGCCACTCGTCGATCGTGCCCGCGCGGGTAGACGGCGCGACGCACTCGGGCGCAGGGAGGAGCCGGCACACGTCGGTCGACGGACACGGCGTCGGGCAGGTGAGCGTCGGGTTGCGATCGGCGTTCGTGAACTGACCGACGAGCGCGCCCGTCAGCGGATCCGCCTCGATGTACGCGAGGAGCTGGATCTGCGTGCCGAGCGGCTGCGCGACGTCGAGGAGGACGAAATAGCTGCCGGTCGCGAATTTGGAGGCTCCGCGCGAGCACTTCACCACGTAAGAGAAGGGGATGCGAATGCGGCTATGCGAGACGCGGCCTGTCGTCGAGGAGCGCAGGCCACCTTCGACGAGGAGCACGAGCTTCGGTCCGACCGGCAGCGCCGAGTCGAGCGCCATGCGCAAGGTGGCGTTGTCGTTCTCGAGCGACGCATGCACCGCGAGATCGCCGTCGAGCGGATCACGGCGGGCGAGCACGTGGAGCTCGGTGTCCGGGTTGTCGTCTTCGTCGTAGAGGTTGCCTTCGGCGTCCGTCTCCGCGAGCGCGACCTTCACGAAGAGCGTGCTCTCGTCGACCGGCGTCCCGAAGTCGATGACGATCGGCGCGCGCGGATCGGTGAGCACGCCCGACGTGAGCCCCTCGACCACCGGGCGCGGCGGAGCCTCGTAACGCTCGCACGACGCGCCGGCCGCCGCGATCGCGACGAGGACGAGCAAAAAGAGGGAGCGAAGGTGCTTCATGATCAGAAGTAGAACGTCGTACGACCTTGAAAGAGCCAGCTTCGGACGGCGTCGCCGTTGGCGTCCTCGAGCGCGCTGCCGGGGAAGAGGACGGCGCTCTCGAGGTCGACGGCGAAGTGATCGAACATCCGGTATTGGAGGCGAAGATCGAGCTCGGTGCCGTAGTAGCGACCGGGCTTACCGCCTGCGAAGTTCACGAGGTCGTCTTCGATCGAGTTGCCGTCGCGCTTCTGCAACGACGCGATCGGATCGACGACGCGCGCAGGCGCCCACGCGAAGAGCGCGCCGGCGCGGACGAGGAAGTTCTCGACGGGCCGAACGTCGACCTGCGGAAAGAGCGCCGCGGCGTTCGTGAAGGCGCCGCGCGTGGCGACCTGCTCGAGCGGATACGACGGCGCGCCGAGATCGCGAAGGAGGGCCACGCCCGCGGCGGCCGCGCGCGCGCTCTGGTACGCGAGCACGTGCTCGAAGAGCAAGAGGCCCACGTTCGTGTCGTCGGCGAACCGGAACTGCGTGAGCGGCGTGCGCACCGTCGGGTCCGAGTCGCCCGAGGCGTAGTCGCCCTCGAGATAGAGCGAGTAGAGCGGCTGATCCCACCGCACGACCGCGCGCGCGCCGAGCTGCCGGATGTCTTGCACGGTGGACGGATCGTTCGAGATGACGCGCACGGCGTCGGCGACCTCGCGCGTCGAGCCGGTGACGAACGACGCCTCGATCCCGGCGGAAAAGTCGTTCGGGAGCTTCGACATCAAGCGACCGCCAAACGCGGACACGCCCGTGTTGTTGTTCTCGCTCCATCGGTACGCGTGGTAGACGCGCGCCTCGAAGTCACCTCCGAGGCGATGCGTCGGCTCGAGCCATCGCACGGCGGTGATCCATCCGTGGAGGTCGTCGGTGAACTTCTGCGGGCTGTCGGTGACGAGCCGGTCGTAGGCGAGGATCAAGAAAACGCCGCGCGTCTCGGTCTTGTCGCGCTCCTCTTTGGGCTTGAACGCCTCGAGCGGCTTCGTCGCGAAGAGGATGCGATCGGCGCTGTTGCCGCGATGCGCGATGCCGAAGCGGTTGCGGCGTCCGTCTCCGTCGTTGACCGCGATCGAGGCGCCTTCGGTGAAGCCTTGGCGGCCGATGCGAAACAAGCCGACGGGCGTCACGATGTCGCCGTAGAGGCGGCGCACGAAGAAGGGGTCGGCGGAGCAGAGGCCGTAGCGATAGCTCGTGGGCTCCGTGCGCAGCTCGCCTGGCCTTAGCTGCACGCACGAGCCGGCGGTGTTCGGGTTCACCGTGCCGACGTTCGATCCCGACGTGGGCGTCGCGGAGTCGTCGCGCGTGCCGTTGTCTCCCCAGAGCACGCCGTCGAGGACGTCCGTCGAGGTGACGAGCCGCACCTTGTCTTCCCAGTCGATGCCGGCGTCGAGACGAAGACGATGCTCGATCACGGAGTAGTTGCGCTCGCGCGTCCCGTTGAGATCGAGCGGCTTGATCGCGAGCGCGTTCGCGCGGTACTCGGCGCCGCCACGAAAGCCGACGGACGGCCCGAGCGAGAGGCGGGGCGCCGGCCCCGGCGGGTCGGCGTCCGACCACGGCTCGGTCGCGCGGGCGGCGCGCGGCGCGGCCAGGACGAGCGCGCAGACTGCGACCCACGACGCCATTCGACGTCTTTTTACGGACTCCCGCCTCATCCTTGGTTGTGTTTTACACTGTAAAATAATGTGTGCAAGCGCTCTTGGATTATTTCGCGCGAGACTCGGTGGAACGCGCGCTTCACGAGCGGGGTTTGCGAGTGCCCGTGGTCTTCTTTTTCCCTGCCGGTCTCGCGGGCGGGCTGGGAGGGTGGAGAGCGACCACGCTCCCAGGCTCTTCGGTTTCTTTCTTCAATGACGCGAGGAGCAGCTCGAGGCCAAACGAGAACACGTCTTCGTAGTGATCGGGGGAGAGCCACTGGAAGATGCTCGCAAGACGTGGCAGCTTCGCGCGCGCTTCGGTCGTCTCTTTCCGTGTCTCGAGCTCGCGGATGCCCGCGAGCTCGTCGAGGGCGATGCCGTTGCAGAAGCTCGCCACGAGTCGATAAAACCGAGCGGTCGTTCGCGAGTCGAGGTTGTGCTGCTCGGCCAGCGCGAACAGGTTGTCGAGGAAGCGGTAGGTCCCTTCGGTCGCGAAGCGGCGCGTCGTCATCAAAGGAAACGCGTTCGGATACGCATGCGCGAGCGCGCGGTAGGCGTGCGCGAGACGGCGAAGCGCGTCGATGAAGTCCGCAGGGGCGTCGCTCTCGATCTTGTCGGGAGACGGCGCGTCGATCTGGGCGACCATCGACTCGACGACCGCGTCGAGCAGGGCGTCCTTGCTGGGGTAGTACCAGTAGATCGCCATCGCCTCGACGCCGAGGGCTCGACCGAGCTTGCGCGTGCTGAACTCCTCGAGGCCGTCCGCCTCGATGAGCTTCAACGCTTCCTCCCGGACACGTGCTGCCGTCAGGTTCGGCTCTTTCCGCGTCTTTTTGCGTCGCGTTGCCGCCATATCCCACGCCCTTTTTCCAGGATCTCCCGGACCGCTCGAGAAGCCAAGTGCGAAAGCGCCACACGGTGTATCCCGGACGCTCGCGCGAGGTCCGAGCCTGGGCGATTTCCACTAAGGTCCCGCCCGACGTGCGAATCGCTGGCATTGGCCTCTTGCTCATCGGCCTCGTGATTGGGGTGGCCTTCACGTTCATGGGCTGCAACGCCCTTTTCCAGTGGAATGGCCGCCATGCGATCGCCTCCTACGAGCTGCCGGCCGCAGACCCTGCGGCCGACACGCCTCACACGACCAAGCAGATCCAGCCCGAGCCAGGTCGTCGCTACACCTTGAGCGTTCAGGTCGTCTTCGATCGCGAAGGCTTGCCGCGAAAAGAGGGCGTGATGGTCGCCACCGCGAAGATGCCGCTCGTCGTCCAGGTGAAGGACGTGCATGGCACCTCGCTCGCGCAAGCCGTCGGCTTCCTCGATCCGAACGAGCCGCCGAACGTGCTCTACGGAGGCGCCGCACACGAATCGACGCGCGGACCGATCCAAGAGCTGATGGTCGAGCGACTCATCGGGCCGTTCACGGTCGCGAGCGCGGAGCCGATCACGGTCGACATCGGGCTCGGCGCTGATCGCCTCGGCACGTCGAACATCGTCGCAAGACGCCTCGTCGTGCATGACGACACGTTGCCACCCACGATCAAGAACGCGTTCATCCTCGCTGGGGTGGGAAGCGCCCTCTTCCTCGGCGGCTTCGTGCTGCTCATCGCCTCGTGGTTCCGACGCAAGCCAAAGAAAAAGACGGTGTAACCGCACTCGTTCCCGCGGCGCTCCGTGGTTTTGATTTGGCGATCTCTCACACGACGTCGTCTAATGCCCGAATGCCCATGTCGACAGGGCCTCGCGCAGCGAAGGCAGCATTGGCTGTAGCTCTGCTTGCTGGAGTCGGATCGGTGATCACCGTCGCGGTCACCGAACAACCTGCGTACGGCCAACCCAAGCCGAAGAAGAAAGACCCGAAGAAGAAGGCGGCCGAGGAAGAGCAGAAGAAGAAGGAAGCCGACGCTGCCGCGGCCGAGGAAGAAGAAAAGCGAAAGAAGAAGGCCGCCGAAGAAGAGGAAGCGAAGAAGAAGCTCGAGCAAGAGCAGGCGAACGAGAAGAAGGAGCTCGACGTCGAGAACGTCGAGGCTGAGCGCGCGGTCTACGTCGCCGCCGATCTCGCGATCACGCGCGCGGACCTCGGCGCGATCGTCGACAACACCGGCTTCGATCGCACGGGCGCGTTCGGCACGATGTGGGGCTTCTCCGGCGGCTACCGGCTGAAGCTCGTGCGCGCCGGTCTCCGCTTCCGGATCTACGACACCACGCAGTTCACGTTGTGGAGCATCGCGGTCTCGGGTGGCTACACGATGCCGCTCCGCCCGCTCTCACCGATCTTCTCGGGCCACCTCGGCTACGTCTTCAGCCAGAGCCTCGAGCCGAGCCTCTACCCCGGCGCGATCCCCGAAGGGACGTTTCTACCTCCGAAGGTCGACGTGAAGGGCGTCATCCTCGGCGCCGATGTGCAGGCGAGCTATTGGGTGAAGAAGTGGTTCCGCGTTGGTCCGTTCCTCGGCATCGACCTGATGTTCCTCGACCGCACGAAGACCGACGTGCCGCGCTCGATCACGGGCGCGCCGCCTGCGGAGATCACGAGCCACCCGATCTACACCGAGAGCGGGTTTGGCCTCGGCGTCAATTTCCAGCTTGGCATCCGCGCCGCGTTCGACATCGGCATCGAGTGAGAGCTCGAGCGGGCCTCTTTTCGTTTCGCGCGGAAACGGCCGCGTCGCGAAGACTCGCTCCCTCGGACTCCGCGTCGCGCCGTGGGCTTCTGACGCGTTTTGTGCGAAGATTCGTGCGTGGTTAACGAAGACACGGTGCTCCGCGCCATCACCGATGACGGAGCCTTTCGCGTCATCGTCGCGGATACGACGGCAACGGTGCGCGGAGCGGTGGAGGCGCAGAAGGCGGAGGGCCTCGAGCTCGTCCGCACGTTCGCGGACCTCCTGACGGGGTCCGTGCTCGTGCGTGAGAGCATGGCGCCGGACAACCGGCTGCAAGCCATCCTCCAAGGCGACGACCCACGCATGAGGATGGTCGCCGACACGCATCCCGACGGCGCCACCCGCGGGCTCATTCAGATGCCCACGCCGAACATCCGCGCGATGCCGATCGGCGAGCGAGGCGTCCTGCAGATCGCACGCACGCTCCACAACGGTGAGCTTCATCAAGGCGTCGTACAGGTGCCAACGGGCAAGCCTACGATCTCGTCGGCGTTGATGGCGTACATGCAGGAGTCCGAGCAGGTCGTCACCGTCATCGCGGTCGGCTCGCATCTCGTGAGCGGAGAGATCGTCGCCGCCGGCGGCTACATGGTGCAGCTTCTCCCCGAGGTGGCCGAAGGGCCGCTCATGGTGATGACGGAGCGGCTCAAAGACTTCGAGGACATCGTTCCGCTCCTCGCGCGCGGTCAGGCCTCTCCGCAGGCGCTGCTCGCCGAGACGCTCTACGGCATGCCGTACACGAAGGTCGGGGAGCGCACCGTTCATTTCGGGTGTCGCTGCAGCCCCGAGCGCCTCGCGGGAAGCCTCGCGACGCTCCCGAAGGCCGACCTCCAATCGCTGCTCGAAGGCGGCAAGACCCTCGAGATCGAGTGCGACTACTGCCGCAAGCAATACGAGTTCACGGTCGAGCAGCTTCGCTCGTTGATCGAGCCGGCGAACTAGGCGAGCACACGCGCGATGAGCGCGAAGATCGTCGTCATCGTCGCGATCACGGACAGTGAGCGCGCGTCGCGGAGACGGCGCATCGTCCCTTCGAACCATCGGGCGTGATTTCCCGCGCCGACGTTCCTTCGGGTGAGGACCGGCATCGCGCGGTAGGCGCTGCCATCGAGCGCGCTCGGGTCGACGATGACGGCGCCCGCAGGGACGCGTGAGCGCGCCTCCATCGTGGCGATCGCAGCGCCGGTCTCGCTCTCGATGAGGCCATCGTGGCGAAGCGTCGCCGGCGTCCACGTGTGCATGCGCGTCGCGTAAGGCGCCGCGCTGAAGGCGCGGAAGCCAGCGATCGACAGCGCGCCGAGCGAGAGCAAGAAGACGAGGAGTGAGATGTTGTGCGGGTCGAGCACGCGGTCGGACTGAAAGCGATGGCCGTTGTCGTCGATCTTTCGGAATACGGCGAGGTCTTGGCTGCCGTTCGGATCTCGCACGGTGTAGAGCCCGGTGTCTTCGTCGCGGTAGATGCGAAGCGAGTACGGCGACGAGTAGCTCGTCGTGTCCCACTTCACCGCGACGTCCGAGCACGAGCAGGTGGAGTCGCTGCGATTCCAGACGACGCGCACGTTCTTGTACTTCGTCGGTGCCCACGACTTACCCGTGCTCTTCACCTCGTCGTAGTGGATGTCGAGATCACTCGAGGTGCTCTTCGTCAGACGCCCATGATCGTTCAGCTCCGTCGCGGACACGGACTTGAGCGTCCCGCGGCACGGAACGAAGACGTGGGACGCAAAGCTCTTGATGATGAAGAGGCCGCTGACGACGACAGCGAACGTTGCGATGGCGAGAGCAATCCAGGTGTTCTTCAGGCTCTGAGGCACGGTGGTCTTACCTACGGATATCGCCGCACGACGATCCCCGATTCAGGATGGGGAGAGGAAGATTGAGAAGGAGAAAAGAGGAGGCACGGTAAGTCGAGGTCGAAGGGACAACGCCGCGAACGGCGCCCGTCATTCCGGTCGTGGCTCGGTTTCACCGAGAAAATCGTGGACAAAAAGAACGTAGGGTTCGATCGACGCGTCCGCGAGCGTCGGCGGTGCACTTCTCGTCCTCGTGAGTCGATCGGATAAAGCGAACGACGCTCGGTCGAGATCGGGGTGGGCAATTCTCGACCACCTGCCGAAGATGACTGAGATTTTCGTCGCTTAAACTGGATCGTAGTTGTTTGTGCGTGGGTAAGCGGTAATGGGTGGCATTATCCTACACCGCTGCTAGACCTAACTCACTCGCCATGAAGCTCTCCCTGACCCGACTCCCCCTCGTGATGCTCCTCGTTGCCGCTGCCTCGACTGTCGCGTGTACCGCCGCGACGGACGAAGAGGACACGGAAGGCCAAGACGAAGACCTCACCAGTCTCACCGCTCGCTCACGCAAGCTCGACTTCGCCGGTTACGTGTACGTCGAAGACGGCACGCCCGATTCGTTGATCACGTCCGAGATCAAGCGCCAGACGCAGTCCGCGTTCGGTGCGCTCCGTGAGGCGAACATCGGCGTCAACAGCCGTGAGCTCAAAGATGTCGATCCCGCGACGTTCCTCAAGACGCCGGTGAAGGTCGTCGACCCCGCGAACCCGACCGCGGCTCCGAAGAAGATGACGAAGGTCTCGTACACCTTCACGGACAACGCCGTCGTTCCGCTTCCCCTCGCGTCGCGCTCGGCGCTTCCGCTCGGCCTCCTCGGCAAGAACTACCAGTCGCAGCAAGATCGCATCCTTCGTGAGTGCACGAACGGCGACCAGCACGCGCACGAGTTCATCAGCTCGATCTGGTACGTCTTCGACCCGTCGCTCTCGAACTGCAAGACGGCGATGGCCACCGAGCAGCAGAAGATCGACTCCGATCGCCGCGGCCTCGCCGCCGATCAGATCCCCCTCAGCGAAGTGAACCGCCTCTACATCCCGATGACGGCGAACCTCAAGGCCGCGCCGGGACGCGACGCGACGCGCACGAAGTACCCCGAGTACGATCGCCTCTACAACGGCGGCGTCGAGCCGGGCAAGCTCGTCATCGGCATGGTCAGCGGCATGATGGCCGACTGGGCCGCCGGTGAGCGTCACGAGGTCTACGAGGATATGGGCTACGAGATGTGGTACGGCGGCTTGCGCGAGATCTTCAAGGCGCGCCCCGGCTTCAAGCTCGTGAGCGCCGAAGGCGTCTCGAAGCCCCTCGAGTACAAGGTCGGAACGACGAACGTGAAGTTCGACTCGTTCGACGACATGATCGCCTTCGAGCTCGACAACAAGAACCCCGCCGGCATCACGTACTCGAACCGCAACGAGCTTCGTAAGGTCATCGCGACCACGCTCGTGAAGAAGTTCGTCACGTTCGAGGTCCCCGTTCAGGTCACGATCGGTGGCGTGACGAAGCCCGTCACGATCAAGCTCCAGTCGTACTTCGGCGCGGAGACCGACTCGACGCCGCACAAGCGCGCGATCAAGACGAGCGACATCTTCGTCTACAACGGTCACTCGTACATCGGCTACGGCCCGCTCGACCCGAGCCGCTTCACGCCGTCCGACTTCCCGTCGACCTACCAGGTCATGAACGTCAACGGCTGCGTCTCGTACAACTACTACGAGAAGGATTACCTCCCGCTCAAGCCGGGTGGTACGAAGAACCTCGACCTCGTCACCAACGGCCTCGAGAGCTGGGTCAACGAGAGCGGTGAAGCGATGGGCCGCTACGTCGGCGCCTTCATCGACGGCAAGCAGAACTCCTACAAGGAGATCCTGAAGAAGTCGCAGTTCACGTACTACGGCTACGACTGGGGCATGGACGCCCTCCGCGTGGTCGACGGCGAGCTCGACAACAAGTACTCGCCGACGCGCACGCCGATCACGGTTCAGTGATCGACCGAGCCAAGACTCCCTCGCCTGCATCGCAAAACACCTGCAAGCCTGCATAGCCTGCAGCCTGCAGCCTGCTCGAGACGGTCACTTCCTTCGTGGATGTGGCCGTTTCGCTTTTGTTCTTCTCGGCGCGCATCAAGTGGATCGCATTCGTTCCTCAGTCGTTTGGAAGGAGAGCGGCCGCGACGCCGGCCTCCTCGAGCGTGTCGAACGCATGCGGGGCGCCGCACGCGCGGAGCGTGTCGGGCGTGAAGCCGCCGGTGCCGACGCCGATGCACACCGCGCCGAGGCCTTGCGCGGCCGCGACGTCTTTGGGGGTGTCGCCGATGACGACGACGCGGCACTCTTCGAGCTTCGCGCCAAGCTGCTCGGCTCCGCGCTCGGCCCCGCGACGAAGGAGCTCGACCCGATCTTCGGCGTCGCAGCCGAATCCGCCGAACGGAAACGCGCCGGCGAGCTCGCCGCGCCGTAGCTTCGCGTAGGCGCCCTGGCGGATGTTGCCCGTGCCGAGCCCCACCGCGACGTTGGGCTTGGTCGCGAGCACGTCGAGCACGGCCTTGACCCCAGGAAGGACGCGATAGTCGTCGGCGCTGGCGAGCTCCGTCTCGAGATGCGTGAGATACGCCTCGAGGATGCGATCGATCCCGTCGTCGTGATCGAGCCCCTCGCCGACCGCGCGGAGGCCATGCCGCACGATCGCGCGATCGGTCATGCCGGAGAACGAGAGGCCGTCGAAAATGTCTGCTCGGCTGTGAATCGTCGTGAAGGCGCGCACCATCGCGCGCCGGCCGGCGCCTCCGGTAAGGACGAGCGTGCCGTCGATGTCGAAGAGGAAGACCGTGTGGACAGTGCGGACAGTACGGACGGGACCCACGCCCCCACGCTAGCATGTGCCCATGACGTACCTCTTCGAGACCGAGGAGCACAAAGAGCTGAGGCGCACCGTGAAGCGCTTCGCGCAGAAGCACATCGCCCCGTTCGCGCATGCGTGGGAGGAGGCGAACGAGTTCCCTCTCGAGCTCTACAAGATCGCCGCCGAGGCTGGGCTTCTCGGGATCTCGTACCCGACCGAAGAGGGAGGCTCGGGCGGCGACATCACGCACGCCTTGGCCGCCGCCGAAGAGATGGTGTTCTTCGGGCAGTCGGTCGGGACGTGCGTCGGCCTCAACAGCCACGGCATCGCGCTCCCGCCGATCATGCGCTCGGGCACGCCCGATCAAAAACGACGCTTCGTGTTGCCGGTGCTCCGCGGTGAGAAGGTGAGCGCGCTCGCGATCACGGAGCCAGGCGGCGGCAGCGACGTCGCGAGCCTCCGCACGCGCGCCGTACGCGATGGCGATCACTTCGTGGTCAACGGATCGAAGACGTTCATCACCTCGGGATGCCGCGCAGACATCGTCACGACGGCGGTGCGCACGGGCGGGGAAGGGCATGGCGGCGTATCGCTCCTCGTGATCGAACGAGGGACGCCCGGCTTCACCGTCAGCAAGAAGCTCGCGAAGACGGGGTGGTGGGCGAGCGACACCGCGGAGCTGACGTTCGAGGAGTGCCGCGTCCCGGTCGCGAACCTGATCGGAGAAGAGAACCAAGGCTTCCTCGCGATCATGGTGAACTTCGCGACCGAGCGGCTTTTCCTCGCTGGTCAGTGCGTCGCGATCGCCGACCTCGCCTACCACGAGGCGGTCAAGTACGCGCGCGAGCGAACCGCCTTCGGCAAGTCCTTGATGGGGCATCAGGTGACCCGCCACAAGCTGGCGGACATGGCGACGAAGATCGCGGCCGCCCGCGCGCTCGTCGGCGAGTGTGCGATCCGCGTCGCGCGCGGCGAGCAGGTGCCGGGGCTCGCGGCGATGACGAAGAACGCAGCGACGGACATGTGCACCGCGGTCGTCCACGAAGCGGTGCAGATCCACGGCGGCAACGGCTACATGCGAGAATTCCTCGTCGAGCGGCTCTACCGGGACGCGCGCCTCTATCCGATCGGCGGCGGCACGCGGGAGATCATGAACGAGATCATTTCGAAGACGGAGGGGTACTGACGGTCGCGTCACCTGCCTTCTTCGCGGCTTGCCCACTTCGCCTCCCTACCTCCGCACATCCCATGGCGGGGGACACGGACGGCGCTTGACAGATCGCCGAAGCGTCCACACCGTGAGATTCCTGGCCTGAAGCAAACGCGAAAGCCCCACCGATGACTGCCTTCGATCTCTCTGTCGTTCCGAAAGACGTGTTCACCATCGCGAGCAAGCTCAAGGCCGCGGGGCGTCGTTCGTGGATCGTCGGCGGCTGCGTGCGCGATTCGCTGCTCGGCAAGACGGTCAACGACTGGGACGTCGCGACCGAGGCGCTGCCGAACGAGCTCGTGAAGATTTTTCCGCGTGCGATCCCGACCGGGCTTCAGCACGGCACGGTCACGGTCGTCATGGGCGGACACCACTACGAGGTGACGACGCTTCGCGGCGAGACCTCGTACTCCGACGGCCGCCGTCCCGACGCCGTCCACTTCGTCGAAGAGATCGAGGCGGACCTCGCGCGTCGCGACTTCACGATCAACGCCATCGCGGTCGACCCCGAGAACGGGGCGCTCATCGATCCGTTCGGTGGGCGAACCGACCTCGACACGAAGATCATTCGCGCGGTCGGCAAGCCGTTCGAGCGCTTCTCCGAGGACGGACTGCGCGTGCTGCGCGCGGCCCGCTTCGCGGCGACGCTGGAGTTCGACCTCGACAAGGAGACCTTCGCGGCGATCGAGCCAACGCTCGACACGTTCAAGAAGGTGAGCGCCGAGCGCGTTCGCGACGAGTGGGTCAAGACGATGAAGGCGAAGAAGCCCTCACGCGCATTCGACGTGATGCGCGAGTCGGGCATCCTCGCGATCACCTGTCCCGAGATGCTCGAAGGCGTCGGCATGGTGCAAAACAAGTGGCACACGTTCGACGTGTGGCGTCACGGCATGGCGTGCATGGACGCGTGCGTGGGCGATCCGATCCTCCGTATCGCCGCGCTGCTCCACGACGTCGGCAAGCCACGCACGCGTGCGTTCAGCGACAAGACGCAGGACTACACGTTCTACGATCACGATCGCGTCGGCGCCGAAATCGCCGATCCGATCCTCCAACGCCTTCGCTTCTCGACCGAGGAGCGCCAGCGCATCGTCGCGCTCGTGCGTCACCACCTGTTTCACTACGACGAGTGGAGCGACGCAGCGGTACGCCGCTGGATCCGGCGCGTCGGCAAAGAGCGCATCGAAGACCTCTATGCGATCAACGAGGCGGACCTTCGAGGCAAGGCCCCCGTCGTCGAGCCCGAGGCCTTCGCTGCGCTGACCGCGCTCAAGGCGCACGTCGAGCGCGTGCTCGCCGAAGGCACGGCGCTGTCCACGCGCGATCTCGCGATCGACGGCAACGTCTTGATGAAGGAGCTCGGCCTGAAGCCGGGCCGCATCATCGGTGAGATCCTCGAGACGCTCCTCGAGGAGGTCACCGCGGAGCCAAAGGACAACGAGCGCGATCGGCTGCTCTCACGCGCACGAGAACTCGTCGCAGCGAAAGACGCTGCCAAGCCCTGACGAGACGACCTCTCTTCGACGATGCCCACCGGCGTCGCCGACGGGAGGTCGCGCTCCTCTTTTGCCGGCGAGCAAAAGGGCGGACGATGCGACCCATCCCTCGCCTGGGGGGACGTCGGACCTTCCATCCGAACGGGGCGAAAATCCAGGGCCCTTCTTCGCGCCGACGCCGCGAAGAGAGCTTTTCTGCAGGCCCTCGGCGCATCGTGGTAGCGTCGCGGCCCGCGAATGGGTGCGTGTGGCGCGAGAAACAGGCGATGTTTTTACGGGCTTTCGGTCGCGCTCGGGCTCACGCTCACGCTGGCGTCGTCGCGAAGCGAAGCGCAGTCCCCGCCAGCGGCTCCGGACAAGATCGCGGTCGGTGACTGGCAGCTCTCGCCCTCGATGGAGGTGCGCGTTCGCGGAGAGTACCGGCGTGACGCGCCCGACCTCGGCGGCCTGGATCTCTTCGGCCGCCTGAGCCCGCGCGTTCGAGACGCGTGGATGGTCATGGAGCGTGCGCGTCTCGGCCTCGGCGTCGAGCGCGGCGCCGTTCGCGCGCAGATCACCTTGCAGGACGCACGCGCGCTCGGCTCGCCGGTGCCGTCCGCGCGCTTCGTCGGATCGCAAGGCGTCGGGCAGTTTGGCCCTTACGAGGCGTTCGCCGAGATGCACAGCACGAGCGGCGCGCGTCCTCATTATCTGCGTCTCGGACGTCAAGCCGTCGTCTGGGGCGAAGGCCGCATGATCGGCAACGCCGACTTCGCCGCCACCGGACGTTCGCTCGACGCTGCGCGCGGCCATCTCGCGTTCGGCAACTTCGACTTCGAAGCGCTCGCCGCGATCCTCGAGGTGCCTGGTCCGCTCGGCGCGCCGTTCGGCGAGACAGCCGGTCCATCACGCTCGGGCGTTCAGCTCCACGGCCTCACCGCGAAGTGGACGATCGACCCTCTCCTCAAGGTCGAAGTCTTCGGCCTCGTCCGCATCTCGCGCAGCGACGGCTCGGACCTCGACGGCTCCCGCTTCGCCGCGTCCCGTCTCTCGGGCGAGCGTTACACCGCCTCGCTTCGCGTCTCGGGCGACTCGAAGGGCTGGACGTACGGAGCCGAAGGCGCCTACCAGCTCGGCACCACCTCTTCTTTGGCGATCGGCGGCAACGACATCTCCGCGTGGGCCGCCGCCGCGCACGTGTCGAAGACGCTCGACCAGCTCCTCCTCACGCCGACCTTCCGCCTTGCGGGCTCCTATGCCTCCGGCGACAACGGGCGCGGCGTCTACAAGCAATTCGATCCGCTCCTCCCCGATCCGCAGCGCTTTCACGGCCAGATGGACCTCTTCTCGTGGTCGAACATGATGGACGTCGGCGCTCGCGCCCAGATCGTCCCGTGGACGGACACGACGTTCGCGCTCGACTACCGCTACGCCCGCCTCGCCAACGGAAGCGGCGAGTGGATCGGCGGCTACATGAACGTCGTCGGCAGCCAGACCGCGCCGCCCGCGATCACGACGTCACCACCCGCCACGCCCGCCTCCACCGACGAAGAGCTCGGCCACGAAGTCGACGACGGCGCGCGCTCCGTCATGCGTGTCCACGCCCGCGGCAGCCGCGACTCCGCCAACGTCATCCAACCGTCGAACATCGCGCAATACGCCTTCCTGCAAGCCACGCTAACGATGCCCTGACGCGCAGCGCAGCGCAGTCGAGCGAGCGCCTCGCCAGCCCACGACCCACCGATCAGCGTGAGGAGCATCGGCTGACAGAGCGGTGCCACGTGAGACAGCCCCAACGCGGAGCATGGATTCGCGGACGAAGAATCCCATGGTTGACCATGGCGATCCTGAGGATGGATCTCCCTTTTCAACAAGTGTGGTCCGCGCGAGCGATGAGCGTCGAGCCGAGGGACCCAGGGTGTAGCCGCGCCAGCGTGGGACGCGCATCGGCCCGACCGGGCGGCGTGCCACCCGAGGCCCTCTCAGTGCGCGACGAGCCATGATTCCCCGTTCACCCGTTTCAACAAGTGTGGCCACGCGCGGCGATGAGCTTCGAGCCGAGGGACCCCTTTCAACCAAGGTGTAGCCACGCCAGCGTGGGAGCATCGTCCCGACCGAGCGGCGTGCCATCCGGCCGTGATCCCCGTTCACCCTTCTCAACAAGTGTTGTCCGACGCGCGGCGATGAGCTTCGAGCCGAAGGGTTCACCCTTTCCAACCATGGCGTTTCGCAGCCGCGCGGGAG
The DNA here is from genome assembly GCA_044227045.1 of Labilithrix sp. GTDB lineage: Bacteria > Myxococcota_A > Polyangia > Polyangiales > Polyangiaceae > Labilithrix. Next base: position 130,963 of record JBGAFW010000003.1, read on the forward strand.
CATCGGCCCGACCGAGCGGCGTGCCACCCACGCCACTCTCAGTCGCGGAGGAGCCATCCCATCGTTGACGATGGTTCACCCTTTGCAACAAGTGTGGACACGCAGCGATGAGCTACGGATTCACCCTTTTCAACCATGGCGTTTCGAAGCCGCGCCAGCGCGGGAGCATCAACTCGATCGAGAGGCGTGACCACCATGGTCTTCGACAGTGAGCCACGCCAGCGTGGGAGCATCGGCCCGACCGAGAGGCGTGCCACGAGACCGCAGCGTGCGGATGACGAGCAATCCCATAGTTGACCATGGTGATTCCCCGTTCACCCTTTTCAACCAGGGTGTTCCGGCGCGCGGCAGCGCTCGCGATCGTCGTCCTCGTTAGCCGGACCAGCGGCGGTTGCGGCCGACGTCGGCGTGGACGAACCAGTCGCTCGAGATCGCGGTGTAGACGCCGACGCCGCCTTCCCAACCGAGATCGCGGATCTCTCGTTCGAGGATGCGTGGATCGATGCCTCGCTCGGCGTCGGGGAGGACGACGCGGAAGTCGACGGCATGGCCCAGGGAGTGTTGGCTGTGCGAGGCGACGTGATGGCCCTTCTTGCGCATCATCTCGTTGAGCTTCGGGCTCCGGTAGCCGCTGACGAGCTCGAAGCGGGCGAGGGGATGCTTCTTCCCGAGCGCGCGAAGGAGGCCGAGCAGTCGCGGGTCGAAGTCGTGACGTTCGCCGGTGACGCGGTCGGAGAGCAGCGACGCGAAGCGGGCGTTCGACGGTGACAGCGCGTCGAGAGGTACGCGCTCGTCGGTGTGCGTTTGCACGAGCGTACCCAGGAGATCCGACGAAGTCGGCTCGTCGGTCTCTGCCATCGGAGGCGCACTTGCGTATCCCGTCTCCGTGATGGTGGTCGTCTCCGTGATGGTGGCCGCGGCGCCAGCGTCCGCAGCAAGGGCCGTGGCCGTGTCCGTCGCCATGTCCGTCACCATGTCCGCGGTCGCGCCGGCCTTGGTCGCGATGGTCGGCTTCGCCTTCTTGCCGTCGAAGGCGTGGCTCGAGCGCGCGACGTGGGCGTCGACGCCGACCGGGGTGGCGACGAGCGCGGCGACAGCGGCGACGAGGGCTGCGGCGAGGCGATGCACAGCGAAACGAACCGTCCTCTCCTGTGGTTCGGAGGGAATGGTAACGGTGCGGCCTCCGAACGTCACCAAACCCCGTCGTTCGCCTGGTTGGGACGGGTCGAGCCTTCGGGCTTGTTGTCGGGCTCGTACGTCGGGCTCGTTGTCGACCTCTTCGTCGAATCCGCCACAAAAACAGGCTCTTTGCGCTCGAACCACTTGACGCGACCACCCTCGACGTCGGACGCTCATCACGCCAATGTCTTCGGCGGATGCACGGCCCGACGCGGAGCTTCTTCGGCTCATTGCCGAGGGGGACGTGCGCGCGATCGGCGAGCTCTACGATCGCTATTCGCCGACGCTGTTCCCGATCGCGCTTCGCATTTTGCGCGAGCGCTCGGAGGCCGAGGACGTGCTCCACGATGCGTTCGTCGCGGTGAGTGAACGCGCGAACCAGTACACCGCCGACCGCGGGTCGGTCGTCGCGTGGCTCGTCACGCTCGTGCGCAACTTGTCGATCGATCGGACACGTCGCCGTGAGCGGCGTGGGACGCTCGCGCGTGAGGTGCTGCCGCACGAGCCGCCGGCGTCCGTTCGCGATCCCGAGCGGCTCACCTCCGAGGCGAGCGAGCGCGAGAAGATTCGACGTGCGCTCTCGAGCCTCCCCGATGCGCAGCGGCAGACCCTCGAGGTCGCGTTCTTCGAAGGCCTCAGCTATCCCGAGATCGCCGCACGTGAGAACGTGCCACTCGGGACGATCAAGTCACGTGCGGCGCGCGCGCTCGCGGCGCTTCGTGAAGCGCTGATCGCCGAGGGCGTGTCGCTCGACGGCGCGACGCTCGCGGCCACCGGAAAGGATCCATGAGCATCGAGGTCGACGAGGGCACTCTTGGCAAACGCGCCGGGAACGCACCGGATCTTTACTACTCGTCGGCGATGCCATCGGAGGGTCTCAAGGCCGTTCTCGGCATCGTGCACGGCTACGCCGATCACGGCGCTCGCTATCGCCACGTGATGGGCGCGCTCGCGGAGCACGGCATCGGCTCGATCGCGATCGACCTTCGAGGGCATGGTCGTGCGGGCGGTACGCGTGGCTTCTGCAACCGCTTCGACGAGATCCTCGACGACGCGCGCGAGCTCCGGCGGCTGGTCGATGAGCGCAGCAGGGAAGGGAAGGTGCCCACCTTCCTCTTTGGTCACAGCTTCGGTGGTCTCGTCGCGACCTCGAGCGTGCTCGAGAACGCCGGCGCCTTCAAAGGCCTCGTGCTGAGCGCGCCGTTCTTCGGGCTCGCCCTCGAGGTGCCGAAGGTCAAGGTGCTCGCCGGGCGCCTCGCGTCGAAGCTCTACCCGCGTCTCGGCTTGCCGAGCGGCCTCGCGGGCAAGGACATGACGCACGACCAGGAGAAGGCGCGCGCGTACGACGAGGATCCGCTCGTCTTCAAGAACGCGACGGCGCGTTGGTTCACCGAGACGGTCGCGGCGCAAGAGCGCGCCCTGGCGAACGCGTCACGCTTGACGTTGCCGCTGTACCTCACGTTTGGGACGAGCGACAAGGTCGCGAGCTTGCCGACCGCGAAGCGCTTCTTCGACGCCGCGGGAAGCAAGGACAAGACGTGGGACCCGCGCGAAGGCCTCTACCACGAGGTGCTCAACGAGCCGTCGTGGAAGGATCTCGCGGAGTCGATCGCGCGCTGGATCGTCGCCCACGCCTGATCCAACTCGCCAAGTCGGCAACGCGACAGGACGCGCGCGGCAGACAACGAGGTGGACAAAAGCACGACGCCACCGCTCCGTAGAGCCGTGGCGTCATGAGGGCCGCGTGAGCGCGGCGCTGTCAGATCACTTGCAGTAGCCGAAGTCGCGGAAGCCAGGCTGCACGACGAACGGCGTGCACTTCTTTCCGCCGGCGCAGTTGTTCGCCGTCTCGCTGCAGAGCTCGATCTCGTCGAGGCCGGTGCACGAGGCCTTGCAGATCGTGCCGCCGTATTTGTACGCCTGGAGCGCGTTGCATGCGGCGGGCGGCGCGGTCGAGCCGGACGCCTTGCCGATGTTCACGTGACCGCCGTCGGCCTTCTCCGCGGCGCTCGTGACGATGCAGCACGTGTTGCCTGCGCCGCAGTTCTCGCTCGACGCGCACTCCCAGGTGGAGCTGCCCGCGGCGACCCACGCGACGCCCGACTTCGCCGTCGCTTGCGAGTTGCACTCGTCTTGTCCGTTGTCGCCCTTGCCGGAGGCCGGCGTGGACGCGCAGAACGACGGCGGGAACGCCGCGCCATTCTTGCCCGGGTTGCAGCACGTCTCGTTGTTCGCGCAGTTGCTGTTGCCGCCTGCGTCGGCCATTCCGCCATCCTTGTAGAATGCACAGAAGAAGCCGGAGGTCGTCTTGTGGAGCGAGGGAGCGTCGCCGCAGTCTGCGCCGCCGCCGCTGTCTTGGCCGGGGGTGTCGCCGTCGTTGTCGGTCGGTGAGCCCGTGTCCTTGCCGGTGTTGCCGCCCGTGTCGCGACCGGAGTCCGAGCCCGCGGTGGGGAGAGGGGTCGAGCCGTTGTCGGTGCTGCAGGCGGCGAGCGTGAGGCCCGCGGCGCTCAGCATGGCTCCACCCAGAATGATGATCAGACGACGGGTTTGCTGCTTCATCTTGCGAATCTCCCTCTCCAAGCAAGGATTCTCGAGCGTGTGCGAAGCTCGATGGAGCTCAACCAACGCAAGGCTTGTCGCGGCTTCGCGACCGGCGAGCGATTCTCTAGCACGTCTTTGGGCAGCCGTCCGGTCCGGCGGGGCCGCAGCGCGGAAAAGTCATCGTAATGTCGCGCGGTTGAAGCCCGGCCGGCCACGCCAGAGACGAGGTTTTCGGCGCCGCACCACCTGCAGGCGGTTGCCCAAAACGAGGACCGCCGTCAGTACTCGTTTTGCGCGCGCACGATGACGCGACCCGGACCGGGTCGGAGCTTCGCGCAGCACGCGAGCCGGAAGCGCGGTGGCTGCGAGCAGACGGCGTCGAGCACGTCGAGCTCTTCGTCCTCGGGCGGCAGCAGCGCCTCTTGCCCTTCGATGACCTCGATGTGGCAGGTCGCGCAGCTCGCGCTTCGACACGAGAACGGAATCGGCGCGGCGTTGTCATCGCAGAGATCGGCGAGCGCTCCTCCGTTGGGGGCGTTCACCGTCTTCTTTTGCGAGCCGTCGCTCGACTCGAACGTGATCTCGGGCATTGCCGGCTCGTCATAGTCTGGAGATCGCGTCAGAGGCAAGCGCGAGGCGCCACTTCTTCGAGCTGCGTACGCCCGTCGTCACCCGCTGCCGTCACCTCCGCAACGGCGCGCGCAACCAACCAAGGTCAGGCGCGCTCGAGGAGGAGCGCGTGCTCGTAGCGAGGCCGCTGCTTTTCGCCCTGTGGGCCTATGCGGTTCGAGAACGCGCCGGCGGTCGGTCCGTGGAAGTGCGGTCGCGCTTGTGACGCGCGCGCGATCGGCGTGAAGAGCGCGCGACCCTTCTCGCCGCGCTCGGCGACGCGCGCGACGGCTTCGTCGGCGCGGATCGGCTCGGCCGGCGCTCCGCGCGAGCGCCCTTGTCCAGCCGCCGAGTCGGCGATGAGGAGGACGAGCGGGGCGCCTCGCTTCATGACGCGCGCGAGGGAGCGAAACAGCTTCGCGAGCTCGTTGTCCCAGGAGGCGATCGCGTCGCGGGGCGTGAGATGCTCGTAGTTGCGTCTCGCGCCCATCTCTCCACGTGCGAGCTTGCGGGCGTCGAGCCCGAGCCACCGCATACGAAGCTCGTGATGCGCGAGGTAGTCGTAGGTCGCGACGTAGGGCGGCGACGTGATCACGGCGTCGATGCTCGCTTCGTCCACCTTCTTCAGGATCGTCGCGTCGTCTTCGAACACACGCGCTCGTGGTGGAGGGGAGGGAAGGAGCGTACGAAACTCGTCGAAGCGCCGGGCGAGCTCCTGGGTCTTCTTCACGAAGAGCCGCGCCGGATAGCCTGCGCCGATTCGCTTCTCGACCGCTTCGGCCGATGTGTCGCCGCGTCGTTGGCTCAGCTTCACGAGGATCGACGAGAGGACGAGCATCAGGTCGGGACGGATCGCCGCCGGCGCCTCCTCGATGCCTTCGCGAATGCCGTCGAGCTCGAGGAGCACGTGCGGCGCGAAGATCGCGACGTCTTCGCGTGGCAAGCGACGCGACGCTCCGGATTTTGCCTTGCGCCGTGCGTCGGCGTGCTCGGCGACCTTTCGCGCGGCGAGGGTGAGCTCCGCGGTCTTCTCCGGCGATCGCGGGAACGTCTTCGCGCGCGCGAGCATCACGGCGATGGGGTTGAGGTCCGTCCCGATCGTCTGTCGATCGAGGAGCATCGCCTCGACGAGGACCGTCCCCGATCCGCAGAACGGGTCGAGCACGGTGTCCTTCGGATCCGTGAGACCTTCGATGAGACGGCGTGCGGTCACCGGATGCGCGCGCGCGGGATACGCGTGAAAGCCGTGGACGTGCGCGCGATCCTCGGACTCCTCTTCGCTGCTCGGCGTGACGTCGATCGCGTGGGTGAGGATCTTCGCGGCCGTCTCGTCCCCGCTCGTCTCGACCGCGCCGCCGACGTTGGTGAGCGAGCGCCTTCGGCGAAGGACGACGCCCAGGTTGGTCGCTTGGCCCTCGTCGTCGTCGTCGCGCTCAACGCCGTCGTGACCGGTCTCTTCGCTACGACCGCTTTCGTCAGTACGGCCGGCTCGACGTTTGGTGCTGGATGCGCTCACGGCGAGGCCTTCTTCTCTTTCTCTTCTGCTTCTAGAAGGGCGGCGTCATCCGCGCTGGCTTCTTCGAGGGCTCGTTCGGCGAGGAGCGGGTCCAGGGCGCGCGACATCACGTCGGGCGCCACGCTGTAGACGACCTCGGCATCGTCGCCAACATCGATTCGCGTCCGGTCATGGACCGCGAGCGACGTGAGCAGCTTCTCCGCGAACGCGGGCTCGATGCCGAGCATCTTCGCGAGCGCAGGCGCCGAGACGCCTTTCTTCGCGCGCGCGGCCACATCTTCCGCCGCCGCCTGCCATGCGCGTTCGCTCGCTTCCGCCGCCGATTCGCGCGCCTTCTTCGCGCGTGACCGCGACCGCATCGCCATCAGCAGAGGGATCGCGGCGATCGCGAAGACGATCACCTTTCCGACGATCGAGGCCGGCATGATCGCGAGCCCCACCAGCGTGGCGAGGACGGCGAAGACGGCTTGAAGCACGGTCGACACGGACGCGAGCCGGGCTGATCCCAAGAGCTTCTTCTGCTCCTTCAGCGCCGCTGCGGAGGCCTCACCGCCTGCGTTCGCCGGGACACGCGGCCCGCCGCACACGGCGCAGACCGATTGGAGGCCGGTGCCTTCGATCCGTGCGATCGCGCCGCAGTGCGGACAGCGATTCATCTCGCCCGCGGCATACCCGCAGCCCAAGCATGTGCCGGTCACCTCGTTCCACGCCTGGCGGCCACACGCCGGACACTTCGAGGATGGGGGCGATGCGGACACCACGGCGATACCGCGCGCAGTGTGCCACGAAAGCAGGCAGGGCGTCTGCGTTCAGCAGCCCGACGGCTTCGGCAGGCACTTCACGAGGATCTCGTCGCACCAATACCCGTTGTAACAGCCGTTGGCTTGGCACGGCTTCGAGGCTCCGCCGCACGCCTTGCACGCCGCCGTCTTCGTGGGCTCCGCGTAGCCGAAGCACGTCCCCGATCCGCTCGATCCACCCGAAGAGGACGAGGAGGAGGAGGACGACGCCGACCCCGACGACCCCGACGAGGAAGAAGACGAAGAAGACGAAGAAGATGACGCCGCGGTCTTCCCCGCATCACCGCCTGCATCCGCGCCGGCCCCAAACGATGAGGACGGCGACGACACGGGGAGCGTCTGGCTGGCGTCGTCGTGCTTCGAAGGGTCGCTGGCCGGATCGGTGGGCGAGACGCTGCTCGCCGGATCGACGAGGCCATCGTCCGCGTTGCCTGCGGCGCATGCCGCGACGGCGATCATCGGAGCGAGGACGATGGCCGCGGCGGCGAGCACACGCCCCGCCGAAGCGACCCGAAAGCGATCGATCGTGCGCATGGAGTGTGCGCCTCGTACCGCGCGCGTCGAGCGCGTGCAATCGTCTAGAAAACGCGAGACGCGCTCGAAATACGCCACGAATTCACGGCTGAAGCCGACGTGTAACGATCGCGAGCCGTGCGCTTCACGCGAATGTTTCGTGCGCCTCGAGGGGCGTCAGCGACCGAGTGTTTCGACGACGAGGCGCGCCGTCTCTTCGCCGGAGAAGTTCTGCTGGCCCGTGATCAGGTTTCCGTCGCGCACGGCGAACCCGCGCCAGAGGCCGCCTTGGATGTAGTTGGCGCCGAGCCGCTTCAGCTCGTCTTCGATCCGCCACGGCATGAGGTGCTTTCCTTCGGGGAGCGCCTTCATCTGCCACACCGCCCTGTCGGCGAAGTCTTCTTCGACGTTCGCGAAGCCGGTCACCGTCTTGCCCTTCACGAGGGGCTGGCCATTCGAGAGCTTCGCGTAGCGGAGGACGGCCACGCCATGGCAGAGCGCGGCGACGACCTTTCCGGCCTCGTAGAGCTCCGTCACCTTCGCGTGCAGCTCCGTCGCGCTCTCGAAGCTGAACATCGGCGCTTGGCCGCCCGCGACGAGGATCGCGTCGAAGGCCTTCACGTTGATCTCGCTGACCGGCTTGGTCTTCTCGACGAGCGCCGCGAGCGAGGGCGTCGCGAGGAAGCCCATGCTGATCAAGTCGCTCGACGAATATCCGCTCGGGTCGCGCGGATCGCTCATCGCGTCGGCGACGCACGAGCCGCCTTTCGGGCTGAAGATCTCGACCTCGTAGCCGGCCTCGGTGAGGACGTAGAACGGGTGGGTCAGCTCGCTCCACCAGAAGCCGACCGGCCATTGGGTCGTGGTGGAGACGGCAGGGTTGGCGATCACGATCGCGACGCGCTTCTTGCTCTTCGGGTTGACGACGTTCGGGTCTTTTAGGCTCATGGTTCTTCCTTTTGCTCGCGGCATTCGGCAGCGGTGGACGTTGGAAGAGTCGTTATCCGCCCTCGGATCGTCAATCGAAGTGCATGCATCTTCGAGTTGCATAAAATGCAACAAGGCCTGAATTACGACGTTTTGTGGTATGGATGAAGGCTGCCATGAAGGTCTCCTCCGTCGACTTGAACCTGCTCGCGGTGCTCGACGCGATCTTGCAGACCGAGAGCGTGAGTCGCGCGGCCGAGCACGTCGGCATCACGAAGGCGGCGATGAGCCATGCGCTCGCTCGTCTCCGCGACCAGATGGGCGACCCCGTGCTCGTGCGCTCGGGTCAATCGTGGCATCTCAGCGAGCGCGCGGCCGCGATGAAGGTCGAGGTGCACGAGCTCGCGAGCGGCGCGCGGCGCGTGCTTGGTCGCGAAGCGGACTTCGATCCGAGCACCTCCCGGCGCGAGTTTCGCATCAACGCCACCGATCACATCCTCGCGCTGCTCGGGACCAGCATCGGCGCGGCGCTCGCGGCGCACGCCCCGAGCTGCTCGCTGCGCTTTCTTCCGATTCAGCCCGACGACGTGTCGCCGCTGCGTGGAGGTCAGATCGATCTCGCGGTCGGGGTATTCCCCGATCTCCCGCCCGAGTTCCGAACGCAGTCGCTCTTTCAGGAGCGCTTCGCCTGCGTCGTCCGCAAAGGGCACCCGCGCGTGAAGGGGAAGATGACGCTCACGTCCTTCTTGGAGATGAAGCACGTGCTCGTCGCGCCGCGCGGGCGTGGCGGCAGCACGGTCGACACGGCGCTCGCCGAGCGCGGTCTCTCACGCAAGGTGACGCGGTTCGTCCCGTACTTCGTCGTCGCGCTCGACCTCGTCTCGCGGAGCGACTGCGTCGTGACGGTGTCGGAGCGGCTCGCGCTCGCGCATGCGGATCGCTTCGGCCTTCAGGTGTTGAAGCCGCCGATCCCGCTGCCCGCCTACGCGATCAGCCAGGTGTGGCATCCACGCGTGGACGCCGACCCCGCGCATCGCTGGTTTCGACGGCTCGTCGCCGAGTGCGCGAAAGCGACGCGCGACGGGCGACGCGAGAACGTCAGGGCTTGATGATCTGCGTTCCAGCCGGGGGCACGAGCTTGAACGTGCCGTCGTCGACGGGGACGTTCACCTTCGGCTCGACGAAATCGAAGCGGTTGCGGTTGCCCTGCGCGTCGACGATGAGCGCGCGGCGCACGTGCGACGACGCCTCGTCGACATAGAAGAGGACCTTCGTGTAGGCCGCGTTGGCTTGCTTCGGCGTTCCGACGAGGACCTTACCGCCGGGGAAGTTCATCGCCGCGCCGGGGTACATCAGGAACGTGAACGAGTCGCCGAGCTTGCCGGTGCCGGTGAGGAACGAGAGCGCGGCGGGGTACTGCGACTTGTCGACGTTCTGCTCGAACATCTGCTTGTTCGCCGCCTCGTACACCTTGAGGATGCTGCCGTCGGAGACGACGCGGTTGCCGGCGGGATCTTCGTAGTCCCACGCCATCTTGCCGGGCTTCGCGAAGGTGACCTTGCCCTTCGACTCTTTGCGAATGTTGTGCGACTTCACGAAGAACTCTTGCGTGAAGGGGCTCATGAACGAGGTCGTCGAGTCGTAGAAGGCCTGCACCTTCGCGACCGTGGCGGCGGTCTCTGCGGCAGGCGCGGCCTGCGGCGCGGCGGGAGCAGGTGCGCCCGACGGCGCGGGCTGCGCATCGGCGTCGGAGGCGATGAAGGACGGCACCGTGATCGCGAGGACGGCGAAGAGAGAGAGCGCTGCGCGACGACTGCGGTTCTGCGACAACATGAGGGCGGGATTCTCCGAAGTAACGATTCCGGTCTTCTACTGCTTACGGCCGGAGGAGTCTGGAAGGTTTCTTCTTATTGGACGTGCCAGGTGGGCGCAATATTGAGGGTAAAACCGCGTTTACGTTGGCTTTACGAGGCCGGGTCGACCCGCTGTTCTTTAGCACGGCCAAGTGCAAGCCATGCCCTCACACCGAAAACAGGCGAATCTCCGTGTTTCTTCCGGAATCCGCAAGCCCAACCAAGACGGCCGCCCTAGCGCCGCGAAGGGATCGCGAACGGCGCGCCCGCACGAATGCGCGGGGCGGAGCGGGGCGCGGCGAGCGCAGGAAGGCGCTGGCCTTGGAGGTGCGTGACGGCGATCGCAAGCGCGTCCGAGGCGTCCGTTCGCGGCAGCTCGCTCAAGCCGAGCACGACGCGAATCATCTGTGCCACCTGCGCCTTGTCGGCGCGACCTGCACCCGCGACCGTTCGCTTCACGCGCGCCGGCGCGTACTCGAAGGAGGCGAGGCCGGCGCGCGCGCAGACGAGGAGCGCGACGCCGCGTGCGTGTCCGAGCTTCGCCGCGGCCTGCGCGTCCTTCGCGAAGAAGAGCGACTCGATGCTCGCCTCGGAGGGAGCGTAGCGCTGCACGATCGCGACGAGCTCTTTCTCGATCGCGACGAGGCGCTCACCGAGATCGGGCGTCTTGTGGACATCGAGCACGCCATGCGCGACGTGCGCGAGGCGTGTGCCCGTCTTCGAGACGACACCCCAGCCGAAGTGACGCGTACCTGGATCGAGACCGATGACGACAGGCATGCGTGGGTGATCTCCAGCGTCAGTGTGGATCGAATCAGGACATGCGGGCGAGATCTTCGTCCGAGACGTCGAAATCGGCGTACACGTGCGCGACGTCGTCGTGGTCGTCGAGCGTCTCGGCGAGGTTGATGAGGACCTCGGCGTCGCGGCCGCTGACGGGCTTCTTGTTCTTCGGGATGTACGCGAGCTGCGACTCCTTCGTCGCGATGCTCGCCTTCTCGAGGGCGTCGAGGACGGTGTTGAGCTGGTCGGGCGGCGTCGTCACGGTCCACGTCTCGCCTTCATCCGAGTAGTCCTCTGCGCCCGCGCCGACGGCGATCTCCATCAGCTGATCTTCGGTCGCCGCGCCCTTGTCGAGCTGGATGACGCCCTTTCGATCGAACGCCCACGCGGCGACGCCCGCGCCGCCGAGGTTGCCGTTGTTCTTTTCGAAGATCTTTCGAATCTCGGCGACGGTGCGGTTGCGGTTGTCCGTCTGGCCTTCGACCAGATAGAGGACGCCGCCAGGGCCGGTGCCTTCGTAGAGGACGTCTTCGTAGGCGGCGCCTTCGATCTCGCCGGTGCCGCGCTTGATCGCGTTCTTGATCGTGTCACCGGGCATCGACTGACCCTTCGCGTCGGCGATGGCCTTGCGAAGGCGTGGATTGTTGCCCGGCTCACCCCCGCCCATGCGGGCAGCCACCGTGAGCTCTTTGATGAGCTTCGTGAAAAGCTTGCCGCGCTTCGCGTCGACAACGCCTTTCTTGTGCTTGATTGTCGCCCATTTCGAATGGCCGCTCATCGTTTCGCCTCTCTCGTCGGGATCGGATCCGAAGCGCGGACAGCGGTGCCAACGGCACGTTCGACCGCCGAGCTTCGGCCCCTATTTAGCAGCAACCCGCTGGGAATCTCCAGCGCCAGAGCGGGCGCGGGCCCTCCGTAACGCAGGAAGACAAGGTCCTCGCGGGCGGGACCCTGGGGCCTTTCGGGCGAGGGTTCGTGCGGGCACCGGGAAAATCACGCCGAGAACTTTGCAGGTGTCCCGCCTCTCAGACAGAGTGAAAATGTGGAAGCCCGAGTTGTTTGCGGGCGCGTTGCGCTGCTTCTGACGCTTTTTGCGGCGAGCCTCGCCTGCGACATCCGCTCGTCGTCCCCCGCAGAGCAGGCGCCCATCACGCCAGCCGAACCCGCGGTGACGTCCGCTCCGCCTGCCGATCCGGTGGAGGATCGCGCGCCGAAGCCCGAGGTCTTGCGAAGGCCGACGCGGCTCGTGCTCGTGACGATCGACGGGATCCGTTGGGAAGACGTGCTCGGCGAGTCGGACGGAGGTCAAGCGCCCGACGCGATGCCGAACCTCCATCGCTTCGTCAAAGAGCGCGGCGTCGTCGTCGGCGGCGCAGGGTGCGAGCACGACGTGCGCGCGAGCGGGCCGAACTTCGTCTCGCTGCCGGGCTACCTCGAGATGTTCACGGGCAAGGCGCCCGAGACCTGCTCGCACAACTACTGCGCGCCGGTCGCGACGAGCACCGTCATCGACGAGGCACGGGCCGCTGCGCACCGTGAAGGCGACGTCGCGGTGTTTGCGTCGTGGAACAAGTATGCGCATGCGGTCGCGCGCGATCGACGCGCGATCGTCCTCTCGGCGGGCGCGAGCGCGACGTCGCTCAAGGCGGCGAAGTCGGACGAGAAGCTCAAGTTCTTGCTCGAGGTCGGGCAAGCGAACGCAGGCTACCCTGGCCACGTCGACTACCGGCCCGACCTGTATACTGCACGCATCGCGCTCCGTTACCTCGAGACGATGACGCCGCGCGTGCTCGTCGTCGGGCTTGGCGACGCGGACGAGCAAGGGCATCGAGGAGACATCCCGGGCTATCGCCGCGCCATTCGCCGCGCCGACGACTTCCTCGCCGACCTCGATCGCGTCCTGGCGAAGTCGGAAGAGGGCAAAGACACAGCGGTGATCGTCACGACCGATCACGGCCGCGCGCGGTCACTTCGGTCGCATGGGGCGAGCTTTCCCGAGTCGCAGCGTGTCTTCGTCGCCGCCTACGGCGCGGGGATCGCACATCGGGGCGTGACGTGCCCTGCCGAGTCGTTGAGGCTGTCGCACGTCGCGGGAGCGATGCGCACGTTGCTCGCGCTGGACGACGCCGCGCCGAAGAACAAGAACGCCGAAGAGAACGCGCTCGCACGCGAGATCGTCGACGAGGAGAACGCGAACGCGACCGAGGCCGCCAAGGGCCCGGTCGCGATCAGCCCTGCCTCGGCCGATGATACGGCGCGAGCGCAGTGACGGTCACTTCGGGACGGGGACGGCGCAGCGGCCGTTGATGCACTGGAGCGACGGCGAGTTGCAGCAGTCTGCGCTGACGCTGCACTTCTCGAACTCCTGCGCGCATTGCGGCACGACGTTGCTGCACACGAGCGCGCCGGCTTGGTTCGGACGGCAGAAGCCGCCGCAGCATTCGTCGCCGGTCTCGCAGCTGTTGCCGTCCGACTTGCAGGGGTCGACGACCCAGAAGCCGCGTGAGTTGCCGGCGAGGAGCTCCTGCGCGGGGAGGTAGAACGCCGGGTGGCTCGGATCGGTGCCGGGCGCTGCGTTGAGATCGATCGCGGCGACCCAGAGCTTCTTCGTCGTCGGCGTTTGCGTGATGTCGAAGTTGCGCGGATCGCTGTGGTACGGGTTGATCGTCGCGACGTTGCCGTACATGCGCCGGCTCGTGAAGACGACCCACGCGTAGCCGCCAGAGGGGACGGGGTTGACCGTCGGCTCGTAGTTGAGGGTCTCTTCGTTGCTCGCGACGTCGTGGCCGGAGCCGGCGGGACCGAGCGGAAGATAGCCGACGCCGTTCAGCTTGCTCAGCTTGGCCGCGACCGGCGTGCCCGTCGCCGAGACGTTCACCCACCAGAGCTCGCTGTGCGCGCCGATGTCTGCGCCCGGGCCCGAGTCCGTGTCGGAGCGCGTCTCGCCGTAGCTGCCGCGGGTGTTCGCGCGTGTCTCGACGCCGAACACGATCGCGTCGTTCGTCGGCAAGAACGCCGGGTACATCGCGCTGTGCCCCGCGGTCGGCGGGCGATAGAGCTCCTTCAGCGCGCCGAACGTGTTCGTCGCTTTGTCGAACGGCATGAAGGCGACCGTTCGGGTGTCGGCGCCCGCCACGCCGCCGTACATGCCGAACGCGACGTTCTTGCCGTCGGGCGAGAACGAGGGGAACGCGGCGCGAAGGCCCGCGGGCCAGCCCGTCATCGTGATCGGCGCGGGCGTCTTCGGGCCTGCGCCGCTGACGACGGAGTAGAGCTGGTTCGGCGTCGTCGACGAGCCGGGCGCGCCGCTCGAGTCGTTGAGGAAGATGGTGCCGTCGGGGTAGATGCCCGACCACGCGAAGTTCGCCGTCGCGCCTTCGGGCGACATCACCGTCTCGGTGGGACCCTTGAGGTCGTACGTCGAGAACTTTCGTTTGTCTCCGGTCTCGCGCTGCGTGATGAGCACCGAGCCGTTTGCCGCGACGGAGTGGCAGACGCGGCAATACGTCTCGTTGCCATCGCCACCGGCGACGAGGATCGGATCGGTCGAGCCGCCGCGGATACCGAGCGTCGCGCCGCCAAACGGACCGTTGTTCGGCTTTGCGCCCGTGAAGTTGTGCGCGAGCTTGGTGCCGTACGAGTTGTAGTAGACGATGCCCTTCAGCGGGGCGGACGCGATCTTCCATTTGATCGTGATCGGACCATACGCCGTCGTTCCCTTCGCGAACGTGAGCGTCACGGTGACCTCTTCGCCTTGGTTCGACGAGAGGAGCTGCTTCCATGCTTGCTGCGAGATCGGATGGTTCACGAACGAGGGCGCGTTCTTCGTGAACGTGCCTTCGTAATCGAACGCGTCTTCGTGGAGCTTGATCGAGATCGCGTCGTAGGTCGCCTGCGCGCCCGGCTTCCACATCAAGAGCGGCGCGAGGATGCCGCGAGGCCATACCGTCGCGTCGTACGGATAGAGAAGCGAGAGCCCCGGATCCGCCGCCGGCGTTCCCTTGAGGACGGCGATCGTCGCCGCGTCGACCACGCCGCCGGGGCCGTTGCCACCGACGCCGCCGTTGCCTCCTGCTCCGCCGCCGTCTGCGCCTGCATCGGGGATGGACGACGCGCCATTCTCGACGACGGAGAGCTTCACCGTCACCGATGTGCTCACGCTCGTCCCATTCCAGGCCGCGGTGATCTTTGCCTTGCCGCCGACGTTGCCGGACGCGGTGAAGAGCCCCGTGTTCGTCCCGACGGATCCGATCTCGCCGCGGTCGATCGAGAAGATGGCGGGGACCTGCTGTCCGGTCGCGACGAGCTTCGCGACGTACTGAACCGTCGGCGCGGGCTGTCCGCTCACGAACGTCACCGTCTGATCGAGCGGCGAGATCTCGATCGGCTGCGCCTGCGCGTCGGGATCGACGCCGCCTTCACCGGGCGTGAAGATCGGACCAGGGCCGGGCTCGAACCCGCCGTCCGCGTTACCACCGTTTGCGAACTGGCTGTCTCCACTGTCTCCGCATGCAGCCGCGATGATCGCGCCGATGACAGAGAGACCAAGAAGGGATCGATAGACTCCGCGCATTCAAGAACGATAACGGACTCAGGCGCGAAGGACGAGAGGTCGATGCATATACAAGCGGCTCTCGGTCAGGGCTTCACGCGTGTGCTCGCGCGGAACGCGTCGTCGGTGCGGTGCGCCTCCGTCACGAACTGCTCGTAGCGCTCCTTCGGGACGGTGCCCGTCGTGATGTCGAGCGTGAAATCCTCTTCGATCACGTTGGGCGCCTGCGTCTGGTTGCCCGCCATCACCGCGATCTTCCTGGAGGCGGATGTAAGCGGACCTTTGCCTTCGAACGGGCCAGGCAAACGCACGATCGTGGCCTTCGGCGGCAATTCGACGCGCCTTCGCACATGATAAAGAGTGGCGTGGTTGATCGCGAGAGCGCTCTCGCGCGCCGCCTGCGTCGCGTAGGTCGAGCTGAGGGTGGTGACGAACGGACGTGGGAAGACGTAGTGCACGGGATCCATCCCCGGCAGGATCCACGCACGCGTCTCGGGTTTCGTCCCCTCGAGCTGCGCGTAGCCAGGAGCTGTGAGGTCGGCACGCATCGCGACCTGCCAGCTGCCTTCGCTCGACGACAGCTCGACCTTGTCGACCGTCGCGAATGGGACCCACCCGAGCGCGATCCCGCGAAGCGCGCGCTGTCGCTCGACGCCGACGAGACGCACGAGCGCCTCGGCGAGATCCTGCGCGGAGTGACCACGAAGGAGCACCGTGATGGTGCCCTTCGCGTTGCCTTGATCGTCGACGGTGAGGCGAATGTCGACCTCGTCGCGCTCGGCTTCGCTCGCTACCGCGGGGAGCGGCGCGATCTTGCCATCGGCATAGAGCGCGTTGCGACCGCGGAGCTCCGGTGAGATGCGTCCTGCCGGAAGCGGAGGACCTGGCACGTCGGCGTCGATCCACACGTCCGTCGACGTGCCGGGGGTCTTCGGATCGGGCAGGTGCGCGATCGCGAGCGGGTGCATGAAGCGACCGTAGTGAGGAGGGAAGGAGGCGCTGTCGGAGAACGGATCGTTCTCGGCGACGGCGATGTCCGTCGGGATGCCAAGCTCACGAAGCGCGCGCACGATGAGCCACGTGCGGCTGCCTTCGCGGGTGGTGAGGATGCTTCGCGCCGTCATCCCGTGACCGCCCGCGCGACCGAGGTCGATGTCGGACAGGATCACGCCCGACGCCTCCTTGACCGCTTGTCCCGACGCCGCGACGACCTTGTCGATCAGCTCGCGTGACGGCGGCTTTCCACCGGCAGCTTCGCGTGCCCACACCGTGACCTCGGGGCTATCGGCGTCGAGCGACACGATCGTCTCGCGAAGGCCGCGCGCGACGTCGTCCCACGTCGTCGTCGAGAAGCTGACGCCGACGTTGCGATCCATCTTGGGGACGCCCGACTCGAGACGGCGAATCGTCCGGTCCTTCATGTGCCAGACGAGGACGCGCTTGCCTTGCGCCGTCGTCTCCTCGGCCTTGCCGAGCATCGGATGGCTCCACATCGATCCACGAAGCCCCGGCGGCAGGCGAAGCTCGATCGTCGCTTCGCGCACGGCGGTGCGCTCGGGCAAGAGGTCGGGCGTGTCGATGCCGATGTTGCCCGTCTCGTTCGGGATGCCCCAGCCTTCGTAGATCGCTTCGATCGCGTCGCCCGCCTCGAGCTGCGAGAGGTCGGCATGCGACTGCGAGGCGTTCGGCGTGCGATCCGGAAGGACGATGCTGCCGTTCTTCTTCAGGATGCGACGGCGAAGGACGCGCACGGTGTCTTTGCCGAAGAGGGTGGGCGCGGCGGCCTGCGCGTTCGCCTCGACGTCCGTCGTTCCCATGACGCGTCGCACGTCGAACATCGTGAAGTGAACGAGCCCGGAGCTCTCCACCTCGTACTTCTCTTTGTGCGCGAGGACGGCGGTCGCCGCGTTCGCGATGACGGAGCCGACCTGCGGATCGCTGACGACCTTCTCGGCGATGCCCTCGAAGGGTGCGATCGGATCGTCTCCGGCGTCGCGCAAGATCGACGGCAGCACGCCGGGCGCGTCGCGGGCGATGACGGCCATGCGGAGAAGATCAGGCAGCGCCGCCTTTCCCTTCGCGCCGTAGAACGTCGAGAGCGGACGATCGCCCGGGTTCATCGAGTCGAGGATCTTCTGCGCGCGCGCGAGGTCGCCGGTCTCGAGCGCGTCGCGCGCCGACAGCGACAGATAGAGCTGCGGCGTGCCTCCGAGCACGCGAAGGCGCTCGAGCTCTTTCTCTGCCGAGGCGCGATCGCCCGCCGAGACGAGCGCCGAGTGGCACGAGAGCGCGGTGCGGTTGCCCGACTTCGGATTGCAATCGAAGAGGGCGAGGTCTCGGCCCGTGCGCTCGAAGACGGCGCGATCGGTCTCGGTGAGCAGCTGCGTGTTCGCGAGCGGTCCTTTGATGCGAGCGAACGCAGCGTGTGCGCGATCGTAGAGGCGCTCACGACCAGCGACCTGCGCCTCGTACGCGTCGAGGAGCGCCGGCTGCGAGGCCTTGTACTTCTCGCGCTGGACGTCGAGATCGCTGAGCGCCTCGAGGTTGGCCTCGGCGCGCCCGCGACGAGCGCCTGCAAGCACGGCATGCTCGATGATCGCCTCCCACGACGCGGGCCACTTCTGGAGCACGCGGTAATACGCGTTGCGCGCGCGTTCTTGCGATTTGACGGCCGGCAGATCGCGCGCGAGGAGGATCGAGCGCGCGTAGACCAGCAGGAGGTCCGGCGGAGCGTCGGCCCGCGCGGTCTGCGGCGCGAGCGTGTTCTCAGCCGTGCGAGGATCGTTTCCAGCGAGCGCGCCAAGCGCGACGGTCACGCGCTCCGCGTCGGTCTTCGGATCCGGCGGCGTCATGAGCACGGCGCGCTTCACGACCGCAGGCGCCTTCTGGCCTGGCTGCGGCGCGCGCTGAGGCAAGGGCTTGCCGTTCTCGTCCCACGCGCCGATCTCGATCGAGGAGAAATCCTGATCCATGCCGACGCGAACGACGATGCGAAGCGTGCCTGGAGTCGCCTCGAGACGCGCGTAGCGGGTGACGCCCTTCGCGCCGAGCGCATGCGGGCGATCGATCGCGACTTGTCCGCCTGCGCGGAGGACCGCAGCGGCCGACGACTTGAGCCCGACGCCGATGTGACCCGACTTCGGCACGTCGACGTCCACCGCCACCTCGCGAACGCCGGCGGCGCTCGTCTCGGCGTAGAGCGGAATGCGGCAGCCGAACGCCGCGACCTTCATCGGGCGAAGGTTCGGCGTGAACGGACCCGGCCCCGGCACCTGGCTCGGCATCGGTGTGTTGGGCTTGTCGAGGATCGACGGCTCACGCACGCCGCTCACGCTCATCCACGCGACGGGACCGAGCAGCGTCGCTTCACGCGCGCATCCGGTGCGCTGCCGCAGGTCTGCGGCCATCGCGGCGTTGCCCTCCGCTTCGGCGAGCGAGAGACGCGCGGTCGCGATCAAAGACGGGATGAATGGTCCCTCGGCCTCGGCGGCGACCTTCGCGAGTCGGATGTCGATCGTCCCGCCGCTCTTCTTCAGCACGTTCGGATCGACGCGATCCTCGAGCGCGGTCGTCGACGTCGACTCGGAGAAGCCCGCGTAGTCGTGGTAGACGAGCGCATCGAGCGCGGCCATCGCGACGCTGACGCTCGCGGGGTTCTCGGAGGAGGTCGCCGCGTTCGAGAGGGCGCGGAAATAGAGGTCGACGGCCTTGACCGGATCGCCCGTCGCGTCTTCCTTGAACGCCGCGGTGAGCGGCGTCGCCAGGTCACCGAACGCTTGCGGTGACTTCGCGTGTCGATTCTCGTTTCCGCATCCGGCGCCGAGCGCGAGGAGCCCGAAGGAGAAGAGGAGGGCCTTCGTCGCCGAGCGTGTGCTCATGAGTTTCGCTTTCGCTTTCGCCTTCACGTTCAACGAGCCTCCGAGAGGCGCACTTCTTTGTGCATGAGCGCGTCGACCTGCTGGATCCAGCTGCGCCACGCGGCGTACTTGTCGACGGGGATGAGGTGCATGTTGAAGAGCACCGTGCGCTTGATGACGAGCGCGCGCGGGTCCTTCGGATCGCGGCTGACCTCGAGGTGAGCCTTGCCGAAGTCACCGCCGTTGGCGTCGCCTCCGGGCGGCAGCTCTCCCCACGTCATGCCTTGCGGAGCGATCGCGCGCATCGTGCGCGTCTGGTGGCTCGGCGCGAAGTACGACGGTAGCTGCACCGGCAACGTGCGCGTCGGCAGCGGAGCGATCTGCGAGCTGTACGTCGACGCTGGCGAGAGCGAGAGGACGAGGTCTTTGCCTTCGCGGCGCGCCATGCCGCGCGACTTCGCCTTGTACTTCACGACCGCCTGCCCGTTCGGCAGGTCGCCCTTGAAGTCGATCGTCTTGTCGAGGTCGACCGTCGAGAACCAAGGCGCGACGAGCGCGTCTTCGACGTATTGCGCGCGCGCCTCGGCTTGCGAGAGGTTCGTGCGTAGCCAGAACGCGCCGTCACCGAAGTGGCGCTCTTCACCCACGAGCTCGCCGGAGCCATCGGGCATGAGCGAGAGCTGCCAGGTCACGTCCGCGCCGTGATCGTCGGGTGAGCTCGACGGGAGCTGCACGATCTCGGCGGGGCCATCCATGCGAAGCGCGACGGCGCGCGCGTCCATCGACGGGATCGGTCCGAGCCGCGACTGCGGGCTCGTCGCGTCGAGGTACATGCCCTTGTCGGGTTGTCCGGGCGGCCCGGGCAAGAACGCGATGCCGTGATCGAACATCGGGACCGCGGCGTTCTTCGCGAGGAGCACGGACGGCTGACCGGTGAGACGCGTCTGCACCATGACCTCTTGCGCCTCGATGCCGATCGATCGGAGCAGCGTGATGAGGAGCATCGCTTTGTCGTCGCAGTCGCCTTCGCGGCGCGCGAGGAGCTGCTGCGGACGATTCGGGAGCCACCACTCACCGCTGACGTAGTTCACGTAGCGAATGTCGTCGGCGACGAACTCGAAGAGCGCGCGAAGCTTCTCGTCGCGCGTCTTCTTTCCTTTGGTGAGCTCGGCGGCCATGCGGCGAACCTCGTCGTCGGGCTCGGTGAACCCACGCACGGCCTCGGCGTACCACTTGCGCTCGGACGTGTGCGGCGCGAGCGGCTCCTCCGGGACGACGAGCGGCTTGTCCCAGATGAGCTGGAGGATGTGCATCCCGCGCTCGTCCTTCTCGATCCGCTTGTACGGCGCGAGCTTGTCGTTGAGGACGTCCACGTAGAGCGGATGGCCCGGCAACGACTCGACGATCACCTCGTTGTAGAGGAGGGGATGGCTCGCGGCCGAGCCGGCGTAGTCCATGAAGTAGAACGGCGCGTCGCCGCGACCGCCCACCGCGGTGCTCGTCCATTGGCGCACGGCGACCTCGACAGTGTCGCCTGCGTCGAGCTCGGGCCAGCGGATGCGGGGGCGCGAGCCGTCGTTGTGCTCTTCGACCGGGAAGGCGACGCCGCCGTTCTTTCGGTACACGCGCGCGCGAAGGATCTCGGTGAGGTCGCCTTCGGGTGGGATCTGCTCGAAAAGCTCTTGCTGCGTGCGCGGCGGGATCACGATCTCGCGCGCGTAGTGAATGAGCTGCGAGACGCGGTTGTCTGCGTGCATGTGCACGGCGCGAAGCCAATGAAGCTCGCGATCGGCGACGTCCGCCGCGGCGCCGCTCGCAGGGACGCCCTTGCGACGCGCGAGCAGCACGTCGCTCTTCACGATGTAGCGCTCGTCGTCGCGCGCCTCGGCCGGCGCGTTCGGGTTCGACGCCGAGGGCTTTCCGAGCCGCATCGCGAGCTCGGCGCGGTACTTCGCGTCGCCAGGGGAGAGCTCACGCGCGCGCCGGAGCGCGACGAGCACGAGCTCCTTGTCCTTCGGCTCCTTCGACGACGCTGCCAGCTCGCGGGCGAGCCCTGCCCATGCCTCGGGGCGGTTCGGCGACCACTTGCAGATCGTGCGATAGAGCTGCGCGGCGAGCTCGTGGTTGCCTGCTTCGACGACGTGCTTGGCGACGCCGAGCGCCTCGTCCGAGTCATCCATTCCGCCGGCGAACGCATCCTTCGCCGACGCGTCGACGTCTTGCTTCGAGCGGGTGGTCATCGCGTCGACGAGCACCTCACCGCGAACGCCTCGTCGCGCGAGCTCCTGCGCCACCTCGACCCACGTCTTCACGTCGCCCGCGCGCGACGTGCTCGACAGCTCGAAGAGGAGCGCGCCGGGCATCTTCGTCTTCTCGGCGCGGAACGTCGCGGTGAGATCGCGCATCGACTTCATGCTGAGCGCCTCGACGCGGAGCGAGCGGGCGATCCGGGCGGCGATGAGCTGAGACTCGGCGTCCTTCTTCGCGTCGAGCTTCGCGCCGCGAAACGACGCCATCGCCCAGTCGGCCGTCTCGGCGTCGAGATGTTGCTCGACGAGGCGACGATCGATGAAGGCCTTCGTCACCTGATCGCCAGATTTCTCCGCGGCGGCATAGGCGCGGAAAAGACGCGCGCTCTTGTTCGCGCCCGACTGCGTGATCCATGCGGCCATCGCGAGGCGATCGGCGTCGAGGTCCTTGCTCTGGAGCAGCGCGTCGAGCTGGCCTGGCGCGCGTGGGCTCTTCTCGTCGTCTGCGCCCGCGACGCTACGGACCATCGCCGCGGTGAGGAGGGCGTCGGGCGAGCCTTTTCCGCTCGCCGCGCGGATGAGCGGCGTCACCATCTTGGTGGGCTTGGCCTTGCCCCACGACGCGATGTCTTCGCCGGGCTTGAGCGAGAGATCCGCGCTCGCCGCGACCTTGAGCGGCTGGTGCTTCTCATCGGTCACGCGGAAGCGCACGCGACCGTTGTCTTCGAGCGCTCCGGTGCAGACCTTGGCGGCGATGACGTGGGGCCCTGCGCTCGCGCCTTCGAGCCTCGCCGCGAGTCGATCGAAGCGCGACGCCTCATGAACATCGTCGCTCTTGTCGACGTCGACTCCGTCGACGACGAGCCGTGCTGTCCCGGTGGCGGCGAGGCGAACGATGATCGTCTTCTTCGCCTCGAGCGTGATCTTCGATGCGAGCCAGGTGCAACTCTCCTTGCGCGGATGAACGAGGAGGTCGAGCGGGATCCCACGTGCCTGCGAGAACGTCGGCGGGACCGGACGCCATGTGACCTCGACCGATCCCCACGAATAGATCGCCTGCGGATCGACGAACCCTGCGGCGCTCTTCTTCGCCTCCGGACCATCATGGGCGTCGAGACCGCCGCCCGTGTCACGGAAGGGGCCGAGGATCGCGACGTCCGTGACGATGCCTGCCTCGGACCGCGCCTTCTCGATGCCGCCTTGCGTGCCGTCGTCGTCCTCGAGCCAGCGCGCGAGCGTCGCTGCGTCACCGCGCACCTCGGGGCTCACGCGCGTCGCCGTGCTCACGGAGAACGCTTTGATCGCGGCGAGGCCGGCGCCGTGCGTCGCGCGATCCGAGATCGACATGATCGTGGCGAGGCTCGCGATGTGATCGGCTTCGTTCGCGCTGCCTGCCGCGCGCGCCGCATGCGCCTCGATCATCTTGTCGGGCGTCTCTTCGACGAACCGCATCTTCGGGGTCGAAGCGGCCGGTGCCCCAGGCTCACCCTGCCCGAGCGCCTGACCGGCAAGCCCGGGGACAAGCGCGAGCGCGCCCAACATCCCGGCCATCACCCCTCGAAGGAGGAGAGGTTTAGACGATGCCCGCCGTGGAGGATTGTTAAAGGAGGAGGGCTGGAACATTTGCGGCCTACTGTAGAGGGTTTTCAGGGATTTCGTCGCTGTCCGCGTGTTCGAGGTTGCGTCTTCGAACGGATGGGACAGACTGGGTAAACCGACCAGGCCCTACATTGAACTACAGGAGCTCAAAACCTGGCGTGAAGCTAGAACGCGCGAATGCGGAGCGTTCTAACGGCCCCGGTGTTCCCGGCGGTGAAACAGATCGTGGTTTTCACGCGCTGCCGCGCTTCGAGATGCCGGCCGACGAGACTGGAAAGCACGACATCGATGAAGCCGCTGCGACGCAGCAGCGCGCGGCCTCCAAGCTCGGCACTTCCGCGCGACAACCATCGCCGCTCAAACCTCGTCCATCGTCGGCGCGCGGGATCCCGGCCGCGCCCTACGTCGACGACGAGGAGCTGATCGAAGAGATGCAGACGTTGATGTCGCCGATCACCGACGAGGTGCAGGCGTGCGACGTCGAGCTCGTCGACGACACGGTCGCTTCGTTCGGAGGCTCCGCGCGAAGCGCGGGCCGACCCCCCGAAAATGAGCCCGGAGGCTCCGCGCGAAGCGCGGGCCGACCCCCCGAAAATGAGCTCGGAGGCACCGCGCGAAGCGCGGGCCGACCCCCCGAAAATGAGCTCGGAGGCACAGACCTCCACGAGCCGGCGCCGGTCGATCCGCCGACGATTCAGCACACGAAGCTTCGCCCCTCGGCGCCTGCGATGCGACGCGCGTCGCAGTCGATGCACGCGATGCCGGCGTCCGTCCGCGCCTCGATGCCGTCGCGCCCGCCGCTTCCTTCGCAGATCTCTTCGCCGCCCGCGTCGGCGTCGCGCCCGCTTCCGCCTCGGCGCACGATGCCGTCGGAGCTTCCGATCTCGGAGCGCCAGCCCGCCGCGCGGCCGATCGGTCCATCAGGGCTCCGCGCATCGTCACCCGATCACGCCGACGTCGCGCCGACGTCTCGGCAAGGGAGGCAGCCGCGTCCGTCACAACATCCGACGTCGCGTCCGCCGCCTCTTTCCCCTCCGCACATCGGCGCCTTCGACGAGACCGAAGCCGCGATGACGATGCCCGCCAGCTCGGCGATGCGCGTCGGCTTTCCCGCTCCGCAGTTCTCGGCGCCGCGCGCGCCGCAGCCGTTCGTCCCCACGGCGCCGATCACACGCAAGCTCGTCGACGACGAGCACGATCGTGAGTCCGTCGAGGCAGACCGCCCCTTTCACGTGCGCCCGGAGCTCGCCCCGAGCAAGCCACCGCCCTTCACGTTCAAGCTCACGGGTGACCTCGACCTTCCGCCCACGTCACGCCGTCCCGCGACGCTCCCGACGCTGAGCGAGATCGAGCACATCGGCCCCACGACCGCGTTGGCGCATCCGCCCGTCCGCTTGCAGCCTCAGCCGACCGCGCTGTTCGGCAAGAACGAGTCGCCGAGCCTCGCGCCGGTCGCGATGGGTCCGCCGTCGCGTGGCGTCGCGGACATGACCGCGCAGCTCCGTCCGATGCGCACGGGCTTCGGCGACATGAAAAGCGCGCGCGCGCCGTGGCTGATCGCCGGGCTCGCCTTCGTCGTGGGCACCGCGCTCGCGGGATCGGTCTTGGCGTTCGTCGCGCTCTCTCCGCGGAAGGCAAAGACGACGTCGGTCGCCGCCGCGACGCATGACGCGAAGCAACCCGCGGCGCCGTCGACGGTCGTCGTCGCGCCGACCACGACCTACGTCCCGATCGTCGCGCCCTCGGCGTCCGCGATGCCTTCCGCCACGCCGTCGTCGACCGTTCCGCCGGTGAAGCTCGACGTGCCGCCGGTGATCGAAGCCGATCAGACGCTCGTGACGTTCCCGGCGAGCGCGAAGGGACACCGCGTGTTCGTGGATGGTCGCCCGTACGCGGCTGTCGGCGACGAGCCGACGCCGATCCGGTGCGGCAAGCACAAGATCCAGATCGGCTCCTCGGGCAAGCCACAGCCCGTCGTGCTCCCCTGCGGGAGCGAGCTGACGATCGAGTAGGGACGCCCCTCGACCAACGCGAAGAAGAGCTACTTGGCGCTCGCGCTCTTCGCCTTCGCGCTTCCGGCGCCGCCCAAGCCGAAGCCCTTCGACGTCGACGACGTCTTCTTCGCGGTCATCGCGGGTGGGCTCGTCGTGGGAGCCTTCTTCGCAGCGGGCGTGCTGCTCTTCTTCAGCGCGATGCGCGCGGCAGACGAAGACGCGGTCGTTGGCGCATGCTGCGAAGCCGCGACGGACTTCGTCGCGACGGGCGCATGCGGTGCTCCTTGGGGTTTCGTCTCGGCTACGGGAGGAGCCGCAGGCTCCTCCGCGACGGCGACGAACGGCGCGACCACCGTCGTGGGTGGCGGCGGCGGCGGGATCGCCGCGCGGAGAGCGGCGACCGAGTCGATCGTGCTCGGGGCTGCCGCGAGGGCCGGCGCGTGCGAAGCGCGCGTGCTTGGCAGAAAGCAGACGGTCGCGAGCAGACCGCCGACGACGAGCGCGGTCGTCGCGACCCAGACGCCGACCTTCGTCGAGATGACCTGCGGATGGGCGACGGAGAGCTCCTCGGTGCTGAGATCCTGCTTGTGCACCACCGGCTTCTTTGGGGTCGTCTCCTTCGGCGCGCTGACCGTGGAGACGGGCAACGCGAGGACGCTCGACGACGCACGTGACGATCGCTCTTCACCAAAGGAGCGGTCGTCCGCGAAGACGACGTCGCTCGACAGCTCGATCGCGTCCGAGGAGATCTCGGCGACGAACGGCGACAGGCTCGAGGGCTCGTCAGGGGTGGGCGCGGGCTCCGGCGCGACGCGCAGCGGCGATGGCCGGACAGGCGCCTTCGGCTCCCCCGTGCTCACATCCGCGCTCGCGTCCTCGTTCGTTCGAGCAACCATGACTCCGCTCCTTCCCGAACGCTGGGTCTTGCATCGGGCGGGCCGCGCGACAGGCGAGGGAACCCGCGCGGCAATACACGGGACACACACCGATCCTCATGCGCATACGCGCTCAGGATGCAGCTAGGAACCGATGACTCCGGTCCGCACTACGCTGAGGGCGGCGTGTCGGGTGGTCAGCGGCCTTACCTGCGCCGCTATCTCTACTTCTTTCGGCCGACGAAGCCGGAAGAGAAGTGCATGACGGTGGCGGACATCGTGCCGTTGACGGGCGCGCCGCCCACGTCCTTGAACGTCGGATCGGCGCCGCTCGACCACCACATCGTGCTCGGTCCTTTGCCGTCATCGGTGAAGGGCATCTTCATCGTCACGCCGGTGGTGAAATTGGTGCCGCTCGGCTCGCAGGTGAAGACCTTGGAGAGCGCGACGAAGCCGTCGGGCGGCGGAGCCTCCGTCGCGGTGATCGTGATCTCGGTCGGGGCCGCGAGCGCGCCCTTCGGGATCGTCACCGTCGCTCCGCCGACGTCGATGGTGTCGCCCTCCGGTCCCACCGTCTTCTTCACCGAGGGGGCGCCGCCCGAAGACGAAGAAGAAGAAGAAGAGGAGCTTTCGCTGCTGCAGCCAAGCGTCGCCGCGAGCAGAAGCGCCGAGACACCTGCGAGGATCCGGACCGTGAGCACCATGCACGCAAGATAGCCCAGGCGGCGCTCGTCAGGTCATAGGCTGCATGCATCGAGGCCATCGGTGCTGGCTATGGCGCAGCAGAAAAGGCCTGAAAAGAGGGGGCAGAGAGGCAGTTTTCGCGGGTGGCGAGGCGTGGTAAGCCTTCGGCCTCTCTTTCCACGAACGAGTCGCTCTTCTATCTGGGGGAGCGCTTCTAACGAGGTCGCGAAAATCATGTCTGCTCCGAATGGCCAGCCGATCACGATGGGTTCCGGTAACAAGCTCCAAGTTCCGGACAACCCGATCATTCCGTTCATCGAGGGGGATGGAACCGGCCGCGACATCTGGCGCGCGAGTGTTCGCGTGTTCGATGCAGCCGTCGAGAAGGCGTACGGCGGCAAGAAGAAGATCGCGTGGCACGAAGTGCTCGCCGGAGAGAAGGCGTTCAAGCAGACGAACAACTGGCTCCCCGATCAGACGATCGAAGACTTCCGAAAGTACCTCGTCGGCATCAAGGGGCCGCTCACTACGCCGATCGGTGGTGGCATCCGCTCGCTGAACGTCGCGCTCCGCCAGCTTCTCGATCTCTACGTGTGCCTTCGCCCGGTGCGTTGGTTCCAGGGCGTTCCTTCCCCGGTGAAGCGCCCGGGTGACGTCGACATGGTGATCTTCCGCGAGAACACGGAAGACATCTACGCCGGCATCGAGTGGGAGGCGAAGAGCGCCGAGGCCCAGAAGGTGCTCGGCTTCATCGAGAAAGAGTTCCCGAAGGACTTCAAAAAGATCCGCTTCCCCGGCACCGCCGGCATTGGCCTCAAGCCCGTCAGCAGCGAAGGCACCGAGCGCCTCGTCCGCGCCGCGATCGAGTACGCGGTGAAGAACAAGCGCAAGAGCGTCACGTTCGTCCACAAGGGCAACATCATGAAGTTCACCGAAGGTGCGTTCATGAAGTGGGGCTACGCGCTCGCCGAGAAGGAGTTCGGCGATCACGTCTACACGTGGTCCACGTGGGAGAAGACGAAGGAAGCGAAGGGCGAAGACGCCGCGAACGCCGAGCAGAAGGCGGAGCTCGCGAAGGGCAAGGTCCTCATCAAGGACGCGATCGCCGACATCACGCTCCAGCAAGTGCTCACGCGCGCCAAGGAGTTCGACGTCATCGCGACGCTGAACCTCAACGGCGACTACCTCTCCGACGCCCTCGCCGCGCAGGTCGGCGGTATCGGCATCGCGCCCGGCGGCAACATCAACTACGTCACCGGCCACGCGATCTTCGAAGCGACGCACGGCACGGCGCCGAAGTACGCCGACCTCGACAAGGTGAACCCCG
The DNA here is from genome assembly GCA_044227045.1 of Labilithrix sp. Lineage (GTDB taxonomy): Bacteria > Myxococcota_A > Polyangia > Polyangiales > Polyangiaceae > Labilithrix. The sequence continues at coordinate 158,821 of JBGAFW010000003.1, forward strand.
GCAGCGTCATCCTCTCCGGCGAGATGATGCTCCGCCACTTGGGCTGGCTCGAAGCGGCCGACCTCATCATCAAGGGCATGGACGGCGCGATCGCCTCGAAGAAGGTCACCTACGACTTCGCCCGCCTCATGGAAGGCGCGACCGAGGTCAAGTGCAGCGAGTTCGGCGACAACATCATCGCGCACATGTAACGAGCGCGATGGCGCGAGCGCATGCACCCTGCATCCAGTTGGATGTAGGGTGCATGTTTTGCTTTGTGTCCCGTGGCTGCGCGCTACGTTCGGCTCAGCGCACGCTGACGTCGTCGATATGGACGGAGAACGGCTCGTTCCCGATCTGCACGAGGCCCATCGCGACTCCAGCCGGATCGGTGTTCAGTCCTTCGGTGACGAAGCTGATCGAGTCTTGATCGATCGTGACCTCGCCCTTCCTCGCGGTCGGATCGTAGCCCACGGCGATCCGATGGTACGTGCCTTTCGCAAACGCCTTCGCGAAGGCGTTCACGTTCGGAGGCGCGATGAGCACCTGCTCGCCCTTGACCGAGATGACGAGGAGCTGCTTGTTGAGTGGACCTCCGATCCCGAGCTGGAAGATGGGAACGATGGAGCTGCTCGGCGACGGGACGAAGACCCAAAGCTCGATCGCGAGCGGGCAGCTCCCTCCGAGCGGATTCTGCAGGAAGGCAATGTCGTTCCCGCTCACGCTGAACCGCGCGGAGCTCATCCCCGAGTGAACGTTCTGCTTCACGATCACGGCCGTCCCAGTGCCGGTCGCTGAGACGAGCCACGCCGACAGATCCATCTCGAAGCCGTCGACGATGGGGGTGCGACAGCTCGCTGGCGCATCGAGCGTCACGTCGGCGGACGACGCGTCGAGCCCGCCGCTGCTCGTCGACGAAGACGACGAGGCTTCGCTTGGCGATCCATCGAGGCCGCCGCTCGACGAGGAGGAGGAGGACGACGACGACGAGTTCTCCTCACCGTAGACCGAGGAGCACGCCGTCGCGCTCGCCAACCCCGTGCTCGCGAGCGCGGCGAAGAGCAAGACCGACCGCGTCGTCTTCGACACGACGCTCGCCTGTCTCTTGGCCGAGACCCCTTTGCCCCTCATCAACAGAGGAGCGTATCACTAGGGCAAATGCGGGAGCCAGCGCGGCACCATCTCGGCGCGCACGACGTCGTATTCGTCAGGAGTATCGCACTCCATGCACCGCTCGTCGTCGTCGAAGGACACGACATCGAGGCCGCGCGCGAGCATCACTCGTTGGGTGATGTCTTCGTGCTCGCTGCGCGTCTTTGGCGTCGAGAACTTCATGCACCACTCCGACGCGGCGAGCCAAAGCGCGTGATCGTCGGGCTCGAGAAGGAGGAGCCCGGTGGCCTCTCCGAGGCAGCGCATCGTGCGGACGAGCGGAGTACCGAGGAGCCCTTTGCCGTGCATCTGCGGCACCGGTGGTTCTCCTGGAGCACCCGCGCCGAACACCATGACCTCTTCGTCCGTCTCGCGGTACTTGCTGCACACGAGCGTCTTCGAACGCTGAGCCGGCGCGTTCGCGAGGAGCGCGAAGAGGGTGGGGTCGTACACGACGTCGGCGTCCATCAAGACGACGCGTGACTTGCCGTCGAGCACGTCGTGCTTGCTCGTGAACGCGAGGTGGGTCGAGTGTCCGCTGCCGGTCTGGTCGCCGGGGAAGTCGTTCATTACCCAGTCGGTGGTCGTCGTCTTGGCGATCGTCTCCATCGCCGCGACCTTGGTGCCGAACGTGACGGGGCTCCCGACGAGGTAGATCTGCTTGACGCCATGCGCGGCGAGCGCGCGGAGGTGCCAGTCGATGAAGGTGAGCTTGCCGGAGTCATCGAGCGGAAGAAGCGGCTTCGGGGTGTTTTGAGCGGCCGGCGCCTTCGAGATGCGCTTGCCCATACCCGCCGCGAGGATGATGGCTTTGTCGATCATTGCGACGCTCAGGCGCGCTCGGCCGAAGCCGCGTGCGAGCTCGGGTAATTGCGGAGGACGAGGCGCGCGAAGATCATCGTGGAGAGCCACATGAAGACCGCGTAGCCGAGCGCGAAGACCTCCGACTGGAGAAACAGCCCGGTGAGGACGCCGAGGTGGAGGATGCCGAGGCCGTTGTCGAAGGAGAGAAACGCGAGGAGGCTCGCGAAGCGGCGGAACTGCGGATCGGCCGCTCGCGCGCGAATGAGCGACACCGCGTTGTGGTTCGGGCTTGCCGGACGCACCTCGTAGAGGAGGACCTGGAAGCAATCGAAGTACACGCCCCAGTAGCCGAGGAACGTCCCTTTGCCGCTCTCGATCAGCGTCTTCTTCTCGCGGATCTCCTCGAGGACGCCGTCGCGACCATCACGGAGCGCAGAGGTGATCTTGCGCTTGTAGAAGTCCCACGCGTTCGCGCAGAGGCCGCCAAACGCAAGGGTGGTGCACGCGAGCACGAGGCCTCGCGCGCCGAGCTGCAGGCGATACGTCATCGCCGCCGTGAGGGTGATGAAGGCGATCGAGTCGGCGATCTCGTCGAGGGCGCGGCCGAACGGCGAGGAGGTCCCGCGCGCACGCGCGAGCACGCCGTCGAAGCAGTCGAGCACCATCCGCACTTCCGAGAGCGCGAACGCGACGATGAGCCAGTACGGATTGTGGGTGAACGCGACGAGCGAGGCCGCGATCGATCCGATCACGATGTGGATGTACGTGACGTGGTTCGGCGTGAGCCACGAGATGCGCCCGAGGATCGGCAAGAGAGCTCGCGCGGCCGGGTAGCGATAGAAGCGGTTCGCCGGATCGCACGTCGACTCGATGATCGAGTCCACCACCGCCGACGGGACATGGACGCCAGAGACCTCTTCGAGCTCACCCGAAGCGAGGTCGCGGACAGGAGCGAGCTCCACGTCGGACGTGCCGGCGTGCTCGTCATCATTGGCCGCGACGTTCACGGCGAGGCCCTTACCCGAGCGCGCCACGTAGTGAGGCGACGAGTCGGTCGAGGTCGCGCTCTGTGATTTCGCCCATGACCGCGATGCGGAAGATGGCTCCATCGAACTTCCCTTGTCCTGCGTAAATGACGAATCCGTCGTTCTTGAGGCGGGCGTGAAGCGCCTCGTAGGTCTTGCCTTCCGGCAAACGGAACGACGTGAGCGTGGCTCCCGAAGCTCCATCTTCGATCAAGAGCTTCACGCCGAGCTCGTTCAGAGCGGAGCGGACGCGGTTCGATCGCATCGTGTAGGTCGCGTGTCGTGACGTCCAGCCGCCGGAGCTCGCGAGCTCGTCGAGCGCCGCGTCGAGCGCGAACGTGACGTGCGTGGGCAACGTGAACGGCGTGGAGCCTTTGGCCTGATCGGCCGCGTGGCGGTGAAGATCGAGGTAGACGCTCGCAGCGCCGGTCGGCCGAGCGAGCGCTTCGTCGCGGACGATGACGAAGGAGACGCCCGGAGCGCCGTGGACGCACTTGTTCGCGGTGGCCGCGGCCGCCTCGATGTTCCAGTCGCGGAAGCGAAGGTCTTCGCCCGCGAAGCTCGAGACGGCGTCGAGCAGCATCGGCACGTTGTGCATCTTGCAGAGCGCGCCGAGCTTGCCGATGTCGTTGAGGCGACCGGTCGTCGTCTCGTGATGCACGGCGAGCACGTGCGTGAACGCGCCGCCCGCGAGCGCCTTCTCGACGCTCGCGAGGTCCATCCCGCTCGTCCACGGAGCGCTGACCACCTCGTGTCGCTTTCCTTGGGCGCGGAGCATCGCGGCCATTCGCTCACCGTAGACGCCGTTGGCCACGACGAGCGAGTTTCCAGCTGTGCCGGCCGGGATCACGGACAGCATCGTCTCGACGGCCGCGGTCCCCGAGCCTCCGAGGAGCACCGCTTGATACCCCAACCTCGTGTCGTCGTAGATCTGGACGATCTTGTCGCGCACGCGACCGACGAGCGCCTTGAACTCGGGCTCGCGATGGCACACGTCTTCGCCCGCGAGCGCGGCGCGCACGCGGCCGGTCATCGTGACGGGGCCGGGGTTGAGGAGGATCACGTCCCGGCTCCCGTCAGGTGCGCCTTCAGACGCTGCGCGACCTCGCGCGGGGTGATCTTCGGGCGGGGGAGATCGGCGGGCGCGCCGGGCTTCGTCTTCACGTGAAGGAAGCGGAGGCCGGGGCTCGTGTTCGCGAGCGCCTTCTCGAGCGCGTCCGTGGTCGCGACGCGCTGGACGCTCGGGTAGCCGCACGCCTGCGCGCACGTCCCGAGGTCGACCGAGTGCGTGACGGTCGACTGCGTCCCGGTCGAGTCGTGCGCCTCGTTGTCGAGGAGCACGTGGACGAGGTTCTTTGGGCGCTCGTAGCCGATCGTGGCGAGCGCGCCCATGCGCATGAGGAGGGCGCCGTCACCGTCGAGCACGATCACGCGCTTGTCGGGACGTGCCCACGCGAGGCCGAGGCCGAACGGCGCCGCGCAGCCCATCGAGCCGACCATGTAGAGCTGGTTCGGACGATCGTCGCAGGCGTAGAGCTCGCGGCCGGTGAAGCCTGTCGTGGCGACGACGAGATCGTTCGGTCCGAGCGCCTTCTGCACCGCGCGGAGCGCCTCGGTACGCGACGGACGATCGGCGACGTTCGCGGGGAAGGTGACGTTGTCGATCGCGCCCGCGGTGATCTCGCGCGCGGTCGGACGCGACGTGAGCTTGTGGGCCTTGACGCTGTCCTTCTTCATCACGAACGCGTACGGCATGTTCGTGGAGCTCATATGCGAGAGCGCCTTCTCGATCGCGCCCGCCACCTGGCTCTCTTCCGTCGGGAAGTACGACCAGCCGACGTTCATCGTCTCGAGCATCTTCGTCGTGATCTGACCCATCAGCTCGTGCTGCGGCTCGTCCTTCGGCCCGCCCGGCTCGCCGCGAAGCGTGACGATGAGCAGCGTCGGGATCTTGAAGATCGCGTTGAGCGAGGTGAGGGGAGAGACGGCGTTGCCGAGCCCCGAGTTCTGCATCATCGCGATCGCTCGCTTGCCGCCGAGCTCCGCGCCGGTCGCGATCGCGACCGCGTCGCCTTCGTTCGCCGCGCCGATGTACGTGAGGTCGGGCGAGTCGATGACGTAGTTGATGAACGGCTTCACGTACGAGCAGGGCACGCCCGTGTAGAGCGAGAAGCCGGCCATCTTGGCCGTCTCGACGAAGCTCTTCGCTTCGATGCCGGTGACGGTCTCGCTCATTTGAAGGCGCTTCCCTTCACGACGTCGCCGAGCGTGTTGACGTCGAGCCAGCCGCCGCGCGTGTAGACGACGCGGACGGTCTTGCCGTCCTTGACGAGACGTCGCAACAGATCGGGCATCGAGAGCTTCGCGAGGTCACCCTCGGGCATCGCGCCGAGCATCGACGCGAGCGTCTTCGCGCCTTCGGCGCTCGTCTTGAGGATGCCGGTCCACTCGCCGTTGATGCCGGGGGCGTCGGGTGTGATCGCCATGTCCTTCAGCGTGACGTTTCCGAGGAGCGTCTTGCGCGAGTGCGGCTCGCTGCAGATCGCCCAGTCTGCGCGGCGCTTGCTCGCGTCGCCGCTGGTCTCTTGCGCGGGGAGCGAGTCGACCGCGATGACGAAGTCGCCTTCGGCGTCGAGCACCTCATCGAGGACGTGCTTCTTGAAGATGACGTCGCCGTACGAGACGAGGCACGAGCCTTCGAGCGAGGCCTTCGCGCAGGCGAGCGACGCGACCTCACCGGTCGACGCGAACTTGTCGTTGTCGACGTACGTGGCGCCAGGGAGGTTGACGCTGTCTTTCGCGAAGCCGCGGACGACGACGAGGTCGCGCACGTTCGCGGAGCGGTAAGCGTCGAGGATGTGTCCGAGGATCGGCTTGCCGTTGATCGGGAGCATCGCCTTCGGCTTGTCTTTGACGAGCTCACCGAGCTGCTCGTCGCCGCGGCCAGCGGCGAGGACGATGCCGCGCGTGACGACGCCGCCCTGCGGGAGGTAGGCCTTCTCGGCCTGCTCGAGCTCGTGCTCGCCTTGGAGGCGGAAGACCTCCGCGAGAGGCGCGACCTTCTCCTCGACGTTCACGAGGGACTGGTCTTGGAAGATTTGCTTCGCCGTCGCCTGCATCGTCGCGAGCGCCGAGCGCATCAGGTGGTTCGCCCAGATGACGACCTTGAAGCCGGCCTCACGGAACACGTCCGTCGGCGTCGTGTAGTACTTCGTCGGGACGATCACGAGCGGGAGGCGATCACCCCACTCCTTCTTGAAGGCGAGGATCTCGGCGGCGTTCTTCTTCGAGGAGTGGATGAGGACGGCGTCCGCGCCGGCCTTGCGGTATTCCTCGCCGCGCTTCATCGCCTCTTCGAGGCCGTGGCCTGCGATGAGCGCCTCGACACGCGCGACGACCACGAAGTCGTCGTCACGTTGCGCTTCCTTCATCGCGCGGATCTTGCCGGCGAACTCGTGCATGTCCGCGAGCGGCTGCGCCGTGCCGCGGATGAAGCTGTTCGTCTTCGGGAACAGCTTGTCTTCGATGCAGACGCCGGCGATGCCACGCTGCTCGAGCTTCGTGACGAGACGGCGTGCGCTGTTGAAGTTGCCGTAGCCCGTGTCACCGTCGAGCAGGATCGGCACGGTGGTGGCGTCGGCCATGAACTCGACGACCTCCATCACTTGGGTCCAGCTCGCTTCGTTGTTGTCACGAACGCCGAGGGCGGCCGAGATGGAGAGGCCGCTGCCCCAAATGCCTTCGAAGCCAGCCTCTTCGGCAATCTTCGCGGACAGGCCGTTGTGCGCCTCCATCAAGAAGTGGAGGCCCGGCCCTTTGAGCATGCCCTTCAGGGCGGAGGTTTTACGCGTTTGCGAGGGCTTCTTCGAAAGTGGTTGAACCATTGACTGACTCAGAAAGCAAAGCGCGAACCCGTCGAGATCAAGCTCGAGGGCCCACGCGGTAAATCCGGAGAAACGCCCTCGTAACACGTAGTTTGCTCGTGCGCCCGTCCTGGGAGGCGCGAAGTGGGCTACGCGGTTTTCCCTCGAATGATTTCGCGGCTCCGCGAACAGCAGCAGCCGTCGCGGCGAGGAGGCGCAAACACGAGCGGCGCTCGCGATCCCACGGCGTTGCCCGAATGTGACCAACTGCTGATAGCCCCGCCCACCGGGCAGAGGCATCATCCACCTCGGGTTCTTTTGACCGCTCCTTCCATGGCTACCGAGGCTCTTCGCGAGAGTCTCCTCGTCTTCTCCGACGTCCACCTCGGCAGCGACCTGAACGACGCGGGCAACACCGTTCCTCGCTCGAAGGCCATCGACGATGACCTCGCGGCGATGCTCGCGCACTACCGCAAGGCTCCTCCCGCGGCAGGCGCGGAACGGTGGAGGGTGATCGCCGCGGGCGACTTCATCGACTTCATCGGCATCTCGATCGATCCGCGCGACGAGGACCACGAGCATCTGAAGACGGAGCTCACCCGTGCCGAGCGCGAGTTTGGGCTCGGTGGCGCAGAGGATCACGTCCTCCTCAAGCTCCGGCGCGCCGTCGAGCGCCACCCGAACGTCTTCGAAGAGCTCGGCGCGTTCATCGCCGGCGGTCACGCGCTCACGGTCATCCATGGCAATCACGACCTCGAGCTCCACTGGCCGAACGTGCAAGCCGCGTTCTGCGAGCACCTCGCACGTCTCGCCAAGAGCGACGTCGCCATCATCGCTGCGCGCGTCGAGTTTTGTCCGTGGTTCTTCCACCGCGACGGCCTCGTCTTCATCGAGCACGGTCATCAGTACGATCCGTTCTGCGCGACGCCCTACATCCTCGCGCCGCTCTGCCCGCGCGATCCGAACCGCGTCAACCCAACGCTCTCCGACAGCCTCCTCCGTCACATCGTCCGGCGCACGCCTGGAATGAAGGAGTACGGACACGAAGAGCGCGGCCTCGCGAGCTACATCTCGTGGGGTCTCATGCTCGGCGCGCGCGGGACGATCGATCTCTTTCGCCGCTTCTTCTTCATCGTCTTCGAGCTCCGGGAGATCGCCCGGGCGTACACGTCGGAGAACGGCAAGAAGGTGCGCGAGGAGCACGAGAAGCGACTGCGCGCCCTCTCGAAAGAGACCGGCGTCTCGGAGGAGCGCCTCCGTGAAGCGCTCTCGCTCCATTGCACGCCGCTCGGCGTCACCCCACGCGGCGTGCTCACGAGCGTCATGCTGGATCGGCTGTCGGTGTTCGCGGCGATGGTGATCGCGCTCATCTTGATCGCGGTGACCTGGCCGCTCGTCGGGACGTCGATCGCCCTGCCGATGCTCGTGGGGCTACTCGCGGTTTGGGTCGTCGTGCACGTCTGGCTTTCGCGCGGGCGTCCCAACGTCGATCCGCGGGTCGAGATGGAAGTCCGCACGCCGGATCTCGCGCGGCTGTTTCCAGCGTCGTTCATCGTGATGGGACACACGCACATCCCCACCACGAAATCCGTGCGCGAAGACGTCACCTACATCAACCTCGGATCGTGGGCCGAAGAAGAGCCCGATCCCAAGGACGGCGACGTCACGAAGGCCTATCGCGCGGCGCGCACGCACCTCGTCGTCCACTCCGACGCCAACGGACACCATGCGCGCCTCTACGAGTGGCACGACGGCGAGCCGCGCATCGTCCACGAGCACGTTCGTCCGGCCAAGAGCGCCGCGCGAACCCGCGAAGCCGCCGCCGCCGCCGAGTGACGGGCGCCAGGTTGCGATGTTGCGAGACATCGCCTGGTCGACTTGGTGACCAACGTGCCTGCGGCCGGCGAACCGCATGCGGGATCGCGTGCGTGAAGGGATGTCGTTCGTGACGTAGCGACTGCTATTCTCGCAGGTCGTTCATGAGGCGAAGGCGGTCCACGAAGGTGACGGCGGCGACGCTGTGTGTCGTCACGGGCGCATTCGTGATCCTCGCGAGCTGTCGCGAGGCCACGCAGGTCTCGATCGTCGCGCGCACGAACATCGCTTACCGCGACGGGCTCGTGACGGCCTTTGCCGTGGGGACGTCACCGGCGAGCGTCGAGAGCTCGGCGCCGGCCGTCCAGTCGCGCAGCGCCTGGGGTGGTGACGGCTTCATCGGCTCGCTGACGGTGGTGCCTCCCGCGGACGAATCGAGCTCCCTCGCGGTGAAGGTCGTGATGGGCATTCGGCGCGACGTGAAGGACTGCATCGCGCCGAAGTACGAGGGATGCATCATCGCGCGACGCTTCCTTCACTACATCGATCACGCCGCCATCACGCTGCCGATCAAACTGTGGGCGCAGTGTGAAGGGGTCCCCTGCGAGCAGAACACGACCTGCAACGCGCTCGGAGAGTGCGTGTCCGCCTTCGTGGACTCGACCATCTGCGACAGCGATCGCGGCTGCAACGTTACGGGAGATGGTCGGGTGATCGGGGTGGACGCGGACGGCTCCATCGTCGGCTCATCCACCGACGCTCCGCCCGGAGGCGACGCCAACGACAGCGACAGCGACAGCAAGAAGGACGGTGACAGCGCGTCCGACGCCGACGCGGAGAGCGACGCCGAGTACGTCGACGCGCTGAGCGAAAAAGACACGGCGATCCAAGTCTCAGAGGGCATCGAGTGCAACGCGCCTGGCTCACCCTCCTTGTCGTGCCCCACCGGCAAGGCATGCTGCAACCACGGGCTCGCGCACGTCCCGATCAACGCACCCGATTATTACTGCACCGATCCCGGCAATGTGTCGACGTGTATGGCCGAGGCCACTCCGACGTTGGTCTTGTTCTGCGATGGATTCGAGGACTGTCCGCCCAAACAGCAGTGCTGCTTCTCGTCGAGCGCGGCGCAGTTCCTCTGCGAGCCCAACTGCGCCCTCGCGGGCCACGCGGAGGTCTGCCATTCAACCAACGTCTGCTCGATCCCGAGTCAGAATTGCATGCCGACGGTCTTGTCGTATCGCGTCTGCGGGCCTTGAGCATGCGAGCGCGAGCCTCGCATCTCGTCATCCTCGCGGCCGTCCTTGGCGTGATCATCGCAAGCTGTCGCGACGCGACGGAGGTGTCGCTCGAGGCGCGAACGAACATCGCCTACCGGCCTGGGCTCGTGACGACGTTCACGGTCGGGACGTCGCCAGCCGCGATCGAAGAGAACGCCGCCGCGAAGATCGAGACGACCTCTCCGTGGGGCTCGGACGGATTCATCGGCTCGCTCACGGTCGTCCCTCCAAGCGACGACGCGACGACGCTCGCGGTGAAGATCGTGATGGCGGTCCAGAAGAGTGATGCGCGCGACTGCAAGCCGCCAGGCTACGAAGGCTGCATCGTCGCTCGCCGCGTCCTCTCGTATCGCGCCCATGCGTCCGTTCGATTGCCGATCAACCTGTGGCTCGATTGCGTCGGCGTGCCGTGCGACGCGCTCTCGACGTGCAATGCGCTAGGGCAGTGCGTATCGAGCCAGGTCGACGCTTCGTGCGCGGACGGACGAGGCTGCACGATCCCGGGTGAAGAGGGCGTCGCCTCGGTCGACGCGAGCGCCCCCGGCCCCACTCACGTCGAGGGAAGCGATGGGGGACTTGACGCGAGCAACGATGGCGCCAAGGACGCCGGCGGCGATGGTGGGGACGGCGGAGGCTTACCGCCGATAGGCAAAGACGGCGGCACCCCCCACCTCGTCGAGTGCACGACCGGATTGAGCGCGCCGAGCGAATGCGGCACGCCTCAGCAAGTGTGCTGTAACCACGCCATCCAGGGCTCGGTGCCGACTTTCTATTGCACCGGACCCGAGAACACCGACGCGTGTCTGAACGAGGCTTCGCCCGCGATCGTCCTCGCATGCGACGGCGCAGAAGACTGCCCAGGCTCTCAGGTGTGCTGTGAGAGCGACAATGCCACGCGATTCGACTGCAAAGACACCTGTGAGCTAAACCATCTCGTCTGTCATTCCACGAAGAGCTGCGGCCCCAACGCTACGTGCGTATCACGCCAACTTGGCTATTACGGCGTTTGCCAACCCCACCAGTAATGAACCAACGATTGTCGACTCATCTGCTTTGGAGGCGCCTCTTCGAGGTCGCGCTCGTCCTCCTTATGCTGGTTGTCGCGCCCGCCGCGTTCGCACAGCCGGCGCCCGACGCCGAAGCACGTTTCTCAGAGGCCAAACGGCGCGGCGACGAGGCGATGGATGCCCACCGCCCGCAGGACGCGCTAACCGCTTATGTCGAGGCTTATGCGATTAAGCCTGACCCCGTATTGCTCTTCAACAAGGGGCGCGCCCTTCAAATGCTGGGCGATTATCCGCAGGCGATTACACAGCTCGAGTCGTTCGAGAAAGAGGCTTCGCCCGAGCTCCTGGCGCGCGTCCCAGGCCTTCAAAAGATGCTCGCGGATTTGCGTCAACGGGTCACGACGATCGTGATCGCGTGCGATGTCGACGGCGCGGAGATCCGCGTTCGCGATCGTCCCATCGGCAAATGCCCACTGCGCAATCCTTACGTCACGCTCTCGGGCGACGCGAGGATCGACGTGCTCGCCGAGGGATATTTCCCGTGGAAGCGCGAGCTGCCGCTGCCGGCGGGAGGCGTCGCGGCGGTGGAGGTTCATCTCGTCTCGAAGGTCTCGTCCGGCATCCTCGTCGTAAAATCGACGATCCCTGCCGCGATCGTCGTCGTCGACGGCGCCCGCGCGGGCAACGCTCCGATCGAGCTCAGCGTCACGAAGGGCGCGCATGCGATCGAGGTCAGTCGTGACGGATACAAGCCTGCGAAGGTCGAGGCGACGGTCGACGCAGGACAGACGCACGAGGTGACCGTCCCGCTCGAGCGCGAGTCGAGCATCCTCACGCGCTGGTGGTTTTGGACCGGCATTGGCGTCCTCGCCGCCGGTGGGATCACCCTCGGCATCGTCCTCACGGCCGACAAGGATCCGACGCCGGGCACGCTCGGCGTCGTCTCGGGCGGCCTGCACTTCTGAGGAGCGCGTCAGTGGCAGGTCGGCAGCGACATCACCGTCGCTGCCGGTGATGACTCGAACATCGGCAGGATGGTCGGGGCCAGCTCGTGCCACGTCAGCGTCGCGGTCACGCCGAGGACGGCCGCGATCGCCGTGAAGAGCAGCGTCGCGCCGACGTCGAAGCGCGCCATGTACTTCACGGTGAAGAGGAACGGCGACGCGCCGATCGCTGCGACGAGGAAGAAGAACGACGGGCCCATGCCGAGCGCGCCGGCGGCGGCATACGAGACGGCGCACGCGAGCATCACGCCGACGCCCCACGTGCGACGGCACATCGCCGCGGTGGCACCGAAGGCCATGATCGCCGCGCCGGTCGCCGTCACGTACTTTCCGAAATGCCCATCGCGCATGGCGCACCACACGATGACGTCGAGCGCGATCACGTGGACCGCGAGGATGGAGAGGACGACGGTGACCGGCAGACGGCGGAGGGGCATCATCATCAAGAGAGAGCGTAGCACTCGGAGCGGCGCGCTCCCCAGCCGCGCAGCAGCTCCGGCCGGGCTAGCGCTCGCCGCGAAACCCCGCAGATTTTGCCGGAGAAAGCGGGCCGATGGCCTCGTTCCAAGGTTGGCCCTATCCCCATCGCGGCGGTCGCGGGCTGTGTTAGAACACCCGGCCACAGGTCCAAACGAACGCGCAGCAGCGCACCCAGCGTGCTCGCGCGTTCGCCATCGCATCTCGCATCGAGGAATACTCACATGCCCAACCGCAAGAAGATCGGTCTCATTGGTGCAGGCAACATCGGCGGCGAGCTCGCGCGTCTCTGCGCGAACAAGGAGCTCGGCGACGTTCTCCTCTTCGACATCCCGGCGAAGGAGAATTTCGCGAAGGGCAAGGCCCTCGACCTCGAGCAGAACAGCGCGATCCTCGGCTACGACTCCTCGATCAAGGGCACGGCCAACTGGGCCGACCTCCAAGGAGCGGACGTCCTCATCGTCACCGCCGGCATCCCGCGCAAGCCGGGTCAGTCGCGTGACGACCTCGTCGCCGTGAACCTCCCGATCATCCGCGACGTCGCCAACAACGCGAAGAAGTACTGCCCCGATGCGTTCGTCATCGTCATCTCGAACCCGCTCGACGCGATGGTGTACGAGTACAAGCGCGTCACCGGCTGCGCGAAGGGCAAGATCGCGGGCATGGCCGGCGTCCTCGACAGCGCGCGCTTCGAGCTCTTCCTCGCGCGCGAGGCTGGCGTCAGCGTGAAGGACGTCCGCGCGATGGTCCTCGGCGGCCACGGCGACGACATGGTGCCGGTCCTCTCGATGACGACGATCAACGGCGTGCCTGCCTCGACGCTCATCGCGAAGGACAAGCTCACCGCCATCATCGACCGCACCCGCAAGGGCGGCGGCGAGATCGTCAACCTCATGGGCACGAGCGCCTACTACGCGCCCGCGTCGGCCGCGGTCGCGATGGCCGAGGCGTACCTCCTCGACCAGAAGCGCCTCCTCCCGTGCGCCTCGTACCTCGACGGCGAGTACGGCTACAAGGATCTCTTCATGGGCGTCCCCGTCATCGTCGGCGGCAACGGCGTCGAGAAGATCATCGAGATCCCGCTCACGGAAGAAGAGAAGGGCATGCTCAAGAAGAGCGCCGCGAGCGTTCAGTCGGTCGTCGACGTCGTGAAGAAGAGCTGATCGCAGCTCTCACGAGCTCTCACGAGGCCGGAGCTCACGCTTCGGCCTCGTTGCATTTGCGGCTCACGATCGTCCGCAGAGCTTCTTGCAAGCGAGCCGCGTCTCCTCGTCGAGCGGAAAGCAGCTCTCGATGCGGAGCTCGTCGAGCGCGACCTGCTGCGGGGCGTAGAACGTCGTCGCCGTCACGAGGAAGCGCACGCGCAAATCTCCACGCTGAAATCCCATCTGCAATGTTGGAGCTACCGGCCGCGAGAGATCCGGCTGCCGCCATGCGCTCGGCACGCCGGGGAAGGCGAGCAGGCGCTCCAGCACGCGCGCGAGCCGCGCGTCACCACGTACCAAACGCTCGCGATGGATGCGCGAGACGAGCGCCCGCGCGAAGTCTTCCCAGTCGAGGAGGAAAGGACGAAGCAGGCTCGGATCGAAGAAGGCGTCGTAGATGTTCGGGGCGGGCGGATCGGCCGCGATCGCGCGGTCGTTCAAGAGGACGTCGAAGAGCCGCGTCGCGCCTTGGTTCGCGCGGAGGATGGCGCCGTCGATCGCGATCACGGAGCTCGGATACGGCTCGTGCTGCTCGAGCATCTGATCGAGCGCGCGATCGATCTCGGGAGGGATCGCCGCCGCGCCGGGCGACGACGCCTCGAAGCGCGCAGGAAACCCAGCGGCGCGCAGCGCTTCGTCTTGCTCGCGGAGCGGCACGGCGAGCACCGCGAAAAGGCGAAGCACCATCTCTTCGCTTGGCCGAGCGCGGTTCGACTCGAGGAAGCTCAGATGCCGCGCCGACACGTCGGCCTCGAGCGACAGCTCGAGCTGCGAGAGCCCGCGCTTCTCGCGCCAGTACCGGAGCAGCGCTGGAAAGAGCGGGCTGTCGCTGGCGCTCTCTCTGGCCTTGTTCGTGCCGAGCTTCATCGTGGATCCCATCGTTGCATCCCGCTGGTGAGAACGCGATTACCTCGCGAGGTAATTGAGCGCGAAGGCCTCCCGCTTCACGCTGCTCCTCGTTGACGCGCGCGCAAGAGGACCCGGTCGGTCCCGGCGACGCGCGCGAGAGGAGTCGAACATGAGCCGTAAGACATTTCTCACGTTGGCGGGCGCGATCGGTCTCTTGGTCGGCCTCGTCGCGACCTTGTCTCCCGCCACGATCCTGGTGGGCAAAGGCGTCGCGCCCGAGCTCGCGACGATGGTGTGGGTTCGCGAGGTGGGCGCGCTCATCCTGGCCGCGAGCGTGCTCGCGATCCTCGTGCGCGGTCACGGAGACTCGCCGACGATGCGGGCGGTCCTCTTCGCGAACGCGCTCCTCCATGCGTCGCTCTTCCCGATCGAGATCATGGCGTGGCGCTACGGCATCATCACGCGAGGGGACGGCGTCGTCCCGAACACGATCCTGCACGTCGTCCTCGCGGCGACGTTCGTGTTCTATGCCCAGCGCGTTCGCGAGCGAGCGCCGGCGTCGTCGGCGTAGCTCGAATAGGCCGAAGCGCCGATGCACATCCGTTACAGTGGATGGGGCATGGGTGCGCGTGGTGACTTCTCCTGGACGGCGGCGGCGTTCACCGCGCTCTCGACCTGCGCCGCTCTCTCGTTCACGACCCAAGCTCACGCCGAGCCGGCGGCGCGTTTCGTCTATCTGCGAGGCAAGGGAACCGAGACTTGTCCCTCGGAGAGCGATGTTCGCCAGGCGGTGCAGGTTCGCCTCGGCTACGACCCCTTCTCCACGTATGCCGCCTCCACGATGTTCGCGGAGGTGTCGGCCTCTTCGGACGGCGCGACGTTCACGGCAAATCTGAAGCTCGTCGACGCGGACAACTCCGTTCGTGGCGATCGTTCTCTCAAGGTGCAAGGTCGATGCGCGGATCTGATGGAGGCGATGGCGCTGACGATCAGCATCGCGATCGATCCGATGAGCGTGACGAGAGAGGGCCCACCGCCCGACGCTCCTCCGGTGGAGCGATCGGTCGCACCGATGCCTCCGATCGACAGCGACGCGCCCCACGAGCCGCCTTCCGGCGCGAAGGACAGGATCGAACCATCCCACGATCGCGCGGACGCGGACCGAACGCGCCCTCGGCTCTCGGCCTCGCTCGGACCACTCATGAGCATCGGGAGCGCGCCGGGCGTGGCGATCGGCGGGGTGCTCTCGTTCGATGTCCAGCGCGCGTGGCTCTTTGGTAGCGTCGAGGGGCGTGTCGATGCACCGGCGTCGGGCGCCGCCGAGCCAACAGGGCGCGTGAGGTCGTCGCTCGCGCTCGGAGCGCTCTTCGCTGGCATTCGTGAAGGGATCTTCTTCGCGGGTGGAGTCGGCGCGGTGGGGCGCGTCCAAGCGACGAGCTCGGACGTCTCCGAGGCGCGCGAGCAGTCGGCGCTCATCGCGAACGTTGGGCTTCGGGTGGGCGTCGCGATCCCGGTCGGGGAGCGGCTCGAAGCTCGGGCGCGCGCCGAGGCGCTCGCGAACCTGACGCGGCACACGCTCGAGATCAGCGGACAACCCGCATACCGATACCCGATCGCCTCCGGCGACGTGAGCGTCGCGCTCGCGGTACGATTTTGATGACAATCCCGCCGCGATGACCCAAGACGAGAGCGTGGATGATTGGGGTTCGAGGGAGAAGCCCCCGTCGGAGCAAACGGCGGAGGAATTTCGCCGCCTCTTCGATGAAAACTACCGTTACGTCTGGAGCTCCCTCCGCCGACTCGGCGTTCAAGAACGTGATCTCGAAGACCTCACCCACGATGTGTTCCTCGAGGTTCACGCGAAGCTCGCCACCTACGATCGCGCGCGGCCCATAAGACCTTGGCTCTTTGCGTTCGCGCTTCGCTTTGCCTCCGACTACCGGAAGCTTCACCGTCACAAGACCTCGCTTCATGACGAGCCCGACGCGGTCGCCGATGAGCCGTCGGCGGAAGAGATGCTCGAGCTTCAAGACTCCGCGCGCCTCCTTCAGGTGGCGATGAATCGACTCAGCATGGATCTACGCGCCGTGCTCGTCCTCCACGACATCGACGAGACGCCCATGAAGGACATCACGAAGGCGCTCGAGATCCCGCTGAACACCGGCTACTCGCGTCTTCGCCTCGCGCGCGAGCAGTGCGCCAAGGCCGTGAAGCAACTGACGAGCACCACGCACGAGCGAACAGGGAGGGGGAAGCGATGAGCGACGACGACAGCACGCAACACGACCTCGACGCTCCCGACCCGACCCTCGCCGCGCTCTTCGCGAAAGAACGCGCACGCGACGACGCGCCGCTCGACGCGAAGGCGCGGATCGCCGATCGCCTCGAGCGTTCTCTTGGCTCTCCCGGCGGCAGTGGAGAGGGAGGCAACACCGGCAATGGTGGAGGCGCCGGACCCGGCGGCAGCGCGATCTCGCTCAAGGCGCTACCGCTCCTCGCCGCGCTCGCGGTCGGCGGAGTCGTGGGCAGCCTCGTGACGTCTGCACTTCAGGCGCCGCGTGTCGTGGTTGTCGATCGCGCCACGCCGGGGAGCAACGCATCACCCGCGGAGAGCACCCCAACCGTCGAGCCAGCGCTCGGGATCCGCGCGAGCACGTCCCAAGAGACAGCTCCGCCTGCGTCGGCCTCGAGCAGGACTGTGGAGCGAACCCCTGACGCCGACAAATCGCTCGCCGCCGAGCGCGCGATCCTCGACGTCGCGCGGACAGCGCTCGGGCGCGGCGACGGCGTGCATGCGCTCGAGGCCGTCGATCGGCATGCGCGCGAGTACCCGCATGGCCTCATGACCGAGGAGCGCGAGGCCCTCGCGGTCCAAGCGCAAGCGAAGCTCGGGCGATCGTCCGAGGCCGCCGCGCGAGGAGCTCAGTTCAAGCGCCGTTACCCGAACAGCGTCCTTCTCCCCGTCATCAACGCCGCTTTGGAGAGCACGACTGGCGGGCGAGATTCGTCAGCGCCTTCGAAAATGCAGTGACAGTCTCGGCTCGTCAATCCAAGTGCCCCATATGGCACACGCTCGTCAGGGGTTTGGATTCCTCGTTGGTGCTTTCCTGCTGGAAGGGGGCTGCTTTGCAAAGACGGCCGACGTGACCTCGTCCCCTTCACCGGCAAGCGACGCCGCCGTGGATGGCCATGCGTCATCGGATCTCGAGCCCATCGTCGATGGTGGAACGACCTCGGAAGCGAGCGTCCTTCCCTTGGGGCTCGTCGTGGATGGAGTCGCGTGCACGTCGACGGTCGGTGGCACCGGCGCGCCATGGCCCAATTGGCAACTGACGATCGAGGGAGACTGCGGAGCTTTGGGAACGGTGCGCGGCGTCGTGGGTAGCAGCGCGTCGATCCCCTACCCACAGGAATGCGGGATCGCCACGAGTGTCAGCTGGGGCATGGACGGAGAAGGGGACGCAGGCACTCTTTATTACGTCGCCACGCTAGGCAAAGGCTCCTGCACGATCGAGAGCGGACCAAGCGACAAGGAGCCAAACGCCCCTCTCGTATTTCACGCGACGCTCATCCACGCCTTCAATCCCTCGCTCCATCACGTGATTTCGTATCGACGGTAAGGCGGCTCGCCTTGCTGCATCCGGCGGCCACGAGGTCTACCCGCGCAGGAGATTCATCAGCGTCTTCGAAAATGGAGTGACAATCGATCGATCTCGATCCAATCCCTAGAAGAATGAGACGGCGAAGCGCTCCCTACATAGTCGCCTCCGCGGCTGCGATCGCCATGCCGCTCGTCGTTTGTGTCGCGAGCTGCAACGGGCAGACGCTCGACGTTGGCGTTGTCGCCGAGCCCGATGCCCGTCTCGAGGAAAGCGCGAGCGAGGCCGCAGCGCCGCTCGGGCTGACCGTCGACGGGGTGTGGTGCATGTCGATGATGACCGGGGTCGGTAGCCCGTGGCCGAGCTGGAAGGTGATCCTCGAGGGGAGCTGCGGAGCGCTTGGCGTCGTGCACGGCGTGATGGACAGCAACGCAGCGTTCGCCTACCCGCAGTCCTGCGGAATCGGCACGACGATCCAATGGGGAATGGACAGCGATGGCGATGCCGGCGTCCTCTACTACGCGGCGGACACGAGCCGTGGCAGTTGCACGCTCGCCACCGGACCTACGACCACCACTCCGAACGCGCCGCTCGATGTTCGCGCGACCGTCGTCCACGCGCGAAACCCGAGCCTCTCGCATGTCATCACCTATCGATCGGTGGCCGCATCGGTCGTCTTGATCAACGGCGACTCGGGAGAGGGGGTGTTTGATGCCGAGCTCGCGGCAGATTCGGATGTCCTACGTGACGATTGAGCCTTGTTGATTGAGACTCGTTGCAACCTGCTTTTCCTTCGATTGGAGATGCCCTCATGAAGTCCTTCGTGCTCTTTTCTTCGCTCCTCCTCGCGTTCGTCGCCGTCGAGGCGTGCAGCTCCGACCCCGACGTCACCGGATCGTCGTCGAGCTCGGGCGGGACCGACGGCGGCGCCGAGTCGTCGATCGTCGAGGCGGGGACAGATACTGGCGCGGACACGAGCAGCGCCGACGTGAAGAACGACGTCCCTGCCGTTCCTCAGGCGGTCGACGCGGCGCCGGTGAAGCGGCTCGAGTATGCGAGCGGCGCGTTCGGGTCGATCGAGGCGCCGAAGAAGATCACCTGCGACTTCTCCGCGAAGACGCTGGTGCTTCAAGAAGCCAAGGACGCCGGCACGACGCAAGTCACGCTCTCGGACGCGGACATCACGGATATCCGCGCGCTGATCGGGAAGCTGAAGGTGGTGCCGAAGGGCGTCTGCAGCGGCTTCGACGGTCCTGTTCAGTCGCTCCTGCTCGAGAACGACGACAATTCGTCGAAGCTGATGACGCCGGGTCCGGTGAGCGGCGAGTGGGTGTGCTCGTGGTCGCCGGACCTCGACCTCATCATCACCGAGGGCTTGCCCGAGCTCGTCGCGAAGCTCGACGCGCTCGCGAAGTAGGCGCGCCGAGAAGACGGCTACGCGAGATCGAACACGATCACTTCGCTGGCGGAAGCGTCGGCTCCTTCGACGCGCACGCTCGGCTCGTCGGTGAGCGACGCGCCGTCGCCTGCGCTTAGCTCCTTGTCGCCGTTGAGGCGGATCTTGCCGCGCACGACCTGGACCCATGCGCCGCGACCCTTCGCGATCTCGAGCGTCGCCGACTCGCCTTTGTCGAAGAGGCCGGCGTGCATCGTCGCGTCCGCGTGGATCGTGACGCTGCTGTCGCGACCGTCGCTCGAGGCGACGAGGCGAAGCTTGCCCTTCTTCTCCTCGCTCGTGAACGACTTCTGCTCGTAGCCCGGCTTGATGCCTTGCTTGGCAGGGATGATCCAGATCTGGAGGAAGTGAACGGGCTCGCTCTTCGAGGCGTTGAGCTCGCTGTGCGTCACGCCGGTGCCGGCGCTCATGCGCTGCACGTCGCCCGGGCGGATGACCGATCCGGTGCCCATCGAGTCTTTGTGCTCGAGGCCGCCCTCGATGACGTACGAGATGATCTCCATGTCGCGATGGCCATGCGTGCCGAAGCCCTTCGCGGGTGAGACGCGGTCTTCGTTGATCACGCGGAGGCCGCGGAAGCCCATGTGCTTCGGATCGTAGTAGTCGGCGAACGAGAAGCTGTGATGAGAGTCGAGCCATCCGTGGTTGGCATGGCCGCGCTCGTTGGCTGGGCGGAGGGTGATCATGCAGCGCAATCTAGCCGGAAGCACACGTGAGTAAACGGTGATAGCTTCGTCCGCCTGATGATTCGGACTCGCCTGAACGCCGCGATCGATGGGTTGGCCTTTGCCGCGTTATTCTCGTTTCTCTTCGCGCTCGTCGTTTCGCTCGGCAGCTGCTCGGAGCCGGTGCAGCCGACGATCGAAGTGACGCCGCCCACCGCAGCGCTCGTCAGCGGGCAGACGGTGCAGCTCCTCGTCACGCGGCACTATCCGCATGGTCCGGTCGAGGTCGTCACCGACCGCGTCAACTACGCGTCGTCGAACAAAGCGGCAGGCACCGTCAACGACAAGGGGCTGTTCACCGCGGGCGTCGAGGCCGGCACGATCCTCGTTCGCGTGACCGATCCGCTGAACGCCGACGCGATCGCGACGGCGACGTTCAACGTGACGGTGGCGAAGGTCGACTCGATCGAGATCACGCCGTCGCCGTCAGTCGTGCTGCGTCCGGGCGTTGGACGTCGCCTCACCGCGATCGCTCACTCGAACAACGGCGCGACGCAAGACGTGACCAGCAGCGTGACATGGGAGTCTTCGAACCCGTCGGTCGCGACCGTGGGACAATCGCTGACGGTCTATGGCCTCGTCTTGCCGGTCGCCGAAGGTGACGCGATCATCACCGCGACCGATCCGGTCTCGCTCGTTCAAGGCAAGACGACGGTGTTCGTTCGTGGCACGGAGCCCGGACTGTCGGCGATCGTCGTGTCGCCGAACCCGGCCGCGATCGGCATCGGCGCCGCCAAGACGCTTCAATTCGCCGCGCAAGGCTTCTTCACCGACGGCACGTCGCGCGACGTGACGAAGATCGTGACGTGGTCGTCGAGCAACCTCACGATCGCGACGATCGACGCGAACGGCCTCGCGACCGGCCTCGCGGCGGGCGACGTGACGATCACGGCGTCGGGCGCGAGCGGCTCGGTGAAGGGCTCGGCGGCCGCGAAGGTTCAGTAGCGCGCGCGGTCTACGCGGGTCGCGCGAGAAGCTCCCTTTTGTGCGTCCGCGGTGAGCGCCAACACGAATCGAGGAGGGCTCTACGCCCCGACGAGCCGGTTTCTGACATGGCTCGTAGCGAATATTTCCATGCGTCTACGCGTAGATCCAAAGAGCCTGGCGCACGTCTGTTGGACCCAACGCTCATGACCAACCGAACCAAGACGAACCGACGAACCTTCCTCCTTACAGCCCTCGCCACGCGCGGAGCCCTCACCAGCCTTTGCCTCCTCTCGGCCAGCGCGGTCGGGTGCCGGACCGGCGGCGACGTCCCGAGCGCGGCGACCTCCGCCACCACCACGAACAACACGAGCAACGTGAAGCCCAACGACGACACGGCAAACCTCCCGAAGCCCACGAACGGCACCGATGCGGATCGCGCTGCGATCGCCAAAGGTGAGGACGCGTTCGCCGCCAACCTCTACGCCAAGCTCCCGCGCGACAAGAACCTCTTCTTCTCACCGACGAGCATTCGAATGGCGCTCGCGATGACGTACGCCGGCGCGCGCGGCGACACGGCGAAGGAGATGGACAAGGCGCTGTCGTTCGACGGGCTCCCGGCGAACAAGGTGCACGATGGATTCAGCGCCGAGCTGAAGAGCCTCGCCGAGGCGGCCGACACGACGTCGAAGCTCTCCCCCCACGCCGACGAGTGGCAGAAGAAGGAGGCCGAGCAACGTCGCGTGACGATCAACATCGTCAATCGCGTGTGGGGCCAGCAAGGCCGCGCGTTTCAAGCGGACTACTTGAACCTCCTGAAGACGAGCTATGGCGCGTCACTCGAGCAGCTCGACTTCCAGAAGGAGACGGAGAAGAGCCGCCTGCGCATCAACGATCACGTCGAGAAGGCGACGCAGTCGAAGATCAAGGATCTGATCCCGCAAGGCCTCCTCGCGAACGACACGAAGCTCGTCCTCACGAACGCGGTGTACTTCAAGGCGTCGTGGCAAGACCCGTTTCAGGAGTCGAACACGAAGGAGGACTCGTTCTTCATCACGCCCGACAAGACGGTGCGAGCGAAGCTGATGAACCAGGTGAACCACCTCGCGTATACGAAGACGAGCGACGCGCAGATCGTCGAGCTTCCCTATGGCTCGTCACGCATGTCGATGGTGGTCGTCGTGCCGACCGAGAAGAGCGCCGCGGGCCTGTCGAAGGTCGAAGCCAAGATGGACGAAAAGACGCTCGCGAGCTGGACGGCCGGCCTTACGAACCAGAAGGTCCGGATGACGCTCCCGAAGTTCACGATGACGAGCGACTTCATGCTCTCGAAGATCTTGCCGCAGCTCGGCATGCCCTCGGCGTTCGTTTACCCGAAGGCGGACTTCTCCGGGATCGACGGGACGAGGGAGCTCTTCATCGGCGAGGTCGTCCACAAGGCGTTCGTCGCCGTCGACGAGAAGGGCACCGAAGCCGCCGCCGCCACCGCCGTCATGGCTCGCGCCGGCGCGGCTCCGCGGCAGGAAGAGCCGATCGACGTCCGCGCCGACCATCCCTTCCTCTTCTTCATCCGCGACACGAAGACGAACGCCGTCCTCTTCATGGGACGCGTGCTCGACCCGACGGCGAGCTGAGCAAACGCAGAAATTACCGACGCGTTCTGCACCGGCGCTCTCCCTGTTTGTCCTGCGCTACTTGTGGTAGCGTCTCGCGCGTGAAAATTCACGAGTACCAGGGCAAGCAAATCTTCGCGAAATACGGCGTCCCGGTCCCGAAAGGGTATCCGGCCTTCACGGTGGACGAGGCCGAGGCAGCGGCCAAGAAGCTCGCCGCCGAGACCGGTAATCCGCTCGTCGTCGTCAAAGCTCAGATCCACGCAGGTGGTCGCGGCAAGGGCGGCGGCGTGAAGGTCGCGAAGAACGGCGCGGCCGAGGCGCGGCAGCTCGCCGAGAAGATCCTCGGCATGCAGCTCGTCACGCATCAGACGGGCCCCGAAGGCACGAAGGTGAAGCGCCTCTACATCGAGCAGGGCCTCGACATGGCGCAGGAGCTTTACCTCGGCGCCGTCATCGATCGCGATCGCCGGCGCGTCGCGTTCATGGCGTCCACCGAAGGCGGCATGGAGATCGAGAAGGTCGCCGCCGAGACGCCCGAGAAGATCCTCACCGTGCACGTCGACCCGGTCACCGGCCTCATGCCGTTCCAGGCGCGCGAGCTCGCGTTTGGTCTCGGCCTGATGAAGTACGGCAAGGAGACGGTCGCGAAGTTCGTCCGCATGATGGCGAGCCTCTACCGCTGCGTGGTGGAGGAGGACTGCTCGCTGCTCGAGGTCAACCCGCTCGCGATCCTGAAGAACGGCGACGTCATCGCGCTCGACGCGAAGATCAACTTCGACGACAACGCCGACTTCCGACACAAGACGTGGAACGAGCTGCGCGACAAGGACGAAGAGGATCCGGTCGAGCTCGAGGCGAAAGAAGCAGGCCTCAACTACGTGTCGCTCGACGGCAACGTCGGCTGCCTCGTCAACGGCGCAGGCCTCGCGATGGCGACGATGGACATCATCAAGCACGCGGGCGAGAAGGTCGGCGTCGCGCCGGCGAACTTCCTCGACGTCGGCGGCGGCGCCACGCAAGAGCAGGTCACGAAGGCCTTCAGCATGATCCTTCGTAGCCCCAAGGTGAAGGCGATCTTCGTCAACATCTTCGGCGGCATCATGAAGTGCGATGTGATCGCGAACGGCGTCGTCGCCGCGGCGAAGGAGCTCGGCCTCAAGGTGCCGCTCGTCGTTCGCCTCGAAGGCACGAACGTCGAGCTCGGTCGCAAGATCTTGAACGAGAGCGGCCTCGCGATTCAGGCCGCCACCAACATGGCCGATGGCGCGCAGAAGATCGTCGAAGCGGTCACCAAAGGAGCAGCCAAGTGAGCATCCTCGTCGGTAAGAACACGAAGCTCCTCGTCCAGGGCATCACCGGCGGCGCCGGATCCTTCCACGCGAAGCAGATGATCGAGTACGGCACCAACGTCGTCGGCGGTGTCACGCCCACGCGCGGCGGTGAGAAGTTCGAAGGCAAGGTCCCCGTGTTCGACACGGTCGACCAAGCCGTGAAGGCCACCGGCGCGAACGCGACGGTCATCTTCGTCCCTCCTCCCGGCGCGGCCGACGCGATCCTCGAAGCGTTCGACGCGAAGCTCGAGCTCGTCGTGTGCATCACGGAAGGCATTCCGGTCGTCGACATGCTCGGCGTTCGTCGTGTGCTCGAGGCGATGCAGGCCGACGCGCGCGCCAGCGGGAAGACGATCCCGCGCCTCGTCGGGCCCAACTGCCCTGGCGTCATCACGCCGGGCGCGTGCAAGATCGGGATCATGCCCGGCCACATTCACAAGGCCGGCAACATCGGCGTCGTGTCGCGCTCGGGCACGCTCACCTACGAAGCCGTCGGGCAGCTCACGGCGCTCGGCATCGGGCAATCGACGTGCGTCGGCATCGGCGGTGACCCCGTCAGCGGCATGGACTTCGTCGATGTCCTCGAGCTGTTCCAGAACGATCCCGACACCCACGGCGTCATCATGATCGGCGAGATCGGCGGCGGCGCAGAAGAGCGCGGCGCCGACTTCATCAAGAACAAGATGAACAAGCCGGTCGCGGCGTTCATCGCGGGCACCACCGCGCCTCCGGGCAAGCGCATGGGCCACGCGGGCGCGATCATCTCGGGCGGCAAAGGGACCGCGGCCGCGAAGATCGAAGCGCTCACGAAAGCGGGAGCGAAGGTCGCCCCGACCCCCAGCGACATGGCGAGCACGCTCAAGTCGATGATGAGCTGAGGCGGGCACGCCTCGCGCGGTGAAGCGCCCCGGCGGCCGCCGAGGCTCGAGCGCTCCGAAAGCGCAGTTCCCATGGTCGAGCAAACACGAGGCAACGGTACGTCCGTTGCCTCGTGTCGTTCCATCATGGAGCTCTCGTCCTCGAACGTTCATACGAAGAAGTCGCATCGATGGGTCGCTGCTCTCATCACGCTCGCAGCGTTCACGACAGTCGCGTGCGGGGTCGACACGGAAGACCACCCGCCGGTCGCCACGGAGTATGGCAACGCGGTCGGTGGTGGGAGCGGCGGAGGTAGCGGCAGCACCGCGGGCGCGGCGGCAGGGGCAGGCGGAAGCGGCGACAACAGCGGCGGCACCAACAGCCCGAACGGCGGCACGAACACGGATCCGGGGACGAGCACAGGGACGGGATCGGGCACGTCGGGGACCGGGACGGGCGGCCAGGGCGCGGGCTCGAACGACGTCGTCAACGGCGGCATTCCTGGCGCGGCCGGCCTCGGCGCGACGGGCAACCCAGGGACCGCGCCGCAAGATCCGAGCGGCGGGGCCGACGGCGGCGCGTGAGGTCGATCACATCGTGACACGGACGAGCGCGAACTCCGCGGAGCTCTCTGCCGTCGTGAGATCGTCGAACGCGGACACGGGAAAGCCATCTCCCCGAAGCTCGCGCTCGAGCGACTTCACGCGCACGCGTTCGGTGACGAAGTAGAACGCGACGCGGTCCGGCCTCTCGGCGCGAAGCCGATCGAGGTACGTCTTCATCGACGGACCGCTCGAGATGAAGATCGCGAGCTGGTTGCCGGTGTAGAAGTTCTCGCCCTTCCAGTTGAGCTGGTACGCGATGAGCGGGCTCTGCGCCGCCGCCGGTGCGCGCGCGCGATCCTTGTAGTATGCAGCGATCGCAGCGCGCTGACCGCCGTCGTCGCTGCAGCCCGGCATGTACCGGTCGAGGAGGAGGCACGCGGAGAGGACGGCCGCGAGCGCGAACGCGCCCTGCGCGAGCACCGCCACGCGACGCGGCACGCGCGAGGATTGGGCGACGAGCCACGCGAGCATCACGGCGACGCTTGCGAGCCCCACGATGGGCAAGCCCAGCGACGAGAAGGACGCCGCGGTGGAAGGCCAGGATCGCGTGTAGCGGTACGTCATCAGCAGGATGAACCGCGTGGGTGTCGCGGCGACATCCCGCACGACGAGCAACGTCACGAGCGCCGCGCCGACGACGAGCAGCGAAGACCACGCGCGCCTCGAAGGGCCACGCGGGGTCCGTGCGAAGATCGCGAGGAGCTCGTCGATCCAAATCCCCGTCATCATCGCGATCGGAGGCAGCGCGACGAGCACGTAGTGGTGGAACTTGGTGCGCATCGTCGACACGAGCGTGAACGCGACGAGCCCTGCGCCGAACAGGATCGCCCGCGCGATCGCGCGCTTCGAATGGCCATGTCGATCTCGTTCGACACGCGCCGCCGCCGACACCATCGCGAAGAGCGACAGGCCCGACCACGGGAACGTCGCGTAGCCGAGCTGGCGGACGAAGTAGACGATGCCGACGTCTTCGCCCTCGTTCGTGTCGTGGAGATGATCGAGCGTGCGCCCGAGCATGTGACGCATCACGAGCTCGTCGATGAACCCGCGGCCGTGGCGTGCGAACGCAGCGAGATACCACGGTCCGATCATCGTGACGGCGAGGAGGAGACCGGCGAGCACCTCGAGCCGAAAGAGCGGCGCGAGCGATCGCGTGGCGATCATGAAGACGACGATCGCCGCGGCAGGCACGACGAGGCCGGCCGGCCCCTTCGCCATCGCCGCGAGCGCCGCGAAGCACCATGCCATCAGCGCGAGGAGGCGCGCGACGCGCCGCTCGGACGCCGCGCGGAGGACGAGCCAGATCGCGCCTGGCGCCCAGATGGTCGCCTGCAGGCTCGGCGCGAGGCGAGGATGCGCGATCGGCGTCGCCGCGCACGGCGGTTGCGACGGCAACGAGCACGCGTGAGGCGATCCCGCGATCAACCGGTCGGGTCGAAGATGAACGCCCAAAGACCCGTCGAGCACGGACCCGGAGACGTGAACGTGCTGCAGGAACAGCATCACGAGCTGCGAGATCGTGACGAGCGCGATGACCGACGCGACGAGGTGACCGGCGTGCAGCGTCACCTCGCGCTTGGCTCCGAGGCGAACGACGTAGCGGGTGAGCAGGACCGCGTCCGTCGTGACGAGCGCGCGCATGAGGAGGCCGAGCGAAGCGCCGGTGCAGGCGACGAGCGGCATGTCGGTGATCGCTTGATGCGAGAGGATCGCGAAGCCCGGCATCGTCCAGAGCGCGAGCGCGCCGATGAGCCCTGCGCGCGGCGAGCATGTGCGCCTCACGCCGTCGTAGAGGAAGTACGTCGCGACGATCGCGAGCGCGAAGCCGGGGAAGCGCACCGCCCACTCGGGATGCGCGAGCGTTTCGCCATGAAGCAAGATTTGGTCAGCGCCCGTTCGCACACCGAAGGCGACCATCGACAGCGCTTCGAGCCAGAAGGTGAGGACCGGCTTCGACATGAACCAGCCTTCGTTCGCCCACCATGGGGAGACGAAGTCGCGTCGCGCGATCATCTCGCGTGCGACCTCGGCGTAGTGCGTCTCCCACGGATCGATCAGCCCGGAGGTGCCGAGCGCCGGCAGCGCGATGATGGTCGCGATCGCGATCACCCAGAATCCATGACGTTTCAGCAGCGGTCTCTCGGTCTCGTCCACCGCGCCGAGCGCGACGCCGAAACGAAACGTCGACGCGACCATCGCGAGGAAGGTGAGCGGCGCGAGGAGCGCGGCGGCGCCCGAAGGCAGCGTGCCAGAGACGGCGAGCCGAATCACCACGACGAACGCCGCGAGCGCGACGAGGGTGACGCCAAGCGCCCGGGCGACGGAGGCTCCGTTCGACGAGCGCGTAGGAGCCGGGAGCTCGAGGGCGTCTTCGGGTGCCTTTTGCGTCATCATCACTTCACCTCCAGGCGGCCGAGCGAGACGCGGTGATGTCCGTCGTGCGGACCCGTGACGACGTGCATGCGTTGATCGTCTTGACAGGGGAGGACGCCGACGCCCCAGAAGGCGGCATACGAGCCACGCGTGAAGTGCGGAGGTAGATCGACGGTGAAGTCATCGATGACGACGTCGCCTTCTCGCCAGAGGGCCATCGGGTAGGGATGCTCCTTGTGCTCGACGTTGAAGCGCGTGGGCGTGTGCTCGACGTGGAGGAACGTGCAGTAGCCGCTCAGCGCCGCCTTCGACGTGACGCGCATCGCGACGCGGAGATGCGTCGACGCGCGCGCGGGGAACGCGGCCGCCGGGGCGACGTGCGCTCCGTTCGCGTCGCGAAGCTCCCAGCCGAGGACGTCGAGCCCATCGAGCGTGGCAGGCAGGGCGACGAGATCGGCAGGGGGCTGACCTCGCACGATGTCGTCGAGCGGATTGCTCGAGGCCTCGTTCGGAGAGAGCGACGAGGCGCCGAGGAGGAACGCGCTGCCCTCTCCGGCGAGGATCGGGACGTTCGCGCGCGGAGTGACCCGCGCGCGATACGAAGCGTTGAGGCGCGCGAGATCGGTCGGACCGATCGCGAGAAAGCGCCGAGGGTGCGCGTGCTCGCGGGCGCCGTCGACGAGCCAACGCGCCGCGACGTCGGGATCGCGAAAGACCCGAGCGGGCGCGGTCGCTCGTTGCGGCCAGCGCTTTCCGTCCACGCCGAGGAGCCCGAGCTCGTCGCCGTCTCGCCGGTGGTCGACCCACGCTTCGTAGGCGCGACCAGGCGAGACGCGCTGGGCGAGCGCCGGATACGAATGAAGCCGTAAAAATAGGCCTCCCATCGTCCCAAGGGCGACCACGATCAAGCCAGGCCGGCGGAGGATCGATGGCGTGCGCGTGCCAAGGAGCCACGGCGCGAAGAGCGCCACTTGCGCGGAGCCGGCGACGAGCCACACGACGCCGCGAAGGTCGCGCGCGGCGCTCGCGGCGTGGCCTGTTGGGAGCGACGGCGCGAGCACGTCGAGGACGCGATCGGGCGAGACCACGACGTCGTGCGCGAGGAGCGCGCCGATCGCGAGCACGGTGAGCGGCAGCATGACGCCGGCGATCGGACGCGAGGACGCGCTCGACGCCTCGTCGAGATCCGCGAGGAAGAGCCCGACGGCGCACGCGAGGAGACCGGACGCGGTCCCCGCCGACGCCGGAGTGACGGGGATCAACGACGACAGCGCGAGCAAGGCGAAGGCGCCGATCGCGATCGCGATCCGCACGCGCGGCTCGCCGGCACCGCGATACGCCAGCGCCGCAGGGACGAGCGGAGCCCACGGCGCAAGCGCGTAGGCGAGGTGAGGGACGAGCGCGGCAAACCCGATCCCCGTCGCGGGCGCGAGCTTCACGCCGCGCAGCGCGACCCCGGCCGCTACGACGGGGAGGATGATGACGAGCGCGCCGGCCATCCGCCGCCGCGACGCGACGATCAACGTCACGCTCGCGAAGGCGAGGAGCGGCAGCCCAGCGGCGAGCACGTCGCCGTCGGTGAACGAACGAACGAACCACGCCGGCGTCGACGCGAGGACGAGCCCCGCATACACCGCCGCGCGAAGCGAAAAGAAGCGCGCCATCATCGCGACCTGCGCGACCATCGCCGCACCCGTCACGACGATCGCGAGGGCGCGCGACGCGAAGGACGCCTCTTCACCGAAGACGGGTCTCTTCGTGACGACGTCCCATGCGAAGAGACCGATCACCATCACGATCAGGGCGAGCCCGACGCGCCGATCGCGCGCCAGCCACGTCCCGTTGCGTCCCAAAGCTGCCGCTCGAGAGACCTCGACCGCGCTTGCAGCCGGAAAAGAAGCCAAGCCACTACCCATGTCCTTTTGGCACGCGGGAGCATGGAAAGCGGCTCAAGAAATGCCGAAAATCACGAGGAAATCTTTTTTGAGCCGGTTTGGCACCCCGAGCGCTACTTAAGGGGCGTGACGGTCCTCTCGCCCTCTTCCTTGATGTCGCCCTCTGCGGTCAAAGAAGAGCCCAAGCTCGACATCGAGACGCTGTACGCGAAACACGCGCGCTACGTCGCGGGCGTCGTGCATCGTCTCCTCGGCGGCAAAGAAGGCGACGTCGACGACATCGTTCAAGAGACGTTCCTCGACGCGTTCGAGGGGATCGCACGCATCGACGATCCGTTCGCGGCGCGCGCGTGGCTCGTCACGGTGGCGGTCCGCCGGACGCGTCGCTTCCTCGCGAAGCAGCGCCGTCGATCGTTGTTCGCGTTCTGGGCGAAGGACTTCGCGCCGCGCTCGTCCGATCCGCGCGATCGCCAGCCGGTCGACGAGCTCTACGACGCGCTCGCGAGGATCCCCGAAGACGTTCGCATCCCGTGGGTGCTCCACCGCGTCGAGCAGATGAGCCTCCCGGAGACCGCGGCCCTATGCGAGGTGTCGCTCGCGACGGTGAAGCGACGCATCGCTGACGCCGAAGATCGACTCACACGACGCCTCGGAGACATCCGCCGATGAGCACCCTCCACACCCTCGCCAAGGCCGCGCGCGACGCCGCTCCGAACGACGACGTCTGGTCGGACGATCGCTCCCGTCGCGTGCTGGCGTCGCTCGTCACGCGTCAAGAGAAGCGAGCCCAGCGCGCGCGCTTCGTTCGCCGCGGCGCTGGCGTCGCGAGCGCCGCGGCGGTCATCGTCTTCGCGCTCCTCCGCGGCGCCACCGCCGCCCCGTCGGCGAGCTCGAGCCCGATCAACGCTACGCCCGTCGCGACGCAAGAGACGGTCGCCGCGAACGCAGAGCTCCTCGCCGCGAGCGATCGCGCTGGCGACGGCGGCTTCGGTCGCGACTGACGGTCGCGATCACTCGACGGTGTCGACGGTGATGCCTTGACGGAGCATCGGCGCGAGCGAGGGCCGGCCTCCGATCGCGTAGGTCTTTCCGACGACGACGTCTCGCCCTTCGAACGGAGGGACCCCGCCTTTTCGGAGCTCGGCGACGACGCAGTCGATCTCCGTGCGCGTGAGTGACTCGGCGCCGCTGTCGACGTTGGCGCTCGACACGTGACCGGTCGACAGAAACGTCACGCGGACATGGATCGTGCGGCTCGGCGGCGGGCCGCAGCGCGCGATCGACTCACCCATCCCGCTCAGCATCGCGCTCGCCGCGGAGCGATCGAAGACCTTCTGCGTCCCGCTCGGATCGGAGTCGAGGCAAGAGCAAAGCGGATCGCCAGGCGTGCAGCGGCAGGGCGCCTGGTTCGGCGGCGTCGCCGGGGCCTTGGCGCCGACGGAGTGCCCGAGCTCTCGCTCGCACGCGATCTTCTCTTCGACGCACGCGATTCGCTCTCTGACGAGCTGCTCGGTGACGGCGGCCTGCTCCGCGCGCGAAGCCTCGGCGAGCGCTTGTACGCGTCGCTTGTCGACGGTGCCCGCGCCGAAGCCCGCCCCACCTGCAGCGAGGGCGATGAGGACGAGCGCCGACACCCACGCTCCGGTGCGCCTCTCCGTGCGGAGCTTCGCGCTCAGCGACTCGGCGCGCGCGCGCAGCTCGCGGAGCTCGTCGTCCGAGCGGCGAAGCTTCTCCTGGAGCTGCTCGAGGTCGTCGCGGAAGGCGCTCATCCTCCGAGGATACCGCCGCGGCGCCGGCTGCGTCAGGGATCGATCCGCTGCCCTGGCTTCTTCTTGGTGTCGACGCCGAACCCGGCGCACGCGCACAGCGGGTCGCCTGGCTGGCAACGACACTTGTCATCGGTTCCCCAGCTCGAACGCTGGAGCATCTCGAGGTAGATCACCTTCGACTCGCAGGCTTGCGTGCGCGCGGAGAGGTCGTCGCGCGTCTTCGTGCACTCGCCGAGCTTGATTCGCTCACGGTCCATGTTGTCGGCCATTTCGACCTCACGACGCGCGAGCGCTTTGTCGCCTCGCGCGGATGCCTGGATGCTGCCCATCACGAAGCCGATGCCCGTCGACGTGACGAGCCCGAGGAGTCCGACCGCGAGCAAGATGCCGCTCGGCTTCCGGCGTAGCTCGATCAAGCGTTCGAGATCGGCCTTCTCGTCGAGGACATGCTGCATCTTCTCGGTGGCGCGCTCGAGCTCGGCGCGGATCGACTCCACCTCGGATCGAAAAGGACCGCTCATGACGTTATGAAACGGTGAGACGTCCGAGCTTGGCTAGCGAATTCGCCTGAAATATCAGGCTCAGCCGCAACGACGACGGGAGCAGCGAGGGTCGCGTCCCGCGTCAGCGAATGCCGACCTCGGTGCGCTCGAGCGCGAGCTCCAAGTCCGCGAGCACACGACGCGCCGCGTTCATGCCGGCGACGCCGAAGACGCCGCCTGCGGGCGCGCAGCCTCGACCGCACGTGTAGAGCCCGTTGATCGGCGTGGTGGGCGGGAGCCGATCTCCGAAGAGGAGCGTGTCGTCGACGTGCCCGAGATGCCCGCGCGTCACGCCAAAGTGAGACTCGATCCGCTTCGGGTGGTAGAGCACGGTGTCGACGACGTTCGCCTTCGTGCCCGGCGCAAAGGACTCGACGACGTCGAGGAGGAGATGGGTGAAGCGCTCTTCTTCGGCGGACCACGTCGTGCCGACGAGATCGTAAGGTGCCCAAGGAACGAGCAGCGACGCGCTATGGCGGCCGTCAGGATCGAGCAAGCTCTCTTCTGGCGCGGTGGGGAAGATGCATTCGATCGGCGCCTCGGCAGGGAGGCGACCGTTGCTCGCGTCGGCGAAGGCACGGCCGAGCGCGCGGACCGCGTCGTCCTCTCCGCCCGAGAGGAGGAAAGTCGTGGCGCGGTGTTGGCCGTGGGACGGATCCGGCAGGCACGTGAAGCGAGGAAGCTCGCTCAGCGCGACGGAGAGCTTCGCGATCCCGCCAGGACGCGCGAACGCATCGATCCGACGCGTGTATTCTGCAGGCAATCGATCGGCGCCGACGAGCGCGCGCATACGCCATGGGTCGGCGCTGGTGACGACCGCGCCGGCGCGACGAAGGACGCCGTCCTGCGTGATGACGCCGGTGGCGGCGTTGCCCTCGACCACGATCTGCGTGACGACGGTGCCGGTCGTGAGGGTGGCCCGCGCCGCGAGCGCCGCGTCGGTGAGCGTGCGAACGAGCGCGCCGATGCCGCCCGTGACGATCGCGTCACCGCCGCCGCTCGCGCCGCACGCGGCGTGACGAACGAGGAGCGGACCTCCGCTTCCTGGCGTGTCCCACGACGCAAAGGACCCGCCGAGCGCGTCGGCCGCGAGCGCAGCCTTCACGAGACCGCTCTGAATGCCGAAGCGCGCGGCGTACTCCGCGAAGCTGCCGCGGCAGAGCGCGACGAACGCCTCTCGAAGCGCGGGGCGAACGTAGCGATCTCCCACCTCTTCGATCCCCATCGTGCCGAGCGTCCAGGCGGGGGTGAGATCGAGGACGAGCGCGTCGAGCTCTGTGTGCATCGCCTCGAGCGCCTTCGTGTCGCGCTCCGAGACCACACCACCCGTGGCCGCGCGCAGCCCTTCGTTGCACGCGCCGGTGAGGATGTAACGGCCCGCGGCGGCGGTCGGCACGAACATCGAGGGATCGCGCGGCGTCAGCGGGAGCGTGACGCCGAGCTGACCGGCGAGATCACTCGGGACGAACCCTACGCGATGCGCGCCCGTGTACGTCGCGAGGCGCGGCGCCTTGGCGAAGGGGAACTCGGTGCGGTGCATTCCGCCCGCGAGCGGCTTGTCCTCGATGATCTGAACCGAGAGGCCCGAGCGCGCGAGCATGAGCGCGCAGACGAGGCCGTTGACGCCGCCGCCGACGATGATGACGTCGCATTCGTAGGGCGGTGCCTGATTCGAATCCACGCGACGTGTTTACCACGTTCGGGGCGCATTTCGCTCACTCCGCGTCCCCTCGGCGGCCCACGACCAAGCGGGATGGCTGCCGATTCTGCCACTTGCAGCAGGCGCGCACCGATCCTAAAGGCTATCGCGCATTAACCACCAACCGAGAGAGCTCATCCCCCATGGCTGTCGAACGAACGTTTTCGATCATCAAACCGGACGCCGTCGAGAAGAACAAGGCAGGCGCCATCCTCGCGCTGCTCGAAGAGTCGGGCTTCAAGGTCCTCGCATGCAAGCGCGTTCACCTCACGCGTGAGGTCGCCGAGGGCTTCTACGCCGTGCACAAGGCACGCCCCTTCTTCGGCGAGCTCGTTCAATTCATGACGCGCTCACCGGTCTTCGTCTCCGTGCTCGAGCGCGAAGACGCCGTCGCTCACTACCGCAAGGTGATGGGCGCGACGGATCCCGCGAAGGCCGACGCGGGCACCATCCGCAAGCTCTACGGCTCGAACGTCGGCGAGAACGCGTGCCACGGCTCGGACTCGCTCGAGAACGCGAAGATCGAGATCGCGTACTTCTTCCCGGCGAGCGAAGTCGCCCCCACGGCGGGCTGAGACGTCCCTCATGTCGTCTACCTCGGCAGATCGCGAGCTCATCGAAGCGGCGTTCGCGGATCGCGCGAAGCTGAAAGAAGCGAACGTGGTCGCGGCGGTCGAGCGAACGCTCGCCGCGCTCGATCGCGGCGAGCTTCGCGTCGCGTCTCCCGAGGCAGACGGCTCGTGGACCACCCACGCGTGGGTGAAGCAGGCCATCCTGCTCTACTTCGGTGTTCGCGGAATGGAGACGCTCGACGTCGGGCCCTTCGAGTTCCACGACAAGATCCCGTTGAAGAAGAACCTCGCGTCGCAGCAGGTGCGGGTCGTCCCGCCCGGCGTCGTTCGTTACGGCGCGTTCTGCGAGCCCGGCGTCATCGTGATGCCCGGCTACGTGAACATCGGCGCGCGCGTCGGCGCCGGCAGCATGGTCGACACGTGGGCCACCGTCGGATCGTGCGCGCAGATCGGCAAAGACGTGCACCTCGCAGGCGGCGTGGGCATCGGGGGTGTCCTCGAGCCTCCGGGCGCGCGTCCCGTCATCGTCGAAGACGGGTGCTTCGTCGGATCGCGCGCGGTCATCGTCGAAGGCATGCATGTCGGCAAAGAAGCGGTCATCGGCGCGGGCGTCGTGCTCACGTCGTCCACCGCCATCCTCGATGTCAGCGGCCCCGAGGTCGTCGAGCATCGTGGCCGTGTGCCGGCGCGATCGGTCGTGATCCCTGGCATCCGAAACAAGAAGTTCCCTGCCGGCGAGTTCGGCATCCCCTGCGCGCTCATCATCGGAAAGCGCAGCGAGAGCACCGACAAGAAGGTCAGCTTGAACGAAGCGCTCCGCGACTTCGCCGTCCCTGTGTGAACGAGGCGAAGATGGCAGACGCGACGCAGATTCAGACGACGGCGGGGCGCGCGCCCGTCGCGATCGCGCTCGACGAGACGCTCCTCTGGCTGTGTCAGATCCCTTCACCGATTGGTGAGGAGAAGGAGCTCTGCGACGCCGTCGCCGATCGCCTCTCGCGCCTGCGGCTCGCCGGTCCGATTCGCCGGTATGGAAACTCGATCGTCGTCCCGGTCTCACGGAAGGGCGGTCGCAAGCACATCGCGCTCGTCGGGCACCTCGACACCGTGCGCACCGAGAACGGTCCCGCGCGCGAAGAAGGTGGCCGCATCTACGGCGCCGGCGCCGCCGACATGAAGTCGGGCCTCGCCGTGATGATCCTCATCGCGGAGACCGCCGCCGACCTCATCGCGCACGATCTCACGCTCGTCTTCTACGCGCGTGAAGAAGGCCCCTACGCAGAGAACGAGCTCGGCCCCGTGCTCGAGGCGGATCCGGAGCTCCGCACCGTCGACCTCGCGGTGTGCCTCGAGCCGTCGAACAACCGGCTTCATCTCGGATGCTGCGGCGCGCTCCACGCGACCGTCACCTTCACGGGGAAGACGGGACACTCCGCGCGGCCTTGGGAAGGCGACAACGCGATCACGAAGAGCGCTCCGCTCCTCGCGCGCCTCGCCGCGCTCCAGCCGATCGATCACGTCATCGACGGGCAGCTCTATCGCACCGTGACGTCGGTCACGCTCGCGAACGGCGGTCGCGGTCGAAACATCGTCCCCGACACGTTCACGATCAATCTGAACCACCGCTTCGCGCCGACCACCTCGATCGAGCAGGCGCAGGCTGACGTCCTCGCGCTCGTCGGACAAGAAGGATCGCCCACGGTCCAATTCACCGACGTCGCGCCCGGGGCGATGCCGAACGCGAGCCATCCGCTCGTGCAGTCGCTCGTCCGAGCCGGCGTCCTCCACGTCGAGTCGAAGCAAGCATGGACCGACGTCGCGCGCTTCTCATCGCTTGGTATCGCCGCGGTGAACTTCGGTCCGGGCGAGAACGCGCAGGCGCATCAGAAGAACGAGTCGACCGATTGCCTCTTGGTTTTTCAGGGGTATCGCATCCTGATGGGATGGCTGCTCTCTTCGAAATGAGCCCCACTTGGCCTCCGAAACGGAGTAGCCTCCCTCGGTTATGAGGATTCTGTCACGAGGGGCGGCAGCAGCGGCGTTCATCATGCTCATCGCGAGCTGTAGCTCGCTGCTCAAGAAGGGTGGGGACGACGGCGGTGGTGCAGAGGCATCCACGGCGGAGATCGCCGACACCGGAACAGCACCGGCGCCCGCCGCGCTCGCACTCAACGAAGGAGACGTCGCCCGCTTCCCCGACGAGGTGAAGCTCGCGAACGTATCGGCCACGTTTCAGCGCAGCTACAACGTCCGCGAGTCACCGCCGGCCGGCACGCTCGTCACCGGCCTCGGCAAGGGCACCGTCGTCCAGCAGATCGCGCAGCGCGGTAACTTCTTCCTCATCATCTTCGATCACCGCACGAGCCCCGGCGCAAAGCAGATGGGCTGGGTGCACAAGGACGCCTTCAGCGCGAGCGTCCCCGATGCAGGCCCGCTCGTCTGCACCAACGGCGAGGTCGCGCTCTGGAGCGACTCTCCGTTCTGCGGAAAGGTCTGCGGCGGTGACGCCGATTGCCCGGCCGGCTTTGCCTGCAAGGGGCAAGCAAACAAGCTCCTCGCGAATGGCAAGGCCGGTGACGGTGTCCAGGTCTGCACCACGTTCGTCCCGCACGACGCGGGCGCTCCTCCACCTCCGCCTCCTCCTCCGGCCGACGCGGGCAAGCTCGTTCCGCCGCCCGGCGACGCAGGCAAGCTCCTCATCGTCGACGCAGCCCCGCCGCCGCCGCCGCCTCCGAGCGGCGCAGACGTCGTCGCGAAGGTCGGCGGCGCATGCCCAGCTGGCTACGTCGCGGTCGGGAAGACGAACAAGTGCCACAAGCCGTGTCCGACGAACCCGCCGCCCTGCGCCGCGAAGAACTTCTGCGTGAAGTGCGACGCCGATCAGAAGCGCGTGTGCGTCGAGAACCGTGACAGCTGCAAGTAACCCTTCGAGCACCATGCCTACTCCGATGAAAGCCAAGAGCCGAGCTCACCGCGCTACTGGGGTCATCCTAGCGACGATCGTGTTGGGGTCGTCGTTCATCGGATGCCCGCTGCTGAAGAAGAAGCAAACCGAAGACGACGATCTCGTCGCCGCGGACGCTGCGACGGTGAGCGTCTCGGGCACCGGCGCGAAGAACGAAGCCAACGTCCTGCGCTACGCGAACGAGACGCCGATCAACAACGAGCCGGCGATCATCGGCAAAGACGGCGCGAAGGCGCGCAACTTCCCCGGCAACGGACCCGAGGTCGCGACGCTTCCGAAAGGAACCGTCGTCGCGAAGATCGCCTCGTACTTCAGCACCGGGGTGCTCATCATGTTCGACGATCCGATCGGCGATGGCAGCAAGCTGATCGGCTGGGTCTCCCCGAAGGCGTTCGACGTCGCCGCGCCCGCGCCGACGAAGACGATCTTCGTTCCGCCGAAGGACGCAGGCGCAAAGCCCGTCGTCGACGCAGGCACGAACGTCGTCGACGCGGGCGGCGGAGCCGTCAAAGACAGCGGCGCAGCTCCAGCGGATGCAGGTGGAGGTGGCAACACCATCCCCCAGCCCTCGAAGGGTCAGCTCGCCGTTCCGCCTGTCGACGGGAAGTGCCCCGCCGCGTCCGACGACGCGAAGCTCGGTTGGACGATCGCCGACAAGATGTGTCGTCGCAAGTGCAACGCGGACACCGACTGCCCTCGCGCGATCAAATGCAAGAGCCACGTCTGCACGTCCGGTCTGTGACGGCAAACGCGAGCAGCGACATCGTGAGCTAGCCGTATCGTGTTGGTCGTCCGCGCGACCGCTTACGTGTGCGTGTCTCTCTCTCGGCTCAACGCACTCACGTCGTGACGGCGAGCTCGTTCTGGTCTCTGATGGCGCGCGACACACACGCGAGATCGATGCGTGTTCGGAGTAAAGAAGTCGTGTGGTCCGGCCGTAAGCATTGAGAGAAGGAGAAGAAGGACGGCGCTCTGCACACACACAAGCGTCCTTCGCGCTGCTTTGAAGACCTGGATCCACTACGAACCAGGCCGCCGTATAACGTCACCGAAGCGCCTCTAATCTTTTGGATTTGTGGCAGAAAAGGCATCGTCCGGCATGCCGATCTCAGCTAAAAAAATAGGCGAGAGGCGCATCCATTCAGTGAAGTACCTGCTGTGATCGATCGTCCAATCCACTCGCGCGAAGCATCATCACGCCGCGACTGACTTCGCTTCCTCCTTTCCAGATTCACTCTCGGTCATCTCGGTCATCGAGCTCGCGAAAGCGGCTTGGGAGGTCTTGGGCGTTGCAACCAGGTTCGGTCCTTTGGCGAGCTCTCCGCGCGGCGATGATCGTCGCGACGCTGACCGTCACGGGTAATTCGGTCGCGCAGGATCGCGAGCTCGCGGAGTCCGCAGACTTCCGCGTTCGCGTTCAGGCTGCGCTCCGACTCGGACGATCCGGCGCATCCTCTCGCGCAGATCTCGAAAACGGTCTGCGCGACGCACATCCCGCCGTACGCGTCGCGTGCGCGGCAGGCCTTGGCAACATCGGCGACCCCGCCTCGATCCCCGCCCTCGAGCGCGCGTGGAAGAGCGAGAGCTCCGCGACCGTGAAGACGGCGATGCGGGACACGATCGACAAGTTGAAGAACGCGAGCAACGTCAAGAGCGCGAACCCCGATCAGCCGACGTCGCTCGCCGGCGCTCGGTACGTCGTGCAGCTTGGCTCGATGAAGAACATCTCCGGCGTTCGCGCCGACGATCTCGACGGCGTGATGCGCCAAGCCGCTCGCGCGAAGGCCGGATCGATCAAGGGCGCGGTCGTCGTCGACGGCTCCGATCCGAGCGTCCTCAAGAAGGCCACCGAGAAGCGCATCCCCGTCCTCCAAGTCGACGGCAACCTCACGAAGCTCACGCAAGTCACCGGCACCGACGGCGGCATCGTGATCAGCGCGAAGGTCGACATGTCGATCCGCAAGCTGCCCCAGCAGACACTCAAGGGCACCGTCAGCGGCAACGCGTCGGCGAGCAACGGCACGCGCGCGAGCGACCAGGGCATCTTCGATCTCCAGAACCGCGTCGTCGGCGGCGCGGTCGAGAGCGCGATGGGATCGATGGGCGCGGAGCTCGCGTCTCTCTCGAAGTAAGCGACTCTCGGCAGCGACGTGGCAGCGCCTGCAAGCGCGACTCATGAATCCACATCTCGGCAGGCGTGCGATCGCGCTCTTCTTGATCAGCCTCACGATGGCGACGCTCGGCAGCGGATGCGACCGATGCAACAAGGCGCCGCGACGTAATCCGGCCTTCGTCCCTCCTCCCGACGCAGGCATCTCCGCCGGCTGCGGCCTCGAGCGATCGTCGCCGGCGGGGGAGGAGTCGAAGGTCGACGGCCGATCCGTCTGGACGTACGGCCCGAAGTCCTACGACGCCACCCACGCCTATCCGCTCGTCCTCACGCTGCACGGCTACGGCGGCAACGGCCGCGACTTCGAAAAATGGTTCGAGATGGAGAAGTACACGAACGGCGCGGCGTTCGTCGTGTACCCCAACGCCGGTCACCCCACGACGGGCTTCGGGCAGGGCGGCGGAGGCGTGTGGGACTTTCGCGGCGAAGAAGACGTCACGTTCCTCGCGAACGTCCTCGAGGCGGTCTCACGCGACTACTGCATCGATCGCACGCGTGTGCTTGTCTTTGGCTTCAGCTTCGGCTCGAAGATGAGCCAACACTTCGGCTGCCGCCGTCCTGATCTCGTGAAGGCCGCCGCGGCCGGCGCCGGAAGCTGGGCGCAGAAGACGCCCGAGTGCGGCCGCCCGATCCCCGTGATGGTCGTTCACCGAACGAAGGACGACAACGAGCTCGTCAGCTGGGCGAAGGAAGCGTCGGAGCGCTGGGCGAAGGTGGATCGATGCTCGAGCGACACCGAGCCAAGCGAGCTTGGCCACAACTGCATCAAGCACAAAGACTGCGCGCCAGGCTCGAGCGTCACGTTCTGCGAAGACACGTGGTTCGACCCGAGCTGGCAGAAGAGCTGGAATCACACCGTGAGGCCGGAGTACCTCGCGCTCGTGTGGACGTGGTTCGAAGCGCTGCCCTGACCCGCGCGCCGTCGCTCGCGTCGCTCGCATCACTTGGCTCGCGTCGCTTGGCTCGCGTCACTTGGCTCGCATCACCTGGCTCGCATCACTTGGTGAGCTCTACGGCGCATGTCTTGTAGTCCGCGGCGTTGCACGTGCTGTCCCAGGTGTAGAGGACGCCGGCGTCGAGCCGCCACGACTTCGTGAGAGTGCTCGGTGAGATCGGCTTCGAGGTCTTGTTCGAGCTCGAGCACGTCTGTGACTCCACCGTGCCGTCGACCTCGTGGTACGTGACGACGCCGCTCGCGGCGAAGTCGACGGTGCCGTCGATCTCGAAGGCCGACGTCATCGTGCATGTTCCCGCCGACGTCGAGAGCCCCGACGACTCGTGATACGAGCCGTCCCCGGCGTACGTGTGAACAATCACGGCGCCTCCACCGTGCGACGTCCACGTCCCGACGAGCTCGGGCGGCACGTTGCCATGGCCACCACCCGCGCCGGTGGCGCCGCCACCACTGCTGCTGCCATCGTTCGGGTCGTTGGCGGCGTCGGTGTTCGGGTCGGCGCCTTGGCCGGCGTTTTGGTCGGCGCCTTGTTGGCTGGCGTTTTGGCTCGAGGACGAGGGGGAAGGATTCGAGCTCTTGATCGTGCATCCCGTCGCAAGGGCGAGCATGGTGAGGACGCCCGTAAGGCCAAGCAGAATCGGTTGGTTCTTCATCGCCAAGAAACATTAAGGAGTGCGTTTTCGCGTGCCTGTCGGCCCAGCGCACCACATCCCGCGTTCTCGGGCCGTTCGTGAACCTCGGGTGTCACCTGTTCGGGTTGCCCCGCCAAATCTCGAGCAAAAGTGCTAAGTAACGGCCTTCATCATGTCGTCACGCACTGCATCGGAAGTCCGCCAATCGTTCCTCGACTTCTTCAAGAGCAAGGGTCACGAGGTGTGCGCCTCGGCGCCGCTCATTCTCCCAAACGATCCGACCCTCATGTTCGTGAACGCCGGCATGGCTCCGTTCAAGGACGTCTTCACCGGCAAGGACCGCCGTCCGTTCACGCGGGCGACGTCGAGCCAGAAGTGCATCCGCATCTCCGGCAAGCACAACGACCTCGAGAACGTCGGCGTCACGGCACGCCATCACACCTTCTTCGAGATGCTCGGCAACTTCTCGTTCGGCGACTACTTCAAGGACGACGCGATCGCCTACGCCTGGGAGCTCGTCACGGGTGTGTGGGGCGTCCCGAAGGACAAGCTCGTCGTCACCGTGTTCGGCGGCGCCGAGGGCGTCCCCGCCGACGACGAGGCGCGTG
The DNA here is from genome assembly GCA_044227045.1 of Labilithrix sp. Classification (GTDB taxonomy): domain Bacteria; phylum Myxococcota_A; class Polyangia; order Polyangiales; family Polyangiaceae; genus Labilithrix. Next base: position 200,575 of record JBGAFW010000003.1, read on the forward strand.
AGATCTGGCGAAAGGTCACCGGCTTCGGCGACGACCGCATCATCGGCATCCCGGGCGTCCCCGGCGACAACTTCTGGCAGATGGGTGAGACCGGCCCGTGCGGTCCGTGCACCGAGCTCCACTTCTTCACCGGCGACGGCGAGACGAACGTGTCGACCTTCGGCGAAGAGCCCACGCCCGATGGCAAGGGCTGGATGGAAATCTGGAACCTCGTCTTCATGCAGTTCGAGCGCTCGGGCTCGGACAGCGAGGGCTACACGCTCACGCCGCTCCCGAAGCCGTGCGTCGACACCGGCGCGGGCCTCGAGCGCGTCACGAGCGTGCTTCAAGGCAAGACGAGCAACTACGAGACGGATCTCCTCCGCGCGCTGGTCGACAAGGCGTCCGTCATCGCGAAGAAGCCCTACGGCGGCACGCAAGCGGACGATGACGTCTCGATGCGCGTCATCGCCGATCACGCGCGCCTCGCGGCGTTCCTCGTCGCCGAAGGCGTCTTCCCCGATCGCGCAGGTCGCTCGTACGTCCTCCGTCGCGTCATGCGCCGCGCGATCCGTCACGGTCATCGCCTCGGCATCCAGCAGCCCTTCCTCCACGAGGTGGCGCTCGAGGTCGTGAGCATGATGGGCGACCACTACCCGGAGCTCATGCAGCGCAAGGACCTCATCGCGAGCGTGGTGCAGCAAGAAGAGGTGCGCTTCCGCGAGACGATCGATCGCGGGCTCAAGATCCTCGACGACGAGGTCAAGAAGCTCCAAGCGGCATCCCAAACGACGATCCCAGGCAAGGTCGTCTTCGATCTCGAGGCGACGTATGGCTTCCCGAGCGACCTCACCGAGGTCATCGCGAGCGAGCGACTGCTCCACATCGACGAGGCGGGCTACAGGGACGAGATCGAGAAGCACAAGAAGCTCAGCGAGGGATCGAAGCTCGGCGGCGAAGAGGTGGGCGATCTGTGGCGTCATGCGCAGCAAGCCGTCCGCGACGCGCATGGCGGCGACGAGAAGGCCGCCGTGAAGTTCACGGGCTACGAGCGCGAAGAAGGAAAGGGCAAGGTCCTCTTCTTGGCGCATGGAAAGGAGGCGCCGAGCACCGCGACCAAGCGCGCCGAGGTCGGCGACAAGGTCGCGGTCGTCGTCGACGAGACGCCGTTCTACGGCGAGTCGGGCGGCCAGGTCGGCGACAAGGGCGAGATCCGCACCGCCTCCGGCGGCAAGATTCGCGTGCATGATACACAGAAGCCGCTCACCGGCATCGTCGTGCATCATGGCGAGGTCATCGCCGGCGCGATCGAAGAAGGCGAGCAAGTGGAGCTCGAGGTCGACCACGCGCTCCGCACCGCCACCCGACGCAACCACTCCGCGACGCACCTTCTCCACTGGGCGCTCCGCAAGGTCGTCGGCGAGAGCGCGCAGCAAAAGGGATCGCTCGTCGGTCCTGACCGCCTGCGCTTCGACTACGCCGCCAACAAGCCACTCACCGCCGACGAGATCTCCCGCATCGAGGATCTCGTCAACGAGAAGATCCTGACGGACGCGCCGGTGCAGACCGAAGTGCTCCCTCAATCCGAGGCGAAGAAGCGCGGCGCGATGGCGATCTTCGAGGAGAAATATGGCGACGTCGTGCGTGTCCTCACGATGACGAAGGACTCGGTCGAGCTCTGCGGTGGCACGCATGCGCGCGCCCTCGGCGAGATCGGCATGTTCAAGGTCCTCTCGGACAGCGGCCTCGCCGCAGGCATCCGTCGCGTCGAAGCCGCGACCGGCCTCAACGCGCTCCACTACGTCCGCCAGATCGAGAGCACGATGAAGAGCGCCTCGCAGCTCGTGCGCGCGACCCCCCACGACCTCCCCGAAAAAATCGAGAAGCTCCTCGCCGACACGAAGAAGCTCGATAAGGAGCTCACCGACGCAAAGCGAAAGCTCGCCCTAGGCGGCGGAGGCGGCGCGGGCGCAGGCGCAGGCGGCGCAGGAGGCCCGGGCGGCGGCGCGAGCGGCCTCGATCACTGGGCCCAAAACGCGCGCGAGCTCCCCTTCGGCAAGGTTCTCGCGGTCAAAGCCGAAATCTCCGACGTCGCCATGATGCGCGAGCTCGCCGAAAAGCTCCGCGACAAGCTCGGCGAATCGATCGTCGTCGTCGGATCCATCGTCGGCCCGAAGGTCATGCTCGTCTGCATGGTCTCGAAGGGCCTCACCGATCGCTTCAAAGCCGGCGACCTCATTCGCCCCATCGCCCAAATCGTCGGCGGCTCAGGCGGCGGCCGCCCCGACATGGCACAAGCCGGCGGCACCGACGTCTCGAAGATCGACGAAGCCCTCGACAAGCTCTACGCGCTCGTCACCTAAGCCGCGGCCTCCGCGCACATCGCAAATCCCACACAAGGTGGCCCAAAGCTGGCCCGGGCCACCCCGGGCCATGGCCCGGCCATATGGTCACGAAAAGCGGCCCTTAGACCCCATGGAGAAATTGTGTGGCTAGCCCTGCACCTAGACCTGGTGGGTGAAGGGGCGGCGGGGGCGGTGGCATTGGCATCCGAAATGCTAAGCGCGGCGGCATGAGTCCTTGGTCGTTTCAACACAAGCACTGTCACCTCGCCATGGTCGCTCTTGGGCGGAAGGTCTTTCGGGACGACGCCGTCGAGGCGCGTTTAGGGAGCCGGAGGATTCGGCACGCGCTTCAGGTGCTCGTCGATGAGATGACGCCGGCGCGGTTCGATTTTCTCTACGCCATTTCGCTCGAAGGGAAGCAGTGCACGCTGCGGCAGCTGCGGAAGCACTTGGGGCTTCATCCTTCGACGATTTCGAAGATGGCGAGGCGGCTCGCGGAGCTTGGGTTCGTGCGGCGTTTCGGCGACGACTGGGACCGGCGGCGCGTTTACGTGCAGTTTACACGGATGGGACTCAAGGCGTTCGAGCGTGCGGTTCGCGTCGTGTTCGAGCAGGGCGTCGTGGCGGGGGTGTTCACGAGGCTCCTTCGTACCGAGGACGAGCTGCTCAGGCACTTCGAGCGGAGCTACGGGATCGTGTACGTGTTTCGACGCGCGGTCCTTCGGCCGGACAAGCACTTCGTGCCGCCGATGCTCTACCGCATTCCTGACAACCCCTTCGATTGACGGCGAAGCGCGCGAAGCGCGTGTTAGTTCGACGCTGACTTCGGCAGAGGCTCGTCGGGAGCGCAGAGATGGCTCACCGTCGTGGTCTCGCCGCGCTCGTTGATCTTGAACGAGTAGACGTCGTGGCAAGGCGCCTGGATATCGCGCGCATGCAACGTCGAGATCGTGCCGATCACGAACACGTGGAGCCCGACGAGGAGCGTGATCATGCCGAACGCAAAGCCGACGATGAGCACACGCGTTCGCTTGCGAAGGCGTTCGAGCTTCGTCGCGAACGCCTTCACCTCCGCTTCGTCGGCGGCGGCGTCTTCGTTGAAAGCCGCGGTTCGGTAAGGCGCCTGCATGTCGTCGTCGGTGTTGAGCTCGTCGGTGTTGAGCCTTCCCCCAAGAATCTTGGCATCCTCACTTGGACGAACAAGCCGAGCCGTTGGAAATTCCGAAGGTTTTTGCGGCGCACGGAGTGTCCCAGCGTTGAGACAGCGGCTGTCCCCGACCTTGGACACAGGCGGCCGCCTGGCGTTGCGCAAGCCGCTGGCGCCCTAGAAAAATAGGCCGTTGATGCACGGTCGAGGGGCGCCGGGCCATGGCACATCGGTCGCTATGAGGGGTCACCATGCGCCTCTCCCTCGCCGCCACCCTCGCCGCCGTCGCCTTCACCGCCTTCGTTCAAGGATGCTCCGCGTCAGACTCCCTGCCGGACGACGGCGCCGCCGGGCAACGCGCAGCGGACCCGTTCGAGACTCCCGAGAACCTCGAGTTCACCAAGGAGTCGGTCAACGTCGACAAGGCCTTCTCGGACTCCGTCGTCGTCGCCGAAGATCGCCTCGTCGTCCCCACATCAACGAACGCCGCGATGCTCGCGAAGATCGCCGTCGGATCGATCGTCGCTGGCGATCGGACCTCGAAGGTCGCGTCGCCCGACGAGCTCCTTGCGACGAACAACCCGTACGGCTTTCTCCGCAAGGTGAAGGAGATCCACACCGACGGCGCGAACACCGTCCTCATGACCGACAAGGCGGAGCTCGCGGATTGGATCGAAGAGGGCGACCTCTTCTACGACGACGCGGCGCGTTCCGTGTTCGAACCCGTCGCCGGCGGTCCCGTCGTGAACACAAACCAGAAGAACATCAAGATTCAAGGCGGCAAGAGCGAAGGCGGCGCGTCGGGCTCCGGGACCGCGTCCCTCGACAACGCGCTCGAAGGTGGCGTGATCACCGCGGCCGACGTCAAGGTGAAGCCGCTCGTCAAGGTGACCAACGGGAGCTTCAAGCTGAACGCGAACTTCGACGGCTACTTCAAGGTGCGCAAGCACTGGAAGATCCCGACCAGCGTGAAGTTCCGCTCACATCTCGCGCTCGACCCCGTGGTGGCGGCGGACATCGAGGCTGGCGTCATCCTCGCGGCTGGCAGCTTGAAGAACGGACAGGTCGGTGTCGGCACGAAGATCGGCGTTCCGCTCTGGGAGAAGAGCATCAAAGGCAAAGACATCGTCATCCCGATGGGCGGTCCCATTCCGATCACGCTGCGATTCGCGCCCGAGCTGAAGTGCTCGGTCAGCGCGACGGGCACCGTGACGGCGAAGGTTCACGCCGAGGTGGGTCTCCACACGGCGGTCGGATTCGAAGGTAAGGCGGGCTTCAGCGGCTTCGATTGGAACGACATCTCGGAGGCGCCATCGATCACCCCGTCGCTCAAGCTCCTCGGCGTGCAGGAGAAGGCGACGATGACGGCGGAGTGCGAGCTGCTCGCGGTCCCCGTTCTCCTCGCGTTCGATACGGTCGGTCTTCAGGGCAAGGTCGGTCCGTACGTCTCGCTGAACGCCGCGCTCTGCGAGACCGCGACGCCCAAGCAAGGCGTCTCCGTCGACTTCTCGCTCTTCGAGCAGCATGGTCTCGCCGGCGAGTTCGGCGGTCGCGTCCAGGTGCCGTTCCTCGGCAAGGGCAAAGACTTCTCGCTCATCAGCCTTCGCGCGCTGAAGAGCGACGAGCACTACCTCGTCGGCGACGCGCAGTCGTGTGAGATCCCCACGGTCGATAGCTGCAAGGGTCGCCAGGACGGCTTTTACTGCAGCGAGCTGAACGACTACTCGGGCTTCTACTGCGAGGGCGAGCAGATCGCGATCGGTCACCAGTGCAGCGAGACGCAGAAGTGCACGGGCGGCACGCGCGACGACATCAAGTGCCAGTGACCTACTGCTTGCCGCGCAAGCCGAGCCGCTCGAGCATCCGATAGAAGCTCGCGCGCGCCATCCCTGATTGCTCAGCGGCTTTCAAGACGACCCCGTCCGCTTTCGCCAAGGCGCTCTTCACGTACGCGTGCTCGAACTGGTCGAGCACGCGTTGTCGTGCTTCGTGATACGGGATGTCTGCGAGCTCGCCGTCGCTCGTCTCGTGCTGAACGAGCCGCGACGTCGCGTCGTTCGACGGCGTCGCAAAGAGCGTCGCACGATCACGCGCGCCGAGCGCCGCGAAGCGCTGGACGACGTTTCGAAGCTCGCGCACGTTGCCCGGCCAGGCATACGCGACGAGCATCCCTTCGACGTCGGGCGGGAGCTCCGCGCTCGAGTCGCCGGTGAAGCTCGCGAGGAAACGCTTCGCGATCGGCAGGATGTCGTCTCGTCGATCGCGTAGCGGCGGGACGGCGACACGGAGCACCGACAAGCGGTACATCAGGTCTTCGCGAAACTCGCCACGCGCGGCCGCGGCGTGGAGCACGCGGTTCGTCGCGGCGATGACGCGAACATCGACCGGCAAGACGCGGTTCGATCCGACGGGTCGCACCTCACGCTGCTCGAGGGCGCGAAGGAGCTTGGGTTGCAGATCGAGCGGCAGCTCGCCGATCTCGTCGAGGAAGAGCGTCCCGCCGTTGGCCTCGGCGAAGAGCCCGGCGCGATCGCTCTGCGCGCTCGTGAACGCCCCGCGAACGTGGCCGAAGAGCTCACTCTCGAGGAGGTTCGCCGGGATGGCGCCGCAGTCGACGGTGATGAATGGCCCTTCGCTCCGATTCGACGTGGTGTGGATCGATCGGGCGAGCACCTCCTTGCCGACGCCGCTCTCTCCTTCGAGGAGGACGCTGAGATCGGTGGCGGCGGCCCGCTGCAAGATCCCGAACACCATCCGCATCGCCGAGGAGACGCCGATCGCGTCGCCGAACCGGCTGCTCGCGCTCACGACGAGGTCGCTCGGCAGCGAATCGATGCGCAGAAGGAAGGTCGTCGACCCGACCTTCACGCGGACGTCCGACGTGACGCTCGCGCGCGTGATGCGGAGTCCGCCGACCCACGTCCCGTTGCGGCTTCCTTCGTCGACGAGCGTCATCCCCGCGTCACCGAGGTAGAGACGGACGTGCTCGCGCGAGACGGCCTTGTCGCTGAGGCGAAGATCCGCGTTCTCGCCCGAGCCGATCACGAACACCGGCGTCGCGATCCGCATCGTGACACCTGTGTTCGGGCCTTCGACCACCTCGAGCTGCGCGGCGAAGATCGGGATCTGCGCGACGCGTGGATCGACGGCGGTGGCGCCGTGATGGTCTCCTTGGAAAGGCGAGCGAGTCATGCGGAGGCTTCGAGAAGCTTATTACCAATGCGTCGAGAGCGAGAGCGTGGCATGGCTCGGTGACGCTGCCGGCTGGACGCGGAGGCCGCCTTTTTGTGCCGCGGAGCCTTCTGGGGCTGCGAAAAACAGCGCGGCGCCGCCGCCCGCAAGCACCCCGCCGATGACGACGAGCACGGTGGACACGTCGGCGTCGCGATGTGCGTCGTTCAGACGATCGAGCGACGCCTGATCGGGACACACGCGACCGTCGCGGCATCCGGAGTCATCGAGCCCGCTCTTCGCGCTGAGCCCGAAGTACGTCGCGACGCCGAGCGTGACGACGCCCACGCCAAGGACACCAAGGCCGATCATTTTCCACGGCAGGCCCTCGGGCTCGCGCGGCGGCCGGGTCTTGCCGCGATCGCCCGTCGGCTTCGAGGTCTGCACCGCCGACGATGCTCCGAACGCGATCGTGATCTCGGTCGTGCGCGACTCGGCCAGCTCGACCGTCGCCGAGAAGGGCGGCCGGCCGTCGCTCGTCGCCTCGACGCGATGCGGACCTGGGTCGAGCTCCAGCACGTACTTCGGTCGCGGCTCGCTGGCTGAGGGCTCGCTCGGGTCGGCAGCGGCCTTCTCTGCGAGCTTGCCGTCGCACTTCACGGCGAGCGTCGGGCCGGCGTCGCTCGGCGCGCGGATGACGAGACGAGGCGTCGCGAGGTCCATCTTCTTCGCTCGCGTCGAGGCATCCTTCGCGAGCGACTCCTTGCCGGCTTGCTTGGCGAGGTTCGCGGCAAGGAGGAACGCGCGCTTCGCGCTCGCGGGCTTGTGCGTCAGCTCGAGGCACACGCCGAGGTTGAACTCGGTGCCGAGCGCCACCGTGATCGACTCGCTCTCCGCGAGCTTCGAGCATGCCTCGTCGTAGCGACCACGCTCGAGCGCCTCGGAGCCTTCCTTGAAGAGCCTCTCGGCCCGCGCGCTCGGGCTCGTGGGCTCGGCCGCCCGAGCGCTCGGCGACGTAAGACCCACGCAGAGAACGGCGAGCGCCATCGTCCAGGATGAGATCCGACGCACCGCCATTCGTTCGCTCAGTGTAACGAAGAAGCGCGCGACCTCAGAACTTTCCCTGCCAGTCCTTCAGGATCTTGGGCGACGAGTCGGCGCCGGGCGGACCGCTGTTGTTGTTGTTGTGCCGCGTCGGCGCATGATTCGTACGCGTAGGATGCGCGGTGGGCGAGGCAGAGGCTGACGCCGGCGCTGACGCCGTCGCGGCCGTGACCGTCGGCGATACCGGCGTCGCCGAGGCGACCGTCGGCGGCGGGGGAGGAGGCGGAGGAGGCGGAGGCGAGTCGACCGATCCGGACAGGCCCGAGGTCATCGCCGTCGGCCGAGGATCGCGCCGAGCGACGTAGAGGCCGACGGTCGCGAGCGTCGCGATCCCGATCGCGGACGCCGCGACGATGACGAGCGTCCGCGACGACGAAGAGGCAGGACGCTTCGCGGCCGCGACCGGCGGTGGGGAGGCGAGGACGAGAGGAGCGAAGCGCGTGGCGTCGCTGACGCTGCCCGATCGACTCGGCGCCGTGACGGACGGGATCCCATCACGCGGCGTGGGCGAGGCGGACAGGAGCGTCGCCGGCGACGACAACGCGCGCTGCGCGCCGCTCGACGCAAAGCGGGCCATCTCTTCGGCCATGTGCGGCGCCGCCTCCGTGTGATCGAAGCTCTCGGGTGGTGCCGGCGCGTTCTCCTCTCGCGCGATCGGCACCGACTCGGTGTGAAACTCCTGCGGTCGCGCGCGTCCTCGCTCGGCGCCCGCCGGCAAGGCGAACGCCGCCTGCACGTGGCTCCCCTCGAGCTTCGGCGTCGTCGTCATGCCTTGGCCAAATCGCGAGAGCGCGTCGCCGAGCTCCTGCACCGATCCCCATCGCGCTCGTGGATCTTTCTCGAGGCAGCGAAGCACGATCGCCTCGAGATCGGGATGGATCCCGGTCATCGGCACCGGCGCGCCTCGCGCGATCGTGGTGGCGATGATCGCGAAGGTCTCGCCAGCGAAGTCGAACGGAAGGCGACCGGTCAGCATCTGGTAGAGCACGACGCCGAGCGCCCAGATGTCCGACTTCGCCGTCGCGCCGCGCGCCGACGCGAGCTGCTCGGGCGACGAGTAGATCGGAGAGCCCACGAAGCCGTAGGTGCTCGTGACCTCGCCGGTCGAAGGCGGCGCCATGCCCTCGATCTTCGAGATGCCGAAGTCGATCACCTTGAGGCATGCGCTGCCGTCGCGTCGCTTCGTCAGGATCAGATTCGACGGCTTCAGATCGCGATGCACGATGCCGTTGTCGTGTGCGTCGGCGAGGCCTGCGCAGACTTGCAGCGCGTAATGGATCGCCTCGGACACCGGCAGCGCGCCGCGACGAGTCAGGATGCTGCTCAACGTCTCGCCGTCGAGGAACTCCATCGCGATGAACGGCGTTCCATCTTCGAGCTCGCCGGCGTCGAGCACGCGACAGACGTGCTCGCTCTTCAGCTTGAACGCGGCAGGTCCTTCGCGTTTGAAGCGCTTTCGGATCTCGGGGTCGCGGGCGTAGGCCGAGTGGAGAAGCTTCAGCGCGATCCGTTCGTCGAGGTGCTCGTGGCGAGCCGCGACGACCGCGCCCATGCCGCCCGTCCCCACCAGCTCGCCGACGCGGTACTTGCCGAGGAGCAACGTGCCTTCCGCGGGAATGCCGGCGGGACGCTTCTCCGCGTCTTCGAACGTACCGCCGCCCTCGACTCCCGCCACGCCTCGATTATTGACGTTCAGCGGCAACAACGGAAGCTCAGGTCACCGAAGTAGCCTCCGCGCCCCGTCGCCGTGAGCGTCTTGCAGCTCACGCTGCCGCTTGGCGGAAAGCTGAACGAGCCGCCGAAGATCGCGCAGCCTCCGTCGTCGCACTGGTTGACCCACTCGGTCGCGTTGCCGACCATGTCGGCGATGCCTGGGTATCCGCCGACGCATTCGGCGCGCGACGGGACCGGATCAGGCGTCGTCTTGGCGCTGTGTACGTTGCATGCGGTGGGCTGCTCGATCGCCCCGTACGGATAGTCCTGCACGCCGCCCTTCGTGCATGCCCACAGCCATTCGTTCTTCGTCGGATCGGAGCTGTTCGCGAAGGCGCCAGGGGCGCCGCCGACACCACCACAGAGACGTTTGCCGACCCACGTGCAGTAGGCGTGCGCGTCGCACCAGTCGATCATCACGACCGGAGAGGCCGGTGTCGTTTGCGGCGTGAAGAAATCGTGTGGCGTGAAGGACGTGTTCGTCGAGCACTCGGGCGGCTGCGCGACGGAGGTCGTTCCGCGCGCGAGGAAGTCGGCGTACTGCTCCTGCGTCACCTCGGTGGTGTCGATCTCGAACATGCCACCTGCAGGCCCAGGCACCTTGACCATCGCGTTCGGGACGGGCGCGGTGTCAGCGCCGGAGTCGACGATCGAGGAGTCGCGGGCATCTTCGGTCGCGATCGCGTCGGTGAGGTTATCCACGTCGCGTGAACCGCCGTCGCGCGCGCCGCTGTCCGCGACGCCTTCGATTTCGCCGTCGTGAATCCCGAGGATCGCGCTGCATGCCCCGACCGACGCAGCGAGGAGGAGAAGAGGAAGAGCTCGCGTCCCTTGGAGTGCGCGCCCGCATCGCACGCTCACCGCCGGCCACCACCCCGAGCGAGTGGGCGTGGTCGGAGGAGCTCGGTGACGTTCGCATGCCCCGTCTTCAAGTAAGGACGAAGGTCAGAGGCGACCTCGAAGCCGTTGGGTACGACCTTTCCGAGCGCCTCCCCCAAGACACCCACCTGCTCCACGACAGGCAGCTTCTCGTCGATCAAGACGACGAACCGGCCGCCGATCTTGCAGACGCCACCCTTGCCCGTCATGCGGAGCGCGAACGGCTCGACCCTCACCGCGATCCCGAGGCGGTCGGCGAGATCACGAAGCCCTTGAAAAACCCGGTGCTCAGAACCCACTCTCAGGGCCAATTTCTCGGCAGTTCGTCACCCATCCACAGAGTACGGCCCGGGTCCACAAAGACCAAGTTTGACAGCGGAGCGAGCCCCGCGCCGGCTGCCGCCTCGAAAAAGGCGCTCGAGAGAGCGAAAAGGCCCTGAAACGCCCCGAAACGCGCTCGCGCGCTCGAAAAAAGGAACGAGAAAATCGGGCGAGGCTTTCTTGGGTTGCACACTCCGGAAGAATCGTGACACCCTTGGTGAAACCTCCTTTTTTGTAATGACCGAGACGCAGCGCAGCACGCCGCCCCCGATCTCGCATGGGACGGTCATCAATGACCGCTACGAGATTCGCCAAAGCCTCGGCAAGGGGGGCATGGGTGAGGTGTTTCTTGCTTACGACCGAGCCACGCAACAACCCGTTGCGCTGAAGATCGTTCGTGAAGAAGCGCGCATGCCCGGTGACGACGAGGCGCTGCGCCAGGAGCTCATCTTGGCGCGCTCGGTCTCGAACCCGAACGTCTGCCGCGTCCACGACCTCTCGCCGTCGGCCTACGGCCCCATCCTCGTGATGGAGCACATCACCGGCCAGACGCTCCACACGCACATCCGTCGCAAGAAGGCCCAGGGCGGGTACACCTCCGACGAGTTCCGTCGCATCGCCTCCGACGTCTGCCAAGGCGTCGCCGCGATCCACGCGACCGGCCTCGTCCACGGAGATCTGAAGCCCGGCAACGTCATGGTCACGTCGAACCCCGACGGTTCGATCGGCAAGGCCATCGTCCTCGACTTCGGCTTCGCGAAAGAGCGCGCACGTCTCTCGGCGCGGCGTCCTGGCGCACCGCCGGACGGTGGAACGCCGAACTACATGGCGCCCGAGCGCATTCGATCGGGTGGCGCGTCGATGGAGGACGACCTCTACGCGCTCGGCCTCACGCTTTGGGAGATGTGGACGTGTCGCGTGCCGGAGCCCGGCTACAAGCCGCGCGCGAAGCCGATGCGCCAGCAGATCATGTTCGACGTGCCCGCTGGGCTCAGCGTCGACGAGATCAAGCAGATCTTCCGCTGTCTCTCGGACGATGCCGCGCAGCGTCTACCGGCGCGTCACCTCCGCTTCTTCAACCCCGTGCAGCTGACGACGAATCCCGTGCAGGTCGCACGCGAGCGTCTCGACCCCGGCCCGCCGCCAGGTCGGAGCGCACAATCCGCCTTCACGCCGTCGGCGCAAGGCCTCTTGGCCACGTTCGCGACGAACGCGCCCGAGTTCGTCGGTGAGCTCATCTCACTCGACCGTCCCACGCTCTCCATCGGCCGCCGCGGCGACGTCGACATCGTCGTCCCCGAAGCCACCGTCAGCGGACACCATGCGAACGCGAAGTGGCAGGCCGGCTCGTGGCAGATCGAAGACCTCGGATCGACCAACGGCACGTACGTCGAGCACACGTACGAGCGCAAGAAGGTCGTCAACCTGATGCACGGCGGCGAGTTCCAGCTCGGTGAGCTTCGCTTGAAGCTCGTGAGCTTCAGCCGCGAGTCGCCGCATCACAAGCGCGCGCGTCAGTACCTCGCGCGTCGCGACGGTCTCACCGGCCTCCTTCTCCGCGACAACTTCCTGAAGGGCCTCGACGAAGAGGCTGCCTACTCGGAGTGGATCGAGCAGCCGCTCAGCATCGCGCGCTACGAGATCCGCGGCCCGAACAGGCTCGTGTCCGATCGCCCCACGATCCTCGAGATGCTCGCGTTCCGGCGTGCGGCGCTCCGCGTGATCGAGCTCACGGACATGCTCCTTCTCTCGCTCATCGCAGTCACGGCAGGACGAACCGGTCCGCTCCGATTCGCGGTCTGCATGACGGGTCCGGGACCGCAAGAGGCCCGTAACCTCGTCGAGCAGGTCGTCGGTCAGGTGCAGGGAATGCTTCCCGAGGGCCTCGATCTCGTTGCGTCGATCGCACGCTACGAACCTGGCATGAACGTCCGCTCGCTCGTCGATCCCACCTAGCAGGTCGGGTCGTTGACGAGAGCAGCGCACGCGCCATAGCGGAGCCGACGTAGTGGCAGACAGCTCCCCCAATCAGAACCGGCCGGGCGGGGGGACCATCAGCGATCATCGACCCTCGTCGTCCGGCGACATCGGTGGTCTCGGTCCGGCGTCCTCGCGTGCGTCCGTGCCTCCGAGCGAGCCACGCGGCGCTTCACGCGCGAGCTTCGACGCGCTCGACGCGCAGGTCGATCGACCGGCACGCCTTCAGATGATCGTCGCGCTCATCCTCGGCCTCGTCCTCGTCGCGATCCCGCTCTACTTGTGGCGCCGCCCGCGCGCGGAGTCGATCACCGTGAACAACGGCAGCGCCGACGGCGGAGCCCTCCCGGCGGTGACCGCCGCGTCCACCGCGGGCAACGATGAGAAGATCGTCATCGGCGAAGCGAAGATCCTCTCGTGTCACGATCCCGGTCCGAAGAAGACCGCGCCCGAGCAGTGCGACCACGTCGCCGACATGGAGAAGGCGTTCGCGAAGGCGATCGAAGAGAACGCGACGTGCGTCCCGAAGGACGCGGGCGGCGGGACGATCATCTACGTCGCCGACGTGGGCTTCAAGAAGAAGACCGTCTCCGTCTCGACGCCGAAGGAAGGCCGCACGCTCAAGAGCTCGAAGGTCGCCGGCACGTGTGAGAAGCTCGTGAAGGCGAAGCTCTCCGCGCTGTCGTACGACTCGATCAAGCACGAGCATGCGCGCTACCGCGTCTCGATCACCGCGATCTACCCCGGCGCCGTGAAGCCCTGAGCTCAGCTCGCCGACGCGGTGATCACCCACGTGCTCGAGCCAGCGCGCACCTCGCCTGATTTCGTGACGAACGGCGTGAGCGCGTCCCGTAGCGCGGCCTCCGCGGCCGGCCGCTTCCGAACGCCTTCTTCGCCAGCGAGCCGGATGATCTCGCCGGCCGGGCCGAGCGCGAACGCGAACTCGATCGCCTCGTCCATGTCGCGACCGATCATGATGTCGAGCTCGACGCGCTCGAACCCGATGCGCGTGAAGCCAGCCTTGAGCAGCTGATCGCTCACGAGGTCTGCGCCCGACATCGAGAAGGGACCAGGTCCGCACGTCGGCGCGTCGTGCTTCTCCTGCTCGGCGATGAGCTTCTTCACCGTGACCTCCGCGACGTGGAGCCACGGGTTGTCTTCGCGCTTACGCCAGACGACGAGCGCGAGCTTGCCGCTGTCGCGGAGCGAGCTCTTCATGTTTCGGAGCGCCTGGACCGGGTTCGCGAAGAACATCGTGCCGAAGCGCGAGAACACGAAGTCGTAGGGGCCACCGAGATCGTCGGTCTGCACGTCGCGGACGCCGAAGCGCGCGTTCTCTACTCCAGCTTCGCGCGCCTCGTGCGCGGCGCCTTGGATGAAGCGGGGCGCGGCATCGACGCCGACGACCTCGCCGCCAGAGCCGACGCGATGCGCGAGCTCTTGTGTGGTGTCGCCGAACCCGCAGCCGACGTCGAGCACACGCGCCTTCTTGAGCGCGCCGCCGAGTCGATCCATCGCGATGGTCCCGTGCGCCCCGAGCCCCGTCGTCAGGACCGATCGAAAGCGCACGAATTTGTCGAACAACACCGTGTCCCACGCCTCGATCGCTTCGGCGTTCGGCCCGCCCCTACCGGTTGTCATGAACCGAAGACTAGGCCTGTTTTTGCCGCTGAAAAAGCGGCGCGAGAAAACCATGGTGGCACTAGCATCCGCCGCGACGTCCGACTAACTTCCGCCGCACCAATCCCGATGGCGACAAGCAGCTCGACGAAACGCCGCCTCCATGTGCTCGATCCGGCCACCCTCCCGCGAGCCCAAGCAGCCTCCGTGCTTCCGACGCGGGGCGGAGACGAGGACGACGGGGACGATCACTTCCACGATCAGTGCGGAGTCTTCGCGGTTTATGGCCACGGCGAAGCCGCCAACATCACATACCTCGGCCTTCATGCCCTCCAACATCGAGGGCAGGAGTCTGCAGGCATCGTCACGAGCGACGGCGAGCAGCTCTACGCTCACCGCTCGATGGGCCTCGTGCAAGATGCCTTCAGCGCCGAGCAGCTCCAGAAGCTCCCCGGGCGGAGCGCGATCGGTCACGTGCGCTATTCCACCGCGGGCGGTTCGCACCTCCGCAACGCGCAGCCCTTCGCCGTCGACTACGCGCGGGGCTCGCTCGCGGTATGCCACAACGGCAACCTGACGAACGCGGACGAGATCCGCGCCGAGCTCGAGGCCGAAGGGTCGATCTTCTCGTCCACCGCCGACACCGAGGTGCTCGTTCACCTCGTCGCGAAGAGCAAGGAGATCGCGTTCGAGGATCGCATCGTCGACGCGCTGAGCCGTGTTCAAGGCGCCTACTCGCTGCTCTTCCTCACCGACGAGACGATCGTCGCGGTCCGCGATCCGCGCGGGCTGAGGCCGCTCTGCCTCGGCATCCTTCCGTCGCGCAAAGACGCGCACGTGGTCGCGAGCGAGCCGATCGCGTTCGACCTCATCGGCGCCGAGTACGTTCGCGACGTCGAGCCCGGCGAGATGCTCGTCATCGACGCCACCGGCATCCGCAGCATGCGGCTGCCCGTCAAAGAGACGCCTCAATCGTGCATCTTCGAATACGTGTACTTTGCACGTCCCGACTCGCACCTCGCCGGTCGCAGCGTCTACGAGGTGCGCAAAGAGCTCGGCAAGCGCCTCGCGATCGAGTCTCCGATCGACGCGGATGTCGTCATTCCCGTGCCCGACTCTGGGGTGCCCTCCGCGCTCGGCTACGCGACCGAGCGCAAGATCCCCTTCGAGATGGGGCTCATTCGCTCCCACTACGTCGGACGAACGTTCATCGAGCCGCAGCAGTCGATTCGTCACTTCGGCGTTCGCCTGAAGCTCAACCCGGTCGAGTCGATCATCCGCGGCAAACGCGTCGTGGTCATCGACGACTCGATCGTGCGCGGCACGACGTCACGCAAGATCATCAAGATGGTCCGCGACGCAGGCGCTCGCGAGGTTCACCTCCGCATCTCGAGCCCGCCCACGCAGTGGCCTTGCTACTACGGCATCGACACGCCCACGCGGCGCGAGCTCATCGCGTCGAGCCATTCGGTCGACGAGATCGCCCGCTACGTCACCGCCGACTCGCTCGGCTACCTCACGCTCGAGGGCATGCTCTCCGCCGTGAGCGACGCCGGCGGCGAAAAGGTCCCGCGCGTTCCTCTCAATCACTACTGCCACGCCTGCTTCAGCGGGCAGTATGCGATCCCGTTCTCGCCGACGAATCGACGGCAGATGCGCCTCATCGGCGTGTGACGCTCAGGGGCGCACGGACGGAAGCTGCGCCGCGGCCGGGCTGCCCGCGAAGTCACGCGCGAGGCGATCGAACATCTTCTTCGCTTCGGCGTCGTCTTTCATTCGGAGGTACGTCTGGCCGAGCCGGAGGAGCGCCTCGGCGAACACCGGGTTGTCGGCCGCCGGGTACTTGAGCACCTCGCTGAACGCCTGCTTCGCGAGCTCGTTCTTCAGCGCGTCGGCCGCGGCCTCGCCAAAGAACATCTCGCCGAACGCGAAGTAGGCGAGGGGGATCAGCTTCGACTGCGGCATGCGTCGAATGAGCTCGTAGTAGCTCGATCGCGCGTTCTTCAGGTCGCCGTTCAGCTCGAAGGCGAGGCCGCGGAAGTAGAGCACCTCGTCGAGCAGCGCATACGACGGCGTCTCGTTCACGATGCCGGTGTAGTGCTCGATCGACTTGCTGCGAGCGCGCGCCGCGTCGGGGCCGCTCGAGGTCTGCGCGAGCTCGTTGTAGTCCTCGGCGATGCGGCGTCGAAGCTGGCCTCGCTCGGGCGACGAGGGCTTCGTCGTATCGAGAAGGCGTTCGAGCTGCTGCACCTCGGTGAGGACGAGCGCACGCGAGCGCGGTCGGCGCTTGGCGAGGCGAGGATCGCGCTCGGTCATGAGCGTGCTTCGCGTGTCGTACGGATCGATGACGACCTCGGCGGTCGTGATCTCCTTGCCGAAGAGCCCCGGGGTTTTGCCGGCGTCGTTCGCGAGGGGTGGGATCACGAGGTCGCTCTCGGCGGAGGCCGCGGGAGCACCCCCAGAGGAGCCGTCGCCCTCGATCGCACCCGGCCCGTTGCGAGCGCCGCAGGCCACGGAGCTCGCGAGGAGGGCCGCGGCGGCGAGGAGCCCGAACACGACAATCATGCGCGGCGCGCTCTCTCTTCTGGCATCGTCGTCGCGCTTCGGCACCACCTCCTTGTAGCATGGCGCTTCGATGAGCAACGAGGAGTCGGGGGAGGCGCGAGCATCGACACCGCCGCGAGGCGCGAGCCGTAGCGAGCTCACGGCGCTCGCCGCGCGGCGATGGCGCGTCGCGATCGCGCTGACGGCGGTGATGATGACGACGTACTTCGGGTTCATCTTCCTCGTCGCCTACGCGAAGTCGGTGACGAGCGTGCTCGTGACCACGGGGCTGTCGCTCGGGATCTTGCTCGGCGCGCTCGTCATCGTCGTCGCGTGGATCGTGACGGGCATCTACGTGCGCTGGGCGAACAACGTGTACGACCGCGAGCTCGCGACGCTGCGTGGTCACCTGAGCGAAGAGAAGACGGCGCGTGAGGAGAAGGCGCGATGATGCGCTTCTTCGGACCGAACGACGTTGCCGCTGCTGCTGTGACGACGACGACCGCGCTCGGGAAGCCCAACAACACCGCGATCGCCTTCTTCTTCGTGTTCATCGTCGCGACGTTGGGCATCACCGGCTGGGCCGCGAGGCGCACGAAGACGACGAGCGAGTTCTTCGCCGCCGGCTCGAAGGTGACGGGCTTTCAGAACGGCCTCGCGCTGGCTGGCGACTTCATGAGCGCGGCGAGCTTTCTCGGGATCGCTGGGCTCGTCGCGAGCAGCGGCTTCGATGGGCTCATCTACTCCGTCGGGTGGCTCGTCGGCTGGCCGGTCGTGACGTTCCTCGTCGCCGAGCCGCTACGTAACCTCGGCCGCTACACGTTCGCGGACGTCGTCGCATACCGCATGAAGCAGACGCCGGTACGCATCGCGTCCGCGGTGGGCGGCCTCACCGTCGTCTCGTTCTACCTGATCGCGCAGATGGTCGGGGCAGGCAGCCTCGTCACGCTTCTCTTCGGCCTCTCGTACGAGCACGCGGTGATCGCCGTCGGGCTCGTGATGCTCGTGTACGTGTTGTTCGGCGGGATGATCGCGACGACGTGGGTGCAGATCGTCAAGGCGGTGTTGCTCCTCGGCGGCGCGACCGCGCTCGCGCTGATCGTCCTCTCGCGATTCGAGATGAGCCCGCTGAAGCTCTTCGCCGCCGCCGCTGAGAAGTACGGGCCCGAGGTCCTCGTGCCCGGCAAGCTCGTCTCGAAGCCGATCGACACGATCTCACTCGGCCTCGCGCTCATGTTCGGCACGTCTGGGCTACCGCACATCTTGATGCGCTTCTACACCGTGCCGAACGCGCGGGCCGCGCGAAGCAGCGTGCTCTACGCGACCGGCTTCATCGGGCTCTTCTACCTGATCACGTTCGTGCTCGGCTTTGGCGCCGCCGTCATCGTCGGGCGCGATCCGATCAAGGCGATCGACAAAGGCGGGAACATGGCTGCTCCGCTCCTCGCCGAGGCGGTCGGCGGGACACCGTTCCTCGGCTTCATCTCGGCGGTCGCATTCGCGACGATCCTCGCGGTCGTGGCAGGGCTCACGCTCTCCGGCGCCGCGGCGCTCTCGCACGACCTCTGGGTGCACGTCGTCAAGCGAGGCAAGGCCGACGAGCGCGAGCAGCTCATCGTCGCGCGCATCGCCACCGTGCTGCTCGCCGCGCTCGCGATCGCGCTCGGGATCGTCTTCAAAGGTCAGAACGTCGCGTTCATGGTCGGGCTTGCGTTCGCGATCGCCGCCAGCGCGAACTTCCCCGCGCTCTTGCTCTCGATGATCTGGCGTCGCTTCACGACGGCAGGCGCGGTCGGCAGCATGGTGACGGGAACGGTGTCGGCGATCCTGCTCATCTTCCTGTCCCCGACGATCCAGGTCGACATCCTCAAGCACCAAGACGCGCTCTTCCCCCTGAAAAACCCAGCGATCGTGACGATGACGCTCTCGTTCGTCGTGGGCATCGCCGTGTCGATCCTCAAGCCCGAGCCGAGCGCCGAGGCGAAGTTCGCCGAAGTCGCCGATCGCATGCATCTCGGTCCGGACTCTTTCGAGGTGCCCACCGAAAAGAATCTCGAGGAAGAGAAGGTCGCTGGTGCCGCGGCGACGACTGACTCTTGAAATGCGCTTCGCAATCGCGCTCTCATGACGACATGGTTCCCGTTCGCGTTACCGTCAACGTTGGTCGGAAGGTCGTGGCGCTCGATGACGTGCGCGACGCGCGCGTCGCAAGCGCGCTTCGTCAAGCAGCGAAGGACGTCGGCACGCGGCTCGAGGCGGCGAAGTGCCCCACGCATGGCAAAGGCCCCACCGACGTGCGCCTTCACTTCGATGCGTCCGGATCGGGCGACCTCAAGTACGAGTCGTGCTGCGAGAAGCTCGGCGAGACGATCTCGAAGCTGATGTAGATCCTCACGCTCGGAGCGAGCGCGAAGGCGAGCTACTTCTTCAAAAACGTCAGCTCGGCGGTCACGCCGAAGTCGCGGACGACGTACATCTTCAAGGTCGCAGGAGGCCCGGCCTCCATCGTGTACTTGCCTTGAATGATCGCGACGCCTGCCTCCGGAAGCGGATCTTGGCAGGTGGGCGTCGCCTTGAAGTCGACGCCCGTGCTCACGAGATCGCCGATCGCGTTCGTGACCTCGTTCTTGTCGTTGGTGACGATCTGCTCGAACTTCGTCCCATCCTTGATCGTCAACGTGTACGCGCCAAACGTCGCGATCTTATTTCCGTCCGGAAAGATCGTCGTGAACGCGCGGACCGCGGTGAGCGTGTACGTACCCGAGATCGGCGCGCCACCTTTGGCCTCCGGGATCGGATCCTTCGACGCGAGGATGTCGATCGAGGCGCCTTGCTGGGTGAGCGCGGTGCACGGAGCCCCGCTCGATCCGCTCGATCCGCTCGATCCGCTGGACCCGCTGGACCCGCTCGACCCGCTCGATCCGCTGGACCCGCTCGATCCCGAGCTCCCGGACGACGAGGCACCGCCATCCGCAACAGCCTCGGGCGTGTCGCTGCTGCTGCAAGCCGCGGCGCTCCCGACGCCGAAGGCGACGACCAGAAGGCAGAGCGCACGGGCGCGAAACGAAAAAGACGAGGTGTGGTTCATGCGTGCGGCTCGGGTTTCTCGCAGGATCAGGGCTCGTAATACAGCCGAAGCTCCCGAATGAGCCCGCTGTCGCCACGCTCGAAGGAGAGCGCGCCGGGCTCCGGATCCTGAATCGGCCGTTGCCTCGTGACGACGACCTCGACGCAGCACGTGCGCCCGTCGTCGGCGGCGCCGGCAGGCACGAGCTCCATCCGGCCGCCGATCTCGGAGATGAACGTGGCCATCGAGCCGTCGCGCTTCGAGTGAACCTTGCCGAGCGGGTCGACGACGCGCGAGGTCTCCTCGAACGCGGCGAGCACCCGCTCCACCGCGCCTTTGCGAAGCGCCTCGAGCACGTGCGAGACGATCTGCGGAATGGCGACGTCTTCGTCGCCGTTGAGGAGCGGCGGCCGCGTCTTTCGCTGGGCGCCATTCGTTGCATAATACACACGAAGCTCGATCTCACGAAGGCGGCGCCGTTCGGCGACGACGAGGATCGGGATCGCCACGCCATCCTTGTGCTCGAGGAGCCCTTCGGAGACGTCGCGATCCACGCCCGTCGCGGACGCGACGTGCTTGTAGGTCGCCTGCTGGAAGCGGCTTGAGACCTTCTCGAGCAGCGGATCGATCGACGAGAGCGTCGACGCTCGGCCGAACATCGGATCGTCGATCGTCGCGCGGTTGCCGAGCCGGCGTGACAACGCGGTAAGCGCGCCGTCGACGAGCGCCGGAACGTAGACGTCGGCAAGTCGCCCCTTCAACGTGCTCGCCGCTCCCCGCACACTATTCTCCTCGGTCATCGCACGTGGATCCGTCCGTGCGCCACGTCACCGCGACGCGCCCGCATATTTGCACGGATGAGCCTCTTTTCCAAAGCCCCTGCCGATGGGAAATGGCGGGATTTCGTGGGCTTTCACGTTCGAAGCCATCAAACCCTCCCGCTTTTACGCCTTCTTCTCGCGTTCTCGGTGCCGTGGTGCAAGAAAAGGAGTGTGAGCACTTCGTCCAGCAGCACTCGCACAAGCAGCGGCGACCTCTTCGAGCACGTGCCGGAGCGAGCGTTTCTCTACGAGGTGTCGCCGCGCGACGGCCTACAGAACGAGAACGCGACCGTCCCGCTCTCCGGAAAGATTCGACTGATCGACGCGCTCGTCGCCGCAGGCCTCGAGCGAATCGAGATCACGAGCTTCGTCTCACCGCGGTGGATCCCGCAGCTCGCGGACGCAGACGAAGTGGGCAAGGTGATCATGACCTCACGCGCGAGCGCGCATCCCGACGTGACCTTCAGCGCGCTTTGTCCGAACGCACGCGGGCTCGAGCGTGCGCACAAGGCGGGCATGAAAGAGGTCGCGGTCTTCATGAGCGCGAGCGAGACGCACAACAAGAAGAACATCAACAAGACGATCAAGGAGACGATCGCGGCGTTCGAGGAGACGATCGGACCCGCCCGCGAGCTCGGGATGAAGGTGCGCGGCTACGTCTCGACCGTATGGGGCTGCCCCTACGAAGGCAGCGTCGATCCTGCGGTCTCGATCGCGATCGCGCGCCAGCTCTACGAGATGGGCTGCTACCAGATCTCGCTCGGCGACACGATCGGCTCCGGCACGCCGCGGCTCACCCGTGAGGTGATCAAGCGCGCCTTTGATGTCCTTCCGGTCGATGCCGTTGCGATGCACATGCACGATACGCGCGGGACGGCGCTCGCCAACATCGTCGTCGGGCTCGAGCTCGGGATCCGTCATTTCGACGGATCGGTCGGTGGGCTCGGCGGGTGCCCGTACGCGCCGGGCGCCGCGGGAAACATGGCGACCGAAGACCTCGTCTACATGCTCGAAGGGATGGGCGTGAAGACCGGCATCGATCTCGAGCGTCTCGTGGAGGCCGCGCGCGCCGCGGAGTCGATCGTCGGCCGGCCGCTCCCGGGCAAGGTCCACCGGGCCGGCATTCGAAGCCTGCGCGCGTGAGCGTTGTTGGCGCACTCACGACGTCAAACGTGCGCTCTTGATTGCAGGTGTGTCGGCGCGTGTTTTCGAAATTGAAAGGAACGCGCGCTGGCGAACGAGATTTCATCGAGTTGGCGCGTGGCATGGAACTCGCTTAGCTCCCAGACGGCACCGCGTTGAGGCTTCCCCCCCCCGAGCCCGGACGCGGTGCCGTTTTCTTTCCATCAGCTCCACTCATCGGCGCACCTTGAGGCGGGCCGTGCGCCGGCCGTTTGCGCAAGAAGAGCCGTCATGCGAGAGTCCGCGCCACCGTCGTGGCCGCTCTCTTTGACCGATCCATCCCCTGCGCTGTCCTGGCTCTCCTCACAGTCGCCTGCAGCCGAACTCCACCCGAGCCGTCCCCAGCGACCACGAGCACGGCGGGTCCCACGATCACGGCCGAATCGCAGACCCGCGCGGCGAGCGCCAGCGGGACGGCGCCTGCGGCGACGCAGACGGGCTCGACCAACCGCTGCATCGCGAAGGTCCCGGCGACCGCGCCCGTGATTCCGCCTCCCGCCGACGCGTCTCGCTGTCCGGTCGATCCCGAGCCCGCCGGCAAGATGCCGATGGCGGAGGTGACGTTCCCGGAGGCGCCTTCGCAGCCTCGCGTCGAAGTCGAGCTCGCGAAGACCGAGCACGACGTCGAGAAGGGGCTCATGTTCCGGCGCTCGATGGCGGACGATCGCGGCATGCTCTTCAAGCTCGACGGCCGCCGCGAGCACACGTTTTGGATGCACAATACATGCATCCCGCTCGACATGTTGTTCATCGACGACGACGGCACGATCGTCGGCATCGTCGAGGGGGCCGCGCCGCTCACGGACTCGACCCGCACGGTGGGCTGTCCCTCGGTGTTCGTGCTCGAGGTGAACGGCGGCTGGACGCGAAAGCGCGGCGTCGTGCCCGGCCAGAAGGTCACGATCCCGATGGTGGCGCGCTGACGCTCGAACGGAGCCCGTGAGAGCTGAGTTTTCCCGTCACGAGACCGGTGGTACAAGCGTGGGCATGTCGATGATCTCGAAGCGCGTTCGCATTCTTCTTGGTGGCTCGTCGTTGTCCCTCGTCCTCGCCCTGTCGGCGGGGTGCAAGTCCGCGCCTGCGGAGCTCGAGCCGATCAACAAAGAGAACAACACCGGAGCGAGCAGCGCGACGCCGCCGGCGAATACCCCCGCGGCGGCGAACGCCGCTCCGACGGGCGCCGGCAACACCGACGACGCGCCTGCCGCGACGGGCGGCGGTGGCAAAGCGGGCGCGGATCCGCACAAGGGCAGCTTCACGATCGCGGAGGCGACGAAGGATCTGAAGGGCACCGGCCCGATCGTCGCCAAGATCGAGACCTCGAAGGGCACGCTTCAGTGCAAGCTCTTCGACGACAAAGCGCCCATCACGGTCGCGAACTTCATCGGCCTCGCGACGGGCAAGCGCGCATGGCGCGACCCGAAGGACAACACGTGGGTCAACCGCCCCGCGTACGACGGCACGACGTTTCATCGCATCATCAAAGGATTCATGATCCAAGGTGGCGATCCGAAGGGAAACGGCACGGGCGAGCCGGGCTACGTCATCAAGGACGAGATCTGGGACGGCGCGAAGCACGATCGCGCAGGCCTGCTCTGCATGGCCAACCGCGGCCACAACACGAACGGCGCGCAGTTCTTCATCACCGACGACAAAGCCCCGCACCTCGACAACAACTACACCATCTTCGGTGAGTGTGCCCCGGTCGAGGTCGTGCATGACATCGCGAACGTCTCCGTCGCCGGCGAACGACCGACGACCGACGTGAAGATCAAGAGCGTCACGATCAGCCGCGACGACAAGGCGAAGAAGTAGCGCCGCGCGCTCAGTGACCGAAGTGCCCGGTGAGCATGCCCTCACCGATGATGTGCCCGTCGATCGCTTCGTTGATCTGGTTGTACGGAGTGCCTTCGGGCAGCTTCAGAACGGTGTCGAGCGCGACGACGCGAAAGCGATAGCGATGCGCTTCGCCTTTCGGCGGGCACGGCCCCGAGTAGTGCGCGACCTGGAAGTCGTTGAGGCCGAAGCGCGCGCCGTCACCCGCGTTCGTCAGCTCTGCCCCCGAGGGGAGCTTTCGCAGCTCGGGTGACACGTTGAACGCCACCATGTGCGTGAACGTCCCGGCGGGCGCGTCCGGATCTTCGACGATGAGGAGCAAGGACTTCGTCCCGTCGGGCGGAGAGCTGAAGACGAGCTCGGGGATGAGGTCCTTGCCGTCGCAGGTGTGGTCGACCGGAATGCGCGCGCCCTCCGCGAAGGATGGGCTCGTCACCGTGATCGAGGCGACCTGAACGCCCGGAGCGGCGCGAGGAATGATCTGCGGCTTGCCACAGCCCGCGCTCGCGAGCGCGATCGTGACGGCGGCGATGATCGTGGTGAAGGTCGAGGTCGAACGTCGAGTATTCATGGCGGCTGGTTCCATGTGCTGCGAGGTCGCGCTCCTTCGCGCTCAGTCGGGCGGGTAGACCAGATCGAGGGTCGCGCCTCCGGGACCATATCGATGATCGGAGAGGGCCGCTTGATGCGAGTAGAACGCGTCGTACTTTTGGCGTTCGAAGCTGGCCGCGCCGAACGTGTTCATGAGCACAGCCCATCCTGCGGCGACCCAAAAAACACGGGAGAAACGAGGCGTCGAAACCGCCAAGAGGACGAAGAGGAAGACGGCGTAGTCGTTCGAGAAGCGATAGCCGAACTGGAACCATCCGCTGTTTTGGTAGAGGAGGTTCATCGTCATCGGCAGGAGCGCGGCGAACAGCGCGGCCCCCCAAAGGAAGGTCTTCTTCTTCGGTCGCAGGAGCCAGAAGTACATCGGCGTCGTGAACCACAACGCGACGCCATGACCGCTGATGATGTAGTGAGGCACCTTGAAGGTCACGCCGAAGAGCTCGAGCGGGACCACGTCGTTGGGCAGCGGCTTCCAGGGCAGGCTCGCGAGCATGACCGACAGGTTTCGCGCGAGGAAGTGGTAGCTGAAGAGGCCCCATCGATCGATGCGCGTCTTCCAGCCCACCTGGAGGTACTCGTGCCCGAACGCCCATGGGGCAGGGTTGTGAAAGCGCGCGTAGTTGATCCACGACGCAAACGCGAACGTCGCGAGCACCGGGATCGCGAAGCTGCCGAGGAGCTTCAGCAGCTTGCCTCGATCGAGATCGCGAAGCACGATCACCGCACGGTCGAGCAGCGAGAGGCGCTCGCCATCTTCGTCCTTGTCGTCGGCGGTCGGCAGCGGACGCGTGTAACTTACACGGATCGCCTCGAGGACGAAGAAGACCCCGACGAGGAGCGTGGTCGTGCGCGTGAGGAACATGCAGCCGAGCATCGCGCCCGACAGAATGGGGCGCTCGGCGTCGAGGGCGAACAAGACGAACAGCGCGGCGAGCCCCACGCCCACGACGTGCGCCGCGAACCAGACGGTGCCTTGCACGGCGCTGAAGAAGTAAACGGTGCCGAACGCAAAGAGGAGCGCGAGCCGCACGTTGTCGACTTCGCTCTTCTTCGAGCGCCCGGTTCGACGGAGCTTCTCGAAGACGAGAAAGAGCACCGCCGGCCCGATCCCAGCGAGCCACACGATGAACTGGCCGTCGCGAAAGTTCTCCGGCTCGCCCGAGAGCCACACGAGCGGCATCATCAGGACGGCGGGGAAGGGCGGGAAGCTGATGTACCACTTGCTGTCGTAGAGCGCGAAGTCGTTCATCCCCGCGTACGAAGGCGGCCCACCGACCAGATGATGGCGACCGTGCAACCACGCATCGGCGAGGAGCGCGTAGTGGTTGTACGGCGTGTGCTTGATCATCCGGTCGCCCGCGAGGAGCGCGAACACGACCGTGCACGCGATGTAGATCCCGAGGCCCAAGAGAAGGCGCCGCGTGCGCGAGTCGGGCGCAAACCATCGCGATACGCTCGAGGACGATGATGACGACGAGGATGAGGACGCGGACGAGGATGATGGGGACTTCGCCGGCTCGGCCGAGCTCACCGGCTCCTCGGCTCCTGACGCCTCCTCGGAGTCCGTCACGGGCTCGTCATCCGCTCCTTCCGACTCTTTGCTCCCGCCGTCGCTCATCGACCTGCCTTGCGCCGCGCACGGTAACCCAAACTTTCCTTTGTCGGCTCCGAGACGTTCGTGGGTTCAGGGAGTCGGCCAGCTGCGTACTGCGAAACTTGTTACGCAGCTGTTCAAGTGTTTGGTGGGCATGGACTTTCGCGTCCATCTGACGAACCCGTGACAATTCAGGCGAAAACGCCTTGCACGTTCGTGGCACGGTGCTTGTATTCCCGACCCCGACCGATGGCACTTCCCTTCGATGTGACGCCAGGCAAAAGCGATCCCCGCGCTCTCGCGATTCTTGCGAAGACCATCTACCGCGAGCTCCGAGCGAGCGGGTACGCCGAAAAAGACGTGATGGCGCTCGCCGGTGAGCTGCTCGGGATGGTCGCGAACGAAGTCCAAGGCCGGCGCTCCCCCGTCAACGACTGACGGACGCGAGCAGAAGAAGCCGCAGATCGCCACGAGCCACCCAGCGCGGTGGCTGGTGTTGAGCTGATCTGCCCGCAGCTCGCGCTTCATGAAGCGTCAGGAAACGACCCGCCTCGCGTCTCTAGCGCGTGCGATGTGCTCAACTTTGTTTCGCAGCACAAGATCGCTTTTGTATGCTGCGGAAAGGATCGACGGCGCGGGAGCTTTTCCTGCGTGACGTCGGCGAGCGAGAAGCGTCTTGGTCCCCAAGTTGACAATGGGGAGCTAAAACCCTGACAATTCTCACTGAAATCGGGACGTCCGTAGTACGCGCTGTGCCGTTCATGACAATCGACCAAAGGGCGGACGTGGTTGAGTCACGCACCTCACGGGGCTAGAGGGACCACGCGTGTTTGCGATCATCATCAGTGAGAAGGGGGGAGCCGAGCGAAGGGAGTCGTTCGACAAGAACGAGATCAACGTCGGGCGCGTTCAGGGCAACGACCTGATGCTCCCGAAGGGGAACGTCTCCAAACATCACGCTCGTCTTCTTTTTCGCGACGGTCGCTTCATCGTCACCGACCTCAAGAGCACGAACGGCACCTACGTCAACGGGCGCAAAATCGCGCAGGCGACGATCGTCCGTGAGGGCGACAAGATCTACATCGGCGATTTCGTCCTTCGCCTCGAGACGAACGGCGCGGGAGCTCAGCCTGCAGGCCAAGAGCCCACCGCTGCGGGCGGCGCAGAGGACCAAGAGTCGATCCGCACGCTCGCTCGCGAGCAAGCCGCCGCGGCGGCCGCCGCGCAGCAGCAGCAGCAAGCGAGGCCGGCGCCGCTGCCGAATCCGCCAGCCGTCACACTGAAGGCGCCCACGCACCCGCCGGGCGCGCCACTGCCACGGCCGCAACCGCAGAACGTCTCGAACGCACCCTCGCCGAACATGGGGATGCCCGGTGCATCGGCGCCGCCGCAGCCCGCGACCGGCGGTGGACAGAATTTCGGCCTCGAGCACGATCCGGACGACAGCGCGCCGATGAAGCCGCGCAACCCGTCGAACGTTCCTCCTCCGGCGGCAGGCAATCCGCTCGGTGGTGGGGTTCGTCCGATGACGATGCCTCTCAACCAGATGTCGCCGCCGATCATCGGGCAGCGTGTCCCGACTGCGCCGCCGGGTGGTGGTCTGCAGTCACCGCTCGCGCCGCCCGCGCCCGTGCAGGTGCAAGCGCCTCCTCCGCAGCCGATCGCGCCGCCACCGCTTCCGCCGCCTCCCGTCGCGGCGCCTGCACCGCAGGTCACGCCACCGCAGCCCGCGCCCGCTCCCGCGCCGGCTCCGCAAATCTCCCAAGCACCCCAACAGCAAGCGCCTACGGCGGTGCCTTCGCCGTCCCACGCGCCGTCCGTTCCGCCGGGCCGCGCGACTGCGCCTCCTCCGCGCATGCCCCCAAAGGAGACGCCCGCGCAGGCAGGTCGTCGCCTCGCGCTGATGACGTTGCTCGATCGCATCGCCGACGCGGTCGATCTCTCGCCCCTTCGCGCGAATCCACACGTCGCCGAGCCGCTCGCGCAACAGATCGAGCGCGCGGCACGCGAGCAAGCGAACGCGATGCGCGAAGAAGGCGACGCACCCGAGGGAATCGACCTCGACGCCGTCGTCCGCGACGCCCATCGCGAGCTCGTCGGCCTCGGCGCGTTTGGTCCGCTCCTCGAAGACGAAGAGGTCGCGGAGATCCACGCCGTTCGTTTCGATCAAGTCTTCACCGTCCGCGGATCCAACCACGTGACGGAGCCCACCGCCTTCAGCAGCGAAGAGGCCCTCTATCGCGTCATCGCGCGCCTCGCGCAGCAGAGCGGCGATCCTTGGAAGCCCGGCGAGACCGTCATCGAGCGTCGCCTCCAGCGCGCCGCGCTCGTCGCGATCGCTCCGCCCGCCGCGGCGAACCACGTCGTCTCGATCCGCAAGCGCCGTCGCATCGAGACGTCGCTCGACGAGCTCACGCGCGCCAGCGCCCTCACGAAGCCGATGGCGCAGTTCCTCGAGGCCTGCATCACGGCCCGCGCGAACATCCTCGTCTCCGGCAACACGCCGCTTCCGCTCCTCGCCGCGCTCGCCGCAGCAGGCGCCGCGAGCGAACGCATCGTGATCGTCCAAGACGTCGAGGAGATCGGCGTCGGCAACGCGCACGCTGCGAGCCTCTCCTTCACCGACACACGCAAGCTCGGTGAAGAGTGCGTCCGCGCCGCGTCGAAGCTCCGCGCCGATCGGATGATCGTCACGCAGCTCGCCGGCGGGATCGCCGCAGCCACGGTCGATGCGATGGCCGAAGGGAGCGACGGCGTCCTCGCTGCGCTCTCGGCGCCCACGCTCCGGCAGGGCATCAGCCGCCTCGTCGCGCAGCTCGTCTTGCATCGCCCCGGCCTCTCGCTCGAAGGAATGCGCGAGGTCGTCGGCGAGGCCTTCGACATCGCGATCGAGGTCGGGTCGTTCCCCGACGGACGCCTTCGCATCACGCGCGTCGCCGAGCTCGGTGGCGCCGACGCCAAGGGCATCGTCGCCCGTGACCTCTTCGTCTTCAACTCCGACCCCGCGGGCGGTGACGGCAGCTTCAGCGCCACCGGCGTCGTCCCACGCATCGCCAACGAGCTCGCCGCGCGCGGCATGAAGCTCGACCCGGCGATGTTCAAGCGCGCAGGCCGCTGACCTCGCGCTCGCGCGTCGCCTGCCTCACGGGAGGGGGTTCCCCCCGCGGTGGGATAGGACAGGCCGCGGGCGGGGTTGCGTGTTCTTTAGAGCGAGTCTTGCTCTTCGGCGCGCTTGACCATCTTGCGATGGGTGAGGCGCTTCTTCAGCGGGCCCATGTGATCGATCATGAGGACGCCCTGAAGGTGGTCGTATTCGTGTTGGATCGCGACCGCGAGGAGACCCTCGGCCTCGAGCTCGAACGACTTGCCGTCGCGCCCTTGGGCTCGGACGCGAACCTTGGCGGCGCGGTCCACTTCTTCTTGGACGCCGGGGAAGCTGAGGCAGCCTTCCTGCCAGGAGATGTCGCCCGTTCGCTCGAGGATCTCCGGGTTGATGAAGACACGAAGATCGCTCGGGGCGCCTTCCTCGGCGATGTCGACGATGAACAGCGAGAGCGCCTCGCCGATCTGCGTCGCCGCCAGCCCAACGCCCGGAGCCGCGTACATGGTCTCGGCCATGTCATCGATGAGCTTCTGAATTTCGGGCGTGATCGCCTCGATCTTTTCGCCGCGCTCACGGAGGCGCTTGTCGGGGTAGTGGAGGATGGTGCGAATCATGAAGTCTCTGCGAGTTTAACCCTGGATGGCGATCGGCGCGAGGGAGCACATACCCGGATGGGATAAGAAAACGTTGGGTTGGTCTTCGAGCCCAGCGCCGCCGCAAAGCCACCGGCCTCGAGGCAAGCACGCAGCCCATCCGAGAATCACGGTCGATCCAAAACACGTCTCCGAAAACGAAACCGCTAGCGTGGACGCCGGGGTGTGTCATTTACACCCACATGAAATTAGGCGTGTAGTTACGGTCACTCCGGATAGACGATCGCCCCATGCACGTAGGCGTCTTCGCCCACGAGCTCCCAAGCCGGCGCCGCGATGCGCGGAGCTTGCTGCGGTGTATCGGGCCCCGCCCAATCCACCGCTCCCGGCCTGCCGCGCGGTCCCAAGAGGATCGGCGCGATGAACGCGTGAAGCTCGTCAGCGAGGCGTCCCGCAAGGAAGCTGCCCGCGAGCTCAGCTCCACCTTCGACGAGCAATGTGACGATGCCGCGTTGCGCGAGCATGCGAAGCGCCGTCACGACATCGAGGCGACCCTCGGCGGAGAGCGGCATGCGAATGACCTCGACGCCTCGCGCGGCGAGGACCTCTTCGGCATCCACCGGCGCTTCGGGTCCGCTCAGGATCAGCGTCGGGATCTCGCGCGCGGACTCGACGAGCCGGCAGTCGGGCAAGAGCCGGAGGTTCGTGTCGAACACCACCCGGAGCGGGCTCTCGCCGGGCGCGTCGCGCACCGTCAGCCGCGGATCGTCCGCGACCGCCGTGCCTACGCCGACAGCGACCGCGTCGGAGCGTGAACGGAGCAAGTGAACCTTCGCGCGCGCGTCAGGGCCGGTCACCCACTTCGACGCGCCGGAGCGCGTGGCGATGCGACCGTCGAGCGACAGCGCGAGCTTGAGCGAGACGTACGGCAAGCCGGTCGTGACGTGCTTGGCCCACGGCGCGATCTGCGCGCGGCAATGCGGCTCGCGGATGCCGAGCGTGACGGTGATGCCGGCCGCCTTGAGCGCCTCGATGCCTTTGCCGTCGACGTGCGGGTTCGGATCGCGACAACCCACGACGACGCGCGCGAGCTTCGCCGCGATGATCGCGTCGGTGCAGGGCGGCGTGCGCCCGTGGTGATTGCACGGCTCGAGCGTCACGTAGAGCGTGCCGCCCGCCGCGCGCGGCCCCGCGCCTTGAAGCGCGCCGATCTCGGCGTGCTCACCGCCTGCGCGCTCGTGGTGCGCCGTCGCGACGAGCTCGCCGTCTTTGACGATGACCGCGCCGACGTGCGGGTTCGGGGATGGACGGCCGCTGCGCGCATGCACGAGCGCGAGGTCCATCCAGCGCTCGTCCTCGAGCTGCTGCGCGTCGGGCTGGGTGGGCCCTTGCGATGGTGGCGGGATCTGGGAGGGCCGCTTCGAGTCCGTCATGGCTCTAGCGCGTTCGAGCGCGATGAAGAGGTAGAAGAGGCGGGGGTAGCTGCTGCGGGCGCCGCGGGTGCTGCAGGTGGCGGCGTCGCGGACTTGCTGGCGAGCTGATCGATCTCGGTGCGAAGCTCGTCGATGTCTTTGAATTGACGATAGACGCTCGCGAAGCGGACATACGCGACCGGGTCCACCTCACGGAGATGCGCCATCACACGCTCCCCGACGTTCTGGGAAGCGACCTCTTTCTCTCCGGTGTCCATCAGCTCACGCTCGATCGCGTCGACGATCTGCTCGATGCGCTCGAGCGGCACGGCGCGCTTGTCGCAGGCGCGGCGAAGCCCAGCGAGGACCTTGGCGCGCTCGAACGCCTCGCGGCGGCCGTCCTTCTTCACGACGAGCGGGAGCACCTCTTCGACGCGCTCGTACGTCGTGAAGCGGCGCGCGCACGTCTCGCACTCACGACGGCGACGAATGACGTCGCCGGCCGTCCCAGCGCGTGAGTCGGTCACTTTGCTCTCGAGATGGCCGCAGAATGGGCACTTCAAGGCTTAGAGCTCGATCTTCTCGCGCCGTCGCGCGTGACGCGGATTCGGATCCGCGGAGGTGTCGAGCCACGTCGTGACGATGTCCCACGCGAGACCTTTGCCGAGGACGCGCTCGCCGATCGCAAGAATGTTCGAGTCGTTGTGCTCGCGGGAGAGCTTCGCCGTGTACGTGTCCGAGCAGTTCACGCAGCGGATGCCCGCATGGCGGTTGGCCGCGATCGACATGCCCACGCCCGTCCCGCAGACGAGGATGCCGCGGTCGTATTTTCCGGCGAGCAGCTCGACCGCCATCTTGTGCGCGTAGTCGGGGTAGTCGGTGCTCTCCTCCGAATTCGTGCCCATGTCCGTCAGCGTCACGCCTTGGCGTTCCCGCAAGAGCGAGACGAGCTCGGCCTTGAGTCGAAAGCCGCCGTGGTCGGACGCGATGGCGATGCGCACGATGTCAGCCCTCGTACCTTGAGAACACCAGCGAGCAGTTCGTTCCCCCGAACCCGAACGAGTTGTTGAGCGCGTGACGAACGACGCGATCGCGCGCCGTGTTCGCGACGTAGTCGAGCGGGCAGGCCGGATCTTGATCGGTGAGGTTGATCGTCGGCGGGATCTTGCCCTCCGAGATCGCGAGGGCACACACCGCGCTCTCGACCGCACCTGCGGCGCCGAGGAGGTGACCCATCATCGACTTCGTCGAGCTGACCCAGAGCTTCTTGTCGGTCGCGTGCGCGCCGAAGACGGCGACCATCGCCTCGGTCTCGGCGATGTCGCCGACCGGCGTGGAGGTGCCGTGCGCGTTGAGGTAGTCGATCTTGTCCGGCGACAGACCGGCATCCTTGAGCGCCATCTTCATCGATCGCTGCGCGCCCTCGCCGTGCGGAGCGGGCTGCGTGAGGTGGTTGGCGTCGCTCGAGGCGCCATAACCGGTGACCTCGGCGTAGATCTTCGCGCCGCGCTTCTTCGCGCGATCGAGCGACTCGAGGATGAGCACGCCCGAGCCTTCACCGCAGACGAAGCCGTCGCGCGCCTTGTCGAACGGACGGGACGCCTTCTCCGGCTCCTCGTTACGACGTGACAGCGCGTACATCGCCTCGAAGCCGCCGATGCCGACAGGGGTGACTGTGGCCTCGGCGCCGCCGGTGACCATCACTTGGGCGCGGCCGCGGCGGATCCACTCGAACGCCTCGCCGAGCGCGTGAGCGCCGCTCGAGCACGCGCTCGTGTTGCAGTAGCTCGGGCCCTTCAGGCCATGCGCCATCGAGACCTGACCGGCCGCGAGGTTCGCGATGATGCCGGGGATGGAGTAGGGGCTGACCTTCTGCGGTCCCTTCTCCATGATCGTCTGCTTCGTGCGCTCGAGCGTCATCAGGCCGCCGAGACCGACGCCGATGAAGCAACCGGCCTCCTCGCGCTCTTCGTCGGTGAGCTCGAGGCTCGCGTCTTGGATCGCCATCTGAGCCGCGCCGCACGCGAACTCGATGAAGCGATCCATCTCCTTCAGCTTCTTCTTCTCGACGAAGCGCGTGCCATCCCAGCCCTTCACCTCGGCCGCGAAGCGAACGCGGAACTGCGAGGCGTCGAAGAGCGTGATCGGTGCCGCGCCGCTCTTGCCGGCGAGGAGCGCCTCCCACGACTCGACGCGGCCAATGGCGACCGGAGTGACGAGACCAATACCCGTGATGACGACGCGATTCATGCTGGCAGTCCTCGGTCCTCAGTCCTCAGTCCTCAGTAAAGAAAGAGACTCATCCTTCACGTGCGGGGGCCTAGTAGCAGACGCTCTTAGCGTGAGGGGCGTGAGGACTGACGCGGAGGACTACTTCTTAGCGTGCTTCTCGATGTAGTCGATGGCGTCCTGAACGGTGCGGATCTTCTCCGTGTCCTCGTCCGGGATGTCGATCTCGAACGCCTCTTCGAAGGCGAGGACGAGCTCGACCAGGCCGAGAGAGTCGGCACCTAGGTCTTCGATGAACGTCGACTCGGGCTTGATGTCCTTCTCTTCGACGTCGAGCTGCTCCTTGATGATGCGCTTGACCTCGCTACCGATGTCCTGAGCCATTTTTCTCTTACTCTCTCGAATTTTGAGGCGGTTTACTTCGCCTTCCCAACGTATCCAGAGGGACTTCTCGCGGGCTTTCTACACAGCCTTGCCGAAGACCGCAACCAGCGCGGAAGTCCTCTCGAAAAGAGTGCATTTCTACGCGATTTATACGTGCATACCGCCGTTCACACGGAGCACTTGGCCGGTGACGTACGCGGCTTCGTCGCTCGACAGGTACACGACGGCCCCCGCGATCTCCCTCGAGGTCCCGGTCCGGCCGAGGGGGACAATCTTCACGAGCTGCTCCTTCATGGCGTCCGTCATCGAGCTCGTCATGTCGGTGTCGATGAAGCCCGGAGCCACCACGTTGACCGTGACGTTGCGCGACGCGTACTCGCGGCCGATCGACTTCGCGGCGCCGATCAGCGCGGCCTTCGACGCGGCGTACGCGGTCTGACCGACGTTGCCCATCTCGCCGACGACGCTCGACATGAAGATGATGCGGCCCGTCTTGGCGCGCATCATCGACTTCATCGCGGCGCGCGCGCAGGCGAGCGAGCCCTTCACGTTGACCTGAAACAGGCGATCGAGATCCTCGTCCTTCATGCGAAGGAGAAGGCCGTCGATCGAGATGCCGGCGTTCGCGACGAGGATGTCGAGGCGACCGTGGCGCTTGGCGATGTCCTCGATCGCCGTCTCGCATGCCTTCGGATCGCCGACGTCGAAGCCGACGATCTCCGCTTTGCCGCCGGCCTTCGTGATCGCGTCCGCGACCTCGCGCGCCGCGGCCTCGCCTTTGACGTAGTTCACGACGACGGTCGCCCCGTGCTCGGCGAGCGCTTCGCAGCACGCGCGGCCGATGCCACGCGACCCACCGGTGACGAGCGCCACCTTTCCATCGAGCTTGAACATGCTGTTGTCTCTTTCTTCTCTTCTTCGTTGTCTTTGACGAGCACGAGCGCTTTCGCGCTTCGCGCTTCACGCCGATGCGGACGCCTCCGGCGCAGGCGCCGCCAGGAACGACGCGAGCGCGTCGAGGCTCGGCACGTCACCCACGCTGGCGATCTTGATCTCCTTCGCGATGCGCTTGCCGAGGCCAGCGAGGACCTTGCCCGGCCCGATCTCGATCGCGTGCGTGATCCCCTCGCTGTGCATCAAGCGAACGGCCTGCTCCCAGCGCACCGCGCCGTCGACCTGACGAACGAGCAGCTCCTTCACGCGGGACGGATCGACGTTCGCCTTGGCGTCGACGTTCGCGACGACGGGGAACGAGAGCGGCTTCACGGTCACCTTCTCGAGCTCCTCGGCGACGACCTTGCCCGCGGGCGCCATCAGCGCGCAGTGGAAGGGGGCGCTCACCTTGAGCGGGATCGCCTTGCCCTTCGCCTCGCCAGCACGTTCGCTCACCCGCGCGACCGCCTTCGCGGTGCCGGCGATGACGATCTGCCCCGGCGCGTTGAAATTCGCGCACGAGACGACGCCGTAGGCTTCGCCCGCGGCGTCCTTCTCGGCTTCGACCTGGCGGCAGAGATCTTCGAGCACGGACGCGTCGACGCCCATGATCGCGGCCATCGCGCCGTGACCCGGCGGAACGGCGTCTTGCATCGCCCGGCCGCGCGCGCGCACGATGCGCACGGCGTCTTCGAGCGTGAGCGCGCCGGCGGCGACGAGCGCGGAGTACTCGCCGAGCGAGTGGCCTGCGGCGAACCGCGGCGCCTTGACGAGCTCGGGGTACTTCTCGCGGATCGCGGCGAGCGACGCGATGCTCATCGTGACGATCGCCGGCTGCGCGTTCGCCGTGAGCGTCAGCTCGCTCTCGGGACCCTCGAGGATGAGCTGCGAGAGCTTCTCTCCGAGCGCCGCGTCCGCGCGATCGAAGATCTCCTTCGCCGCGCGCGAGGACGCGAGGAGATCTTTGCCCATCCCAACGGATTGCGAGCCTTGACCCGGAAAGAGCCAAGCGAGCTGCATGTCGTTCGCCATGTGTGTTGGCGCGCGAAATAGCGCAGCTCGCCGATGCCGCCAAGCGTGGAGGTTTTGAGCGCGGAACCCTGGAGGAGCCGGGCGCGAGCGGGCTACTGCGTGCCGGTGTCGCTCCCGCCGCTCGACGACGAGGACGAGGACGACGAGGACGTGTTGGTCGGCAGACCGGGGCTGGTGGCGGTGTCCTCGACGGTCGGGGCCGTCGAGCGCTTGCCGCCGCCGTCGTAGGTGCCGCCCGTGTCGAAGATGCAGCCCGATCCGACGCTGAGCGTGATCATCGCGAACATCAGGCACATCGAGACGGTGCCGAAGAGAAACACAGCGCGCCGGCGCCCTGAGACCCGCGCCTCGGCCTTGGTTCGCGTCGCCTTCATTTGGGACAGTTCCATCCTTTGAGGGTGCAGCTGCACGTGGGCTCTTGGTCGCCAGCGTTGCCCGCGCGCGGACATTCGCGTGGAATCTCGTAAAACCCGGCGCATCGCGAGCCCTGGATGATCTGCGCGGTGGGGCAGTCCGGGAAGCTCACGTCGAACTCGGCGAAGCTCTTGAGCTGCCCATCGAGCTTCACATCACATCGGTAGCGACCGACCTCGTAGGGCGCCTCGTCGTCTTCTTTCAGGCGACCGTTCTCGTCGAGCGAGAAGCGCGGCACCTTCACGCCGAGGGGAATGTGCTTCGTCGTGTCTTTCGTGATGTCGGGATGGATGTCCGTCGCCGCGACGATCGTGACCCCGTCGGCGTTCGTTCGCTTGATCGTGACCTCGATCGTGACGTCTTTACGACCGACCGAGTACTCGATCATGCAGAAGATGTTCGCCGTGTCGGTGGTGAACTGGTTTCTGCGACGCGCGCCGTCCTCGTCGAGCGAGATGTAGACGTCCGAGACGTTCGCGGTCGACGAGCAGGCCGGCATCAAGCTCACGGCGCTGGCGAAGACCAATCCAAGGGTGGCGAAGCGCCCAAGCATCATCTTCGTTGAGTATAACCTCAAAAGACGAGGCCGGGAATTTGAGGCCCGGACGCGCCGGAACCCTTCGATTCCTTGCGTTCCACGCAGCCCTGCGCCCACCAAGCTCCACCGACTCCGGCGCGTTTCGCGGCCCCCGCGAGCACACGACCACGCTCGTCACGCGTCGCGTGGAGGTTTTCCGTTGACCATCTCGTCGAGCGAGGCGCGGACCGCGCTCGCTCACGAGAGCGGACCACCCAGCTCGCTCAGGCCTTCGCGGCCTTCTTCGTCGCCTTGACCTCGCGGCCCTTGTAGTGGCCGCAGGATCCGCACGCGCGGTGCGGGGTGATCGGCTCGCCACAGTTCGGGCAGGCGATGAGCTGGACCGGCGTCACCTTGTCGTGGTTGGCGCGGCGGATGTTGCGCTTCGAGCGGCTGGTGCGTCTTTTCGGGACGGCCATGGGAATTCTCTCTCTTTTCTTCTAAACGCTTCGCGATCTCGGTCTCGCCCTCAGGTCCCGTTCTTTACCTTGCCGGTAAAGCCGAGGAGCGGCGCGAGCCGCGGATCGACGGGCTTTTCGCCCGAGCCTTGGGAGGCATCTCGATCTTGACCCTGAGGAAGGGCGGACGACATACCCGGGCAAGCCTCGGAGCACAAGGGGATCATCGGGATTTCGAGGAGAAGCTCGTCCCGGACGAGATCGTCGAGCACCACGGTCTCGCCCTCGAAGGGCAGGGTGTCGGCCTCTTCTTCGGAGAGCTCCCGCTCACCGTCACGTGTGGTGCTGAGCCGTGAGCCGGGCACGAAGAGGACGCTGATGTCCGAGTGGATCGGCAACTCGGTGGGCTCGAGGCAGCGGGCGCAGGGAACGGTCAGCTTGGCGTCGAGCGCCCCGTGCACGACGACGTCGTGGCCGCTCTTCGAGGCGCGGACCTCGAGCGAGCCATCTTTTCCGGAGGACGTCGCCTCGTGGTCTTCCAAAATGCCGCGGATCCACGCGGGACGAACAGTGAAGCGGAACTCCTTGCCGCCCGCGTCGAGGTCGGTCACCGGAATCGTGAATTCGTGCTCTGAGCTCATGGTGGCGCCAGACGCGGCGAAGGGCCGGTGTGTGGCGAAAGCGGGGTTTATAGGCGTTTCGGCCAAACACGCAAGTCTTCCCGCCGCGGCGCCGCGTTTGCAAAAGGGTCTTGTCATGCCGCTCGCTCCCTCCGCATTGCGCATGGCTCTGCGCAACCGCCTCTCCGGTCGATCCACCCTCGTCGTTGCGCTGCTCGCAACATGCGCCGCCGCGATGAGCAACGTCGCGTGCGCGGCCATCGCAGGGCTCGAGGATCCGGCGCCGTCGAAGAGCAGCGGAGCCAAGCCAGGAAGCGCCACGGCGGGAGGCGGAGGCAGCTCGGACATCGGCACGCTGCCGGTCGACCCGACCCTGCCTGCTTCGCCGTCAACGGCGTGCGGCGACGTCTCGAGCTCGGCCACGAACTGCGGCTTTTGCGGGCATTCGTGCCGAGGAGATGCATGCGGCAACGGCCTCTGCGCCGCGACTTTGGTCGTCTCGACCTCGACGGCGATCGACGCGTTCACGACCGACGGCGACGACCTCTTCTACATCGACGCGCAGTCCGCTCGCGTCTGCGCCAAAGGTGGGAATCCGAGCGATTGCCGCGACATCATCACGGGTGACGAGGTCGGGCGCCGTCTCGACGATCTCAAGAGCGAAGACGAGCACTTCACGTGGGGCACCGGCTGGGGGTGGAGCGGCAAGAAGGGGGGCGGCAACAACACGCTGTCGGTGGAGAAGCTCGCGCCCAAGGCGATCACGCTCGCGCAAGGACGTGTCTACGTCGCTGACGACGCCTACCACTCGGTCCTCGCGTGCCCTGCGAAAGGCACGTGCGACCACACGAACGTGGCCCTCGTCGACGCAGACACCGGAAATTCCAGCACGTTGCCGTTCGGGCGAACGATCTCCGTCAGCACCACGGACATCGCGTGGACGCAGGGCGGCTCCTTGCTCCGCGCGACGCCCATCCCGCAAAACGCCGCGATGACGCCTGCCAAGAACGTGGTGGGCCGCGCCGCCGCAGACACGACGCAGACCACCCGCGTCCTCGTCCCCGACGTCGCGGACGTCTTCTGGCTCTCCGGCGACGGCCTCCACCACGCGCCCGACGTCATCGCGACCAGCGAGAAGTGGTTCTCCGCGACGTCTGCGCACGACTTCCACGCGTCGTCCTCGGCGGTCTACGTCTCGACCGACAAGGGCGTCTACCGCATCGAGCGCGCGAACCCGCAGAACGCCACCGCGGCGACGCAGGGCTCGGCAGCTTCGCGCCGGCGGCCCGCTGCCCATCGCGGTCGTGAACGGCGAGGTCCGAGGCATCACCCTCACGGGGGACTACCTGTACTTCGCGACCATCGTGGCGGGCGGGTCGGAGATCCGCCGCGTCTCGCGCTGACTTTCGCTGAGCCATCCTCCGCCCGGGCGTCTCAAATCCCGTTGGATCGCGAGTCATTCGGATCGGGATGCTCACGTTGCTTCCCAGGCATCGCGCATGTTGCCTGAAGCACAACGAAATCCACGCCCCACCACATTGGCCAACCAAGGCGTTGCGCCCGACCGATGCTTACCTCCGAGAGACCAAGGCCGCGGCGGTCTGTTGCCGGACTCGCCGTCTGTTTCCCTGATCGCGCCTGCCGGGCCGAGATCGCCGGCCTCTGCCGAAATACACCGACTTCGGCAGAGCAATGTTTGGTCGTCTGTTGCGACCGCGGTCACGGTCTGTTGCCCGACCGCGGTCACGGTCCGTTGCCCGACCGAGGTCACGGTCTGTTGCCCGACCGAGGTCGCAGTCTGTTGCCCGACCGACGTCACGGTCTGTTGCCCGACCGAGGTCGCGGTCTGTTGCCCGACCGACGTCACGGTCTGTTGCCCGACCGAGGTCGCGGTCTGTTGCCCGACCGAGGTCGCGGTCTGTTGCCCGACCGAGGTCACGGTCCGTTGCGGTCACGGTCCGTTGCCCCCCTTGGGCGCGCAAGGCGAATCACCTTGGCCGCCCAAGGCGATATACCTTGGCCGCCCAAGGCGAATTAACTTGGGCGTGCAAGGCGAATCACCTTGGCCGCCCAAGGCGAATTACCTTGGGCGCGCAAGGCGA
The DNA here is from genome assembly GCA_044227045.1 of Labilithrix sp. Taxonomy (GTDB): domain Bacteria; phylum Myxococcota_A; class Polyangia; order Polyangiales; family Polyangiaceae; genus Labilithrix. The sequence continues at coordinate 240,281 of JBGAFW010000003.1, forward strand.
ATCACCTTGGCCGCCCAAGGCGAATTACCTTGGGCGCGCAAGGCGAATTACCTTGGCCGCCCAAGGCGAATTACCTGGCGCGCAAGGCGAATCACCTTGGCCGTCCAAGGCGAATTGCCTTGGGCGCGCAAGGCGAATTACCTTGGCCGCCCAAGGCGAATTACCTTGGGCGCGCAAGGCGAATCACCTTGGCCGCCCGAGGCGAATTACCTTGGGCGCGCAAGGCGAATCACCTTTGGCCGCCCGAGGCGAATTACCTTGGCCGCCGACTTCGGCAGAGCAGATCGCAGGCCTTTGCTGGCTATCCCACCGCGGGACCCCTCCCGTGAGACAGCCGGTGCCGACTTCGGCAGAGCATGCTTGGTCTGTTGCCTGACCGCGGTCTCGCGCACGCTCACTCGCTGGGAGCGGCGCGAGGCGTTGTCAGGGGTATCGCGAAAAAGACCCTCGTTCGAACGTGCGGCGCGTTGGATTCACCTTGGTTGACCAAGGTGAAGGGTTACTGCTGGGCGACGTTGGCGCTTGGGGAGACGGCGTCGGTGACCTTGTCGGCTTCGCCGAGGAACTCGAAGTGCATCGTGTCTTGGAGGACGTCGTGGCCGAGCCAGTAGAAGCCGTAGCGCTCGAACGTCTCGACCCATGACTTCGGCATCGCCATGCGTTGCCAGACCGTCTTGTCCTTCTGCTTGCAGAGCGGGTTCTCGTTCCACGGGGCGACGCAGCCGCAGCACGTGTTGCGATCGGGCTCGATGTCGATGGCGATGCCATAGACGTGGTTCGAGACCTCGACGCCTTTGTACGTGTTCTTGAAGCGGATGCCGCCCATCGCGTGGGGGTGATACTCGTTGCCGGCGGGGCTCGCCTTGAGCGCGGCCTCGACGCACTTGAGCGCCGGGATGATCTTCTCGTGCACCGTGACGCTGAGGCCCATGAACTGGGTGGTCTTCGCGTAGTGCTTCGGCGGATGCGGGTTCGCCTTCGGGTTGCCGAAGCCTTCGAAGTAGCCGTACTGCGCCGTTCGATACTTGATCGACTCTTCGAGGAGCTTGCGCGCTTCCTTCTGCTTGTCGGCGTCGTTCGTGCGGGGGAACCAGTTGCCGCGGACGAGGAACGACTGAACGCCCTGCTCGCGGCAGGTGACCGTCTTGCCGTCGAGCGAGATCGTTATTTTCGTCGTGGGTGCGGAAGGCGGCGAGGGGGCAGGCGGCAGCGCCTCCTTCGGCTCGGTGGGCTTCACGTCGGAGATCGACGCGGCCTTCTCCTTCTCTTTGTTGTCCTTCTTCGGCTGCTGCTCGTCACCGCGTGCGTCGCGCGCATCGAGCGCGGCGCCAGCAAGAAGGAGAAAAAGCGGAACAACGGCGAAGGTGCGGCGTACAGCGTGCATCACTACGTCCCTTACAACGGGTTTATGCGGGCTGTCATCAGTCGGACAAGATTTGCGGGGCGGGGCACGGGAAAAGCTCGCAAATTGCGGCGGTTCCGGGCCGTGGAAGATCCGATGTGCGCCCATGCCTTCTTCGGTCAATTGTTCGTCCAAGCTCGCTTCGACCAAGACGTCCGAGCGCCGCCCGCGGACACGGATCGGAGGCGCTCTCATCGGCGTCGCTCGAAGCGGAGGACCTCGCCGAGCGCGTCGTGCTCTTCGATGCCGACGCGCGTGAGGCCGGACTTCTCGAGGACGCGAATCGAGGCGGTGTGCCATGGAGGTGTCGTGGCGGTCACGCATGTCACGGCCGCTTCGGCGAGCGCCCAGTCGACGCAGGCGCGCGTGGCCTCGGACGCGTACCCTTTGCACTGCCATCGCTCCTCGACGCCGTAGCCGACCTCGGCGATCCCGTCGTCCGGGCGGCCATGAAAGATCACGCTTCCGACGACGAGCCGTTCGCCGCGTTCGCCTTTGGCGATCATCAGGCGGTCGCCCCACAGGCGCTTGGCCGGGTCCGAGCGGATACGCTCGAGCGAAGCGCTGAAGGCGCGCTCGATCAACGCGCGTCCAGGCCAGGCTTCGGGGACCTCGGCGTTGAGGAGGTCCTCGATCGCCGCGCGGTCGGACCGAAACGTCGCTTCGACGAGGGGAAGCGTGATCGGCTCGAGCGTCAGCCGCGGCGTGACCAAGACCACCGTCGTCATGGCGAGTAGGTCGATCGTAGCGTGAACGCGCCGTCGCGACACCCCACCCGTCTCTTTTGCATTGCACGGCGCTCTTGGCCTTCGGCGATCGACATAACACTGTTACGTCGATGTTCATGCGCACGCACACCTTCGCGTTGGTCGCTCTTCTCGTTCCTGCCGCCGGCATGACGGCGTGCGGCGCTTCGGACGGCGGCACGTCTGGCCGAGAGCCGGTGGTCGATGGTCGTGACGGGACGACCGAGCCGTCGCCGGGTGGAGGCGTGACCTCGCCGGGCTCGAACGGGACGACCACGGCGCCAGGGCCCTCCGCGTCAGGGCCTGCCGCGCCGAGCGCGCCGAACGTGCCCGGCAACACGAACGTGCCCGTCACGAAGACGTTGAAGATCCTCTCCTACAACGTCGCGGGCTTGCCGGAAGGGCTGTCGTCATCGAGCCCCGCGCAGAACACGTCGCAGATCAGCCCGAAGCTCAATCCGTGGGACCTGGTCGCGGTGCAGGAAGACTTCTCGTATCACGCGCAGCTCATCGCGCAGGCGACGCATCCGTACAAGACGCCGCCGATGAGCGCGCCGTCACCGACCGACTTGGGCGATGGCCTCAACGCGCTCTCGCGCTTTGCGTTCTCGAACCTCACGCGGACGACGTGGACGAGCTGCAGCGGCTACATCGATCAGAAGAACGACTGCCTGACGAGCAAAGGCTTCGCGGCGTTCACGCTCGATGTCGGAGGCGCGCTCGTCGATGTCTACGACGCGCACTTCGACGCGGGGCGATCGGACAACGACGCGAAGGCGCGCGCCAAGCAAGTCACGCAGCTCGTCGCCGCGATCAACGCGAGGTCGGGCGCGCCAGGCGCGGCGAACGGACACGCCGTCATCGTGCTCGGCGACACGAACATGAAGGCCAGTGACGAGACGACGCTTCAGTCGCTCTTGACCGGCGCGAAGCTCGACTGCGCATGCCGCGTGCTCACGTGTGCCGAGCCCGACCGGATCGACCGCGTCATGTTCCGCTCTTCGTCCGGCGTGAAGATTTCTTCTTCGAGCTGGCACGTCGAGACGTCGTTCGTGGACGCGCAGGGGAAGCCTCTTTCGGATCACGAGCCGGTGAGCGTCGAGCTTTCGCTCTCTTTTTAGCCTCGGTCTGCGACGAGTCTGCGCCGAAGAACGAGTCAGCGACCGCGTCCGTGATCTCGCGGGCGACCGCGCGCGCGTCTTTGTCGCGTGTGTCTGGCGTCGACGTGAGGCGGTTCGAGAGGAGCTGAGAAGCGACGCCATGCGCGGCGGCGTGCATCGCTCGCGCACGGCGTGGGGTCATCCCTGGCTGCGCCCGCGTCATCAGCTCGACGTAGGTGACGAACGCTTGAAACGACGGGAGGGCCGTCCCGGCGTCGAGCATCGACCGCACGACGCTCATCGTGAGCGGTCGCTCGGCGAGAAGCCAGTACAAGACGGGATACTCGGCCGCGAAATCGACGTACGCATGCATGATCGCCCGCGCGCTGTTCGTCTTCTCGAACGCACGCACGAGCGAGTCGACGAGGCGTCGCCATCCGAGGCCCGAGACCTCGAACAGGAAGCCGTCGAACGATCCCCAGTGGTGGTAGAGAAATCCCGTCGTCTGACCGAGCGCCTTGGCCACGACGCGTGCGCTGAGCTCGTCGCGAAGCTTCGCGATGTCGTGGCTCGTGCTGCTCCGCTCTTGCAGCAGATCACAGATGAACCGCGCTGCGTCGTCACGAGAGACAGTCTTCGCTGCGGCCATCGATCCTTCGAGGGACTACTCGCAATGAGCGGGTTGACAGTACCACCACGGCTCCGTCGCGAAGCTCTTTGGCGGGGCGCACACTTCGTTTGCGGCCTGGTTGCAGTGACTCGATCTCGTACAGAGCACTTTGTCGCTGCACGTCGTCATGCAGCGAGAGCCGTTCGCAGAGCCCGTTCGGCAACACTTCATGCCGTTCGAGCAATTGTCGGCGCTCGCGCAGTCCACCTCGGTCGACACGCAGTTCTTGTTCGGTATGAGGCAGGTTCCCTCGGTGACGCAGCACTTCTCTCCCAAGTTGCAGAACACGGTTGGGGCGCCGCACATGACGAGCGACGCGTCTGCGGGGTACGGGAGATCGGCGCAGGCGTCCGCGCTTCCGGTGTCCGGGTTCGAGACGTCAGGTCCACCGTCAGCGCTGGAGCTGTCCGCCGCTGCAGCATCGAGCGGCGTCGACTCATTCTCCGCGCCCGAGAACGGCGTGCAGGCCAACGTCGCGACGCCAACCCCGGCGCCGGCGAACACGAAGAAATGAGTGAACCCTCGCCTCACAACGCGAGGTTACGCGCTGTTGACGGCGAAACGAAATGGGCAGATATTTCGTACGCTAAATAATGCCGCCCCCGCCTGTTAGCGCTGAAATCAAGAGCGACGTCGACCAAGTCCTCGAGGCGATCATCTACCTCTACACGGAGAGTCGCCGCCTCACGAAGGAGCTCGCGCGCCGCGCCGATCTCACCGGACCGCAGCTCACCGTCGTGAAGCTACTCGAGCAGATCGGCGATCTTTCGCTCTCCGAGCTCTCCGAGAAGATCCGCGCGCAGAACAGCACCGTGACGGGGATCATCGATCGCATGGAGCGTGAGGGGCTCGTCGTGCGCGAGCGCTCGAAGGAGGATCGTCGCGTCGTCTACATCCGCCTCACCTCGAAGGGGAAGAAGCTCGCCGAGGAGATCCCGGTCGAGCCGATGGAGATTTTTCGCAGTGCGCTCGAGGCGCTCACGGCGTCCGAGACACGCGAGCTCATGAAGATTCTTGGGAAGGTCGCGCGTCGAGTCCGGCAGACGGTGAAGCGCGAGACGGGGGAGCTCGAAGACAAAGAAGCTCCCGAGAAAGAGAAATGAGGAGAGAACAGTCATGAATGCTGCAGCAGCTGGCTCGACCACGAGCCGCGATCCCGATCTTTGCGTCATCACCTGCGCCGTCACGGGGGTGCTCGCCAATCGCAAGCAGTGCCCCGGCATTCCCTACACGCCGGCCGAGATCGGTGAGGAGTGCAAGCGCGCGTACGACGCGGGCGCCGCGGTGGTCCACATCCACGCACGCCAGGAGGATGGGTCGCCGACGTTCGACCCGAAGATCTTCGCCAAGATCAAGGAAGAGGTGACCAAGCGTTGCCCGATCCTCCTCAACTTCTCGACGGGCACCATCCTCGACGATGTCTCGGAGCAGTGCTCGTACATCACCGAGAGCCGACCGCACATCGCGGCCCTCAACATGGGCACGATGAACTACTCGAAGTACTCCGAGAACCGTAAGCAGTTCGTCTTCGACATGATCTTCCCGAACACCTACGCGAAGATCATCAAGCTGCTCGAGGCGATGAACGCCGCGGGCGTCAAGCCGGAGCTCGAGTGCTTCGACACCGGACACACGCACGGCATCTGGCCGCTCCTCGACATGGGCGTGCTGAAGAAGCCGCTGCAGTTCTCGTTCATCGTGAACGTGCTCGGCGGCATTCCTCCGCTCGTCGAGAGCCTCCAGCTCCAGACGAAGATCATGCCTCCCGGGAGCGAGTGGGAGGTGATCGGCATCTCGAAGTCGGGCTGGCGCATGATCGGCGCGGCGCTCGCGCTCGGAGGCAACATCCGAGCGGGCCTCGAGGACAACCTCTACCTGCCGGGCGGCGAGATGGCGCGCAGCAACGGTGATCTCATCGAGGTCGCCGCGCGGATGGTCCGCGACTGCGGGCGCAAGGTCGCGACGGTGGATCAGGCTCGCCAGATCCTCGGGCTCGATCAGTTCAAGCCGCAACCTGCGGGCGCCGGCGCGTCTCCCGCCATCACCGCGCAGCCGTCATGAGCAAGACGAAGCCCGCGACACGCCTGTGGTCGAAGATCCGCGTCGCCGACGGAGGCGCGGTCCGGACGATCACGCTCTTCAACCCCGAGCGACGAAACGCGATCGGCCCGCGCATGGTCAACGAGCTTCTCTATGCGTTCGACGATGCGCATGCCGACGATGACATCCGCGTGATCGTGCTCACCGGTGAAGGCAACGCATTCTGCGCCGGCGGTGACTTCGCGCAGATGTCTGGCGGCTCGGGCAACGACGGACCTGAGCTGCCTCCGAAGGGCGACTACGCCGATCTCATGCTCGCGATGATGCGCACGGAGAAGCCGATCATCGCCCGGGTGAACGGTCACGCGATGGGCGGCGGGCTTGGCCTCGTCGCGGCATCGACGTTCGCGGTCGCCGATGGCAACGCGAAGCTCGGTACGCCGGAGGTCGACGTCGGGCTCTTTCCGATGATGATCATGGCTGTGCTCTCGCGGCTCGTTCCGCGGCGTGCGCTCCTCGACATGATGCTCCTCGGCAAGAAGCTCACCGCTGCCGAAGCGCACGCGATCGGGATCGTGAACGAGGTCGCCGCGGCCGCCGACCTCGACGCCGCGGTGAAGCGCACAGCCGACGCGATCGCGGCCAAGAGCCCGATCACGATCCGGCTCGGCCTCCGCGCGTTCGCGCAACAGGACGACATGGATCTCGCGAGCGCGCTGCCGATGCTGCGAACGAAGCTCGCCGAATGTCTCTCCACCGACGACGCGCGCGAGGGCCTCATGGCCTTCATGGAGAAGCGTCCTCCCGTGTGGAAGGGACGCTGACCCACAGCTCGCTCCTCGCGCCTGCTGCTACAGGAACGTCGTCCAGACGGGGTCGCGGTTCGTCATCGCTCGGTTTTCGTGCTCGCGTGTCGACACGCGATGCGCGACGACCGAGACGATCGACGCAAGCGCGAGCCCGGCGCACACGTCGATCAGGTAGTGCCAGCGCAAGAACATCGTCGAGATCACGATCTGCGAGGCGAAGAGCGCGGTCGGCAGCCATACGAAGCGGAACAAAGGCTCGCGGCGGTGGCGGAAGGAGAAGAGCGCGAGGTAGGTGGGCGCGGCGGTGTGGAGGCTCGGGAAGATGTCCGTGCGTGAGGTGATGTCGACGGAGTCGACCGTGGTCTTCACGAGGCGCCACCAGAGCGGACCGTCGAGCGTGTGGGTGAAGCGGTCGCTCAGGTGGATGTACGGGCCGTGGCCTGGGACGACCATGTAGAGGACATGCCCGATCGAGAAGATCAGCACGATGCCGAGCGCGATCTCCGAGAGACGCTTCATGTTCTTCGCCGCGAAGAGGAACGGGAAGACGAAGAGCGCCAGCAGCACGAAGTACCCGAAGTAGAAGAAGGAGAACCACTCCGTCGTCGCGGGCGTGACGAAGCGATCGAACGCCAGCGCGGGCTCGACGCCGAAGACGGTCATGTCGAGCGCGACGAGATCGGCGTCGACGGTGACGGACCGCGCCGTCGGCAGCACGTACTGCAAGTGGGCGAACGAGCCGAAGAGGCCGGCGAAGACGCCAAGTCGATACGCGAGCGCGCCGCGGCCGCCGCCCAGGATTCCTCCGCGATGAAGCACGACGCCGACCGCGAAGAGCGCGAGATCGATCGACAGGTACGACAGGGCGGTTCCTCGCCTTGGGCCGCTGCCTGCGAGCGTGAAGCCGAGGAGGACGAAGAGGTAGATCGCCACGACCCAGTCTTGGACGGCGAGCTCGCGCCACAGGCGGCCTTCGACGTTCGAGAGGATCGTGGGTCGTCGCGACGACGCAACCTGCGCGGGCCGTTGAGCTCCGAGGAGGGCGAGGACGGCTGTGATCATGGGGGATTCCACAGCAAAGTTCGTCCCAGCCCCGCAAACCCAAGCGGCCATTTCCGAATCTGCGTGATCTCAGATGGTTGAGTGGTTGAACCACTTGTCAGCGAGTGAGTAAACCACTTCGCTGCGCAGCGATGGGTGCGCGCCACGCTTCGCGTCTACCGCTCGCGCTCGGCTCGCCGCTCGCGCTTCGGCGGCGTCACGGCTCGAACTGGATCCGATACTTGTACTTTCCAGGCTTCGTGTCTTTTGCGTACGCCTTGATCACGTAGCTGCCGGCTTCGAACTTCTTCACATCGGCGGGCTTCAATGTCTTGCCGTTCACGACGAGATCGAAATCGATCTGACCGTCGATGACCGCCTGGAAGAGCACGAGCTTCTTTCCTGCCGGCGTCGTGAACTTCGAGTAGTCGACGTCCGTCCCGGTCGCGATCGAGCCGCAAAATGCGAGCGAGTCGACGTCGTTGGCTTGCTCCGGTTTGTCGTTCGGCTCGACCTCCGGCGTCGTGCCGACCGGACAGTCGACCTCGATGACGATCGGGCCGGTGCTGCCGGTGTCCTTGGGCGGCGAAGCGTCCGGTGGATTCTCGGTGATGCTCGCGCCCGAGTCGGCCGCGTCTTCCGGTGCGGGGTCGTCCTCTCCGCAGGCAGAGAACCCGACACACACGGCGAGCGCGCCTACCGAAGCCACGAAATGAACGAACGGCCTGGCGGCGATCTTCACTCGTCCGAAGCATATCTGGCTTCCCCGCAAAGGACCAAAGGTAGGCCGCGCTTCTCGAGCGTTCGATCACGCTCCACACGTGGGCCACTCCTCTATGATGTCGAGCAAGGTGGGTGAGTCGGTCGACGCACGGGAAAACGCATCGAAGAGCGGGCCCGACCTCTCCTCTCGTGATCGTGGGCTCGAGCAGGCGCTGCTCTTCAACTTCATCATCCACGCCGTGGCGATGCTCGCGATGGCCGCGCTGCTCATCCCGACGTTGCCTGGCGGCTCCGGAGCGAGCGACAGCGAACGCATCGCCGCCATCGCGAAGCATCCATGGCTCTTCCGGCTCGGTTGGCTCCCGTGGCAGCTCTGCGCGGTCGCCGATCTGTGGCTCGCGATCGCGATGGTGCGCGTGCCTTGGTTGCCCCGCGTCGCCGCCATCCTCGTGCTCCTCCTGACGATCGGCGCCGTCATTCCCGATCAGTGGGCGCAGGGGCTCTGGGTGACGCGCGGCGTGACGCTCGCCGAGGCGGCCTTCGCGGGAGGAGACCCCGGCGCGTATCTCGCCCTCGAGAAGGAGATCTTTCCGCTCACCGCGGGTTGGGGCGCTCTCCTCTACACGTCGGCGGCGCTCGGATGGACCTACTGCTTCGCGCGCGGCGGCACGTGGTCGCGTGCGCTCACGATCGCGAGCGGGCCTCTCTGGCTCACGATGTTCGTCGCCGTCCTCGCGCCTCTCCTGCCCGAGGCGCAGAGACCGAGCCCGTCGTTCGTGTCCGTCGCGAACGCGCTCGGCTTCCTTCAGCTCCAGGTGTGGCTCGCGCTCGTGACCGAGAAGGTGCTCGAGCGCGCGCGGCCGATCGAGCCTCATGGCCGGCTCGCGCCATGGCGTTATCCCGCGCGCGGCCTCCTCGCCCGTATGCTCGACGTCTTCGCGAACAGCCGGCTCTTTGGTGTGCTGCTCGAGCCGCTACCCGAGGTCGAGATGCGTAGCGACATCACGGATGTCATCTACGTGAATTACCTCGTGCCCGCGTCGCGCCTCCTTCCGTTCGTTCCTCCGAACCTCGAGCTCGAGCGCGTCGGACCTCCAGGAGATGCCGAGAAGAAGTACGCGCTCTTCTCGTTTCTGACGTACCGGCACGGCCATTTCGGCTTTGCGTTTCTCGGCTCGCTGCGGCGCTTCATGCCTTCTCCGATCCAAACGAACTGGCGCATCCACGTGCGGGATCCACGCACCGGACATCGCGGCATCTACTTCATCACGAACGCGATCACGCATCTCATCCCTGCGCTCGGCGCGCGCATGTTGACCGAGGGGATGCCCATGCACGTCCTCGCAGACGCATCGGTCCTCGTCGATTCGTCGACCGGAAAGATCGAGCTCACGCTCGACCCAGGCGAGGGATCGGCGCCCGACGCTTCGATCACCTTGAATCAGAACCCGAAGATCAAGGCGCACGTGCTCGAAGGGCCGTGGGCCGAGTGCTGGAGAGACTTTCGCGACTTCCTCGCCTACTGCGTCCCGCAGGATCGCGCGATGTCGAGCCAGCCCTTGCGAAGGCGGGTCTCCCGTCAGGAGATCGATCTCGGCATCCCGCTCGACGCTTGCGAGCCCGTGCATGTCGAGCGTCTCGTCTCGCGCGCCGCGACGAGAATCGCCGGCGACGACGTGAAGCCGCTCTGCTTTCGCGTCGCCAACGTGAGCTTCACGTTTGCTCTCGAGCTTCACGACGTCGAGCCGGATAAAACCAGTAGTGATGCGTGACGAAGCGGACGCCGAAGAGGCGCTGCTCGTGTCGGCCGACGATCGTGCAGCCCGTCACCTCCGACGGATCGATCTCGCGTGGCCGGCTCGCCATCTCCGGCGCCCATAGCTCGATCTGTTCGTTCAGCGGCGGACGAAAGACGAACGGACCGAACGCCGCCCAGACGCTCGCGTCGTCACGGCCGCCGCCTTCCTCACGTGGCGTCGACGTGAGCTTGATCGCGGCCTCCTCCTCGGGACCGTGGTGATCGAGACGAAGGATCCCGGTCACGCTCCCGAACGGAAGAGGGAACATCGCGTTCATGTAGCGCCGCCCGTCGTCGTTCCACGTGGCGTAGGCGACCACCTGCATGACGGCGTCTTCACCTTCGTCTGCATACCAGCGAATGACGCCGCGTGCGTCGGCACGTCCGTCTCGCTGGATCGCGAAGACGCGCGTCTTGATCGTCGCCTCTCGCTTCGGGAGGACGAACTGACCCGCGATCACCATCACCCAGCGAAAGAGGAGCCACACGATCGAGAACGGAAACCGCCAGTGGCTCCGGATGAAGAGATCGAGCGACTCGGTGTCTTCGAAGAAGCGGACGACGTCGGGATGGATCCGCGTGACGTCGATCGCCGGGTGCGACAGATCGGAGATGTGATCGACCACGCCGCGGGGCTTCGCGCCCTCGCGGGCTTCTGCGAGCGCGTCGCGCCGCTCGAAGAACCGTGGGCCGACGGTGAGCCCGCCACGCAACCGACTGATCGGCGGCGTTCGCGATCCCATCATCGCGTGGGCGTCAGCGATCCAAAGTGAACGAGGAGGTTTCCGCTCGCGTCGAGCCCGGGCGGGACCACGTACACCTCTTCCCCCGCATGCGCGCGCTCGAGGAGCGGCGCGAGGGCAGCCTCGTCGGTGGCCTTGATCTTCTCCATCGGCGTCCACGATGAGCGGCGTGCCATCGCGGCCGTCCACTGCGCGTCGTTCCTCAGATCGCTCTCGTACACGAAGCTCTTCGCTCGGAACTCGTGGGTGCCCGGGACGGCCGACACGACGCGAATCGGACCCATGCGCGTATGCACCCGCACGCTCGGGTTGGCCCATTGCGCGACGCCGCGAAGTCGCTGCGCGCCGAGCATGCGCAGCGTCAGCGCCTTCACCCATGCGCCCGCGACGATCTTCGGGACGAGGCTGAGCAGCGAGACGCCGATGAACGCGCGCGGCTTCACCGTCGGCGCCGCGAGGTAGGCCGCCGCGATCGCCTCGTCATCCGGAGCGAGCCCGAGCTTCTTTCGCGTCGGCACGTCGAGGACGGCGGCACGACACAAGAGGAGGCCGATCGCTCCGGGCAAGAGATACAGATCGCTCAGCACCCAACCTGGCAGCGTGAGCTCACCCGGGAACGCGAGCGCGTTGGCCGCTCGGTATCGCTCGACGAGGTCGGGGTATTTCTCCGCCGCGCGAAAGTCGACCTCGACCCCGAAGGGGCGAAGATCGAGCGCGGCGGCATTCTCCCTCGCGCCGAGCGCAGCCAAGCGAAGCTCGGGATGGCGCGCGAAGAAGTCAGCGGCGAGGTCGCCAAACGTCGCCGCCGCGGGGGGAGTCGAGTCTTTTTCGGAGGCCGTCATCTTTCGCTCGTTCCGAACGCCGATTCGATCGAAGCGCGATCCTATGCCTTCGAGCGTGGATCGGCTTCGCGGATCTCACGCGCGAAGGGCAGAAGGCGATTTTCGGGTGGAATCGCGCGCGTAATGGCGTGGCCTGGCGAGGGCACGTGACAGACGAGGCATCGCGATGCGCCGCCGGCTTTGCCGCATAGCTCGCCCATCGCGAGCAGCTTCACGTCCATCCCGAAGCCCGTGACGAGATCGCGCACGCGCTCCGGGACGAGGCTCGGCGCGAGCAGCGTGCGCCCGATCGGCAGCCCGTTGGTCGCGTAGCTGCGAATCTCCGCTTCGGATACGTGCGCGATGCACGCTCGTCCGAATCGCTCCTCGAGGCGGCTCAGCGAGTCGCCGACGAGCACGTCAGGACACACGAGGAGACGCTTCACCGCGGGAAGTGGAAGCAGCGCCATGTTTCCGTGGAATGCGGGCTCGTGCACCTCCACCTCGAGCACCTCCGTCCCTGCCTCCTCGAAGAACCGTCGCGCGCGATCGTGTCCCTCGCGGTTCGTGCGTCCACCAAAGAAGAGGAGGGCGACGCCTTCGAAGAGGGCGACGTCGCCTTGCGCTTCCCATGTGCCGGCGCCGAGCTCGGTCACCGTGAAGCCGAGGCGCTTCGCGAGCGCAGCCCAATGGTTGGCCTCTTCCTTTCGGTGCTCGGCGAACATGCGCGGTAGGAGGAATCGGTCACCGACGACGTGACCGCACTCGGCGGCGTAGGGCATCCCGGTGAGACCGTGTACCGGCGGATGAACGACGACGATCGCGCCGGTCGCCTCGATCGCTTCCGCGAGCGACAGCCACTCGCGACGAGCTTCGAGCGCGTCGACTTGCTCGGCCGTCTGGCTTCGAAAATTCGCGCGGCCGCGTAACTGCCAATCCGTGCCTGGCGGTGACATCAGATAAAGGTCGGGCTGAGCGTTCGGCGTTCCGTTCATGAGAAGGTCAGGACCTTAGCACCGGCGCGTCAACGCGAGCGAGTGGGAGACGCTCGCCCTGATCCCCCGACATTCCGGCGATCCTGCGTAGCGTGAGCTTCGGATCTCGCGATCCACGGAAGCGTGGCGCGGGGTGCATCACGTAACGCGACGACCGATGTCTCGATCGCAGAGAATTCGACGAAGGCGAAGACAAACGCGCGCTCATGCACACGCGTCTCGCCTCACGGTACGACGTTTGTATTCCTCAGGAGAGAGCGAGCAGAGCGCGACGGCGAGAGAGGGGTCTCGCGCTCGAGGCACACCACGCGTGTGGATCGCTGGAGGTCTCAACATCGTGATTGGTTCGCAGTCGAGATCATGGATCTCAGTCATCTCACCCCTCGTCTTCACAGTCGTAGCCCTCATCGTCTCAGCGTGTGACGCTCCCGACGTCACGCCCACGACCTCCTCCGAAAACGTCAAAAAAGCAGGGAAGAAAACGAAGCCTGACAGCGTGGAGCTCCCCGCGGAGTCGACGAACGCGCCTCCCGATCCGTGCAGCGGCGTTCCGAAGTCTGGCAAATGCGTCGCGCAAGACAAGGTCGCGACATGCATCGCGCCGACGGGGCAGGGATCGCCGAAGGTCGTCACACAACAATGCGCGGCGCACGAGGAGTGCTCCGTTCACGGGACGGGACACGCGCGTTGTGTTCCGCGCGACGGGCGTTGCGATCCCGGCGCGGAGGAGTGTGTGGACGCAAACAGCGCACGGTTCTGCGACGCGAATGGAACCTGGCAACCGACCACCTGCGCGGGGTGCGCGACGAAAGCGAGCCGCGTCACGTGTCCTTCGACCGTCGCGACCGCGACCCACCATGGCCGCGTGGAGTACGAGCTTCGTGGACCCAACGCGAGCTTTACGGACTGGGATGCGCAGTCCCAGATGGTCCCGGCACAAGAGGCGCTCGTGCTCTCGTTCATCAAGACCGCAGACGGCAACTTCGTCGCGATCGACGCTGCGACGACGACCCCGACAGGGGAATACGACATCAAAGTCGCCGTCGCTCCAGGCCCTGAAGACGCGATCGATGTCTTCGCCGTCAAAGCGTCCAACAAGGGTCTCGACTATGCCGTAGCCAGCCCCGACATCCCAGACGGCACGTGGGACGTCGAGAAACCCATCCCGAGCAGCGCCAACGATCGAGGCGGCTTTTGGGGTTGGGAGCAGCTCGTGCAAGGACTCGCGAACAACAGCGTACTGTCGATTGCCGAGAACGATGGCAGCGGCGCGATGCGCGTATTCGACTATCTGAGATTCGCGCACGAAGCGACCAAAGAGGTCGCGGGAGCGACCGACAACCGCCTCGTCATCTGGCTCCGTCAAAACAGCGACTTCAACTGCGGAGCCTGCTTCTTTTCACTGCCAGCGACGTTCGAAGGGTTTCGCTTCGAGAGCCAGCTCGTTCGGGGCGCCACGGCAGATCGCGATTATTGGTCGGACGCCGTCACCGCGCACGAGCTCGGTCATTGGGTGATGGAAGCGTATGGCGTCTCGCCGGAAGAAGGAGGTCCCCATACGCTCTCGTGTCCCACGTTGCCAGGCCAAGCGTGGTCGGAGGGATGGGCTACTGGCTATTCGAGCCTCGTGCGTGGGGATCCGATTTATGCCGATAAACAACAAGGCACGTTCTTTTGGTTCGATATCGACGGCCACCGCTATTCGGATAACGCGACGTGGAGCGAGCCAAGCGCGAGCGCGAGCCTTCTTCAGATGATGGATGAGAACGCCGTCGCTTCGATGGTCTGGAACCTCGCCACACGTCCGGCGAACAGCGACGCCGTGACGCCCAATCCGGCGATCTTCAACGCGCTAAAGAGCGCACGGATGACGAAGACGCCGTTCGCGCGCGGGTACACGACGCGTCGCTGGGACGGTGATGGGTGCACCCACGAGGGTGTCACCGACACGAAGGCCTCCGCGCCGATGGTGGCGGACTTCCTCGACGCGCTCAATTGCAGCGGCTTCGACAAGAATCGAATTCAGGCCGCGATTGGCAGTTATCCCTATCCCGTCAACGCGCCGCTCTGCAACTGACGCGCAGACCACGAAGAGCCCTTCATGAATCCGACGAACCGCGTTCCTCTCTCTCTTCTGTTCTTCGCGTTGCTCGCGGCGGGTACGGCCGCGTGCGGGACCTCGACGTCCTCGAGCTCGTCTGCGCCGCCTGCCGACACGGTGACATCCGGTGGCGAGGTCGCCGCCGCGAAGAAGCACTCGGGCGCGCCGATGACGCTCTCGCTCGCGCGCGTCGGTGAGGATGGCTCTCAAGAGGGCGCGACCGAGCTCGCGCTCGCGCTCACGATCCATCCGGGGCATGCGCAGGGACCCATCGATCTCTCGTCAACGTCGGTCAACGTCTCGTTCGATCTCCCCGCCGGGATCACGCTTCGCGATCCGGAGGACGCCGCCCGTCCGGCGAGGGTGGGGGAGACACGTGTCGTTGTTTTGCGCGTCGCCCCTGGTGCGGACGTCCACGACGTTCATGCGCGCGCCGAGGTGCGAGGCGATGGCTTCGGCGTGACGGCCCACGCCGACTACCGCTTCGGTCGTGGCCTCGACACGCAGAACGGTGCCGCGACGGGCCTCGCGAAGCCCGTGCGGATGCCGCGGTTTGGGTCCTTTCGGTCTGCCGGAGGCCTCCGCGCGACCGAGGCCGCAAGCCCATCCAAGCCCTAGAAATTCGAGGCTTGCCAGGGGATGTTTCGTGTGCGAAATATTCGGCCCAACCATGCCGAACATGCGAGAGCTCGTCGCTGATCTCGAAGCCCGCCGCGCGAAGATTCGCGAGATGGGCGGTGCCGACAAAATCCAGAAGCAGCACGATCGCGGAAAGCTGACCGCGCGCGAGCGTGTCGCGTCGCTCTTCGACGACGGCGTGTTCTTCGAGGTCGGCGCTCACGGCACGCAGATGGGCCTCGCCGCCGGACCGGACGGCTCGGACAAGCCCGCCGCCGACGCGGTCGTCACCGCCTTCGGCAAGGTCGACGGTCGCATGGTGTGCTGCGCCGCCTACGACTTCACGGTCAAGGGCGGCAGCATCGGCTACACCGGCGAAGAGAAGGTGACGCGCCTTCGCCAGATGAGCCTTCGCGGTCGCTGGCCGATGGTTTGGCTCGTCGACTCCGGCGGAGCGCGCATCGATCCGGGCGCGTCCCATCCCGACATGATCTCGCTCTTCGCCGGCTCGGGTCACTTGTTCCGCGAGCAAGTGGTGATGAGCGGCGTCGTCCCGCAGGTCGCCGCCATGGTCGGACCTGGCGCGGCGGGCACCGCGTACATCCCCGGCCTCGCGGACTTCGTTCCGATGGTGAAGAACGTCGGCTCCCTCGCGCTCGGAGGCCCTCCGCTCGTCAAAGCGGTGACCGGCCAAGACATCACCGAACAAGAGCTCGGCGGGTCGAAGGTCCACTCCGAGACGAGCGGCGTCGGTGACGGCGAGTACGAGTCAGACGCCGCGTGCATCGCCGCGACGAAGAAGTACCTCTCCTATTTCCCATCGAGCTGCGACGAGCTCCCGCCCGATCTGCCGGTGACCGATCCGATCGATCGCCGTGAAGAGTCGCTCCTCGATCTGCTGCCCGAGTCGACGCGCAAGCCGTACGACATGTACAAGCTGATCCGCGCGATCGTCGATCATGGCGAGATCCTCGATTTGAAGCCGCGCTTCGGTCGCAGCATCATCACGTGCCTCGCGCGCATTGGCGGCAAGAGCGTCGGCATCGTCGCCAACCAGCCGAACTGGCTCGGCGGGATCCTCGAGAACGACTCGGCCGACAAGGCCGCGCGCTTCATCCAGATCTGCGACGCGTTCAACGTCCCGCTCGTCTTCCTCCAAGACGTACCTGGCTTCATGGTCGGCTCGAAGGTCGAGCACGCCGGCATCATTCGCCATGGCGCGAAGATGCTCCACGTGATGAGCGCGGCGACGGTGCCGAAGATCACGTGTGTCGTGCGAAAGGCCTATGGCGCTGGGTACTATGTCATGTGTGGCCGCGCCTACGAGCCGGACCTCATCGTCTCCTGGCCCTCGGGCGAGATCTCCGTCATGGGCGCCGAGGGTATGGTCGGCATCGCGGCGCGGAAGCTGTTCGGCGGCGCCGACCCGCCGCCGGAAGCGAAGAAGATGATCATCGATCAGATCCAGAAGAACATCGACATCTACAAGGTCGCGGGCTGGGGCCTCGTCGACGAGGTGATCGACCCGCGCGACACGCGCAAGGCGCTCGCGTGGGGCCTCGAGCTCGCGCGGCACAAGAAGCTCGAACGCCCCGCGAAGAAGCGCGGCATCATCCCCGTCTGAGCGCACCAAAAAAACCGAGGTGCGATCGTCGAAGATCGCACCTCGGGGGGCAGGCGCTGAGTCTCTCTTATCGAGACCGAATCTGTCAGTGAACGTTGCCGTTCGGGTCGGTGCCGCCCGGCGGGACCTGCGTGGCGCAGCCGAAGATGATGTCGAGCTTCGCGCCGAGCTCGGCTTGCGCCGTGTTGCAGCTGTTCGTGCAGAGGATGATCTCCTTCGGCGCGGCGGTGTTGTCGTAGTGCCAGCCTTGGGGATTGGAGCAGTCTTGGCTGTACGCGAGCGTGGTCGCGGTGCCGTTCGGCGCGGTGTAGTTCACGTTGACCGCGTTGACGTCGAGCGTCTGTCCTGCAGGCGCCGCCGGGAGACCGAAGTTGCAGCCGAGCAGCGTCGTCGCGATGTTTCCGATCGCCGCGATGAGGTCGGCGCTGACCTGCGCGGTGTTGTTCGTCGGGATCATGATCGCCTGCTTCGTTCCGCCATTGGACGCGAAGCTGTTCAAGTTGCCGGTGCTCGGTCCGACGCCGATGACGTACGTCTTGATGCCTTCGGCGAGGCCGTCGGCGGCGACCTTCTCGATGTTCGCGAGCGTGTTGCCTTCCTTCTCACAGCCGCGAGGCTCACCGTCCGTCGCCAAGACGACGGCGGCGTTCTTACCGCCCGCCTTGACCGTCTTCGCCGTCTCGATCGCGCCCTTCAGCGCGGCAAACGTCGGCGTCATGCCATCCGGACCTTGCGCGAACGCGTTCGAGAACGCCGCTCCGTTCGGGAGCTGGGTCAGCGCGACCGTCGGCGCCATGTAGTGCTGGAAGTTGCAGTCCGGGTTTTGACCCCCTCCGATCGGGAAGAAGGAGAGCGAGGCGCTGACGTTGCTCGACGCCGGGTCGGCGAAGAACGTCGAGAGGCCGCTCTTCACCGGATTCCAGCGGACCGCGAGGTTCTGCGTACCGCCGTTGTCGCCCTGCATGCTTCCGGAGCGATCGATCATGAACACGAGGCTGATCGGGGAGAGCACCGCGCCGCCGTGGGCCGACGCGCACGCCGAGGTCGGCGTGACCTGTCCGACGTTTCCGACCGCGCCGCTCGTCCCGTTCGTGCCGCCGCTCGTACCATTGGTGAAGCCGCCGCTCGAGTTGTTCGCGTTCGGATCACCACCACTGTTGTCGTCGCCATCGCCGAAGAGGCTGTCGCCGATCGAGCCGCAACCGGTCGACGCCGTAAGGAGGACGAGCGCACCAAGGATGATGGTCGAGAGGCCAATCGATTTGAGCGCGCTCACACGGGTCATGGCGTTTCCTCCTGTTCTGTCTCGATGGTCGTGTGCACGATTGACCGACCAACCGCCGACCACTCAACTGTATCGATTCGATGGCTTGAACAGGCGACGAACGTCACAGAGCACATCAAGTAAGTGGGACCATCGAGTCCGTTGGCGCTCACTTCGTGTAGGGTGCACGCAACGCGGGCCGTGTGCGCCTTCGTCTTCGTCGCAGAAAGCCGCAACGCGACCTGGCGCTTCTGTCGATTTTCCAGGCCTCGCGTGAGAGCGGTCACTCGGTCGACCACACCGCGCAAGAGTATGACTACGGTTGCGAACGGTGCTTCTTCTGCCTCATCTTCGTGCACGTGGCGTCGTGGTCGCGCTCGCGATCGGTCTCGCCTCGTGCCGGCCACCCATCGCGGCTTCGCCAAAGCCGGACGACCGCGTTGCGGTCACCCTCGATGACCGTCGTGCGGTGCGCATTCACGTCGCCGCGAGCGTGATGGAAGAGGATCGCCCGACCGATCCAAAGCTTCACCTGGCGGCGCAGCGTGACGAGCTCGAGCGACGACGCCTCCGTGAGTCCGTGCGTGACCTCGCGCGTGTGCTTCATGAAGTGTCTGGTGCCGCTGTCACGATCAACGAAGCCGGCCACGGGCCGTCGTTCGAGATCCGGATCGGCAAAGAGGCCGAGCGAGGCGAGCCGCTGGGCGTCACCGCGCCGTACGGTCAGGGCTTCCGCGTCGTGGTGCGGGAGAACGAGGCGCTGCTCCATGGCGAGACGGATCTCGCGACGAGCTACGCGATCTACGAGCTGCTCGATCGCCTTGGCGCGCGATGGTTCATGCCTGGCCCGCTCGGTGAGGTGCTACCGGGGCGCGGCCCGCTCGTGTTGCCTCGCCTCGACGAGCGAAGGGCGCCGTCGACGACGTACCGTGCGGTGTGGTTCGCGGATGACGCGTGGCGCCGGCGCAATCGCGAGGGAGGATTCCGGATCGAGGCAGGCCATGCGCTCGAGGCGTACCTGACGGACGGAGATCGCGCGAAGCATCCCGAGTGGACGGCGATCGTGAACGGCAAGCCGGATCCCGCGCGGCTCCACTGGAGCAGCACGACGCTCCCGAAGACGCTTGCAGAGCGAATCGTCGAGACGTACCGGCGGTATCGATCGCCGAGCCTCTCGATCTCGCCCAACGACGGAGCGGTCTTTGATGATTCGGCAGAGGATCAAGCGCTCGACGCGGGCGACTTCGATCCGACGATGGGGATGACGTCTCTCACGGACCGGTACCTCGTCCTCGCCAATCGGGTCGCGGCGCATGTCGCCGAGGAGGAGCCCAAGCTCGCGTTGGGCTTTCTCGCGTATGTCCAATACACACGTCCGCCCGTGCGCGAGAAGCTGCATCCAAACCTCGTCCCACAAATCGCGCCGATTACGTATTCCCGCGCGCATCCGATGAGCGACAGTCGCGTGCCTGGCAATACGGAGCTACGCACGGTGATCGACCGATGGGGCCGAATCGCGCCTACCGGTACATCGATTTACTTCTATGGCTACTTTCTCTCCGAGCTCGTCGCGCCAAATCCGATGCTCACGAAATGGGGTTATGACGTCCCTTACGTGCTCGAGCATCATGCGCGGTATTGGCAGCCCGAGACTCTTCCGAACTTCGACACGTCCATGCATGCCCTTTATATGGGTATGAAGGTCGCGTTCGATTCGCGTTTGAAGCCCAACGACGTTTATGCCGATATCGACGCGAAGTTTTATGGCGCGGCGGGAGCGGCGATGCACGCCTATTGGCGTGAGGTCGATCGCCTCTGGGTCGATATCCCAGAATATTCCGGTGGCGGCTTTGGACACTTGCGACGCTTTACGCCAGAGCGGCTGGCTCATTTGCGCCACCTCCTCGACGTCGCAAAGGCGGCCGCTCGGACGGAGATGGAACGACGTCGCGTCGAGATCGCAGACGACTCGCTTGCGCTCTTTGTGCGTCAAATGGAGCTGCGTCGGGATCTGGCCGAAGGTCGCTTTCGCGGGCTGTCCGGGCGAGGTGATTCGTACAGAAAGCAGCTCGCGGCGCTCGGTGAGAAGCACAAAGAGTCGTACGCCTTCAACCAGACCTCGTATGCGCCCGATACCATCAGCGCCAACTACTACGACGCCTTCATGAAGCCGGCGTTCGATGTCGTCTCGCGCATCGCGGACGAGGAGGCGGTGTCTTCGGTGACGACGAGCTTTCGTTGGCGCGCCGAACGCTCGACGGTGGACTACTCCGTGCCGCATACCGCGTTTGCGGACGCCTCGTGGCGCACGACGAACGTCGCGGTGGACTCGTGGTCGGCGCTTGGTCTTCACGATTTTCTCGGTGCGATGTGGTACCGCGCGCGCATCACGCGACCTCAGGCGCGGGCGCCGAATACGCGTTCGTATCTCACGCTCACGGCGGTGGACGGCTCAGTACACGTATTCCTCAACGGCAACGAAGCGGTGTATGCGCCCGCCGCGGGTGACCCGAAGACGCCGACGGGGGTAGGTGGGCCGCTGCGCTTCGACGTGACGTCGCTCGTCGTCGACGGTGAGAACGTGCTCGCGATCGTCGTGAAGCGGGAGGCGATCAACGAGCTCGGCGTTGGGGGATTGCTCGGGCCCGTTGTGCTCAGCGACGCGCCTGCTAGAAGGTGACCCGTATGGAACGGGGAAGACGATGAGCACCACGATCCAAGGTAAGACCCGCCAGCGCGTATCGACCGCCGAGGGCTACTCCCGTTGGGCGCGAGAATACGACGACTATCCAAACCCCCTCATCATGATCGAAGAGCCGATCGTGCGAGCGCTCGTCGAGACGAGCCTCGGCGCAGCGCCAGCGCGAAGGGTCCTCGAGGTCGCGTGCGGAACCGGACGCCACACGCTTTGGATGGCCAAGACGGCGTCGTCGCCGGTCATCACGGCGGTCGAGCCGAACCGTGAGATGCTCGCGATCGCGAAGGCGAAGGCGAGCGAGCATGCGGCGATCACCTGGCTCGAGGGCGAAGCGGCGCATCTGCCGGTGCCCGATGCGTCGTTCGATGTCGTCCTCAACGCGCTCTCGATGGAGCATGTCCCTGCGGTGGAGCCGGTCCTGCGGGAGATGCACCGCGTCCTCGCCCCGCGCGGGTCGCTCGTCGTGTCCGTCTACCACCCGTACTTCTTGTTGAAGGGCGTGCCCACGCACTTTGCGTCGGGGACGGACGGCGTCGAGTACGAGATGCCGACGTACGTGCATCACGCCGCGGACTACCTCGCCACGCTGATCGATCTCGACATGAAGCTCACGCACTTTCATGAGCCGATCGTCGATGACGCGCTCATCGCGCGGCGGCCGAACATGGAGAAGCATCGCGGCCTTCCGCTCGCGATCATCTTTCGCGCAACACGTACGTGATCTCGTGCGCCTCGGTGAGGTCGGGGACCTCCCAGCGATCGATCAAGACGTCGAGCACGTGGTCGGGCACCGCTTTGACGCGAAGGCGGTTCTGTGAGCGCAAGAGGGGCTCGGGGACCTCGACATAGACGATGCGCACGCGGGCGCCGTAGTCGGCGAAGAGTCGAATGCACTGCGAACGGATTCGCTTGCTCAGGTTCGTCGCGTTCCACACGAAGCTTCGGCCCGCGCGGAGATGCTCGCGTGCGGCCTCACGTGCGGCCTGGACGATGACGCCCTGATCGTCGGCGGGGTCGACGTCGAGCTCGGCGCGAAGCTCGTCGAGCGAGACGACAGGCACAGCGTCGGTGTCGATGTTCGCCGCGATCCAGTGGTCTTTGCCGGCGCCAGGAAAACCAGACATCAACGTCACGTGGCAACGAACGTCTTCGTGGGGACGATGGAAGACGTCGCGCTGTCGTCCTGAGAACCATTGAAAGCGCGCATGATCGGACGGAAACGCGAAGGGGGAGGCGAGGCAGCTCTTCTCGTCGCAGTACTCGCGAAAGAGCGCGACGTTGTCGAGCATGCGCGCTTGGTCCTCGCATTGGCGACCACGCGCGTCGGCCTCCGCGAGGAGGGCGAGCCAATCGCATCGGACCGTCTGGCTCATCCTCACCGCGAGCTCGAACGGGTCTTCGCGCTCGAGCAGCCAGAAAGGGGCTTGATGGTGGCGAACGAGCGCCGCGATCATCTCGCGCGCCGCGAAGGGCATGTCCATGCGCCAGAGGAGCTTTCGAGCGGCGAGAGCACCCTTCGTCGAGTGGCCCTTTGCGGTCACGCGCCCGTCGTCGCCGATTTGCGTGGAGGTCGGCTTGGCGACGTCGTGGACGAGCGCAGACGCGAAGAGCGCGAGCCGCGCTTCCGCGGTCTCTCCCCGCCACGCCTCGAGAAGCGCCATCGCCTCGGCCACCATGCGCGTGTGGATCCAGACGTCGCCCTCCGCGTGATGGATCGGGTCCTGGCGCACGCCCTTCATCGCCTGGATCCAGTCGAATCGATGGTCGAGCGACGTCCAATCGACGGTGAAGTCGGGCGCGCGCGGTACGCAGAGGAGGTCGTCGAGGGAGCGCGTCATCGCCTTACTTCGTGAAGAGCGCGTCGAGCGACGCGTTGTGCGCGAGGCGGTTCGGGATGATCGGGCGCGCGAGCCAGTGCGTCCCAGAGTCGACCACCGCGGTCAGAAACCCGGGGCGGACCCACTTCAAGCGATCGAGCACGCGGTGCTCGTCCTCGACCTTGATGTAGAGGCCCTCCATCTCGGGAGACGCGTCGGTCTCCGCCATCACACGCTCGACGTCGAGCGCCTGCGCAGCCGCTTGCGAGGCCAAGCTGTCTCGCCACGCTGGCGTCTTGAAGCGCGAAGGCCCGACGTGCGCCGTCACGTCGTCGAGCGAGCCGTTCATCTTTCCTTCGCCGAGCACGGGCACGCTCACGACGATCGTCCCGATGGGCTCGAGGAGCGCACGGCGGCGCGCGGTCGACAGATACGAGCCGGTCGTTCGATCGAGCACGTCGAACTCGAGAAAGTAGTGTGGAAGAGCATCGTAGTAGACGGTGTGCTTGGCGTAGAGCCACTCGCCGTACATCACGTAACGATCACGCAGCACCTCACGAAGGTCGCTCGCATGCGACTGCGCCCACGGTTTGAGCGCGTTGAAGTGCTTCTCCCGAGCTCCGCCCATCAAGTAGTGCCCACGGCTCTGCAAGAGGAGCTTGCCGTGCTCGTCGAAGCTGACGGCGCAGTTGGCTCCATCGACCTTCTCTTCGAGGACGAGGTACTTCCCGCGGACGTCCTTCCACGGGACGGCGTCGAGGTCCTCGTCGCCCGGCTGCAGGCGCGATCCTTCGATGTGGCGCGTGCGCGGGTATTTGCGAATGGGAGGGCTCATGAGAAGGCCAACGTGAAGAGCATCAAAGAAGCGCGAGCGAGATCATGTGACCCGGCACGTGCTCGATCGTGACGCGGCGCGCGCCCGCCTCGGTGAAGAGGGCCGTGAGTGACGCCGGCGTGAAGAGCTGGATGTGCTCTGGGTTGTCGTCGGCCTTCGACGGCACCGAAGCGATGACGAATCGTTTGGCCACGCGCACCGCCTCTCGCGCAGCGAGCTGCGGAGAAGGCATGTGCTCGAGCACTTCGAGCAGCGTCGCGCCGTCGAACGACTTCGGCTCGATCGCGAGCTTGGTCGCGTCCATTTGCGCGGCGGAGAGGCGCCAGAGCCCGCCACGCCCGATCGCCGCGAGGTCGTTCGCGCGTTGCTCGTTGACGTCGATCGCGGTGACGAGCAGATCGGGGAACGTGTCGAGGAGAGGCCAGAGAAAGGCGCCGCGTCCGCTTCCGACATCGAGCAGATCCACCGGCGCGAGGCCGGCGAGCATCGAGAGCACCCGGCGCACCCGGGCGAGGAGCCGGTCGTCGAGGCGCTTGAACTTGTGCATCTTCAGCCCTTGCGCAAGTCCTTCGCGGAACGCAGCTTCGTCGCTAGAACGCGCCACCTCTGAGAGGGCATCCCCCAAGCGACCACGAACGAACGACGCCCCAAGCGCGACGTAGTAGCGGCTTAGGTCGTCTGGAGTGGCGAGCGAAGAAGAGGATGGGGCAGCCATGACACATGAATCGCTGAAAAGGACGGGGATGAGGCACAGCTCCCACCGTGAGGAGCATCAGCGCCACCAACGAGCGCAACCATAATGCTTCTTTTGGCCGATGCACGCCGGCGCGGTTTCTACTACTTTCGCAACTCGAGATTTCCTCATGTCCTCAAGCACAGCCCCTTCTCCTGGCGCCCCGTCGAGCGCGCCCTCTTCGACCAAAGGGGGTAAGCATGGCGGCAAGGTCGTCACGCGCTTCCCGCCCGAGCCGAACGGCTACCTCCACATCGGACATGCGAAGGCGATCTGCGTCGACTTCGGGATCGCGAAGGAGTTCGGCGGACGCTGCCATCTCCGAATGGACGACACGAACCCCACCACCGAAGATCCCGAGTACGTCGAAGCGATCAAACGCGACGTGAAGTGGCTCGGCTTCGATTGGGGCGAGCATCTCTACTACGCCTCGGACTACTTCGAGCGTTACTACGAGCTCGGCGAGAAGCTCATTCGTCTCGGCCGCGCGTACGTGTGCGATCTCTCCGAAGAGACCTATTCGAAGGAGTACCGCGGCACGATCTCGGAGCCCGGAAAGCCAAGCCCGTTCCGCGAGCGCACCGTCGACGAGAACCTCGATCTCTTCCGTCGCATGCGCGCAGGCGAGTTCAAAGACGGCGAGCGCGTCCTTCGTGCGCGGATCGACATGGCGTCGCCGAACATGAAG
Source organism: Labilithrix sp. (assembly GCA_044227045.1). Lineage (GTDB taxonomy): Bacteria > Myxococcota_A > Polyangia > Polyangiales > Polyangiaceae > Labilithrix. Next base: position 265,547 of record JBGAFW010000003.1, read on the forward strand.
ATGCGCGACCCTCCGCTCGTCCGCATCAAGCACGCGCACCACTACCGCACCGGTGACACGTGGTGCATCTACCCGCTGTACGACTACGCCCACTGCCTCGAAGACTCCTTCGAGGGCGTCACGCACTCGCTCTGCACCCTCGAATTCGAGAGCGCACGTGAGCTCTACGACTGGGTCATCCAGGCGACCGAGGTCCCGCACGTCCCGAAGCAGACGGAGTTCGCGCGCCTCAACATCACGTACATGGTGATGAGCAAGCGAAAGCTCCTTCAGCTCGTCGAGGGCAAGTACGTCCACGGCTGGGACGACCCGCGCATGCCCACCATCGCGGGCCTTCGCCGTCGAGGCGTCACCCCCGAGGCCATCCGAGAGCTCATCGCGCGCACCGGCATCGCCAAGAACATCTCCACGGTGGACATCGCGCTCCTCGAGCACATCGTTCGAGACGATCTCGATCGCCGCTCAGCCCGGGTCATGACCGTCCTCCGTCCGCTCGAGGTGGTCATCGACTCGATGAAGGATGACGTCGAGGAGCTCGAGGCCGCCTACTGGCCTACCGGCACCGAGCCCGGCGAAGGCGTGCCCGCCGAGCGAAGAGGGAGCCGAAAGCTCCCGTTCTCGCGCGTCGTGTACATCGATCAGGAAGACTTCGCCGAACATCCGCCCAAGGGCTGGCATCGCCTCTCACCGGGCCGCAAGGTGCGTCTTCGCCACGCGTACATCGTCACGTGCACGAGCGTCGAGAAGGACGCCGACGGCAACGTCGTCCGCGTTCACTGCACCCACGATCCCGACACACGCGGCGGCGTCGCCAAGGCGGGCGAGAAGATCGACGGCACCATTCACTGGGTGAGCTCGCGCCACGCCGTCGACGTCGAAGTGCGCGTCTACGATCGCCTGTTCGTCTCGGAGAACCCGGGCGAGGGCGACGTGGACTTCCTCACCGAGCTCAACCCGAATTCCCTCACGGCCTTCAAGAACGCGAAGGCGGAGCCCATCCTTGCGAACGCGAAGGCGGGCGACCGCTTCCAGCTCGAGCGCGTAGGCTTCTTCGTCGTCGACGAAGACTCTGGCAAGGACGGCGGCCCGATCGTCTTCAACCGCACCGTCGCGCTGAAGGACTCGTGGCAGAAGACGGTGGCGAAGGCAGAGCCATCGTCGACGAAGGCGGGGGCCGCGAAGGACAAGAAGCCTGCCGCTCCGCCGAGCGCTCCTGGCGCGCCTGCCGTCGCCGCGGAGCTGTCTCCTGCGGCGATCGCGATCCGTGATGCGTATGGTCTCACCGCAGACACAGCGCGCACGCTCGCGCAGGAGACCGCGCTCCTCACGCTCTTCACCTCGTCGCTCGACGCGACGTTCGGGAAAGAGAATGCGAAGGCCGTCGCGAGCTTGCTCGTGAACGACATCCTCGGCGAGGTGCGCTCGCGGAAGCTCGAGTCAGCGCCGTTCGACGGCGCGGCGGTCGTCGAGCTCGCGGTGCTCCTCAGCGAAGGCACCATCTCGAAGGCGCAGACGAAGGAAGTGCTCTCGACGATGTTCACGTCAGCGGGTAAGTCGCCGAAGGCGATCGTCACCGAGAAGGGGCTGTCGCAGATCGCGAACGCCGACACGCTCGGGCCGATCGTCGACGAGGTGCTCGCCGCGAACGCGGACGCCGTCGGTCGCTACAAGGCAGGCAACGCGAACGTCGTCGGCGCGCTCGTCGGCATGGTGATGAAGAAGAGTGGAGGTCGCGCGAACGCCAAGCTCGTGAAGGATCTGCTCGAGAAGAAGCTCGCATCCACGTGAACGCGCTCTCGATTCTCCGTGCTTGCGCTCGCAACAACGCGTGGGCGAATCACCGCTTCTACGCGGCGTGCACGAAGCTCTCCCACGAGGCGCTTCACGCGACCCGCACGAGCTTCTTCCCGACGATCATGAAGACGCTCAACCACAACCTGATCGTCGATTGGTACTACGTCGACGCGCTCGAGGGCGGAGGCAAGGGCAGGAGCGTCTTCGCAAGCGACGAGCCCTTCGGCGAGATCCACGCGCTCCGGGCGGCGCAGCGTGAGGTCGACCTGAGGCTTGTCGCGTTCGTCGAGTCGATGCGAGCGGAAGACCTCGACGCGAAGGTGTCGCTCGAGCGGAGCGATCACGTGCAGATCGAGACCGCTGGCGACGTGCTGCTTCATCTGTTCGAGCACCAGATCCACCATCGTGGCCAAGCGCACGCGATGATGGCCGGCACGGACGTGCCGCCGCCGCAGCTCGACGAGTTCTTCCTGCGCGAGGAGCTCCCGCTCCGACAGCGCGAGCTCGAGGAGCTTGGCCTTCCGCTCACGTGACGGGAAAGATGCAGCCTGCATGAATTGCGCAGCACCTCGCGCAGCGACACGCGACGTTGCCTTGGATCGACGGTAAGGCCCGCTCAGGGCGCCGGTCACCGCCTGGCGTGTAACTTGTTGAAAGTACGATGCGGTGCCACTGTAGGCGCAGGGCATACATGTTGCTGTCTACAGGTGTTCATGATCGCTCGGCGTGCTCGCACGAAGATGCTCGCTCTCACGATGATGACCGCGCTCGCGACGTCGGCGTGCCTTGGCGCCCCCGCCGAAGAAGAGGTCGGCGACTCGTCGCAAGAGATCTCCACTTCGCGATGCGCCAGCGCGAAGGTGACCACCACCGCGACGGTGAAGGTGATGACGATCAACCTTCGCAACGAGTCCGATCAATGGGAGCGGCGCTTCCCGCTCATCGCCGACGAGATCGAGCGGCTCGACCCCGACATCATCGGGCTGCAGGAAGTACAGATCTCCCAGGACCAAGCCAACGTCCTGAACGATCTCCTGCAGAAGCGCGGGCACGCGAAGTACCACCTCTTCACCCATCGCAAGTCGGGCTGGCGCGGCTGGTTCAGCGGTGAGGGGATCGGGATCATGAGCCGCTGGCCGATCGTGAAAGAAGATCACGAGGACACCGGCGAGATGCGCGTCAGCGTTCATGCGCGGATCAAGCATCCCTCGGGCGCCTTCCTCGACATGGCCGATACGCACCTCGATCATCATGGCGGCGCGGAAGGCGACGCCGATCGCGACGATGAAGCGAGGCAGACGGTCGACCTCATCACGCGCAACGACGACTGCCGGCCGACGTTTCTCACCGGCGACATGAACGCGACGGAGTCATCGAGCGCGGTGAAGCGATTCCTGAGCGCAGGCTTCGTCGACTCCTACAAACAGGTCCATGGCGCAGCCGAGACCACGGCCCGAGGAAACACGGCGATGATCAAGCTCGCCGATGGCGCCTTCGAGCAGCATCCGAGCCGGCGGATCGACTTCGTGCTTGGCCAGTCGGCCGGGCCTCGGACGATCAAGCCGGTGGCGTCCGAGGTCTGCTTCAAGAACCACGACGCGCGCGGCTTCTACCCGAGCGATCACCTTGGCGTGATGACGACGTTCGAGATCAAGCTCTGATCGCGTCAGTGACGCACGCTCCCCATGAACCACGTGCCGGTCTGATACCAGGCGTTGCCGCCGCCTCCCCAGCCCATCTCGAGCCAGAACCATCCAGTGTCGTAGTGGGCGGCGACTGGATAGTGCATGTCGGTCGTGAACATCGATCCGATCCCGAGGATGGATGGACGTCCATCGCAGATCGCGTCGACGGCTTCATCGCGGACGCCGCTATCCTCGAGCATGAGCGTGCTGTAGTCGACGTCCACGGCCACGCCGGGCGCGCGTGCGGCGACCCAGCTCTTCGTGTTGCCGTCCATCGACCAAGGCGTCGTCGCGCCTTGATCGGTCAAGCAGAAGGTCGAGAGATCGTTGCGCAGCGACCACGTGAGCGTGCTCACGTTGCCGTCGTGGGTGCTCGGCGCGACGAACGGCGCTCCGTCCGCGTTCGGACCATCGCGAAACAGGCTGGCGAATGGTTGGTCGCTCGCATTCGAGGCGGCGCGCTGGCTCGCCCATCCAAAGATCATCGCCCATGCCGTCGGGCCGCATCCGCTGAAGCAGCTCGTGTCGTTGGGCGGGTCGCTGGCTGCGATCTGCACGTAGGACGGGACCTCGCCTGCGATGTCGCACGTTCGCTCGGGCGGTGAGGAGCCGAACCAGTCAAACCAGCCTTGGGTACGGATCGGACCGGTGATGCCGGCCTTCCCGGTCGAGGCCATGGCGCGGACCAAGTCGGCGCGTGCGCTCGCGAAGCTCGCGATCGCCTCGTCGGCGGTCTGGTGAACGAGCTTTGCGCTCGAGCGACCTCTTTGGCGATCGATCCGCGCGATCGATCGACTCGACTGCGCGATGGACTTTCCCGACGCGTCGACCGAGACGTAGAGCGCCGTGTCGAGGCGAAGCACGCGTCCACCCGGAGCATGCGCGAGACGCGACGCAGGGCCGATGCCCACGTCCGAGATCTCGATCACGCGAACCGGGTCGCGCGCCGTGACGATCGCGTAGCCAGCAGGCGCGAGCTTCACCTCGTAGAAGGCGATCGCATCGTCTCCTGGCTCGAAGATGGGGACGCCACGCGGTTGGTTCGACGAGGGCATCGTCGCCTTGATCGGCCTATGCTTCGCGCTGTTCGACACCACCTCCGAGACCTCGCGCGGCAACGGCGATGTCGTCGCAGCGTTCGATCCGGTGAGGTCGCTTGCGTTGCTCGTCTCGCGCTCCGTCGTGCTCGAGCAGCTCATCATCGCGCACGAGAGTGGAAGCACGCCCGCGGCGGCGATCGTTCGCAGGCGCATCATCGTCGTCGTCATCGTCATCGTCGTCATCACGCCACCTCTCACGCGCGCATGCTGCGGGTGGAGAGGATGTGACCGCGTGTCTCAATGCGGTCGCTCGCGCAGGAAGATCGCGAGTGATTCGTGCTCGCATCACCCGCAAATCGCCGCGCGCGAGCGAGCGATGCCGATCGCCATCAACGCGTGGTCAGGTCGTGACGTCGTTCGGAGGCAGCTCGCTGAGGCGCGACAGGAGAGGACGAACGGCGTCGTAGAGACCGGGGTAGGGCTGAAGCGCGGCGATGCACGACCGGGCGCGCGCGCTCGCGGAGGTGTCGGGATCATCTCCAGGAACGGCGAGGGCGCCGTCGGTAGGGAGCATCGTCTCGAGCCACGCCTTGAGGACGGTGCCGACCACCTCACGGGCGTTGCACAGGCTGAGCGCATGAGCGGCGACGGTCGGGTCGGGCGCGATCGCGAAGTACGTCACGAGCCGCACGACGTCGCGCTCGCGTGCAAACGGCGCGAGCACCTCGGCGAACACGGAGCTCGCGAAGGGATGCGCGGCGACGTTGAGCATCTCCTTGCCGATCGCGTCGAAGCCCAGATCGCCGCTACGCACGAGCACCGAGCGCGCGCGCGGCGCCGTGATCGATCCGCGCTCGAGCGCAGAGGCCAGCGCGAGCGCGGTCTCCGTCGCGTCGAGGTCCGGCGGCTGCCATGACGCCGGGGGAAGCGGCGGTGCTTCGCGTTGCGACCGTGGCTCGCGCGTCATCACGAGCAAGAGGCCACCATGCTTTGACACCATCGCGGCGGCGTCGGCGATGATCTTCGCGATCGGGAGATCGGGGTAGCGTGTGGCCGCGCGCGTGGTCGACGCCGTGAGATCGCGCGCAGGCTGCAAGAGCACGCGCTCGAGGCGCGCGCGATCGAGCAGGCACATGCGCCGGTCGCCGATCGGGACGTCGTCGGCGTCACCCCACGGATAGAGCGGCGCCGTCGACGCGACGAGGACCGACGGCAACGCGTCGAGCTTCGGGTAGCCGCCGCTGTCATGGATGGTCGCGTCGGTCACCGCAGCGAGCCCGCCAAGCGTCGAACGAAGCGCGTCGATCGGCCACGCCGGCGCCGCCGCGCGCTTCGCGAGCTCGAGGCAGGCCTCGAAGGGCGCCGCACGTCGATCCGATGGGGGCTTCACCCCCACGGCGGTGGTGCGACCAAGCCGGTCATCGAACCGCGCACACGCGAGGCGAACGGGCTCTTCGACAGGCAGGCCCTCCGCGGCGCCTTCCGCGGGCGACGAGTCAGAGTCTGCGTCCGAGCTCGAGAGCAAGACGTGCACGAGCGCCGCGATGACGACATCGCTCGCGGGGAGGGGACCTTCATCGGACGCTGCGCGCGCATGGCGAGCGACGGCGCGCTTCACGCGATCGAGCGATGCGGGCGCCGCGGCGAGCAACCGGGCGAGGATGATGTCCCACGAGGCGTCCGCGAAATCGATGCCGCTCGCGCGCTGGTCGAGATCGATGAGATCGCGCTCGTCGCGATGAAGGCGAACGCGCGCGAGGAGCCGCGCTGTCGGCACACCTTCCCAAAAGGCACGTGCGACGCCGAGATCGACGACGGTCAGCTCTACCTCATCTTCGCCGGTCGCGGAGAACGGCAACGGTTCGCTGTCGACCTTTTGATTCGAACCCATGATGAGCAAGCGCCTCACGAAGAGGGAAACCGCGCGACGCTTGATCCTAACCGATCGCTCCAAACCTGCGCGAGCATCGACACGACGCTGTGATCCGCTCGGAAATGCTCAGTCGAGGCTAGGGCGGGTCGGAACGGCCGCCTTTTTTGCGGTTCGCACGCGAAGGAGGAGCGGCACTTTGGCAGCAGCCTGTCCCTCCCACGTTTTCAGACCGAGTGCGCGACCCGATGCTCCCGTCGTGTCGATTCGAGGGAAAACCCGGTAGATGCCTGGCTCGTCGAACGTGCCCGCGGGACACACCGCAGTAACAAGGACGCTGGTGTCCGAGCGTCCCTTGACGCCCACCGTCGTGAACAGCTCACGAATGGGCGATCCGACCTGGCGAGGATAACCGCACGAGACATTGCCCGCGGGTGAGCTCACCGTGAACAGGAGCATGTCGGGACGGAAGAGGAGCGTCACCGGTCGATCGCCGTTGTTGTGGAGCGTGACCGTCGTCGCGAGCTCGACGCCGCGTGACGCGTCGAGCGCTTCGGAGGTCGTCAACGAGACGCCGGAGCTGGTCTCGTCGGGTGACGCCGGCGCCGCGCTCGTCGGAGGCGTCACCGACACGGTCTCGGTGAGCGCGAACGTATCGCTCTCGATGTACTTCGCGGGTCCGATCTTGCCGACCGCGGCGCCGACCGGCGTGATGGCGAAAGGCGGATTCGCTGTGGTCGCGGCCTTCTGCGTGGACACACCAAATCCGAATCTCGCCTTCACGGACGTGCCTGCGGTAAGGGCAGCTCGCTCGCGCGCGCCGAAGCAATAGAAGAGAGGATCGAAGGAAGCCGACCACGATCGCTTCGACGGGACGACGAGATCACTCCCTTCGTCGGTGGAGGGACGAGCGTCGTCAGGCAAGGTGCATCGAAGAACAGCCGGCGCCTTCGCGGTCTTCTTCTTCGGATCGGCCTCGGTGACGGCTGGTGGCGTGAGCTCGAACGAGAGCAGGTGAGCATCCGCGGCGATGCGCACGGGAAGCTCGCCTGTGTTCTCGATCTTGAGCGTCCAAGGCCCGCCGTCTTTGCCAGGCGTCACCTTGAGGGAGACCGACGCTTGGGGAAGCGCCGGCTCGGCCTCTCTCGGCTTTGCCTTCGTGACCGCGACAGGCGGGGCCGCCGCGAGATCGCTTGCTTCGACGATCGAAGCCATCGCGAACGCGATGATCGCGAATCCTGCGGCACCCCCTGCTGCGCGGCTACGCACGGCTCACTCTTGCTCCGCTCAGCTTCCGCCGCGAAGCGTCTCGTAGAGCTCGAGATCCGGAATGGACGTCGTGAAGCGCGTGCGGATGACGCCCACGTCGTTCTCCTCGAGCATGCGACAGATCGCGATGCCGTCGAAGAGGGCGATCGGAGCGGCCGGCGCGCCAGACTCTTCGCGAGCGCCGCTGAGCACCTGACCGGTCGTGATGAGCCATCCCGCGGCGGCGGGGCCGTAGTGATGAAGCGCTCCACGAAGATCGCTCACGCGCTCGCGGCCAACCTCACGGCCGTCCTTCCGAACGACGATCGCCGTGCGGATCTCGTCGGTGCCCGTGCGATGAATCGCAGCGAAGTGCGCCTCGCCGCCAGGTGCTCCTGCGCGACGAATGGTGCGGATGTTCGACATGCCCACGCGCTCGAGCCCGAGGAGCACGAGCTCGATGAGCGCGTGACCCGGAAGCTCCTGCAGCTTGCGAAGCATCACGCGACGCGCGGCCTCCTTGTAACGCTCCATCGCGTTGATCGCGTCGATCTCGAGGCGAACGAGATCGGAGGAGAGCGCCCAATCGGTGAGCGCGACACGCGGCCCTTGCGCGAAGCGGAAGCGCGGGCGCTGGCCGTTCGCCGTGCGGCGAAGGTTGTCCGCGCGAAGCGACGCGTTGAGCTGCGCGGACGCCATCATCGTGTCGCCCGCGAGGCGGCCACGACGCATGAGCGCGTCGACGATCGAACGAGCTTGAACCGGACCTTGCGTCCGATCGAAGCCCGAGAGGATCATCACGGTGGCGTCGGCAAGCTCACGACCCGAGAGCTCTTCGAGCTCACCCGGCGGAATGTCGATGCCCGTCGGCGCGCCACCCGCCATGATTTGCTGGCGATCGCGGATCATCGGACGAGGCGCCGGCGCGAGCGGATCGCGTGACGTGTCGATCGAGGAGTCTCCTTCGACGGAGACGATCGCGGTCGGGTTGATCACCTCGACGCGCGGCCCCGAGGCGCGATCCTCGGCGCTGTCACGACCGCCACGACGACGGCGGCGACGGCGACGGCGGCGACCACCTTCTTCGCCGGCCGGACCACCACGCGCGTCGCGGTCGCCCGCTGCGCGTGCTCCGTCACGTGCCGGCGCATCGCTCGAGCCAGGGCCCGAGAGGATCGGCTGATCGTCGTCGTCTTCGTCGTCGAACATCTCCGCGCCGCTCGCGGCGAGGTTCGCGCGAAGCGCATCCTCACCGGAGACTTGGATCGGCTCGTCGTCCTCGTCGTCCTCGTCGTCGTTCGCGGCGGCCTCTTCGGCTCCTCGCGCGGCGGCCTCGATGTCGAGCGCGTTGACTTCGACGTCAGCGGACTCGTCGTCCATCGGAGCCTCGGCTTCTTCCGCCGCGCTCCCCTTCTTCTTCTTCTTCCCATCCCACTCGCGAAGGGCGAAGACGCCGGGCTTCACGCGGATGATGGGATTCTCTTTGTCCTCTTTCTTGAGGAGCGCCGCCAAGCGGGCGCCCATCGTGACTTCGGGGCTCTTGCCCACGTGAGAGAGGAGGTTCTTCTCGATGGCGAGCTCGGTGATCTCCTTGTAGTGGAGCGGCTTGCCAGCAATGCGCAGCACTTCGGCTGCGGCTTCGGTGAACGTCATGTTCGGTCTCTTGGATTTTAGGTGAGCCCTCGGTCGGGACCCGCTCGCGGAGCGATCAACACGCTCACACGCCGCGCCCCCGCGGCGTCCGCGGGAGGGTTTGGGAACCGGCTTTGGTTCCCAAGTGAAGAGCACTTGGTTAGTTGTTACGTGCGAACCGAGCGGGACAGCTTCCGTTGGGAGCGGAGTCGATGCGCCAATAGCGCAACCCCACCCTGAGCTCGCGATGATGGGCATACCCCGCGTTGACCCTGCCGTCAACCAGGGAGACGCATGGGCTGGTGGAGACAAAACGAGCTCCGACCACGCAAATCACGCATGTTCGTGACGCCAAGGTGTCGGCGCGGAGGCTGGCTCGGTCAGCGGCGCTTGGACGCTCCGCCTTTGACGGGCGGGAGGTTGTTCACGTCGAAGACGGGAACGACGGGCGAGCTCGAGGTGACGACCGTGGGAGACGGGGCGGGCGCTGGAGTCGCGGGGGCCTTTTCGACGCGCGCGGGCTGCACCGTGCGTGCGGTGGCTGCCGTCGCGGCTGGCTCGGAGACCGACACGCGTGAGCCGACGGTGACCGACAACACGAAGAGCGCGAAGAGGGCGAGGGGGACGAGGACCGCGATGACGACCCACGCGAGCGTGCTGCGACGCTGGCGGAGACGAACCATCACGGTGGGCTCGGGCCGGTACGATTCGAGCGTCACGTCGGCGAAGCCGCGAATGCGACCGGCCGGGTGATAAAACGCGTCCTCGTCGAGGATGAGGATCGGCGCGGTGCGCGCAGCCGGCGGAAGGCTCGACGCGCTCGGCGCGGGCGCAGGCGTTTGCGTCGCCGGCGCCGGCGCGACGTCCGCGGCGATGTCGGCGCTACGCTTGTCGAGATCGCGGCTGTTGTACGGCGGCGGCAGCGGGAGCGGCGTCTGCATCAGGGTCGATGGATGCAACGCCGGCAGCGGATGCGTGCCGTCGGGCGAAAGACCGCCGAAGCTGAGCGTGGTCTTGCCGCTCGGAGCAGCGAGATGGTTGACGGGCGGAGGCACGGGGGTGGGCCGGTACGGTGCGTACACCGCCGAGCCCACGATGTCGTCCGTCTTCTCGTCCTGCGCTGCAACAAGAAGCGCGCCGGCTTCGCTTGTCGCAGCATCCGCGAACGGTCCGGTCGCGAGAAGGCGATCGAACATGTCGGGGACGCCCGATTCTCCCGAAGAGGACGGCGACGCATTCAGCGCGTGGCTGCTGCGTGCGCGAATCACTTCCTCTGCGCGGGCAATCGCGTTCGCGAGATCGGTGACCTCGAGAACGTCTGCGGCGTCCACTTCTTGTGTTGCATTAACGAGATACGATCCGGACGGCTCGTCGCGGAGCGTCGCTCGAAATGCGTTCCGTACCCTCTGGTCCGCACCTACGATCAAGAGGACCCAGTGCTAGCGCGCCTTTCGTTGACGCGCCAGGTCGGAGCGCGTCTTTTCCGGCTCTCACGGCAAATTGCAGGCATTTCTGCGGCCTATGGGCGGCAAGAAGCACCTCGATACGTCCGGATCCTCGTGGGAGAGCACGCAGGGAAGTGACGTTAGCGGCCGGATTCCCACCACTTCGCGGTGGGGATCGCGCGCGTCGAGTTCGTGCCGCAGTGAACCTCGCCGTCTTGCGCGTGGTACGTGTCCCAGTCCTCCGCGAAGTGGACTGTCACGCCGACGGGCGCGAGGGCGTCCTCCATCGCGGCCTTGAAGATGTCCTGGCCGTTGATGACCGGCCCGTGCGGGTCGGGCGCGACGAAGTCGGTGTCCGAGATGTACACGCCGTTCACGATCCCGGGCTGGTAGGCGATCGAGGCGCCGCTCAGCGACATGTGGAGGAACGGGATGCGAATGATCTCGGCGTCGGTGAGGCCGGTCTCCGATTTGATCTTCGCGAGCTGTCCGTCGACCTCCGCCGCGGCGTCGGCCGAGGCGCTCATCACGTCCGGATCCGAGAGGACCTCGTCGATCGTGGCTTGGGCCGGGTTGCCGCTCGACCAATACTTGCCGACGAACATCGAGACGTTGCCGCGCCCCGCGTTCGATTGCGCTTGGAGCATGGCCTTCGCCATCCGCGCGTCGTTGATGAGCAGCTTCCACCCGCGCGCGGTGTTCGCCTTGACGAACGAGATCGACTCGTCGACGTGACCGACGAGGAGCCACGACGTGTCGATGTAGATCGGCGGTTGAACCTTCTGCGCTTCCATCATGCGCGTGAAGAGCTCGTCGGGATGCCACTGCGCGGTGCTCCCGCGGATCACGCGCCCGAGGGGGTACGATTTGCCCTGGTACGTGTAGGGCGGGACCGTCTCGAGGTTGCCGAACGAGTTGAGCGAGTCGTGGTAGCCGTTGCGCGACGGGTCGTATTCCTGGATGCCCGCGACGTCCTTGCCGCGAAGGTGCCACACCACGCGCCCGGCAGCGCGGAGCGGATTTTGCGCCGTGATCGGACCGCGCTCGTTCGCCGATCGGATGTTCACGCGGATGACGTGCTGGGTGCCGTTCGGGCCGGGCATCGACATGAAGCCTGGCTCGAAGAAGTCTTGCGCCCACGCGTCCGAGGTCGAGATGGTGCGCGGCTGCGGGACACCCGCCGCGGCGCACGCGTCGCTCAGGTCCGCGCGCATCGCCTGGTTGCCTTGGCTGCTCCAGGCGCTCACCCACGTCTGCTCGCTCGTCAGACCATGGTGGTAGGTGAGGAGCGGCGCGACGCGCATGCGAACTTTGTCGGCGCCCGTGGTCCCGTCCGCGCTGACCGTGAGCGTGAGATCGACGAAGCCGTCCCACGCCGCGGCGTTTCGAACGATGTCCTTGCCCTCGATCGCGAGTGAGACGCCGCTCTTGATCTCGGCGCTCGAGAGCACGTAGCCGCTGTCGATCTTCGTGAACTGAGAGCCGGTGACCTTGAAGAGGCGGACGTGGCTCGCGGCGGTCCACGTGAGACGCGCGCTCGCCGTGAACGGCGCATCGGGCCAGGGCTTCGTCGCGAGGCGTGCGAGATCGAGCGCGTCGTCGGGACCGTTGACGGTGTCGTCCCACGCGTCGTTGCAGGTGGCGACGTCGACGTCATCCAAGCTCGGATCGCATTGCGTCTCGTCGTCGTCGATGTTCGCGAGGAAGACGGCGCCGTGATCGGCGTTCCACACGTCTTCGCCCGTGTCGTCCGACGGATCATCGAATCGAACGACCCCGTCGCGACTCGTATCCGCGCGGAGGTCGGCGACGACGCTTCCAAGCTCGCTCGTCGCCATCTCGGGCTCCGGGTCGTTCGGCGATGACTCCTCGTTTGCGCCGAGCCCGAAGGGGCTGTCACCACAACCAACCGCGGCCAGGAGTGTGATGGTCGCGAGCGAGATGCGCGTGCCGTCGTTCATGAGCGAGCGCTCTTAGCACTCGATCGATCGCGCTCCAGGACTTCCGAACGACTCGCGCGCGAGGACTGCTGCGAGGAGAAAATTTCAGGAATAGGTGAGGCTTGGACTCCGCAGTCCCAAAATGACCTGCCCAGATGACCTACGGCGCGGAGCTCGCTTCGGCGGCCGCTTGCTCTTCGAGCTTCACCGCTTCGCCGACGAGCCTCTGCACGTGGCGGCGAATGTCCTTCGGCCACTCGCGGATGAGCGACAAGAGTCGCGCGTCGTCACGCGCATAGACGGCGCGCGACGCCTCTTCGAAGTGTTCGAAGTTGCCCGCCATCGTCCACATGAACTTTCCCGCGGCTTCGCGCGCCTTGCGCGCCAGGAGCTGCGATTGATTGCGCTTGCGCGCCTCTTCGACGAGCGACCGAAGCGCGACCGAGATGCCGCCACGCTGCGACTCGAGCCACTCCCAGTGACGCGGCAAGAGCGACACCTCGCGCGATACGACGCCAAGCTTCGGCCGACCTGGTCCCGCGCGCTTCGGCTCGTCTTCCGTAGCTCGCGACCGCGCCACGAAATGGGGATGCTCGGGCAGGCGATCGAGGGCGTCCTGCTCCGTACCGCGAAGGTCGAAGTCGATCGGGTTTCCCGTCCGGTCCTCGAAGACGAGGACGTTCT
>JBGAFW010000099.1:0-35157 GCA_044227045.1 Labilithrix sp.
CGACTCGAGCCAAGGATCGAGCTCGACGCGTAGCTCACGGGTGATCGAGAGATCAGGACGCTGTCCGGTTGCGGCGATGATGGTGTCGATGTTCGCGATGCGATGCGGCTCGCCGTCGCGAAGTCCGCTCACCTCGAGCGAGTCCTTCGCGCCTCCTCCTGGCGAGGAGCGCGTCACCGCGAGGATCGAGAAGCCTTGGACGAGCTCGAGCCTGCCCGACTCGGTGAGCTCACGCAGTCGAGCGCCGAGCGCGCCACGCGCGGGCAGGCCGTCGGCGTCGCCGCCGCCGAACACGCGCTTCAAATCCTTGCTGCGCGTGGACCAGAGCACCCGCGTCGCCTGATCCGTCGCGGTGAGCTCCACGAGCGCGAGGATCGCGTTCGCGGCGGAGTGACCGGCGCCGACGACGAGCGTCGTCTTGCCCTGGTAACGCGCGCGATCACGACCGGCGACGTCGGGGATGCCGTAGCGGACGCGGTCGCCGAGCTCCTCCTCTCCCATCGCGGGAAGGCCAGCTGCGCCGATGAAGCTCGGGGTCGCCCATGTCCCGCTCGCGTCGATGACGGCGCGTGCGAGCACGTCACGCATGCGTCCATGATCGTCGACGCGGACCACGAACGGGCTCGCAGCTCGATCACGTGTCTTCACTTTGTCCGTCGCGTGCCGCGTGATCGCGAGCACACGATGACCGAAACGGATCTGTCCGGCTCGCTCGAGGATCTTCGCGAGCGGACGTAAATACCGAGCGACGAGCTCATCGCCGGTGGGGAGCTCGGTCGGCGCAGGGGCCTGCCATCCTTCGTCCTCGAGCAGGCGCGCCGCGACCTTGTCGACGTTGTAGCGCCAAGGCGAGAAGAGCCGCACATGGCCCCAGTCGCGCACGTTCGCGCCGACGTCGTCACCCACCTCGAAGACGAGCGGCTCCATTCCACGCGAGAGAAGATGCGCGGCGGCCGCGAGGCCTACCGGTCCCGCTCCGATCACCACGACCGGTAGATGGGAATGCGTCGTCGTCTTCATCTTCATCACGTCCTCCTCGGCCGCGTCGCCGGGCCTCGCAGGTCAAGACGTGCTCGTCCGAGAATGGACGCAGAATTCAGCACGCGTCGAGCGCGTCGATTTCTCCGCTCGCGTTCGCAGAGGCGAGATGTGACGATGAAGAGGAGTGCTCGCTCGCCCTCGTTCGCTCGCTGTGGTCTCCCTCCTCTCCGTCGCGGCGCTGACGGCATGTGGCATCTCGCTCGTTGGCTCGGCGCCGGACGATGCGGGCGCGGACGCGGGGACTCTCTCTCCGACTCCGTCGAACGACGGAGGTGCGGGCACGACCGACAGCAGCTCGTCGTCCGTCGATGGCAACGTCGTGCCGCCCGCGCCGCCATGCCTCGGCGACGCGTGCGCGCCGCTTCAGGCACCACCACCGTTCGCGCTCGCTCTCTACGGGGATCGCGCGGCTGCGTGTCCTTCAGGGTTCACGAACGCGGACGTGGTGAAGACACCGGCGGCGCAAGCTGGCGCGTGCGAATGTGGCGCGTGCGCTCCGAGCGCGACGTGCATGACGTGGATGATCGGGACCAAGTACTCGTCCGACACGAAGTGCGACAACCCGGCGGGCAACATCGACGCGAACAACGGCGCGTGCTTCCCTTACAACGGGTCGTTCGTCTCGACGTACTGCTCGATCCTTCCACCACCGGCGACGCCTGGCCCTTGCTCGGCGCCGGGCGTCGGCGTGCCGGCGAAGCTCACGGCCGACGCGACGACGCATCTTTGCCATCCCGCGATCGACTCGTGTGCCGAGACGTTTTGCGCGCCGCCGAGCGGGATGAAGACATGCCTCGTCGCCGAGGGAGACGTCGCATGCCCAGCGCATGCGGCGACGAAGACGCTCGTGGGCTCGGAGCCCGACGTGACGTGTGGCGCATGCACGTGCACCTCGACGGCGACGTGCACGGGCTCCGTCACCTTCTATTCGGCGGTTGGGTGCACGGGCGGTACGAAGGTCCTTCAAGCGAACACGTGCACGATGGTCAACCAGGCCTCGATCAAATCGACGCAATGGGCGGGCACTGCGTCGAACCTCGCGTGCACCAACATCGTGCCCGGCGCACCGACCTCGGTGGGCGTGAAGAACGCGCGGACCGTCTGCTGCTCACCGTGAGACCCGAGTTTCGAGAAAGGATCGACGATCATGCAAGGACAACCGCCGGGAGGATATGGACAGCCGCCGGGACAGCCGCCGGGAGGATATGGACAGCCTCCGGGACAACCGCCGGGAGGCTACGGACAACCGCCTCCGGGCGGCTTCGGGCAACCGCCGGGTGGCTACGGGCAGCCCGGATATCCTGGCGGACCGATGCAGCCGGGCTATGGGCAACCGCCGCCGGCGGCCGGCAAGAGCAAGTTCCTCACGATCATCCTCCTCCTGCTCCCGTCGATGTTCGGCATCTGCGGCGTGCACCGCTTCTACACGGGGCACATCGGGATCGGGATCGCGCAGCTGCTGACGATCGGCGGCTGCGGAATCTGGCAGCTCGTCGATCTCATTTTCATCATCACGGGCAAGTACACTGACAGCAATGGGCAACCCCTCGTCGCCGACCATCCGCTTCGCAGGATGATGTAGCGACGCGAGGGTTTACGGCGCGAGGCTCACCGCCGCGCGAGGCTGCGCCTTTTGGAACAGGAGAACCACGGTTCACGTTTCCCGGGGCTGGCAGGACGGGGTTGTCATACCGAATCGCGCTGAATTTCCGAGAAATCGCGCGTTCTTCGGGAAAGGACTGCGTGGCATCGCTCGTGCGTAGAGCGGCGTCACCAACCCCCTCCGCCCTGTCCCCGACAAGCCAAAAACCGTGAATCTGATCCAAGCCTTCCGTTCTCCCGTCGTCCGCGTCTCCTTCCTCGTCTTCGCCGTCGCTGCGACCGTCGCCACGAGCCAGCCCGCATGGGGCCTCGATGACACCGCCTCGGACGAGAAGATCACGCTCAGCACCGAGGCGCAGAAGACCGTCCTCGATCGCAAGGTGCAGTACGACGCGAGCCATGCCGTCACGATCGTGAGCAAGATCGACGGCGACGCTCCCGCGGGCACGAAGATCCGCGTGACGATCTCGCATGACGGAGCAGACCCCTCGGCAAGCGACGGAGGAGCCGGAGGCGCGAACGACGTCAACTGCCACTACGACGTCACCTTCGTTCGCAGCGACAAGAACTGGGACTTCATCGCGAAGGACGGCACGACCAAGCAGGGCTACACGAATCGGATCGAGGCGCGCTCGTCGTGCAACCAGAAGACGGGCACCGCCACGCTCACGATCGAGAACCTCGGCGAGACGACGCCGGCGCTTCACTGGGTCATCGCAGGGGAGATCGGCGAGTCGGGCAAGGGCAGCCCGCCCGACGGCGCGTTCGTCACGGCGAAGCTGGTCACCGAATGAGTAGCCTCGCGCTGCCAGAGCCGAAGCGCGCGGGATCGTTTCGCGGCGCCGTAGCCCTCGCGGACCGCTTCTTCACGCCCACGAACGTGCTCGCGGTGACGCTCCTCTTCGTCAACGACCACGTCCTCAAGCATGCTTGGCCTGGCTTCGTCACCGGCAAGCTCTCGGATGTGGCCGGCATGGTCTTCTTCCCGGCGCTCCTGCATCTCGCGCTCTGGCCGCTTGCCGCGCGCTATGTGAGCCCCACGAAGGCGGCGCACGATCGGCTGCTCCTCGTCGTGTGTCTCGCCACGGCGATCGTCTTCACGCTGACGAAGACGTCCGTGCTCGCGAACGAGGCGTATCGCTTCACGTGGGGCGCGCTGCAGTGGCCGCTCCACGCCCTTCGCGCGACCATGCAAGGGCACGCTCTGCCGAAGATCGCGCGGGTCGTGCTCGTCCGTGACCCGAGCGACGTGCTCGCGGTCCCGTTCGTCGTGGTCGCGTATCGCTCGCTTCGTTCGCGCGCTTAGCTTTGCTTCGCGGGGAGGGCGCCGCGCGCGATGAGCTTCTCGTAATCGAGCTCGTAGCCCTCGAGTGAGAAGTCCTTGAGGAGCTCGACCTTCTCGACGACGACGTCGAGCTTTCCGTCGAAGTTCGTGTCCGTGAGCTGCACGATCGCCTTGTCGGCGCCCGTCCAGCGATCCACCTTGCCGTCCTTGTTGAGGTCGGTGTGCTCCGCCTTCACCGTCTCGCCATCGGCGTCCATCACGCGGACGATCGCGGACGATTTGCACTGCACGTCGAACACGACGACCTTCTTGGTCTTGCTGTCCTTGTAAGGCGTGGACGTGCAGTCTTCGCCGAGCTTCACCGCGGCGCCTGCCGTTGCGCTGCCCTTGGCCGACGTGAGCACGTCGGTCATCTTCGCGCCGATGACGGTGCTGGCAGGAGCCGCGATCGGAGGATCGAGCTCACGTTCGAGCGCGCCGCGACCTTCGTTGATCTCGTTTGCGTCGTTCGTCGCCACGCCATCGTCGGCCGACGAGCTGCACCCAACGAGCGCGACGAGCGCCAGCGCGACCGCCCATGCGTGACGCTTCGACATCCGATGATTCGACACGCGAGCGACCCCTTCGTCCATGTTTGGAAAGACGAGCAACCAACGTGCCTGCCGACATGCGCCTACATCCTCCGGAGATCGCGTGTTCGGCGGGGGGATGATGGAACAGGAGACGGATCACGGTGGATCCAGCCCTCTGCACGCGGACTTCGGTGCGTTCCGCTCTGCCGAAGTCGGCGCGGAGTTCGGCAGAGGCCTGCGTTCCGCTCTGCCGAAGTGGCGGCGGAGTTCGGCAGAGGCCTGCGTTCCGATCTGCCGAAGTCGGCGCGGAGTTCGGCAGAGGCCTGCGTTCCGCTCTGCCGAAGTGGCGGCGGAGTTCGGCAGAGGCCTGCGTTCCGCTCTGCCGAAGTCGGCGCGGAGTTCGGCAGAGGCCTGCGTTCCGCTCTGCCGAAGTGGCGGCGGAGTTCGGCAGAGGCCTGCGCTCTGCCGAAGTGGACGAGGACTTCGGCAGAGGCCGGTCACTGCGCGACGAAGACGGCGGCTTCGCCGGCGCCGATCGTGATCGACACGTCGCTGCCCGAGGTCGTCGCGGAGCCGGTGCCGAGCGGGCTTGCCCACGTGACGCCGCTGACGTTGAGGCCGGCTGCGCTGACGTTGCGTGACGTCACGGCGGCGCCGCGGTTGATGACGACGATCGCTGTCTCCTTCGGACCCGTCTGGTACGCGTAGACCCAGAGGTCGCTCTCGGCGAGAAGCGTGGTGCGGTCGCCGCGACGAAGCGCGCGCGACGAGGAGCGAAGCGCGCCGAGCTTGCGGACCCAATCGCGAAGATCGCCTTGCGGCTGCGTGAGCGGCGCGGGTGAGCCGCCCGCCTTCGCCATCTGGAGCGACTCGAGGCCTTCGTTGAAGATCATGTTGCGGCGCATGTCGGGATCGCCGCCGCCCGCGAATGCGAGCTCGTCGCCCATGTAGAGGTACGGCACGCCCGGCATCGAGTAGAGCACCGTGAGCGCGCGCTTCAACTTCACGTACACCTGCGGATCGGAATACGAGAGCGGCGGGAGCGCGTCGCCGCGGCAGCCGCTCGCCCACGAGCAACCGAGCTTCGGATCCTTGGCCGCGATGCTCGCGATGCGCGGGTTGTCGTGGCCGTTCAAGAAGCGCACGTGGCGGTTGCCCGGCTTGTAGTTGGTCTCCGCCTTCTTCAGTTGCTGCTCGACCTCGCTGAGCGGCTTGTCGCCGTTCACGAGACCGTCGGCCATGTTGTGGCGCGTCGGGAAGTCGAACTGGCCGTCGAGCGCGGTCGGGCCGGTGTAGGCATCGATCCATGCGTAGCCGTTCGGGAAGTTCTCGCCGAAGAACGTGCCGTTGTCGTTCTCGCCGACGGCCGTCTCGCCGACCATGAAGATGCGCGCGCCGCCCTGCTCGAAGCGACGCGTGAGCTCGGCGCGCATGTTGTACACGCTGTTGGCCTCGACGTGCTTGACCGCGTCGACGCGGAAGCCGTCGAGATCGAAGGCGGAGATCCAGTTCACCGCGTCCGAGATGAACTGCTTCTCCGCGCCCGCCTGCGTCCAGTCGATGTCGGGCAGATACGGCTGGAACATGCAGTCGAACGGGCGCACGCTCCACCCGCAGCCGTGCGCGTCGTCTCCGCACTGGCACGACTTGCGAAACCAGCTCGGGTTCTTCGCGACGTACTCGTGCTGCTCGTGCACCTGGTTGTTGATCAGATCGAGGAGCACGCGGAGACCGCGCTTGTGAGCCTCCGCGACGAAGGCCTTCAGCGCGGCGTCGCCGCCGAAGCGAGGCTCGACCTCGCGCGACTTGATCGGCCAGTAGCCGTGGTACGCGCTGAAGATCTGGTTGCCGTCGCCGACGTGCCAGTTGTCGGTCTGCGCGTTGAGCGGGGAGAGCCAGATCGTCCGCACGCCCATCTTCTCGAAGTAGCCAGACTGCAGGACCTTGAGCGCGCCCTGGAGATCGCCGCCGTGCCAGTCGGCGTCGTACTCGACGGGGTTACCGACGGGCTTGTCGTTCGCCTTCTCGCCGTTGGCGAAGCGATCGATGAGCATCATGTAGAGGATGCCGTCGCGGTAATCGAACGTCTCGTCTTCGACCCAGAACGGGAGGTCGACGGGATCGGCTTCGCGGCCCTTCTTGTCGAGCGAGCGGAGCGAGAGCGTGTGCTTGCCCTTCGCGAGGCCTTTGAAGTCGAAGTCGATCGCGCCGGTGGCCTTGTCGATCGCGTACGCACCTTGGGCGACGCCGAGGTTGTCGAGGCTCGCCTTCACGCGATCGGGGGCTTCGCCGTCGGCGGCGCCGCGCACGGCGACGTGCACCTTCATGTCACCGGCAGGCGTGACGTTGACCTTGCCGGAGAGCGTCTCGGGCGCCGCGGAGCACGCGGGGAGCATGAGGCCGGAGTTCATCTGGCCGTCGACGATCTTTCGGTAGCGGCCGGCGGGATCGATCTTCCAGTTGCCGTCGATGATCAGCTTGTATGCGTAGAGCTTGCCGCCTTCGAGGCTCGGCCCGGGGCTCAGCGTGATCTCGAACGCGCTGCCGTTCTTCGTCATCGGCAGCGGGCCCTTCTCCCAGCTCGTGAACTCGCCCGCGATCTTGACGTCGCTTCCGCCGCCTTCCCACTTCACCGTCAGCGTGCAGTCGCGTTTCTGAAACGACGTCCCCTCGCCGAAGACGATGTCCGTCTCGACCTTGCCGCCGTCGGCGTCGCCCGACGAGCCGCCGTCCTGGTTGCCGATCTTTCCGGAGTCCGGACCGTCGGGGGAGGTGTTGTTCTTGTTCGCGTCGTCGTCCGAGGAGCACGCCGCGAGGACGACGGCACCGGCGAGAACAGAAGAAAGAAGGACGGACAGCTTCATGGGGAATGCGCCAGCGTGAAGAGGGATGCGTGGCGTACCTCAGGCGAGAGTGACGAGCAAGCAACCGCCGCACGTTTTCCGTAGAAAGAGCGACGATTTCGCGTCTCCTTAGGGTCTTCCCGTCTCCCAGCGGGTTTCTCGGCCAGGCGCGTCGCGCGCGAAGCCCTGACGGCGATGGCATCGTTTGGCGCACGCCGGCCGTGCGGATGTTGGCACTCGCCACGCGCGCACCTCAAAACATCGAGGCGCGCGCGTGGTCCGGGACATGCTTCGTCGCGGCGCGCCCATGCTCTCGTCGAAGTCTTCACTCACCTTCATTCTTACGATCACATCGCTCGCCGTGGCCGCGGTCGCCTGCACGTCGGAGACGACCGCCGGCAACGCGAACAACGCCACCACCGCCGACGCAGGCCCGGATGGCGCGAGCGCGGACACGTGCGTCGCCGACGAGACGCGATGCAAGGATGGTCTCGTTCAGCGGTGCAACGCCGGCACCGGGCTCTTCGATCCTCCGTCGAAATGCGACAACCCCGACGACACGTGCCGGGAGAACGCGTGCGCGCCGCCGACGGACAAGCAGCTCGCGCAGGCGAAGGAGCTCGCGTCGATGGTCACGTACGTCCAGGACGGCACCGCCTGGCATTCTCCGATCGACTACGACGCGCTTCGCGCCAAGGGCAGGGACGCGATCGTTCATGGTGACGGCTCCGATCTCACCTACTTCACCGCGCTCTTCGACGCGTTCATCGCGGTGCCGCAGGGCCACCAAGGGCTTTATCTGACGGGCAACGGCGCGACGAGCTGCGGGAAGCTCGTCCCGTATCCCGCGGTCTCGCAACGAGGCGCGTGCGGTCGCCCGCACGCGAAGGGGATCATCGTCACCGCGGCCAAGGCGAACAACGTCCTCGGCCTGAAGAAGGGCGACATCGTCACCGGGATCGAAGGAGGCGCGAGCGGCAGCGCGATCCTCGCGAGCCTCGCCGCGCGCCCGATCTGCGCGACGAGCAGGCCGTCGACGTCGTTTCGCGACGCTTCGACGGCGTCGAGCTTCACCGATCTCCTTCGCTCGGGTGAGGTCATCACGATCGAGTCGCCCGACGGAACGACGCGCAAGGCGACGATCCCGGACGGCGGTCTCTCGGGCAACTTGAAGGACGCGGTGTCGTGCTCCGATCCGTTCTCGCGCGCCGCGCCGCCCGCCGAGTCGGAGCTCCGGCCCGATGGCGTCGGCGTCATTCGCCTCCCGAGCTTCGTCGATCCCGAGCAGCCGTTTCCTTCGGGGAATGTCACGCAGGCGGATCTCGACCAGTACCGCGCGGCGTTCGAAGCGAAGATCAAGACGGCCTTCGACAAGGTGAAGAACGCGCCGGCGATCGTCTGGGACATCCGCGGCAACGGCGGAGGCCTCACGCTCGTCGGCCTTCACATCGCCTCGGGCATGCCTGGCGCGAAGGCCGATCAGATCTCGTATTGCCAAGCGCGCATAGAGAAGACGAATCCGCCGCAGTTCGACGCGATGAAGTACGTTCCGTACGCGCTGACGCCCGGCGGGGACTTCGCGTACAGCGGCAAGGTCGCGATCCTCACCGAAGGAATGAACTACAGCGCGGCGGACTACTTCCCGCTCGCGGTGAAGACGCGCACGAGCTCGCTCCTCGTCGGAGCTCCGACGGCAGGTGGCTTCGGCGCGACGAGCCTCACGCAGCCGTTCAAGGGGCCGCCCGCGTTCAGCGTCTCGATCGACGTCAATCGCTGCTCGAGCGCGGACACGGACGCGCCGCTCGAAGGGCACAGCGTCGAGCCGCACATCGCGGTCGACTACGACGCGAAGGATCTCGCTGCGGGCATCGACACGGTGCTCGAACGAGCGGTGGCCGAGCTCAAGAAATAGGCGCGCCGGGCGGCCCGCCGTCGCACGATGCAACGATCTCCGTCCGAACGTTCACACCTTTGGCCTTTTTTTTTTAGGTCTCTCTGGAGTAGCGACGCCCCGTCGACCCATGCGCACGGCAGGGTTTCGCGCTAGCGTGATGGACATGCGAGCGGCACTTCTCGTCTCGGTCGGCCTCCTCTCGTCATCGCTCATGGCGTGCGCGGAGCCCAAGGAAGCCGCGGACCCCGGAGAGATCGTCCGCGAAGAGACGGTCAATCGGGTGGGGCCGATCTCGCGCGCATCGTCACGCACCGTGCGATGCGGCTGCGATCTCGACGGCGACCTCCACATCCAAGCGCCGCAAGGGAGCTCGGTCACCGTCCCCGAGGACGCGACGCATCCCTCCGAAGCGCAGATCGTCTTGCCCGACGATGGGCCAGTGCCGCTCCGCACGACGAAGTCGCTCGGCTTCGTCGGCGACGGCAAGCTCTCCGACATTCCGTCCCGTGGAACGGACAGCCTCTTGCCGCCTCACGAGCATGGCGGCGGGCGGTGGAGCGGACAGCATTTCCTGCCGGGGCAGGCGCCCTACCCTTACCCTTACGCGCCGGCTCCGTATGCGCCTTACCGCGGAGGCTCGTGGACGCCCACGCCGCCAGCGCCGCCGGCTCCGCCCGCGCCGGTCTACCAAGGCCAAGGCGGATCCTACTCCGGATCGTTCGGTGCCCCCGCGTCGCCTCCGCTCCACATCGGCCCGGGCTGGCGCTAGCCGTCGTTCGCGTCGTCGCTGAGAAGGTCTCTACTTCGTCGACGTCAGCGTCAGCTTCGCTTTGATCTGCCAGTCGAGCGGCGCGCTGATGTCCGTTCGCTTCCACACGCAGCTCGCGTCGTAGGAGGCGCCGTTCTTCACGAGATCGATGACGAGAGACGTCGTCGGACGATTGCCTGCCGCGCCTTTGAACGAGAGCGTGAGGCCGGTGCCGGCGTCGTTCTTCACCGTCGTCGTGAGCGCGTACGTCTGCGCCGAAGGTTCCATCGGACCGTACGGACACGGCGGCGTCGTCGGGATGACGGCTTCGATCGTCGTGTCTTGGACCGTCGCGGCGATCACCTCGCCGCTGTCGAGCACAGCGACCTCGATCACGATCGGCTTCAGCTTCACGGAGTATTGGCAATACGGATCACCGCCGAACTTCACCGGCAGCGTCTCGGCGAGCGTGCCCTTGAACGTCTGCGCCGCGGCGGCGTCGACGATCGGATGCGTGGCCTCGGCGTCGGTCTCGTCGATCGGATCGGCAGGCGCGCCGTCGCTCTTCGTGCCGGAGTCTTTTCGCGCCGTCGCGGTGGACGCGAGCGGCGGCAACGGGTCGACGCTGCTGCTGCACGCCATCGACGTCACGATCGCGGCGGCGAGGAACGAACCGAGGACGATGACCACACTTCCTCTCTCGATGTGTCGTCGTCGAACGGATTTCACGCGAGCACGAATCCTCTTCTCACCAACCAACCACTCTCTTTGTACCGCGTTTCGGTTTTCGTTCGAAACGACGTGCGCCCCCGCCGGAGCTTTGCGCAATGTTGCGCAGGGACGTTCTCATCCGAGAACGTGACAAACAGGCTGAATCAGCGCCGTTCCATGGACCGCGCGCGACCCTCGTCCGATGTGTTCTGGAACGCCAAATGGCCGGTTCAAAGCTGCCCACGATCCGGAGCCCGCGATCCAGGTAACGCATGGAATGCATACATTTGCTTGCCTGCACTACGGTTCCGCTCTCGAAGACCAAGGCGTGTGATTTCGAGGTGGTCGCGGATCTGAGGACAAACCGGCTCGTCGATTGCACCGAGGCTTGGTCATGCTCCCCACAACGAGAAAGAGCGCACCGGCGCCTCGACTCGACCAAGCGGCCGCTCGGTCTTGGGTGGTCGCCGTCGAAGTTCGGCTCCCCGCAGACGGCACGTGGTTCAACGCGCTCGCTGCGAGCGTCCGATCCGACGGCTTGTTCCTCTCGACGACCGCGTACGAGCTCGAGGTGGGCACGCCGGTGATCTTGGCGCTGTCTCTTCCGACGGGCGCTGCGATCGTCGACGGTACGGTCGAGCCAAGCGAAGACGAAGACGGACCGCTCGGCGTGTGGATCGCGTTCGACAACCTCTCGGACGAAGCTCGTGAGCGCATCGAGGCGCTCCATCGCTGGAACGCCATGGCGCTCACCGAGCTTGCCGCGAAGGTCGCTTGAAGCGAAGAGCGTCGAAGTAAGCAAGCGCGAAGCGAAAGCAGACGAAGAGAAGCGACTAAGTTTGGTGGGTCATCACGAAGTAAGCGAGCGTGGCCATGGACGCGAGCGCGAGGAGCCAGATGACGCCGACGAGCACATACGCTCGGCGCGCCTCGACATCGCGCTGGCTCGCGACCCGGGCGGCGATCACGGCGGTCTTCATCTCGGGGGTGAGACGGAAGCGAATGCCCGACGCCGGCCGCAGGCCGTGAACCGGAAGACGATGCGGAAGGTTCGGTGAATAGGAGACGAAAGGAAGATCGTTCGCAGGCGGGGTGGGGGGAACAAGGACGGGATAGAGCTCGGGTGTGCTGTCGGGCGAGGGCTCGGGTGCATGAAGCGCCGCCGGAGCCTCGCGCACCAACGTCTCCTCGTTCGCGTCGCGCGGGTCGATCGGCTGCGCGATGGCGTCGAGCGTCTCGGCGAGGACGTCCTGGTCGACGACGCGAAACGCGCGCGCGAGCAGCCGGCGGTTCTCTTCGGCGCTCACCGTGACGGTCGACTCGAAGCGCTCGTCGTCGTCGGCGAGATCCGAGAGGTCGAAGTCTTCGGTCGTCTTCTCCTTCGCGTTGGCGTTGAAGGGTTGGAAGGCGGCGACCTTCTGCGTCGAGGTGACGGGCGGCGGAGCGCTTCGCTCTGCGGCTTCGAAGTCATCGGCGACCTGCTTCAGTGCGGCGGCGAGCTGCAAAGGTCGGATGCGCTTCGTCGGCGGTCCATCCTCACCAAAGCTGCTCTCGTCCGCGAAGCCAGGCTGGCTTCCGTTCTTCGCGACGGTGGCCGAGGACGGATGCGATTCCTCTTCGAATGACGAGAGCTTCGTTGCGACGTTGCTACCCATGATGAGGTCCTCCTCGAGCACCGGTCGTGCCGCGGGCGCGAGCGCGGGACATGCTCGAAATCATGCGAGATCGCTCCCTGCGAAGAGGATTGCGCTGCGTGGCACTCATGCTCGCGCCAACGCCAACGAGGCAATCGGCTTCTCGGCACATGTAAGAAGAGGGCGTGGAGATGCCGAATACGTCTCCCCGACGTCCCGGACTTCCGTCACGCAGCTCTGAGTTACCTTTTTCCAGGACGCGTTCTGGATCGCGTGCTAGGTGGGTGAGCCCGTGCGCCGCTGCTCCTGGATTGTCGCTCGTAGCCTCAGTTTTCCAGCGATTTCCATCGCTGCCGCTGTGAGCGCACTCACGACGTTCGCCGCCCGCGAGCAGGTCGCGTTCGCGCAGCCGCCGCCGCCGCCCGCCTCGGGGTCGGCCGCCGAGCCTACGCCGCCGAAGCCCGCCGACACGACGCCGCCCGCGAGCCAACCGATCCCGAAGCCCGACGCGCCGGTGAGCTCGGACACGAGCGCGCCGTCGGTCCCTGGCTCGACGCCGTCGTCCACCACGCGCGAGCCGGCCCGCACGGTTCAGGAAGCGCCGTCGACGCACGAGGGGCGCTTCGAGTTTGGCTCCTACGGACGTGTGTATGCTGCAACCGATCTTCGCGGCGGGACGGGCCGCGGGACGAACGTCGTCGCGTTTGGTCCGCGCATCGTCGACGAAGGCAGCTACGCGGAGCTCGAGCTCCGTCGCGAGGACAAGTACACCGAGAAGGTCAAGAGCCGCATCGTCGCGACCTTGGCGCTTTTCCCGCCGTTCTTCCACTTCAACGGCAAGAGCACGACGGCGATCGGCGTCCGCAACCTCTACGCGCAGGGCACCTACGACAAGGTCACGTTGTGGGGCGGCTCGCGCATGTACCGCGGAGATGACATCTATCTCCTCAACTGGTGGCCGCTCGACAACCAGAACACGATCGGCGGCGGCGTCGGCGCGCCCGTCTACCAGGCCGCCGACAACTCGCAAGAGACGATCGTCCAGGCGCACGTCGGCCAGCAGCGCCTCGACAACCCGTTCCAATACCAGCAGGTCCCGGTCGTCGCGCCGTTTGGCTTCGGCACGGTGAACGTCACGAAGCTCGATCGCCCGCGCACGATCGAGACGTTCAAGCTCACGCACTTCGTTCGGCCAAACGCCGCGGAAGGCGGCACGAACGGCTTCAAGGCGATCCTCTACGGCGAGCTTCATCAACTGGCCGCCGGCGTCACGCGTGACGAGCTGACGAACACCGACAAAGGCCTCCCGAGCGACAACGGCTGGATGCTCGGCTCGCAGCTCACCTACTTCACGGGCAAGCACGACACGTACGCATCGCTCGTGATGCGCCACGCGCGCGGCATCGCCGCCTACGATCCGCTCGCCGTCCCGATCACGTTCGCGCTCGACCGCACCGTCAGCGGCGCGAGCGAGACGCAGATCGCGCTCTCGGGGAACTTCGAGACCGACGCCTTCAGCATCCTCGGCGCCGCGTACGTCCGCTTCTTCCGCGACGGCTCGCCCGCCGAGACGTCGACGCAGAAGTACGACGAGGGCACGATCGTGGCTCGTCCGACGATCTTCCTCGGCGACTACTTCGGCATCTCGGGCGAAGGCAGCTACCAGCAGCGTCGCATCGCGATCCAGAGCCCGAACAGCGACGGTCCGCTCACGGCGAGCGTCATCAAGGCCGGCATCATCCCGTACTTCTCTCCGTCCGGAAAAGGCAGCTTCAAGCGGCCGCAGATCCGGCTCTTGTACGTCGCGAGCTTCCGTGACTCCGGCACCCGCGGCCTTTACCCCACCGAAGACGTCTTCAACCAGCGAAGCGTAGAGCACTTCGCCGGCATCGGCGCCGAGTGGTGGTTCAACTCGTCCTCTTACCCGTGACCGCTCCAAAGAACGAACGATCATGAAGTCGAAGATCATTGCGTTTGGGATCGCCGTCCTCGCGTGCGCCACGCCGGAGATCGGGTGCGTGAGCGTCCCGTCCGAAGGCAAGCAGCCCGAGCTCGCGACGCACGTGGGCGACTGGCGCGACGAGGTCATCTACCAGGTGCTCGTCGATCGCTTCGCCAACGGCGATCCGAACAACGACTACCAGGTTCGCCCGAACTTCCTCGCGCGCTTCCAAGGCGGCGACTGGCGCGGCCTGATGGAGCACCTCGACTACATCAAGGAGCTCGGCGTCACGACGCTCTGGATCAGCCCGATCGTGAAGAACGTCGAGACCGACGCCGACGTCGACTCGTACCACGGCTACTGGGCGCAAGACCTCACGAAGCTCAATCCCCACTTCGGTGACATCAGCGATCTGCGAGCGCTCACGGCCCGCGCGCACGACATGGGGATCAAGATCGTCCTCGACATCGTGACGAACCACATGGGCCAGGTGTTCTTTTACGACACCAACCTCAACGGCCACGCCGACATCTACATCGGCGGCAGCGGCGCGCTCCCGGTCGTCTCGTCGAGGTCCGACCTGTCACGCATCACCGAGTACGATCCCGACTGGGATCCGAAGGGCATCCAGGCCTTCACGTCGCTCGGGCCGGCCGGTCGTGCGCCGATCATTTTCATCCAAGATCCGTCGATCAACCGCATCCCTCCCGAAGGCATCCTCGGCACCGCGCGCGCGTACCACGGCTTCGGCCGCATCCTGAACTACGACGACGATCGCCAGCGCGAGCTCGGCGACTTCCCCGGCGGCCTCAAAGACGTCGCGACGGAGCTCCCCGAGGTGCGCGCGGAGCTCATCGATCGCTATGTGTCGTGGGTCGAGAAGCTCGACCTCGACGGCTTCCGCATCGACACCGTCAAGCACGTCGAGCACGACTTCTGGAGCGAGTTCGGCACGAAGGTGCGCGAGCGCCTGCGCCGTCAAAACAAGAACCGCTTCCTCATGTTCGGAGAGGCGTTCGACGGAAACGATCAGCTCCTCGGCAGCTACACGCAGGAGAACATGCTCGACAGCGTGTTCTACTTCTCGCAGCACTACCAGGTGTTCCGCGACGTCTTCCACTACGCGACGGACGAGAAGCAGCAGAAGGGCACCGAGCAGATCGCCAAGCTCTGGGGCGATCGTCGCAAGAACTACCGCAACGATCCGCAGCCTGACGGCATCGGCGTCGCGCCGAGCCGCGCGCTCGTCAACTTCATGGACAACCATGACGTCGCGCGCTTTTTGTATTCGGCGAACGGCGACAAAGAGATCCTCCGCAACGCGCTCGTCTTGCTCATGACCGAAGAAGGCATCCCGTGCCTTTATTACGGCACCGAACAAGACTTCGCGGGCGGCAACGATCCGGCGAACCGCGAGGTGTTCTGGTACTCGGGCTTCGCGACGACGGGCGACACGTTCGTCCACTTCCGCAAGCTCTCGCGCATCCGCGCCACGTACGACGCGCTTCGTCGCGGCGACACGAACATGGTCTGGTCGAGCGCGCACGTCGGCGCCGAAGAAGACGCCGGCATCGTCGCCTACGAGCGCACCGGAGGTGACGCCGGCGCGTCGTACGCGCTCGTCGTGATCAACTCGAACAACCGCAAGGACAGCGTCACGGCTGACGGCACGAAGGTGATGAAGCTCACCGCGCCGGGCGGCACGCTCGTCGACGTCCTCGATCCCGAGAAGAAAGAGTACACGGTCAGCGCCGCGAAGGAGCTCCGCGTCACGGTCCCGAAGCAGCGCGCGATGATCTTGGTCCCACAAGACCAGGTCAAAGACTTGAAGTGATGCCCTCGGCTGCCTAGTCGCAGCGATGGCGATCGACCGAGCATAGCCACGCGCTCTTCATCATCTCGCCGGCGTGCTCTCCGCTGAGCTCGCATTCACGTTCGATCAGGACAGACGACGCCGCGGCCGGCGCATGGCCGATCGGATCGAGGACGCGCACGGTGACCGCCGGGCTCGCGCAGAAGATGTCGCCGAGCGAGTTCTCGAGGAGCACGTCGTCGTCCTCACCGCCCTCGCTCGATTCGCCAGCCAGCGCGGCGGGTCGACGGACGACAGGCTTGTCGAGCCGCACGATCACCTTGATCGCCGTACGCGTCTCCGTCTTCCGCGGCGCGTGAACGCTCGGGCGCTCTTCTTCGACGTCGACCTCGAAGGAGTCGAGCCTCAGCTCGACGAGAAGCCCTGCGTACACCCGCGAGCTGTTCGACGCGACGCTGCTCGCCGGCGCGGTGATCGCGACGAAGTCCCCGTCCTTCATCATCGTGTCGAGCGTGCTCCGCGACGCTTCGTCGATCCGTGCGCCAGGGAGGACGGAGATCGGTAGATCGGGCGTGCTGTCTTCCTCGTTGATGAGGAGCGAGACGTGGCGATCGCCTTTGTCCGACGTCGGCGAGTACGCCCCGAGCATGCAGGCGACTCCGCCCGTCCTTCGTGACTGGGCGAAGCAGCCGCTCGGCGCGATCGCTCCCGGCGCCGAGAAGCGCACCCGCATGTCGCCGGCGGCGCCCCGGCCGATCGGAGGAATGACGAGCGCGCCTCGCGCGTCCGGCGTGCTGCTCCCCGCCCCGTGCGCGCCGCAGCCGGCCGCGAGCGCAACAGCGACGACCTGCATGTAGAGAGCTCGACGCGACACGTGCGTGCGCTACTTCTCTGGCGCGACGGCGAGGGCGCCGACGCGTCGCGGCTCCGCGGCGCCGAGCCAGTCGCTGCCGAGGTGGCCGATCGCCGGGGCATCGGCGAGGTGGCCGCGCTCCTTCATCGTGTAGCCCATCGCTTGGAGCTTCGCGCGCGTCTCGTCCTTGAGGCCGTCCTTCTCGAAGGCGACCTCGTCGGGGAGGTGCTGCATGTGGAAGCGCGGCGCGCTGACCGCGGCGCCGATGTCGAGACCGAAGTCGATGACGTTCGACATCTCCTGGAAAACCGACGTGATGATCGTGGGGCCGCCGGCGGCGCCGAGGACGAGGAGCACCTTGCCATCAGGGCCGCTGACGATCGTGGGCGACATCGACGAGAGCATGCGTTTGCCCGGCGCGATCGCGTTCGCTTCGCCCTGCACGAGGCCGAAGCCGTTGGCGGTGCCGGGGACGGCAGCGAAGTCATCCATCTCGTTGTTGAGGACGAAGCCGCCGCCTTTCACCGTGACGCCCGAGCCGTACCACCAGTTGATCGTCGTCGTGAGCGCGACGGCGTCGCCGTTCGCGTCGACGACGGAGAAGTGCGTGGTGTGAGGTCCCGCGCCGCTCGGCTTGCCGTCGGTGACGATCTCGGAGGACGGCGTCGCCTTGTCGGCGGCGATCGTCGCGCGCTGCTCCTTGGCCCAGGCCTCGGAGACGAGCTGGTCGACGGGCATCTTCGTCACGACGTCCGGATCGCCGAGCTTGGCGTTGCGCGCGGCATACGCGCGGCGCATCGCCTCGAAGACGTAATGAAGCTCCTCGGGCGACTGAAAGCCCATCTTCTTCAGGTCGTAGCCCTCGAGGATGTGGCAGATCATCGCGAGCGTGACGCCACCGGACGACGGCGGCGGCATCGACACGATCTTGTGGCCGCGATAGGTGACCTCGATCGGCTTGCGCCACTTCGCCTTGTACTTCTTGAGATCGGCGAGCGTGATGATCCCGCCGTCGGCCTTCATCTGCGCGACGATCGCGTCGGCGGTGGGCCCTTCGTAGAATCCTTGCGGCCCCTTCGCGACGATGCGCTTCAGCACCTCGGCGAGCTCGGGGTTCTTCCAGGTCGTGCCCTTCGCGAGCGGCGCGCCGTTCGGATAGAAGAGCGCGGACGAGACCGGATGCTTTTGCAGCCGCTTGCCGGCGATCTCCATCGTGGAGAGGAAGCCGTCGTCGACGGTGATGCCTTGCTCGGCGAGCGCGATCGACGGGGCGATGAGCTCCGCCCACGTCTTCTTCTTCGAGCCGAGCTTCTGATGCAGCTCCCAGAGGCCCGCCACGCTCCCGGGCACGCCCACCGACAAGATGCCTTCACGCGCTTCGGGCTTCGCCTTGCCCGAGCCGTCGACGTACATGTCGCGTGTGGCGGCGGACGGCGCGGTCTCGCGGAAGTCGAGCGCACGCGTGTCGTTCTTGAAGCGCGTGACCGCGAAGCCACCACCGCCGACGTTGCCTGCGGTGGGGTAGGCGACCGCAAGCGCGAAGGCGGTCGCGACCGCGGCGTCGGCGGCGTTGCCACCGCTCGCGAGGACATCGCTGCCGACCTTCGAGGCCACCGCGTTGTCGGTGACGACCATGCCGTGCGATCCCTTCACCACGACCGGCGTGGTGTAAGGCCACACCCCTGCGGTCTTCGCCGGTGCGGCTCCCGCGTCGGCTACGGCCGCGCTCGAGATCGCAGACGGCGTCGTGATCGGCGCAGGGGTCGACGTGGTCGGCGGCGGCGTGGGGACCGGCGCAGGCGCGGGCGAGCACGCCGCAGCGAGAAAAAAGAACACGAAGGGCGTGACGAGGCGGCGCGAGATCATGCGAGGCGCACAGTAGCCGATCTTTTTCGCGGCGGCGTGCCGGCGAGTGTTCGAGGCGTACGTGTCGAGAAAGCACGTCCCCCGACCTGCGCCTGCTTTTCCCGTTCGCGTTCTCGCGCGCTAAGGTGCGGGATCATCATGGTCGTTCTCCGGCTGCTCGGTCTCTTCTTGGACCTTCTCCTGTTGCCCTTACGACTCCTCCTCCGCCTCGTTCGGGGCGCGCACGTCACGCCGGACGGAGCATGGCTCACGATCACGCTCGATGGTCCGGTGGTCGACATCGTGGGTAAGCCGCGGTTCTGGCAGGTGCGCGCGCAGAAGGCGGTCTCGCTGCATCTCCTGGCCGAGGTGATCGATCGCGCCTCGCGCGACGCTCGCGTCAAAGGGATCGTCGTCACGATGCGCTCGATGAGCGCCGGGATGGCCACCGCCACGTCGCTTCGCGCGCTGCTCGCGCGCCTTCGCACGGCAGGCAAGGAGGTCGTCGTTCACCTCCCGATGGGCGGCGACACGAAGGAGGTGTACGTCGCGAGCGTCGCGAGCAAGGTGCTGCTCGGACCGACGACGCAGCTCGCGCCGCTCGGGTTTCGCAGCTCTTCGCCGTACGTCAAGCGCGCGCTCGATCACGCAGGCGTCGAGCCGCAGGTGTTCGCGTGCGGAGAGTTCAAGTCGGCCGGAGAGTCGCTCGTCCGTGACTCGATGAGCCCGGCGCAGCGCGCGCAGCTCGAGCGCCTCCTCGAGACCTTCCATGCGATGACCGCGGACGCGATCGCGGAAGGACGGAAGATGAGCCGCGAGAAGGCCGAGGCCGTGATCGACGAGGCTCCGTATTTCGGTCGCGCCGCCGTCGACGCCGGGCTCGCCGACGACCTCGCCTACGACGACGAGGTGCCCTCGCGCATCGGCGTGCTCGAGGACGATCAAGACGCCCTGATGATCGACGCCGCGGACTACCTCGCCCGCACGAAGCGGCGCTTTTTTCGACGGATCAAGAAGCCGCCGGTCATCGCGGTGGTCCCCATGCACGGCACCATCGCGCACGCGTCGGGCCCGTTTGGTGGGCTCTCGACGGACGAACGGCTCACGCGCGCCGTTCGCGCCGTTCGCCGCGATCGACGCGTGCGTGGCGTCATCCTCCACATCGACTCGGGCGGCGGAAGCGCGCTCGCCTCCGATCTGATGCATCACGAGATCGAGCAGCTCGCGCGCGAGAAGCCCGTCATCGCATGTATGGCGAACGTCGCCGCGAGCGGCGGCTACTACATCGCGGCCCCATGCAAGAAGATCGTCGCCGAGCCTACGACCGTCACCGGATCGATCGGCGTCGTCGCCGCGCGTCTCTCGCTCGATCCGCTCCTCGCTCGCCTCGGCGTCGTGATCGAGACGGTCGAGAAGGGCAAGCACGCGAAGCTGCTCGCGCCGATGGGCGCGCTCGACGAAGACTCACGCGCCACGATCATGCGTGAGCTCGACGCGACGTATCGTTCGTTCGTCGGCGTGGTGGCCAAGGGACGAAAGCGCGCCGACGAAGAGATCGAGAAGCTCGCGCGCGGGCGCGTGTACACCGGCAAAGACGCGAAGGACGTCGGACTCGTCGACGAGCTCGGCGGCTTTGACGTCGCGGTGAAGGAGGTGAAGCAGCTCGTCGACGCGCGTGTGCGCGAGCGACTCGAGGTGGTCCTCGTCCGTACGCCGCGGAGCGCGGTCCCGTTTCCGCCCTTGCCGAAGGACGACGAGAGAGGTGACGACGACAAGAAGCGCACGCTGTATGCGCTCGTCAAGGCACTCCTCCCGGCACGCGAGCGCATGCTCGTCGATCTCGCCGCCACGGGCGAGCGCGTCCTCTTCGTGGCGCCGATCGTCGAGACGTGAGCGCGCTCAGCTCACGCCGAGGAGCTTGTTCATCGACGCTTCATCCGCGGGCGTGAACGGGTACTGATCGAAGTCGCCGCTGGCGACCCACTTGAACGCGTTGACGGCGCGCGGCTCGAGCGTCTCGGTGACGAGCGTGCACTCGTAGAGAAAGAGATCGACGACGTAGTGCTCGTACGGGTGGCTCACGAAGGAGATGAGCTTGCCGACGTCGATCTCCACGCCGAGGCGATGCGCGAGCTCACGCTTCAGCGCCTGTTGATCAGTCTCGCCTGCTTCGACGCGGCCGCCGGGAAACTCCCACATGAGCGGGAGAACGGCGGAGCCCCTGCGTTGCGTGATCAGGTATTTGCCGCCCTCCTCGAGCACGGCGGCGACGACTCGGATCGTGCGTTGGCTTATCGGAGGAGAACCCCCACTCCCCGAAGACATCACACGGCCACGCGGAAAAGCTGCTGACCCATGAGAAGGACGTCGCCGCTCTTGATGTCGGTCTCCTCGCGAAGGCGGAGGAACGATCCGTTCGAGCTGCCGAGATCCGTCAACATGAGGCGGCCGCCTTCCCACGAGAGCCGGCAATGCAGGCCGGACACGTAGCCATCTTCGGGGAAGAGCACGTCACCGCGCTCACGGCCGAGATGGACGCCCGTCTCGGGGATCGGGAACGCGTTGCCGGTGACATCGCGACCGATGACGAGCGCGATGCGACCCACGTAGCCCTTGGCGGGTGAGCCGAGTCGCTCGACGCCGTCGGGGCCGACGGGCAGCGACGCGAGCGGCTCGAACTTGATGATCTCCTGCCCGATGCGGAACATGTCGTTCGGGTGGAGCTCGACGGGGACGTCGCGCACGAGCTTCTTGTAGACGCCGTTGAGCGACGCTTCGTCTTTGACGGTGAGGCGTCCGGGGTTTTGCTTGAACGTCGCATGACGCGGCGACAAGTAGCTGTCGCCTGCGAAGATGCCGCCCGTCTCGCGGCCGACCGTGACGGTGCCGCCCGGAAGCGCGTAGGTGCCTGCCTCGCTGCCGTCGGCGCGAAGCGCGGTGAGGACGACGTTGCCAGCCGCGGCCGCGGGTTGCGCGACGGGCGCTGCCTTCGCCGGAGCGGCGGCGCCGCCCAAACGGAAGCCACACGATCCACAGAACAAGTTCGAAGGTGCGTTCACGTGGCCACACTGCGGACAGGTGACGGTCGCTCCCGCCGGCGACTGCGAAGGCGAGACCGACGCGGCCGCATGTTGAACGGGCGGCGCGCTCATCACCGGACCACCACCACCGAGCGACGTCGGGGGCTGGGGCGGATTCGTGGGTTGGGGCGCCGGCTGGTGCGAGACGACCGCGGACGCAGGCTGCTGGCCCTGCGAGGCCGCCTTCACTCCGTGCGGAGGCGTCTGCGGCGTGAAGGGCTTGGGAGCCGCGTCACGTGGAAGCTCCGCACCGCAACCAAGACAGAACTTGTAGTGGTCTTGATTGTCCTTCGTGCACTTGGGACAGGTGATCAAGAAACGGTCCTCTCTCTTCTCACTTCGAAACGACGCGAACGAACGCCAACGGGACAACAGAACCGCATGAACGCACGGTCCCCGGCGGGCAGTATCTTGCACCCACACAACACCGGTCAAGCTCAGAAATCAGAAGGATCTCGAGCGCGTAGAGCTCATCTCTTTTGTTCGCGCTTTGTTCGCGCTTTGTTCGCGCTTCCCGTTCGGGCCAGACTGGGCGGCGAGCCAGCTCAAGGCCCGCCAGGAGCGCCTTGGGCGAGCGCCCGGTCGGCCGCCGAAAGCCTGACATTTTCAGGACTTTGGACGCGGTTTCCAGTCTTCGAGGCGCTGGATGTGCACCGTGGGCGCGTCTTCGAGCTCACGCATACCCTCGGACGCGAGCGGCGCCGGGTCGATCGGCTCGATCTCGACCGCGCGCGGGGTGTGCCCGTTCGCGATCGCCACATGGCCGAGCACGTCGTCTTGGCCATGATGCCCGTGATGATGGCCTTCACGCCGATCGTGCTGCCCGAGCGGATCGAGCTCGCGGAGGTATTTGTTCACGCGCTTGTCGCGAAGGCGCTGAAGCGACGCGAGCGCTTCTTCGCGCGCGGAGCCATGCAGCCCCTTCGCGTGCCTCACCACCTCGATCGCGACGTCGACGTCGTGAAGCTCACCGAGGCGCTTCTGGAAGACGGTCGCGGGCTCGAGCAGCGCGCGTGCGTCGATCGGGAGCGCGTCTTCGAGCAGCTCGATCGAATACCGGAGCTCTTTGTAGGCGATGCGAAGGTCGTGCATCCCCGTCACGTCTTCGACCTCCGCGTCGCGCTTGCCCTCGACCTTGCGGCGGGCGCGCTCGACGGTGCGGCGGGCGAAGCGTGAGAGATCGGCGTTTCGATCGGGATCGATCGGAAAGACGAGCAGCGCCTTCAGCATCAGACGCGCGCGGTCGAGATCACCGCGCTCGATGCGCGCGATGACGTTGCGACGGAGCTTTGCCTCACGCACCTTCCGCTGATCGAGCCACACCTCGTAGGAAGGGTCCTCCGCCATTCCGGCGAGCGTCTCCTCGAGCACCTCTTCGTCGCGCAGCTCGCCCGTCGCGCGCATCACCTGCGCGAAGGCTTCGCGAACGGCGTTGGTGTGCCACGGGCCGAACACCTTGCGTGACATCTTGAGCAGCGTGCGCATGCGACGGATCGCGACGCGCAGATCGTGGACCGCCTCGTCGTCGTCGGCGTGCGCGAGCACGCGCTTCGCGCAGTCGACGAGCGTGACGTCGAGCTCGCGGAGCTTCGTGAGCACATAACTGCCGGCCTTCGGCGCCTCGGGGGCGAGCGGATCGGCGGAGACGTGCTTCGGCCGCGAGGCCGTCGCCTCGGGGACGCTCGGCGCCGCGGGCTTCGGCGGATGGGATTTCGCGCGCGTGGCGGCGGCCGTCTTCTTCGCGCGAGGCGCTCCGGTCGTCATGAGCTCGCCTCCGTTCCTGGAGACTCGGACGGTGGGGGATCTTGCGGCGTGCCCGCGGGCGAAGGTGCAGGCGGCGGTGCCGCGGCGATGCGATGAACACGCGCGACCGTCATCGGCTTGATGCCACGCAGGTGTTTGAGCGTTCGCCGCACAGCAAGACGAGCGTACTCGGCAAGGTAGTCGTCCGTCGCGTCTTCCGGCGCGTCGAGGAGCGATTGACGCACGGCCTCTTCGACCTCGTGCAAGTCGGCGCGCACGCGATCGTCGTCCATGACGCCTCGCGTATTGACGAAGACCTCGACCTTGCCGTCGGGATGAACGAGCACGAAGCAGAACGCGGTGCCTTCCTGGGCGAGCATGGTGCGCTCGCGAAGCACGGTGGGCGCGATCGGGCGACCTGCCCACACGTGAACGCGTCCTGCTCCGAACGTCTCGCCGAGGAGCACACGCTTGTCCTCTGTCACCTCGACGGCGCGGCCGTTCTCGGTGACGGCGATGTTCTCGACGCCCATCTCACGTGCGAGCTCGGCGTGGCGCGTGAGGTGATGGATCGTGCCGTGAACGGGGACGAAGCACTTCGGTCGCACGAGCTCGATCATGCGACGTTGATCGGGGCGATGGGCGTGTCCGCTGACGTGCACGCCGCGCTCCGTCGCGCGCGTGATCACCTCGATGCCCTTTCGAAGGAGCATGCCGAGGATGGCGTGCACCTCGGGCTCGTTGCCTGGGATCGTGCGCGCCGAGAGGATGACGCGATCGCCCGGCGCGACGTTGTAGGTGGGGTGCTCGCCACGCGCGAGACGCGCGAGCGCGGCGTTCGCCTCCCCCTGTGAGCCCGTCGCGATCGCGAGGATCTCTTTTCGCGGGCGCTCGCGCGCCATGTCGTCGGGGAGGACGAGCTCGTCCGGCCACGGCAAGTAGCCCGTGGCCCGCGCCACCCGCGCATGCGTTCCGACGCCGCGGCCGAGCAGCACGATCTTGCGGCTGGCGCGCCGCGCGATGTCGCCGAGGAGGCGGAGCCGATGGATGTTCGACGCGAACATCGCGACGAACACGGCGCCAGGAGCCTCGAGCACGAGCCGCTCGAGCGCCTCACCGACGTCGGACTCGGAGCCGGTGGGGCCTTCGACGTCGACGTTCGTCGAGTCCGACATGAGCAGGGTGACGCCGTCGTCACCGAGCGCCTTGAAGCGCGCGACGTCGAAGTGCTCTCCGTCGGGCGGCGTCTCGTCGAACTTGAAGTCGCCGGTGTGGACGATGGTGCCCACGTCCGTCTTGATCGCGAGCGCGGTGGCGTCGGCGATCGAGTGGGTGACGCGAATGGGCTCGATGACGAACGACCCGAGGTGAAACGTCTTGCCGGGATGCGTCTCGTAGAGCCGCGCGTGCTCGAGCACCTCGTGCTCGCTGAGGCGTTCGCGCACGAGGCCGAGGGCGTACGGAGGCCCGTGCACCGGAACGTCGAAGCGCTTCAAGAGGTACGGGAGCGCGCCGATGTGATCTTCGTGCCCGTGCGTGACCGCGACGCCGACGATGCTCGCGCCCATGCGGTCGAGGGGAGAGAAATCCGCGTGCACGACGTCGATGCCGAGCCCGCGCTCGTCGAACGTGACCCCGCAGTCGACGAGCATCACCTCTCCGCGCTGCTCGATCGCCATGCAGTTCATGCCGACCTCTCCGAGGCCGCCGAGGGGGAGCACGCGAATCACGCCGGAATCAGTAGCACAGCGCTCGGCCGGGGAGGGGTAGACGGCGGGGCGGACGGCGCTTGATCCAAAGGCGCCACATCCAGATGCGGAATTGGCGCCCCCGAAGATGCGGCGGAAGCTGTGCTATCGTCCCCCCCTCGAAATGACCGGTCTTCCTTCCTCGCCTCCGCCACACAAACCGGGCTTGGAGAGCAAACGTTTCCTGATCGTCACAGGCAAGGGCGGCGTAGGGAAGACGACGGTGTGCGCGGCCGAGGCGCTCGCGCTCGCGGCGAAGGGCAAGCGCGTCCTCATCTGCATGTGCAACGCGAAGGAGCGCCTCTCGACGATGTTCGGCTCCGAGCTCATCGGCCCCGACGTGAAGCCCGTCGCGCCGAACGTGTGGGCCGTGAACATGGATCCGACGCGCGCGCTCGAAGAGTACGGCGCGATGATGCTCAAGTCGCGTGCACTCTACAAGCTTCTCTTCGACAACCGGTACGTGCGCACGTTCTTCCGCGCGGTGCCCGGCATGCAAGAGTGGACGATGCTCGGCAAGGCGTGGTGGCACACCACCGAGCTCCGTGAAGACGGCATGCCGCTCTACGACATCGTGATCCTCGACGCGCCGGCGACGGGCCACGGCCTCGACATGCTCCGCGTGCCGAAGGTCATCCTCGATGTCGTGCCGCCTG
Source organism: Labilithrix sp. (assembly GCA_044227045.1). GTDB lineage: Bacteria > Myxococcota_A > Polyangia > Polyangiales > Polyangiaceae > Labilithrix. The sequence continues at coordinate 26,011 of JBGAFW010000099.1, forward strand.
GGCTGCTTCGTCGCGACGCCGAGCGCGCGTGGGAGCTGTTCCAGGATCCGAAGACGTGCGCGGTGGTGCTCGTCACGCTGCCGGAGGAGATGCCCACCACCGAGACGATCGAGCTCGCCCACGCGCTCGACTCCGAGCTCAAGCTCCCGATCGGAAAGATCGTCGTCAACTGCGTGCTGCCGCCGCTCTTCTCGAAGGAGGAGCGCACGGTGCTCGAGGCGGTGTCACCGAACGATCTCGACATGACCTCCGCGCCCGACGTCGCGATCTCCGCGGGCCGCAGCCGTTCTCTCCGCGAGCACGTCCAGGCGATGGCGCTCGCACGCCTCTCGAAAGAGCTGCCCGTCTCGCCTTCGTTCCTCCCGCAGCTCTTCGAAGACGCCGCGCAGCCGCACGCCATCCGCGAGCTCGCCAAGCGCGTCGGCTAAGCGGGGCCGGCCTCTGCTGCGGCGGCGTCGGCTTGGAGCTGGCGCCGGTTCTTGATGAGGCGCAGCACGTCGAGGATGTCGCCGACGCGGATGACACGGAGCGCGAGCGCGAGCACGGCATAGACGACGCCATCGGCGAGCAGCCGTAGCCACGGATGAATGCGCTCGCCCACGAGCACGTGCATCGCGACGACGACGCAGCAGACGAAGAGCGATTTTGCGATCGACATGACCGCGCGCTGATCGAACGCGCGCTTGCCGACGACCGCGAAGAAGACGAGCACGTTGACGAGCTCTCGCGCCGAGAGCGCCATCGCCACGCCCATGCCGGACCTCCCGGGCCCGAGATGGCGCGTGAGCGGGACGACGACGAAGATGAAGAGCGGCAAGAGGATGAGGCCCACGATCGACACGATCGTGATCGTCCACGACCGCTTCATGATCATCAGCGCGAGCCAGAGCAGCGAGTTCACGTAGGCGAGCACGAACGTGGGCGCCAGCCATTGGAGGCTGAAGGCGGCGGGGAGGAACTTCTCCTTCAGCACCAGCGCGATCGCCAGCTCCGAGCCGAGCGCGAGCATCAACGTGAGCGGGATCGAGATCACGCACACGCCTTCGAGGCCACGCCGCAAGATGCGGAAGAACTCGCCCTCGTTGTTGTGCATCGCGCGGCTCATCATCGGGACGAGTACGCCGGTGAGCACGGGCATCATCATCGCCGACAGGCGCGCGATCTCGCGCGCCGCGCTGTACCAGCCCACCTCTTCGGAGCCTTCGGGGACGAGCTCGCGAAGGAGCACGACGTCGAGGCTCGAGCCGAGGTACACCGCCGCGATCGCGACGAAGAAGGGGAGCGACGCGCGAAGCACCTTCTTCGTCTCGGTGAAGTCCATCCGGAGCTCGAGGTCCACCGACTCGCGCGTGGCGAGGTAGAGGAACATCGCCTTCATCGACTCGGCGGCGAGCATGGGCAGCGGGAGCACCCAAAACGGCGCCTTCAGCGTGACCGCGGCGAACGTGCCGCCGCCCCAGAGCACCTTCGCGACGACGTTCGAGATCGCGAGGCGCCCCACCGTCGAGGCCGCCTGGAGGATCTGCTGGAACGTGGCGTTCGCGACGATGAAGAGCTGCGTGAGCCCGAACAGCGCCGCCGCCACACGCTCCTCGGGCTGCTTGTGTGCAAGATGCACGTATCCGTACGCGAAGAGCGGGATGACGAGCACCATCCGCGCGAGGAGCACGCCAAAGAAGAAGTCGCTCGCGTGCTTCGGGCGGACCGGGATCTCGCGCGAGATGTACGTGTCGACGCCGAGGTGAAGGAAGACCGCCAGCGCCGTCGCGTATTCGAAGCCGTATTTGTAGTAGCCCCACTCGAGCGGGCCGAGGTAGCGCGGCAGCTTGAACGTGATGACGAGCGCGACCGCCCACGTCAAAAGGAGCGAGAGCCCGAGCTTCGCGCCGTTTCGCAGCGCCGTCGCGCCTTCGCGCCGCGTGTGCTCGAGCGCCGCGGCCTCTTGCTCATTTGTCGGCCGCGGCTCGCTGCCGCTCCCCGCCGCGTCAGGCTCATTTGTCGGCTCTTCGTTGCTCATGGCGATCGCTCGGCGCTCCTCATCGCAGAAACGAAGAGACGAGCTTCCTCAGATGCCGCCACACGACGAGCGGGATCTCGTGGCCCTGCTCGAACGGCACCCACGTGACCTTCGCGCCCGCGCGCTCGAGGCACTCCTTCAGCGCGACGCCGGCGGAGAACGCGAGATCGTTGTCCGTCTCTCCATGGCTCACGAGGACCGGCAAGCCCTTCACGCGGCATGCGTCGCTCGCGAGATAAGGCTCCCACTCGTCGGCGGCGATGCGTGACGCCGAGAGGAGCGCGAGCGCCGAGATCGGAGGGAGCGACGCGGCGCGGAGGAGCGTGTCGCACGAGAGCATGCCACCTTGCGAGAAGCCCGCGAGGATGAGCGGCGTGTCCGGCGTGGGCTTCATCGCATGCACCGCCTCGAGAAAGCGCGTCAGCCGCTCGCGCGCGTTCGGCAAGTCGGGCGGGTGCTGCACGTTGAAGTCGCGCGGTCCTTTCGCGATCGCTTGGTCGCGGAGGACATGATCGATGTGCCACCACGCTCGCCCTGCCGGCTTCGCCTCGAGCGGGCCGCGAGGAAACAAGAACCACGCGGGCAGCCCGAGCGAGTGCGCGAAGGGTGACAGATCGCGAGGCGTCATCTGAAAGCCATGCAGCATCACGACGACGGCCTTCGCGGTCGCCTCCTTGGGTCCGCTCGGGGCCCATCGGATCGAGATCGCGGGCAGCTCCGCGATCTCGAGCACCTCTTCGTTCTCGCCAGGGGCGAGCTCGTTCGACGTGGTCACTTCGGCAAGGTTACGCCAATCGGAGACTCGGCGTTGAGCGGCGTGACCAGCCCCCGCGGCGCCTGGCGCAAATTCTTCAGCGGGCGAATGCGCACCGTCTTCGAGGCGCCGGGCGCGAGATGGAAGTAGTCGTCGTCGGCGGCGTAGCCCTCGATCTCGATCGCGACGGACTCCGCGAACGCGGTCGTCGTGAGCGTGATGTCGACCTCGGGCGAGCCTTCGCTCGGGCGCGCGAGCACGGCGGTGAGGCCCAGATCCTTCTTTTTTTGCGAGAAGAGCCCGACCGGAAAGTGAAACGTCTCGGTGCCCTCGAAGCGCGCGACGACCAGATCGCACGTGGGCGGACCGAAGCGAAACGCGTGGTTGAGATCGAGGAAGCCTTCGAAGAGAGAGCCGATCGCGACCTCCGTCGCGCTTCGTGCTTCCACGGTGAGCGTGCTCGTGGTGCGGCCCACCTGCGCGTCGTTCTTGAAGAGGACGATCTCGACTTCGCCGATCATCGCGCTCGCGGTGTCGTTCACGACGTGGAGGTAGAGGCCGTTGTTGCCTTCGTCGCTGATGTGGAGCGCGAGCGGCTGGCACGCGCGCTTCATGTAGTGGTAGGCCGCCTTGGGCTCGCCGTTCGCGCCGATGACGCCCCAGCCTGCGCCTTGCCACAGGTCGCGAAGGAACCACACGAGGCCGCCCGCGCATCGCGATCGCGCGCGTCGCCACTCACCGAACGTCTGCGCGATCACCTCGCCGGTGATCACGCGCCCGAGCGCGACGTAGCGATCGTGATCGGAGTAGCGGAGGTCGGGGACGTTCACCCGGAAGAGGCGCTCGACGTAGTGGTCGCGCACGTCGTCGAAGTCCCAGCCGGCGCCGAGGTCGCGTGGCGTTCGCTCCTTCCATTGCGGCTGATGCACCTTCGCCGAGATCAGGCCGGAGGAGATGTTCGCGAAGGCAAGGCACTCCGTCGCGAAGCGAACCCCAGAGCGGCGCGCGTCGGACAGCGGGAGCTGGTAGGCACCGACGCCGTAGTAGGAGGTGGTGCCGTGATCGACCTGATGCGGAAACGCCGGGCCGCCATGCGCGCTCGACGGCCAGTACGGCACGTCGGGCAAGACGGAGCGCGTGAGCTTCGGGAGCGTCTCGTGAAAGAGCGGCGGGCTCCACTTGTCGCGTGAAGCGCCGAACATCGCGGCTTGCTGCTCGCCTTCGCTGTTGCCGCATACGACCGCGATCGAGGGCCGACCTTCGAGGAGGCACAGGTGCTGCGTGACCTCCTCCTTGATCGACGCGGCGAACGCGGCATCCTCTTCGGGGTAGTCCATGTTCGCGAACATGAGGTCGTGCCACACGAGCACGCCCTGCGCGTCGGTCGCGTCGAAGAACGCCGGGCTCTCGTACGACATCGCGCCCGAGAGGCGGAGCATGTTCATGCCGGCGCGCGCGATCTGCGTCATCGCTGCGTCGTAGGCCTCGCGATCGTCGCTCGCGAGCGTGACGACGTCGAGCGGCGTCCAGCAGGCGCCGCGGCAGAAGATGCGCGTGCCGTTGACGAAGAGGGTGAAGCCGTCGTCGTCGATCTTCGCCTCCACTTCGCGAAAGCCGATCGTCCCGAGATCGACCCGGATGTCGTCTTGGATCTCGATCCAGGCTCGATGAAGTGCGGGCTCTCCGTGCGTGTGCGGCCACCATCGCTCCACCTTCGGGATGACGAGCCGCGTGGACGCGTCACGCTGGAGCGGGATGCGGTGCTCGGAGCCGCCGCGCTCGACCACGAGCGCTGCGCTGCGCTCTTTGCCGTCGAGGCTACGGATCGTGGAGGCGACGACCTCGACGACGCCGTGATCGCCCTCGACCGACGCGCGAAAAGAGAGCTCGTCGATCGCGACGTCGCGCTGGCGCACGAGGCGGACGGGACGCCAAGGTCCCACGGCGGCGGCGGGCGGTGACCAACCAGGCGTGCGGCCGAGCAGCGTCGTCCGGATCCAGCGCAGCTGCGCGTGCTCGATCATCGGGGCGCGCCACTTCGGTCGCGGCCTCTTCATCGCGAGCCGCGCGTCGACGGAGCGGCAGCAAATCACGATCTCGTGCGACGTCTCGCCGGCCGGAAGCGGCACGCGATGCGCGACGAACATGTTCTCGCTCTGGATCACGCGCTCGCCGTCGACCCACACCTCGGCGATCGTCGCGATCCCGTCGAAGCAGAGCGTCAGCTCGTCGCCGGGCTCGGTGCGCGCCTCACCGAAGAGCTCGCCGGGCGCGATCGTGACACGCCACCACCAGTCCTCGGCGTCGAAGCGTCGCGGAGGACCGTCGAGCGACCACTCCTTCGCGTCTCGCAGCGCAGACGCCGCGGTCGCAGGCACCTTCGCCACCGCCGTCCAAGCGAGCGACGCCGACGCGAGCGCCTTCGGGTCCGTGATCGATCCCGGCGCGGCGCGCGCCACCTGCCAGCCCTCGCTGAGGAGGACATCGGCGTGGCCGCCCTTGGGATGCGTGACTCCGCGGACGCGGCCGTTACCTCTCATGGCACCTCACGTCGAGAACCTGCCTGGTTCCCAAACCCTCCCCGCAAGGACGCGCGCAGCTTCAGCCCTTCAGCTCTTGGATCGCGGCGGCGATCGCGCTGATGCTCTGGAAGGCCGAGCGCTTCAGCATCGTGTCGGGGAACTCGACGTCGAACTCGCCTTCGAGCGCGAGCATGACGTTGACGCTGGCGTGCGAGGTCATGCCGGCCTGGTAGAGGTCGGCATCGGCGTCGAGCGAATCGGCGTCCTTGCTGAGTCGTCCATGCGCCTTGAGGATGCTGCGGATCTTGTCGGTCTCGGTGCTCATGTTCGTTCTTCGTTCTTCGTTCGTTCGGTTGTCTACGCTTCGTAGGCGACGAGGACGGCCGTGGCCAGGTCACCCTCGTGACTCATGCTCAGTGTCGTCGATGTTCCGCCTTTGAGGTGATCTTTCGCGCGGCCGTGCATCCGCATCTCGCATGCGCCAGAGGCGGTCTTGACGACCTCGAGGTCGCGCCACGACACGCCCTGCTCGGAGAGATCGAGCGCCTTGATCGCCGCTTCTTTCGCGGCGAAACGCGCGGCGAGACGCTGGAGCATCGCGCGCTTGCCGTCTCCGAACCCCGCTCGCGCGTACGCGACCTCGTCCTTCGTGAAGATCCGATCGAGGAACCGATCGCCGAACTGGTCGAGCGACTCCTCGATGCGCTTCACGCTCACGAGATCGATCCCCACGGTCATCTTCATGGCTTCGTCGACGAGACCTCGCTCCCGAGGATGTCCATGCCACGCTGGTAGGCGCTCGAGATCTCGCCGAAGAACGCCGATGCGTCGAACGGCTTCTTGCTGTTCACCGCGCGCGCGGCCTTCAAGATGAACGCCTTCGACTGCGACGAGATCACCTCGAAGGCCTCGGCCGCGGGGACGAGCGCCGGATCGTCGTGCCAGCGAAGATGGATGGCGGCGAGCTCGAACGCGGCGCCGATCTGGCGAACGTTCGCGAACGCCCACACGTGGTAGTTGTTCAAGCCGGCCGCTTGCAGCGCGGGGAGCTCGGCGGCGAAGGACGCCGCGAACTTGTCGAACGGGTTTTGGGTGGGGCGTCGGGACAGGTGATGCGCCAAGAGCCCGCGCGCGCGTGCGCGGAGCTCGCCGATCGGCCGATTCACCTTGCGATCGAAGCGGATGATCTCCGCGAAGAGCGGCATGTATGCCGGATCGTAGGGCTCGCCGACGCGGAAGAGCCGCTCGAAGTCTTCGCCGGAGAGCTCGTGGTACGAGGCGTTGTGGAAGTAGCCAAGGTGGCGCTTCTCGACGTCGACGTCCTGGATCACGATCGTCGTCTTCGTGTGCTGCGTGCGGTAGTCGGTGCCCGACGTATCGGCGAGCCACCACGCGTCCGCCTCGGTCGAGACCATCTTGCCTTCACGGCAGTGCGTGAGGCTGTGCTCGAGGATCGATCCCTTCCAGACGTTGAGCTCCTGAACGTCGATCCCGTAGAGATCCCAGAGCTCGGAGTGCACCGGCTTGAAGAACGTCCACTGATCGTGCTCGAAGTCGATCGCGACGGTGAAGGGCATCATCGCGACGGGATCGAGTCCCACCGCATGAACGACCTCGATCCAGATGTCGATGTAGCAATTCTTCTCGACCCACGTACGGTCCTCGGCGTGGAGCGAGTGACGCTTGTACGTCTTCGCATCGAGCTCGGGAAGAACGACGGCGCGGGTAGGAGACGTGCTCACGATGACGCCTCGCTCGTCACGACGGCCAGAGAATGTCGCGCACGGCCTTGGGCCACTCCGCGAGCACGTAGCCGTGATGGCGGAAGAGCGCCATCACGCAGCGCTCGAGGCCGAAGCCAAGGCATGCCGTGTGCGCGACGTCACCCTTCGCTTGCTGAATGTCGAAGACCTTGCCGAAGTGATCGTTGTGGTAGTTGAACGAGCAGCACGCGGTGGGCTTCTCCTTCGAGATGACGGGGATGAGCACCTCGAACTTCAGCTTCTGCGCCTTCTGACCGTCCGCGAGCATCGCGCCTGCGCGACCGAAGAACGGATCGGCCGCGACGTCGCTCTCTGCGGGGAGACCGAGGCTCTTCAACATGTCGAGCCCGCGCTGGAGCCACATGTCGCGCCACTGGATGACGTCGTCCGGGTTGCCGGCGCGCACGAACTCACGAACGCGGAACGACTGCATGCGCGTGGGCTCGGGCGACGGCTCGTGGCGATACACCCAGTTCGTCATCGTGACGAGGCGCCCCTTCTCGGGGAGCTTGCCTGTCATCGTCGGGTAGAGCGGATAGCAAGCGGCGGGGTTCATGCACACGTCGGTCATGCCGACGAGCTCACCCCACGGCTGCTTCTCGTGGACGCGCTTCGACAGCTCGAGGGCTTGGCGTTCCTTGCCCTGGAAGCTGAAGACGGTACCGGCGAGGTGAGGGAAGGAGTCGAGGTAGTCCGTTCGCTCGATGATCGTGCGATCGATCACCGGCGGAAACGTCAGGACCTCGGCGCCATCGTCCTTCGACAGACGCGTCACGAGGGAGTTGACCGCTTCGAGCACGGACTCGAACCCTGGCCCACGGCCGAAGACACCTTCGACGCGGACCGGAACGATGTGCCCGTGCTTGACGAGCCCGTCGTAGAACGTCTTCACGTCGTATGTTTCGTTGTCGCTGCTCATCTGAGTCACTCACCCGTCGTTAGAGATTCCGTCACGGACAAAGCAGGCTGCGTGGTCCTCGAAGGACGCTCATTCGTCCTTGTAGACCAGCAGCATCGACGCGTTCTTACCGAAGATGCGGTCGTTCGAGATCATGAGCGCGCCGGAGAGCGCGTCGCGGTAGTTGCGGCCGATCGAGTACTTCGAGTCGTTCTTGTAGCCGCCGATGCCGACGATCTGCAGCGCCTGGTGGACGATCGCCGGCGCCATCTCGGAGCAGCCGACCTTGATGTTGTTCATCTTCAGCGCCCAGCCGATCGTGAGCAGCTGCTCCATCCCATCGGGGCGCGTGGTGATGCCGTCGAACTCCACCGCCTGCGCGGTGACGTTGTTGCGCATCGTCTGGAGCTGCACCATCACCTCGGCGAGGCGGCTCGCTTGCTGGGGAACGGTGCCCGGCTTCTTGCGGGCTTCGGCGCGGACGTAGTTGGCGGCGCGTGAGACCGCGTCGGCCGCGATGCCGAGCCAGACGCCTCCCCAGAGGATGTGCGAGTACGAGACCATCGTCTGCGCAGACGACTCCGCGAACGACCCGGGGACGACCTGATCGGGCGAGAAGCTCGGCGCGCTCAGCTTGAAGCCCGGGCTGCACGTTCCGCGCATGCCCATCGTGTCCCAGTTCGTCGTCTGCTCGAGCGTGAAGTCGCCCTTGCGAAGCAAGACGAGGATCTGATCGCTCGGCGGCGCGTCGGGGTTGCGGCGGCAGGTGACGAGCAGGTCCTCGGCGTGGGCGCCGTACGAGACGGTGGTGGCGTCCTTGTCGAGGCGGCACTTGCCATCGGGGTTGGTCTGGAGGGCGCAGATGCTCGATCGCGTGTCGCCCCACACTCCGACCTCGGAGGTGACGGACGCGATCAGGATCTGCTTGTCGACGATCTCGCGAAGGTACTTCTGGAAGTACGGCGACGACTGCGCGTGACGCGCGATGCACGCGACCTGGATGATGTGCATCGCGAACACCATCCCGCTCGCGGCGCATCCTTGCGCGAGCTCGACGCAGCACGCCGACAGCTCGTGCATGTCCGAGCCTGCGCCGCCGAACTCCTTCGGCACCGCCGCGGAGAGGAGCTTGGCCTCCTTCATCGCGTTGATCGCTTCGATCGGGAAGCGCGATTTCGAGTCGACGTCGGCCG